>JANRJX010000194.1:0-47234 GCA_033763755.1 Chloroflexota bacterium
GATGCCGCCCGTCGCGAAGTAGAACGTTTCCCACTGATGGATAGTGTCTGCAAATGTGTTCATATCATGATGTCATTGGGTATCGTCTAGTGCAGTCATTTTATCATCTCGTCTTTTATGCGCTATTATCGCACACAATAGCCCAATTACAGCAGCAGGCGCGAGAGTGACCAAAGATGACGACATTCCAACAACAGGCGAACGAGTGGCTGCAAGCGGCGCTCGGCGCGGGCGCGCACTTTCGTGATGGGCAGTGGGAGGCAATCGCCGCGCTCGTCGAACAGCGCCAGCGCGTCCTCGTCGTCCAGCGCACCGGCTGGGGCAAGAGCCTGGTCTACTTCATGGCGACGCGGCTGCTGCGGACGCAGGGCGCGGGACCGACCATCCTCATCAGCCCGCTGCTATCGCTCATGCGCAACCAGATCGCCTCCGCTGCGCAGTATGGCTTGCGGGCGGCGACCGTCAACAGCAGCAACCCGGACGATCACAGCCAGATCGAGGCGGCGCTGCTGACAGGCAAGCTGGATCTGCTGCTGATTTCGCCGGAACGCCTGGCAAATGATCGCTTCCAGCGCGATGTGTGGACGACGCTGCGCCAACAGGTCGGGCTGCTGGTGGTCGATGAAGCGCACTGCATCTCCGACTGGGGACATGACTTCCGCCCCAACTACCGCCGCATCATGGAGCTGCTCGATGAAATCCCGCCAGACACGCCCGTCATCGGCACGACCGCCACCGCTAATGACCGCGTGGTGGCGGATGTGGCGGCGATTTTGGGCGCAGGCATCAACATTCAGCGCGGACCGCTGACCCGCGACAGCCTCTCGCTCTACGTCTATCCCGAAGCGATGGACGCTTCCGAACGGCTGACGCTGCTGTCGTACCTGCTCAAGCATCTGCCGGGCAGCGGCATCATCTACTGCACGACCACGCGCGATTGCCAGCAGGTAGCGGAATGGCTGCAAAGCGAAGGCATTCGTGCTAAAGCCTACTTTGCTGATGTCGAAGAAACGCAGTCGGAAGACCGCGCCGCATTGGAAGATCAGTTGATGCGCAACGAAGTCAAAGCGCTGGTATCCAGCGTGGCGCTGGGTATGGGCTTCGACAAGAGCGATCTGCACTTCGTCATTCACTATCAGCTGCCCGGCAACATCATCAGCTACTACCAGCAGATCGGGCGCGCCGGACGCGGCATTGACCGCGCGCACATCATCCTCATGTATGGCGCAGGCGATGAAGACATCCAGCGCTACTTCATCGATACCGCCTTCCCCCAGCCGCAGCAGGTGCAAGAAGTCATTCAGGCGCTGGCGCAGCGGGCGCAGGGGCGCACAGATTTGCAGCAGCGGGTCAATGTGCGCGTGTCTACGCTCGACAAAATCCTGACGCATCTGGAAGTCGAGCAGATCATTGAGAAACGTGACGGTGATTACATCCTGGTCAAGACCGATGCTGCGCCGGACTATGCGCGCTGGTCGGAAGTGACGCGGACGCGCTACGCCGAGCTTGCACATATGAAGGCGTATCTGCGTGAGCGCGGCTGCCTGATGCATTTCCTCGCCAAAGCGCTCGATGATCCACACCCGGTCGAACGCTGCGGACGCTGCAAAAACTGCACTGGGGCGCAGAGCAAGTTCCAGCCGCTGGCGAGCGATATTCAGCGCGCGCAGCTGTTCCTGCGACGCGGCAACCCGCTGCGCTTTGAACCGCGCCGCCGTTGGCCCGGTCGCAGCGCCGAGTTCCCGAAGACGACCGACATCCACATTAACCAGACGGGTGTAGCGCTGTGCGGCTATTACGATGAAGGCTGGGGCGTGCAGGTGCGTGCGGGACGCGACGCCGGGCATTACAGCGACGAACTGGTCGAAGCAGCAGCGGCGGTGCTGCGCGCATACTGGAAGCAGACAGGCGTGCAGGTCAACGGCGTTGTCCCAATGCCGTCGCTGCGCCGTCCGCTGCTCGTGCCGTCGTTCGCGGAACGGCTGGCGAAAACGCTTGGCTTACCCTACGCAGCGGTGATCCAGCACGAAAACCAGCACCCGCCGCAAACCGAGATGCGCAACAGCTTTCAGCAGGCGACGAATGTGCGTGGGAACTTCACTATCAGCACGCAGCTAAAGGGCAAGCCGATTTTACTAGTGGACGACATCGCCGACTCAAAGTGGACGCTGACGGTCATTGGCAATTTGCTCCAGCGGCACGGTAGCGGTCCCGTCCACCCGTTCGTGCTGGCGCTCACAAACACGGGGGAGTGAGTACACGCAGGATAGCCAGTAGCGGGATGACTGAAACAGGGCTCACCCACCAAACCGCTCCAACCGCGCCGACACATTCGCCCCCAACACCACGTCTTCCACGTCCCACATCACCCAGGGCGCGTCGTCGTCCCAGTGAATGGATGAGCGTACCATCGTCGGCGTGCCGTGCAGATCGTCCCACTTCAGCGCGCTTGGCTGCCAGCGCCGCCGCTGCTCACTATCGCTGTAACGCATGGCGCGTAATTCAGTCATATAGCCTGTCGCCGGATCAAAATGCAGCGTGAATGCATCGGCATCGTCCGCGCCCGGCACGTACATCCGCGCGCTCGTGTCATCAATCGCCTGCCAACGCACGCGCGGATCGCCGATTGCCAACGCAGGGACCCAGGCAAGCAGTTCTGCCCAGAAGCCCTGCCGAGACGCCGCATCTGTGTTCGGGTCATTTTCGACGCGCCCGATGATCGGGATGTCGAGAATGGCGTGACCATCGAGATAACGCTCATGGATGCTCATCACGGGCAGCGCGAACCATGTCACCTGTATTTCGTGGTAATGACCGCGCGCCATGTCATACGAAAAGCGAAAGCGTGCGGGCATGGTGATGCCGTTCATCGTCACGGTCGCGTGCCCGCTGACCCGCGCCATCTGCGCTTGCGGCAGCATGTCGCCATAGACCACGCGTGCGAAGCGCTCGACAGGCGCAGGCAGCCCGGTCGGGATCGGGATGTTGGTGGTCGCTGTGCCTGCTGACTCGTCAGACGGAAATGCGGGCGCTGGCACGCGCAGCCCCAGCCAACAGACGCCGAAAAGCGCCGCAACCGTACCCACTATCGCGATTAGAATACGCCCAAGCATGATCTTGCCCCTGTGTAGCTGTCACTGTAGGACAGTGTAGAGGGAATGGTATTAGAGCGCGTCCGGCGAAATAGGAGTCTTACGACTGGTCAGTTGACCAGCGCGGTTCCTGCGGCGCGTCGCCCTTCTTATGCATCGGCACGCCCGTGCGGTAGGCAGCGGACGCAATCGCGTGCGAGGCGACGGGTGACGTGATGACGACGAACAACGCCAGTGCCAGCGCCTTGAGCGCCGTCTCCGGTATGGCAATCGCCGACGCCACCAGCAGCCCGACCAACCCCAGCGTCGCTACCTTGCCGGACGCATGGATACGACAGTAGACATCCGGGAAGCGGATCAAGCCGATGATGCCGACCACCGAGAAGAACAGACCGAAGATGAGCGCCGCCGCGCCCAGAATATCATTGATCATCATAGCCGCCTCCTAAAACACCTTGCCTTCGCACAGATAACGGGCGATGGCGATCGCGCCGACAAAGCTGAACGCCGCCAGCGCAATCCCCACGTCAATAATCAGCGCGCTGCCCTGTACGATGCCGAGCAGCACGATAATCCCGATCAGCAGCGTCGTGATCGTATCGACCGCCTGCAAGCGGTCAGCGGGCGTTGGCCCCACCCAGACGCGGTACGTCGTCGGCACCAGCAGCACGATCATCACAATCAGCGCAACCTGCGCCGCCAGGTTCAGAAACTCACTCATGTCGCATCTCCTGTCAATATGCGGCGGATCAATCCCAAGCGTCGCGCCTGATTGCGTTCGGCGCTGGCGCTGGAGGTGGTCACATCCAGCGTATGCACCAGCATGGCGTCATTCTCCTCAAACTCGACCACCAGCTCACCCGGCGTGATCGTGATGTTGTGTGCGCTCAGCGCAGCAGTCGTTTCGCGCTGTTCACTGTCCTGTGTCGGCACACGCAAGATGCCTGGATTGAGATCGAGTCGGGGGGCAAGCACCAACCGCACGACATAGATGCTCGACAGGAAAATGTCGCGGAACAGCGTCAGGATATAGACCACCAACGCGACAAACTGCGCCGGCAGTCGCCCCCAGACGATGTGTTCGACGGGCGGGCGGATGAACAGCAGCGCCAGCAAGCTCAGTACATAGCCGATCAGCAAGCCGTCGGGGTTGAACTGCGACGTTACGATCATCCAGCCAAGCGCCAGCGGCAGCGCCATCAAAAGATAAAAGCCCATCTCAGCCTCCCAATACCGCGCGGATATAGATTTGTGGGTCGCCGAGCTGCGCCACTGTCTGCGTGGCAATCTCGATCAGCGGCGCGGCGTAGACACCGAGCAGCACGCACAGCCCGAGCAGCAGCGACGGCGCAAGCAGGTTATCGCCTGTCGGCTTTGCTTTGGTAAATTCGTCTGGCTCTTTCTGGAAGATGTGCTGCCACGTCCGCATCATGTACAACAGCGTGATCATGCCCGCGCCGACTGCCAGCCCCAGCACCAGCCAGCCTTCCGCGCCGATCCCCCCCTGCACCAGCATCACCTTACTGATAAAGCCGTTGAGAGGCGGCACGCCCGCCAGCGCCAGCCCACCGATGAAATAGAGCGCGCTGATGTAGGGCAGCTTCTTGCCCAAGCCAGCGATTTCGCTGATGCGCGCTGTCTTGCCGATGCTGCGGCTGGAGATGCCGCCCGTGATCATCAGCAGCGACGATTTAATGAACGAGTGATTGACGGCGTAGACCAGTGCCGCCGCCAGCGCCAGCGGCGTCCCCCAGCCGATGCCAACGAGGATGAAACCGATCTGCCCGAACGTCGAATATGCCAGCAGCCGCTTGGCGTCATACGTGCCGAGCGCGCCCAGACTGCCAAAGAAGATGCCAATCACGCCCAGCACCACCAGCAGGTCTTCGATTAACCTTGCCTCTGCCGTGAACATCAGTGTGATCATGCGGATCAGCCCATAGATGCCGACCTTGACCACGACCGATGACAGCACGGAATGAACGGGCGTCGGCGCGGTGGTGTGGAAATCCGGCTGCCAGAAGTGGAACGGGAAAACTGCGCTTTTGAGCAGGAACGCGCACATCAGCATGACGGCTGCCGCCTGTGCCAGCAGCGGTCGGTCGCCGCTTGCCAGCAGCCGCCCGATGTCCGCCATCGTCAGCGTGCCGAACGTGGCATAGAGCGCGCCAATGCCGATCAGCAAGAACAGCGTGCCGAGCGAACTGATGAGCAGATACTTGATCGCCGCTTCCAGTCCGAGTCGGTTATCCGAGATCGCCACCAGCGTGACCGACGCGATCACCATCAATTCGATGAAGACAAACAGCGTGAAGACATCGCCCGTGTACAGCGCACCAAACAGCCCCGCGCCCATGCACAGGAACAACGGCATGAACGTTGGGTAGGTCACGACTTTGTCCTTGCAGCCGAGCGCGTACAGCACGCCCGCCGCGACGACGGTGGTGGACATGACGGCGAACAGCGACGACAGCAGATCGGCGACCAGCACAATCCCGAACGGTGTAGGCCAGCCGCCCAGACGGTAGATTTGCGGCATCCCACTCTCCAGATTGGCGAGCAGCACCACGATGCTGCACAGCCACGCACCGACGACGCCGACCAAGCCGACGAAATGTTGCAGCGTGCGGTTGCGCGCCAGCAGCAGCCCCAGCGCCGCCGCGATCAAGGGCAGGAAGACCGTTCCGAGTACGACGGTATTCATCACCTACCCCTTAAGCCTGTCGATTTCGTCGCTGTTGACGGTGCGGAAGCGGCGCGATGCCACCGCAATGAACGCAGTCAGCAGCGCATACGAGCCAAAGCTGATGACGATGGCGGTCAGGATGAGTGCCTGCACCAGCGGGTCGCTCGACTGCCCATCAATCTGGTTCTGATCATTGACGTAAGGCGGGACATTGCCGTTGAACGCCCCGACCGCCAGCAGCAAAAAGTTGATCGCCGTGAACAGCACGTAAAAGCCCATCGCCGATTTGATCAGATCGCGGCGCAGATACAGAAAGACGCCGAAGGCAAACATGATGCCGGTTGCAATCGCAAAGATGACGTTCATAGCTTCTCGACCTCCTGGGGATGGGTGATGGCTTCCATAATTGCGCTGATGCCGCCAAAAACGCTCAGGAAAATACCGACCTCGAACACGGTCGTCGATGCCAGTTTAATATCGGCTGGCAAACTGGCGAGGAACGTGAAGGCGAAGAACTCGCGTCCGAACAGCAGCGGCAGCAGGGCATTACCGAGCGCCAAGACCAGCCCGACACCGATGTAGACAGGCGGGTGCAGCCAGCGCAACTGCGTCTTGACCGCTTCGTAGCCGAAGATGATGTACCACAGCGCAATCGCCAGCCCGGCAATCACGCCAGCGGTGAAGCCGTCACCTGGCGCGCTGCCTGCATAGAGAATGTGCGCCAGCGCGACCAACAGCCCGAATGGCAGCACGATGCGCGCCGCGAAGCGATTGAGCGCGTCGGAAAAGGCGAACGTGTAGACGGGCACGGGCGGTTCTGGCGCTGGAGATGCGCCCTCCGCTTTGGCGACATCGGCAGTCGCGGAAGGCGAGTCCTTCTTACGGAGCAGCCGCAGCGCCATCGTTCTGCCGGGCGTGGTCGGCGCGAGCAGCGTCAGCACGCCAAGCGCTGCCATGCCGAAGACCGTGATCTCGATGAGCGTGTCCATGCCGCGAAAATCAGTGACGATGGACGCCACGACATCATTGACCTGCGTTTGCGGCAGTGCATTCTCCAGATGCCACTGGCTGATCGATTGCGGCGTGGGGCGGCTGCTGACGGCAGCAAGCGCGAACAGTGTCACGCCAATACCAACCAGCGCCGACAGGGAAATGTCGCGCAGCAGCACCCAGCGGTTGACGTACGCCTCACGTTCGATTACCTGCTCGCGTTCCGGTGTGCTGGTACGCACCAGGATCATGATGATCAGCACGGTGGCAATCGTTTCGACCAGGAACTGCACCAGCGCCACATCGGGCGCAGGTTCAAGCAGGAAGATACCGCCGATACTGTAGCCAGACACACCGAGCGCCAGTGCCGCCAGTAAATGCTGACGGAACATAATCGCCGCGAATGTCGCGCCGAGCGCCACCACCAGCAGCACCACCTTCAGCACGTCGGAGACACTCGTTAATTGAACGACGACATTATCCCAATCGACCCAGCGCGCCACACCGCTGGTCGTCATCAACGCGATGACCGCCACGAGAATGACCAGCAGGTAATCGCGAATGCGCCCGTTCTGCGACTTGAGGATGAAGGCGGCTGCCCCTTCAACGCCGCGCACTGCCGCCGCGTAGACCTGGGGTCCCGTCAAAATCGTCGGGATACGCCACGCCAGCCAGACGGAACGCAGCACGAACACCAGCCCGCCCGCTGCCAGCGCCAGCGCGCTCAGGATGAACGCCTGGTTGATACCTTCCGGTGGGAACAGGTATAGGCTGGTCGGCTTGCCGACAGCAAGCTGGACGATGGGCGTGATGAGCGGCGCAATGCCAATCCCCAGCACAAGCGACAAGGCGGCAATCGCCATTGGTCCCCACACTAGCGGCGCAGGAGGGGTGTGGAAGTGTGGCGCAGAAGCCCTCACCCCCAACCCCTCTCCCTCATGGAGAGGGGCTTCTTCGTGTCCGTGCTGTCCCTTGCGTTCGCCCATGAAGACATCCCAGAACAGGATGAGCGCCATCGCCACCGTCAGCGCGGCGCTGACAAAGACGACGCCCACCGCGATGAACATGAACGGCACGTGGAGCGCGGCATCGATCAGCAGTTCCTTGCTGACAAAGCCGAACAGCGGCGGCACACCCGCCATCGACAGCGCGGCAATCGCGGCGACGACTGCGAAACCGGGCATCTGCCGCCGCAGTCCGCCGAGCTGGTCAATGTCGCGCGTGCCAGTGGCGTGATCGACCGCGCCAACGACAAGGAAGAGCGCGCCTTTGTACAGCGCATGCGCCAGAATGCCGACCATCGCCGCCTTGATGCCGATGCTGTCCGGCAGCCCAATCAACGCCACCAGCGCCCCAAGCTGGCTGATGGTAGAGAACGCCAGCGCACCTTTGAGGTCACGCTGACGCAGCGCCAGCAGCGCGCCGAGCAGCAGTGTCACCAGCCCGACGCCGACCAGCGCCACCGTCCAGAAGTCAGTATTGCCCAGCACCGGCGCGAAGCGCGCCAGCAGATAGATGCCCGCTTTGACCATCGTCGCGGAATGCAGGAAAGCGCTGGCAGGGGTGGGCGCGGTCATCGCTTGCGGCAGCCAGAAGTGGAGCGGGAACTGCGCGCTCTTGCTGAACGCGCCGATCATCAGCAGCACGGCGATCGCCGTGTACCAGGGGTGTGCCCGCAGCACATCGCCGCTGGTGAGCAGCTGTGCCATATCGTAGCCGCCTGCCGCACCGCCCAGCAGCAGCAAGCCAACCAGCAGCGCAAGCCCACCGCCGCCCGTGATCATGAGCGCTTGCAGCGCGCCGTGTCGTGCGTTCGGGTCTTTGCCTTTGAAGCCGATCAGCAAAAACGAGATGATGCTGGTCAGTTCCCAGGCGATGAAGAGCGTCAACACATTGCCCGCCGTCACCAGCGCCAGCATCGCGCCTGTGAACGCCATCATCAGCGCCAGAAAACACCCGGACTCATCGCGGTCGTCAAAGTAGTAGCCCGCATAAAGCATGATCGCCGTGCCCATCCCCGTGACAAGCAGGATAAAGAGCAGCGATAAGCCATCGATATAAAACGTCAGCGTTAGCCCGATCTGTTCGACCCAGGCGAACGACTGAATGATGCTGCCGCGCTCCTCCAGCAGCGGGATGTGCGCCAGCCCCAGCGCGAACGCGACCGCCAGACTCAGCGCCAGCAGCCAGCCCTGCACGGCAGCGCTCAGCCAGCGCCGCGCGCCGAACACCAGCAGTGCGAGTAGAAATGGATAGATAAGCACCGAGGTCAACGACATACAATGCTCCCCAGGATGGTATAAGGATGGCTATCTGAAAAAGACGGAATCCGGCGGAACGGCGCAGCTTAACGCCTGGGCAGACGGTTGTCGTCTACCAGCGACCAGCCCATGTGGGTTTGTGTGAGGAGAGTGCGATGCAGCATTCGTTTACTCACGTACGACGAGAGACTTGCAGAGTATATAAACAAAATCAGCCGACGCAACGGCGTTGGCTGAGTGTTTGATGAAATCGGATTTCGCCACTGTCCGCTCACCCGGCACTCAAGCGGCACTTAAGGCTTGCTCAATGTCTGTTTAAGCAATGCTCAATCTGCACTTGCTTAACATTCATACAAGCGGCTTAACGTTGATCGTAAGTCAGGATGCGGTACCCATCGTGACCTTGTATTGTAAGTTTGACCGTTGAGTTGGAGATTGTGTGCTATGCGTAAGCTTTCCCTGATGCTTGTCCTCGCGCTCGTGCTCGGCGTCTTCGCCCTGCCTGTTTTTGCCCAGGAAGAACCCACCCAGACCATTGCGGAAATCGTCGTAGCCGCCACTGAAGGTGATGAGCCGCAGTTCACCGTGCTGCTGGCAGCGGTAGGCGCGGCTGACCCGGCGTTCCTCGAAACCCTCAGCGATCCCGAAGCACGCGTGACCGTCTTCGCGCCGACCGACGAAGCGTTTACTGCTGCCTTTGAAGCGCTCGACCTCAGCGCCGAAGATGTGCTGGCGAACACCGACCTGCTGAATGCTGTCCTTTCCTACCATGTGGTGCCAAGCGCATGGACGGCGGAGTCGCTGCTGGCGATTACGGCGGAAGATGCCACACCGATCATCGGTACGTTCCTGCCCGAACAGGCGCTCGTGCTGTCACAGGACATGGACAGTCTGATGGTCAACGACTCGACCGTTGTAGCGGCAGATGTCGCGGCGACCAACGGCATTGTGCATGTGATCGACAGTGTGCTGCTGCCCAACCTGGAAGCGATGGCGATGATGGCGGACATGGAGATGGAAGAACCGACTCTCAGCATCGCTGAACTCGTGGTCGCATCCACCGAAGCCGAAACACCAGAATTCACCACGCTGCTGGCAGCTGTTGCTGCCGCCGATCCGCTGGTGCTGGAAGAACTGACCAACGGTGGTCCGTACACCGTCTTCGCACCGACGGATGAAGCGTTTGCCGCAGCGCTGGAAGCGCTTGGCGTCACCGCTGAAGATGTCCTGGCAGATCAGTCATTGCTGACGAGCATCCTGGCGTACCACGTCATCCCCGGCACGTTCTCGGCAGCGACCGTTGTTGCGGCAGCGGGTGAAGAAGGCTTCACGACCGCGACGCTGCTGGGCGGCACGACCCTGAGCATTATGGTCGATGGCGAGAGCGTGATGGTCAACGACGCGACGGTGATCGCGGCGGACATTTACGCCACCAACGGCGTCATCCACGTCATCGACAGCGTGCTGCTGCCGCCGATGTAACCTGCGCGTTTATGTGCGAGTCAAACGGGGGACAACAGTGTCCCCCGTTTTTGATCGCGTGTCTGCTTATCGTTCTGCGCCACCCGCCTCATCCCCGACATCGCCATCGTCCGCGCGCTCCGGCTGCACAAACACCACTTTGCGATAGACCTCCGCCAGCGCGAGCGTGCAGCCAATCGATGGTAGTGTAATCACACTGTCCGGCGCGGTAGCATCTGTGTAAATCCAGCTATCGCCCTGGCGCAGAAAATGTTCGACATGGCGTGTGTCCTGCGCGATCAGGATGTACTCTTGCAGCGACGGGATGGTGCGGTAGGCGTGGAACTTCTCGCCGCGATCAAACATTTCAGTCGAGTCGGACAGCACTTCGATGATAACGACAGGATTGAGCAGCGTGTCGAGGTGTTCGTCACTATCTAGCTGCGGTTCGCCACAGACGACGGTGAGATCGGGATAGGCATACAAGCCGCTCGGAGTCTTCACACGCATATCGCTTGGCAGGACTTCGCATGCGCCAGTAGCAAGCTGATTTTCCACATGTCGAATGATGTTGCGTTCGATGCGGTTATGACTCAGCTTCGCGCCTGCCATCGCAAAGATTTCGCCCGCGACCAGTTCAAGCTTGATCGGGCTGGTACGATCGCGTTCCAGATATTCCGCTTCGGAAACAGTCTTACGCAGGGCGACCATCGCGTCTCATCCTTGCTGTTATGCTGTGATGATTGTAGCAGGAGTACGAAGGTTGTCAGAGGCGATTTGATAACTTCTTAAGGAGACTCATCCCACTCACTGCGAATGCGGTTGACGTATTCCTGAGCATCCGTGCCATCATACAGATGTGCGCCGACGCCCCGAAATTCACGCAAGCTATGCCGTTTCTCATGCGGCTGAGGCACTTCCGTCAGCAAATCGACAAGCGCCCTGGCAAGTTCCTTGCGCTCTTCAAGAGATAATTCGCGTGCCTGTTCGAGGATTTGTGTCACTGTCATGACAAATTCTCCTGCGCATCTGCGTTAATCATACAGCACAGGCGATTTACATGACAACCCAAACCGTTCTCTCACGGCGATGTGTAGCTCTCCGGCACAGCATAGGTGTTGACGGTGAACGGCAGCGGCGCGGTCGTCTGTGTGCTGCCATCCGTCAGCGTCGCCTCCGCCACGAGTTCGTGGTCGCCCGGCGTCAGCGCCCACCATACCGCCCAAGGTGCAGCGTCCGCCGTGCCGATCAGCGTGCCATCCATGCGGTACGTCACGGACTGCGTACCGGGCGGCGCACCCACCGTCAGCCGGATGCGCTGCGCAGCGAAGGGCAGCAGCGGTGACAGACGGAAGATGGTGTACGGGTCGGGTTCGAGCAGCCGCAGCGCGTCGCCCGCGTCCGGTTGCAGCACCAGCGCACCACCCGGCGGCGGCAGGATGCCATTGCGGATGCCCCAGTCGCGCGCTTCCTGCGGCAGCACTACATACGTCTGCTCAACGCGGCGCTCTGGCGGCGTCGTCTCATCCGCCAGCATCCCCGTCTCGCGGTCAATCGTGAACACCTGATACAGGTTGTCCAGCGCCGTCGGCTGCGTGCCAGCGATGAACCATTCCAGCTTGCGGCGCGGACATTCGCTTGTCGGCAGCAAGCCGCTCAACGCACAAACTTCGACGCGCGCCAACCCCGGCGGCTGCGTAAACGACAGTTCCGGCTGCCCCAACAGCACTTCGCGCATAAACACATTCCAGATCGGTGCAGCGCCGCTCACGCCTGTCACATCGACCATCGGCGTGTTATCGGCGTTGCCTACCCACACGCCCACCACCAGATTCGGCGTATAGCCGACGATCCAGTTGTCGCGGAAGTTGGTCGTCGTCCCCGTCTTGGCGGCGGCGGGTCGCCCGATGTTCAACATGCTGTTCAGCCCGAAGCCGAGTGCCCGCGCTGGATCATCGCTCAGGATGTCGGTGATCAGCCAGGCGACGCGCTCGTCGATCACGCGCACCGTTGGCGGCGCGGACTGCCACTCGTACAACACAGCGCCGTCACGCTCGGCAACCCGCAGCAGGTAGGCGGGTTCGGTGCGCCAGCCGCCATTGGCGAAGACGCTGTAAGCCGCCGTCAAATCGAGCAACCGCACCTCGCCACCGCCCAGCGTGATAGACAAATCGAGGTTGCGGTTGGTCGTCAGCGTCGTCACGCCCGCATTATCGAGCAGACTCACCAACGCTTCCACGCCGACATGATCGAGCGTAATGACTGCCGGAATATTCAGCGATGACGCCAGCGCCTCACGCGCTAGCACCGGACCATGCTCCACCAGCGCGAAGTTGGCGGGCGTGTAGCTCTCCAGGCGGCGCGTCACGAACGGCGTTTCGATATCGAGAATCATCGTTGCTGCCGTCCAGGGCGCGTCCTGTGCCGGATCAAACGCCGCCGCATATGTGAACGGCTTGAGCGCGCTGCCCGGCTGTCGCAGCGCCAGTGCCGCATTAACCGCACCGTCAATCGCCTCGTCAAAGTAGTCCGGGCTGCCGAGCATCGCCAGAAGCTGCCCGCTGTGCGGATCGAGCGCCACCAGCGCCGCATTCTGAGCATTCGCCGCCGCGCGCTCAGCCGTTGGCTGGTTAATATACGCCAACTGCTGGCGCGTGATGCGCTCCGCCGCCCGCTGCCAGTCGAGATCGAGCGTCGTCGTCACATCGAGCCCCGCACCGTAGAACGCCTGCGGGTAATCGCGCTCCAGTTGACGAATGACCGCCATGACGAAGTGCGGCGCTTCAATCGGGAAGCGCACGGGCGCGAATTGCAGCGTCTCCGCCCGCGCTGCCGCTGCCTGCCCCGCATCAATCGTGCCCGCCCCCTCCATGAGCCTCAGCACCACGTCCTGACGGTCGCGCGCAGCGTCGGGATAGGTCAGCGGATCATACGCGGCAGGCGATTGCAGCAGTCCCGCCAGCAGCGCACATTCCGCCACCGAAAGCTCCGCCGTGTGTTTGCCGAAGTACGCCTGTGCCGCCGCCTCGATGCCATACGCCAGGTTGCCGAAATACGACTGGTTCAGATACAGCGCCAGTACCTCGTCCTTGCTGTAGGTGCTTTGCAATCGCACAGCCAGGATCATCTCTTTCAATTTGCGCGTGATCGTGCGTTCGGCGCGCTGCTGTGGGTCGAGCAGCAGATTGCGCGCCACCTGCTGCGTGATCGTGCTGCCACCCGCTTCGCCGCCATTGAGCGTGATCCACAGGGCGCGCGCCACGCCCGCCGCGTCAACGCCGGGGTGCTGGTAAAAGTTGGCATCTTCGGTGCTGATGACCGCCTGGAGGCAGTGCTGCGGGATGTCGCTCAAGGCGATGGTGACATTGCGCCCGCCGTCCTGCGGCAGGATTTCGTAGAGCAAGCGTCCGTGTCGGTCATAGATGCGAGTCGAAGGCAGCGCCAGCCCCGCCTGCAACCGCTCAATCGGCGGCAGGTCGGCAAACAGCCAGACGTAAATGCTGACGCCAGCCAGCAGCAGCACGACGAGCAATGCAATCAGCAGACGGCGAGTAAGGCGAATTCTGCGCATTTATCTCCGGCGCGGACAAGGCGCGGACGACCATGTGTCACCCTACGCAAAGCGTTCGTTGTAGGGACGAGGCATGCCTCGTCCACTTGAAATCCCAGTGTTCCTGGCGGTTCAATCCGTAATTTAACCCGTCTTCACATCCGTGGGGACGGCTGCGGCGTTGCGGCGGCTGCGTACGCGTGTGTAGATGAAGAAGCCGACAACGGCAACCAGAATCACCGCCAGGATGACATACACCACGTCGGAGTACTGCTCCATGAAGTGCGACACCTGTTCCCAGTTTGCGCCGAGCGTGTAGCCCGCATATGCCAGCAAACCACTCCAGATGGCGGAGCCGAGAGTGGTATAGAGCAAGAACTGCGGCAGCGGCATGTGATCCGCGCCCGCTGGCACAGAAATCACCGTGCGGATAAGCGGGATGACGCGCCCGAAGAAGACAACCGCCGGACCATATTTGCGGAACACCTTGAGGGCGCGGTCATAATCTGCCTCGGACACGCCCACCCACTTTCCATAACGCCGCAGGAAGCTGCGCACGACGATATCGCCCGCAATCATACCGAAGTAGTAAATGACGACCGCGCCAATAACGCTGCCAATGGTGCTGGCAATCCACACGCCGACAAATGTCAGTTCGCCGCCTGACTCTGCCGCGACAAAGCCCGCGAACGGGATGACGACTTCCGATGGAATGGGCGGGAAGATATTTTCGGCAAACGTGGCAAACGCGACACCGGGGTAACCGATGGCGGTGATGATCGTTTCTATCCACTGGATAATCTGGTTTACAAGTTCGGTCATGCCTGCATAACTCCGTGTTGATGGTATGATTCAAGTGTCACCGATAGCCCTTGCATCGTCAATACGGGAAAACGCCTGCCCCACCGATTGTCCTACGCCGCCACTACACAACAAAACCTGCACAATTCACCTGCTTCCCGAAGATTCAGTTCAGTGTTAACATTGCAGCTAAAGAATCATCAACTCGAACGCCACTGCAATCGATTTGAGCAGGATCAACTATGTCTCGTTTAATCATGCGGCGCGGTCCAACCCCAGGTGCGATTTACGAACTTGAACGCGACTCAGTCGCACTGGGACGAGGCAGCAAAAACGACATCATCATCCACGACAACGAAATCAGTCGTGAACACTGCGTCTTCAGGCGCGTGATGGACGATTACGAAGTGCAGGACCTGAATTCCAGCAATGGCACATTCGTCAACGGGCAGCGCGTGCAGGCAGTGTGGCTGCTGCAACCCGGCGCGATTGTCGAATTTGGCGATACCATCACGATGGAGTACGAGCGCATCGCTCGTAAAGGTGCGGCTGCTGCGCCTGAGCTGGAAGCAACCGGCAAAGCTGACGCCGACACCGTGCTCCATTACAGTCTCATGATGACAATGGGACCGGAGATGGGACAGGTGCATCGTCTCGACAGTCTCATCGTCACCGTCGGGCGCGATTTGACGAATGATATAGTGATTCAAGACCCGGAAATCAGCCGCTTTCATATGCGTCTGCGCCGCACAGACAAAGGCTACTCCGTCGAAGACATGGGATCAACCAACGGCACATTCGTCAATGGCAACCTGGTCGAGGGCGCAAAACTGCTTAACGCCGATGATGTGATCCGGCTGGCGCGACAAGTGCGGCTGCAGTATGTGGCGCGTCCGGAACCGGTCAAGTCTCTCCACGATGAGACCATTGTGCCCGGCAGCGGTGAAAACGTGCGGCTGTACAGCGCCCGCAGCAACCAGGCGATGGGGGAAACGTCCCCCCTTGCACCGACCGGGATGCTGCGCGCCGCCAACACGCATCTGGGTAAAACCACAGGCGGACTGCGCAGCCTGCCTAAAATGCCTGAACCTATCACACAGCAAACAGGACGCATGAAACCCAGTCCGCAGATCGGCGATCTCACCGACACACTCTTTGTTGCCTATGCCCGTCCCGATTGGGATAAGGTGGTAGCATCGTTGGTCAGCAGCTTGCAGCAGGCGGGCATTCAGTCATGGGTGGATCAATACCTCGTCCAGCATGGCGATGACTGGCGGGCATCGCTGGAACAGGCGCTGAGCGAATGTTGGGCGATTGTTGTCGTGGCGACTGAACCATCGCTGGCGTCGAACTACGTCAAGATGGCGTATCGCTATTTCAGCGTGCAGGACAAGCCGTTAATTACGCTGCTGGTCGAACCTGAAATCACGCTGCCGCCCGACCTGATTGCGAGCAAGTCGATTGTCTACGACCGCGCTAACCCGCAGCGCAGCTACCATAAACTGATCCTGGAATTGATGCATCTGCGACGGTAAAGCAAACGGGCAGAACGTATTTCTGCCCGTACATCCATGTGGTTATGTGTAGGGGCAGGATGTATCCTGCCCCTAGGTCTTTATCGCTTCAGGGTGTTCCGCAGCCCGTTATGCACGGGTACAAGCTGGTGGTACTGGCGTTCGGACACCAGTTCGTTGATGATGTCTGCGTAGCCATCGATCATGCGGCGTTGTGTGAAGAGCGCTGCGCGACTGCGCCCGTTCTGGCTCAGCCGCTGGCGCAGCCCCTCGTCCAGCAGCAGGCGGTCCACCGCGTTGGCGTAACCGACTGAGTCTTCCGGTTCCACCATAAGTCCGGCATCCCCGACCACTTCCGGCGCGGCGCTGGCGTCCGACGCCACAATCGGCTTGCCCATCATCATCGCTTCCAGATACACGAAGCCAAATGTTTCTTGCAGGCTGGGATGGCAGAAGATATCTGCCTGCACCCACTCACGGGCAAAGGCGCGCTCATCCGCCACGTTGCCGAGCCACGTCACATGATCGTCAATGCCGATTTCGCGGCTAAGCGCACGCATCGCCTCCCACTCCAGCCCGTCGCCAACTACGCGCAGTTCTACCGTCGGGTGCAGCGCGATGATAGCGGGCATGGCGCGCAACAGAATATCCAGCCGTTTGCGCGGGTACATCTTGCTCACCGCCAGCAGCACGGGATGATCGTTCTCGGTGCGCGTCATCATCTGTGCCTGACGTATCCAGTACGGCACATTCATGCCGTGCGGAATGGTGATGATCTTGTCTTCCGGAATGTTGTAGAGCGCGCTGATGCGGTCGCGCGCGTAGTCGCTGCCACACGTCACGCGGTCCGCCTGCTGCATCGATACGCGGTCGAAGAACGCCTGCGCCTCCACCATCGTCCGCACAGGTTCGCGCTCCCACTGGATGACATCGCCAAAGATAGCATGCGCCGAGGCGATCATCGGCGGGCGCTGGAGCGGATCAATGCCGTAACCGTCGTAATCAAAGCCGATCAACACATCTGCCTGTTGGATACGCGGGTCATTGCGCAGTTGAGTATTGAAGAGGAAACGTTCCAAGGTGATATTGACGTAATCTTCGGCGCGCAACACGGGCGCGATGAGTTCGACATCGTAGCCGCGATTGCGCAGCCCATCAACAAAGCTGTTGAAGAAAACCCCTGTGCCGCTACCACCGATGACATCGGTAAACCAGGACGTGATGACAGAAATGCGCATACTCTTATCTCCCCTGACGGTTGTGCATGCCAACCGTGACCGCGATCCACAATAACAGGTGGATGACACTTTATGCGGCAACGAAGGTGAACGATAACGAGTATTGTAAGCCTGTGAGCCAGACAGGAGTCTAATCCCTCATGTCTGACTCACGAAACACTGCACTGCTGCTTAGCCATAGGCAGCCAATCGTCAATCGCTGACGATACAGGCGCTTATGTGGGCGGTTCTATCGTCCGCACGGCACCGGGTGTTCCCAAACCGGGAACCACAGGTACCAGCGCTGGGTCCACCGTCGGCAGCGCCACACCAGGGTTCGGATTGGCGATCAGTTGTCCCGTGGCCGGGTCAATACTCAACCCCGGCGTCAGGGAGCCAGACAGTCCGGTCACGTTCGTCACGAGCAGTGCCACCTGCGCATCCAACGGTTCCTGGCGATCCACATCGAGATCGCTCAGTACGATCAAATATACGCCTGTGCGGTCGATTTGGATGGGTCCGACGAGAACATAATCGTTTTCCGCGTCTGCCCGCCCCACGCCGAGGAAGTTCGTCGGGTTGTCATAGGCGCTGATCGATACCACCGGACGCGCGTTCCCGCGGAACGTCAGGATTTCGACACGGATCTGCGTGCCAGCCGTCGCATCGACACAGAAGCCGACGACGAAGCGACGCGCGTTCAACTGCACGACTGCGAGCTGCCCTTGCTGGATGCGCGGCAGGACTTCCGTCTGGCGCGCGAATGTGAACGGACAGTCTTCAGGTCCGATATCCTGTGGCAGCGGGATGAGCGCGGTCAGGCGAGCACGCACGCTGGTGAACAACCCGTCTGCAGCCGCGATTGCTTCCAGCGCCACCTGGATGCTGCCCTGCCCGACGACGCCGTTGCTGTTTGTACACACGTCAATCAGAATATCGATGACGTTGCGCAGGTTTGCCATCGCCGAATTGAAGTTATCGACCACTGGCACCAGCGTATCATAGAAGGCAGCGGCAAGCGGGTTGGCGACCGAATAGCCCGTCGGGCGCGGCGGGTAGTTGCCGCATTGCAATGCGCCCGTCAGCGCCGCGTCGGTGAAGCGCTGGCGCACATCGTCGAGCGATGCCTGCGCCAGATTGAGCCGATCCAGCAGCAGTTGCAGCGTGCCGACATAGTTGTTGGTGGTGTCTTCGGAGATCGGCAGTGCGTCCGCAACGATGCCATCAATCGGCGCGTCTGTGAAATTGGCGTTCTGCAGCTCGACTTCGCGCGCGATCACCCAGCCCAGCACGCCGTCAAAGTTGACCTGGAACCAGGCATTGTTGAACGTGCGCCCCAGAATCGAGAAGACGGTGTAGCGCGGCGCGTTCGCCAGCACGACATAGGCGCGGCTGGGACCAGAACGCACACGCACGCCGCTGTCTGCCAGTCTCCCTGTGATGGCGCTGGTGCGGTTGGTCAAGCCTGCGCGCGGGCTGCCCCAGCCGCCATACGGGATGGTGCGCGGGTCTTCGACGATCAGCGCGTCCACATTGCCGCTGAGGATGGTCAGCACTGCCACGCCGATCCAGCCTTCTTCGCCGCTGAAATCGATCTTGAGCCACTGCCCGTCCGCGCTGCGGGCGCGCACAGGAGCCTGGAAGCCGGAGTTAACGAACCCGATGACCTCCGCGCCAATCGCCGGGAACAGGCGCACGTTCACGCCGTCGCGATTGACGACGAACGTCACATCGCCCACCGGAAGCTGCCCGGTCGCGCCGCCATTGGGAACGGGCTGCGGCACAGGCGTCGAACCGGGGATGAAGAGCGGGATGAACGTCGGCGGGAGCGCCGTAATTGCGGGCGTGCCGAGCGGCGTTGCCGTGCCGAGGAAGGGCGGCGTTGCTGTCGGGAACAGCGGGCTGATATTGAGTGTCACGGTCGCCAGATTGGAGACAGCAGTGCCTTGCCGCGCCTGATATGTAAATGTCACTGTTCCTGTAAAGCCGGTCGGTGAGGTGTAGATGAACGAGCCGTCCGTGTTAAAGGTCAGGCTGCCTGACGTCACCGTATTGACCAGCACGGCGGTCAACTGCCCGACGACGGTGCTGGTATCGTTGGACAACACACCCGGCGCGGGAACGCTGAAGAGCGTGCCAGCCGTGACGTTATAGGTATCGTTGACGGCGGTGATAACGGCGGCGGGGGTGGCTGTCACCAGTGCGCCGACATTAATGGTCACGGTGACGGGCGCTGACGCCACATTATCGCTGCTGCGCCGCGCAAGATACGTGAATTGCGCAACGCCGATGAAATTGAGCAGCGGGGTATAGCGGAATGAACCGTTGGCATTAAATTGGACGTTGCCAGCAGAACTGGTGACATTTGTGATGAGTTCTGCAGTCAATGTGCCAGCACCGTTGACGACATCATTCGCCAGCACGCCAGGAACAGGCACGTCCAGCACAACATTGCCGGGTGTGTTGTAGGTGTCAGGGTTGGCAATCGGTAAGCCGGGGACAGGTGTATTGGTCGCCGCTATCACCGTGATCGTCACTGTGCCCGTCGTGGTTGCGTTACCCACGCCGACCTGAAACGTGTACTGGAACGTGACAACTCCGGTAAACCCACCTGCGGGTACATACGAGAAACTGCCGTTGTTGTTCAATAGCACCGTTCCTGCGCCTGCGGGCGTAAGCACAGGATTGGCAGGAGTGGCGCTGGAAAACGCGCTTGACGGCGTATCGTTCACCAGTACGCCTGCCGGTGCAGGATCAGCACCGTCTCCCACCACCAGGGGCTGCCCGGCTGCCGTTGAATACGTGTCGGGGTTTGCGACTGGCGCCGCAATGACGTTGATGGTCACGTTGCCCACAGCCGTATTCGGCGCAGCAGAAGCATCCTGCACCGTGTAGCTGAACGTAACGATTCCGGTAAATCCGGCAACGGGTGTGAAGATGAACGAACCGCTAGGGTCAACAGTCAAGCCGCCGGATGGCGCAGGCGCGGTTGCGTTAATGACATTCAGGGGTGATAGCCCCGAGTCGTTGGCAATCAAGCCCGACCCACCGGGAACGTTTAGCACCGTGTCTTGCACTACGAAATACGTGTCCGGGTTCGCGACGGGCGCGGCGTAGACGGGTGCAATTTGCATCATCAGCAACAGTGTAGCAACCAGCAGCAGTGACCAACGAGCCAGCCCGCGTGTGTGAATGTGTGACTGCATACCCGCGTCCTCCATCTATGGGCGGGGCGAGTACCCCCCATGCCGACAAATAATTGTCCAAAGTATAACCCGAAGTTGATGTTACCGACACCTACGACAAAGGTACGGTTCCTGTAGGGGTAGGATGTATGCTGCCCTGATGTATCCTACCCTGCGCACTCATGAATCCTGCCCGCTTCTAGAGCAGTCGATGAGAGTTCATGGGCGTCCCTCAACACGTCCCTATAATTTGAGTGAGGTGTAGTGTAAGCAGGGACGAGGTGCAACGCGATGCAGGGCAAAGTCTGCTTGATCACAGGCGCGACCAACGGGATCGGCAAGGTCGCAGCGCTGGAGCTGGCGAAAAAAGGCGCAACAGTCATTGTCGCCGGGCGCGATTCACAGAAAACGGAACAGGTCGTGAGCGCCATCCGGCAGGCAGCCGGTCATGAGCGCGTTCATCACGCACTGGCAGACCTATCGCTGATGTCGGGCGTTCACGCGCTGGCGGACGACATTCTCAAGCGCTACGACCGCCTCGATGTGCTGCTCAATAACGCCGGCGGCATCTTCAACGAACGGCATGTCACCAGCGAAGGGCTGGAACTGACATTCGCGCTGAACCACATGAGCTACTTCCTGCTCACCCATCGTCTGCTCGACCTGCTGTGTGAAAGCGCACCCGCCCGCGTTATCAACGTCTCATCCAATGCGCACTTTGGCGTCCAGAAACTGGATTTTGACAATCTGCAAGGTGAGAAGTCGTACTTTGGCTTTGGCGCATACAGCCGCTCGAAACTGGCGAACGTGTTGTTCACCTACGAACTGGCGCGGCGGCTGGTCGGCACAGGCGTCACCGCCAATGCGCTCCACCCCGGCGCGGTTTCGACCGGCTTCGGCATGAACAACAAAGATGTCATCAGCAAGGTACTGTTCACGCTCTTCAAAATGATGACCATCACGCCGGAACAAGGCGCGCAGACATCGATTTATCTGGCGTCATCGCCGGAAGTCAACGGCATGACGGGCAAATACTTCACCAAAAGCAAGCCTGCCACTTCGTCTGCCGCCTCCTATGATGAGGAATCACAACACCGCCTGTGGCAGGTCAGCGAACAAATCGCGGGCATCAGCGTATCTGCCGCCGCACATGGTTGATGAGCAGCACCACAATCACGACTGACGCCAGCGCGACCACCATCAGCAGCAGTTGGACAGGCTCCCTCGCATCCAACCGGAAGGAGCCAAGGAAGATCGCCAGCAGTTGCGTCAGGATGAAGATACCGCCGACCGAGAACAGATCCATCAACCAGCCTGTTGAGCGCGTCTTCTGATCCATTTCATGGGCGAACTTCTCCCAGCCTAAGCCGGGAATCTTCTCGCTGAGCTGCTCGCGAATGTAGACCTGGATTTGTTGCAGGCGCGTTTCGTTCTGCGCCCAACCGGACGCCAGCAGCGCGGCAAGCGGCGGGAACACCAGCAGCGCTACCGCCCCCTGTCCCCAGCCGATGCCGAGAAATGCGCCGCCCAGCGTCAGCGTGATCGAAATGAACTGGGTGCGCGCTTCCATGCGCTTGACCAGTTCTTCGCGCAGTGCCGTGTATTCAATCTCTGCGCCGGTCTGCGTTGTGAGTGTCGTGTCTGCCATGTTTGCCTCTCAAAGATAGAGCGTAAGCGCGCCTGTAAGAGCAAAAATTAAGGAAAATAAACTATTGTTGCATCATAATAAAAGGTCTATATAATCGATTAAATATGAACAAAAGAACATATTCAAACACAGCCAACGCAGACTTTATCGCCGGGCGTTACGAGCTTTCGTCACTGGTCGGGCGTGGCGGCATGGGAGAAGTGTACCGCGCAACCGACTACTTTACAGGCGAAATCATCGCCTTGAAGACTCTGGCAGAGTCCGCCACGCCTGAGTCCAGCGCGGACCACTTACACGGCAGCGATCCGCGCCTTGCGCTCGCCCGTGAGTTCCGCACACTGGCACGTCTGCGCCATCCTCACATCATCAGCGTACTCGATTACGGCTTTACGCGCCAGAATATCCCCTTCTTCACGATGGAACTGGTCGAAGGTGCCGAAACGATCACCCACTACAGCCTCAAGGCGGACATGCAAGTACGCGCGCGCCTGCTGCTGGAAATGTTCCAGGCGCTCATGTATCTGCATCATCGTGGTGTGCTGCATCGCGATCTCAAGCCTGCCAACCTGCTGGTGACGGCAGACGGCAAGCTGAAGGTGACAGATTTCGGGCTTTCCAAAGACCACGAAGTCAAACCACGCGGTAGCAGTGAACCTAACGGGGACATTCTCGGCACCATCGGCTACATGGCGCCGGAACTCTTTCAAGGACGTGCATCGAGCATCAGGAGTGACCTGTACGCAGCCGGACTGGTGGCATATGAAGTTCTGACGGGTACACACCCGCTCGACCCCAACGACATTCTGGCGATGATGCGCATTCAAAGACCCATTGATTTTTCGATGCTGCCGCTCGCACTGCGCATCATTGTTGCCCGCTTGACGGACCCGCAGCCGGACAACCGATATAGCGGTGTGAATGACTTTCTCGCTGCGTTCTGCGCGGCAACGGATTTACCCGCCCCGGTGCAAGACCGCGAGACGCTGGACAGCTACCTGACAACGCCCGCGTTTGTGGGACGACAGCGTGAGCTGCAGCTGCTGACCAACGCGCTCACACAGGCAAAACAAGGACACGGCTCTGGCTGGCTGGTCGGCGGCGAAAAGGGCGTCGGCAAGACGCGGCTGCTGGACGAAGTGCGTATTCGCGCGCTGGTCAATGGCGCACGGGTGCTGCGGGTTGACTGCCAGGAACTGGTGATGATGTACCCGTATCACCTGTGGCGTGAGGTTGTGCGCGCGCTGGCATTGACGACAGCCCTCTCTGAAGACGAACGCACCGTCCTGAGCATCGTCCTGCCCAGTCTTGACCCACGCCGCCAGCGCCCCTATTCACGCCGAGATCCTAACCCTGAATACACCATCATCCTCCTCGCTGCAACGCTGCACAGCGTTATTGCCCGCCAGACAGAGCCGCTGGTGCTGCTGTTTGAAGGACTGGATCGCATGGATGAAAGCCTGAATGTGCTGAATGAACTGATGCGGCTCAGCCAAAAGACCCGTCTGATGGTCGTCGGCAGTTACCGGTCAGACGAGACAACGCGCGTTGCCGAACGGCTGTCGCACCTCCAGCGTATCCCGCTGGAACGCCTGTCGTCCGAAGAAATCCGCCAGATCAGCATCAACATCCTCGGTCGTGCAGGCGATCAACTCATTCACCTGATTGAGCGTGAAACCGAAGGCAATGCCTACTTTATCGTCGAAATCCTGCGCACATTAGCAGACTCCAGCGGCAATCTATCCGCCGTCAGCCAGACACCGCTGCCGACTCGTGTCGTCTCGGATGCCATCAACAACAGCGTCAAACGCCGTCTGCAAAAGCTGCCGCTGGATTATCAGACCATGCTGCGGCTGGCAGCCGTTATCGGTCGAGATGTTGATATTGCACTGCTCAAAACTGTCGATGATGAACTGGACTATGACGACTGGCTCACCAAATGGGCAAATGCCGCCGTGCTGGACCAACAGGATGGTGTCTGGCGCTTTACACATGATCAGGTACGTGCCGCCGTGCTGAATGGACTCGATGAAGACTACCTGCGGCGGCTGCATATTCTGGCAGCAGAAACGATTGAAGCGGTCTATCCCGACAATCTGGCTTACTATGCAATACTTGCCGGGCGTTGGCGCGATGCAGGCGACTATGGAAAGATGGTCGCTTATGTTGAAGCGATGATCGAAGTCTTCTTTGAGCGTGGCTTAAGTCATATCAACGCCCGCACCCTTTTGGAACAGGCGCTGGAACTGGTGAAGGGCCACCCGGAGTACATGACTCAGCGTTTGACGCTCAAGCGACTGCTTGGAAATGTCATCCTCGCGACGGGCAATCTGACCGAAGCGATCGCTGTTTACAAACAGGCGCTGACGCTGGCGCAGGAAACGAGCGACAAAGCAGCCGAAGCAGACGTTCTGTGCCAATTGTCACAGGCGCAGCAGCGACAGCGCGAAGAAAGACTGCCTCGGCACTCAGCCATCAAAGCGGGGCGCGACCGCACCTGAGCGAAGCGATGATGCACAAGACGATGGCAAACGCTGAGCGGCGGTTGAGCAAACAGGAATTCCAGCGCCTCACTGCGGAAAGCGCAGCACAGGGCAGCAGCACTGTTCTGGAAATTCTGGCATACTACGCAGCGTTCGAGCCAGTCGAATACTAGAGGGTTAGCCACAATGAAACGTTTGCTGCGCATCGTTGCGCTCGTCGCGCTGCTGCTGTTGATCGCGCTCGTCGGCATTCTCGGCTTTTTCATCGTCACCGACTCGCTCGGCGGCGATAGTTCCGCAAACTACACCAACGTCACCTACCCTGCCGCCGATGGTACGATCCTGCGCGGCTACATGGCGATGCCAGACAACGCCGCCACAGACGCCGCGATGCCCGCTGTGTTGATGGTGCATGAGTGGTGGGGGTTGAACGCCGAAATCGTCGAGATGGCGGACAAGCTGGCGGAGGAGGGCTATGTCGTCCTCGCGCCGGATACGTATCGCGGCAACCTGGCAACCACAGTGCCGGGCGCGCTCTACCTGCGCATTACTGCCCCGACCGAGCGCGTAGACGCCGACATGCAATCCGCGTTCGACTTTCTGGCAGCGCTGCCGGAAGTAGACGCGCTGCGCATCGGCGTGATGGGCTTCTGCTATGGCGGCGGCGTAGCGCTGCGCCATGCCATCGATAACGCACAGATCGCTGGGACGATCAACCTGTACGGCGACACTGTGGATGACGCTGCGGCATTTGGCGCGCTGCTCGAAAGCGGCAAGTCCGTGCTGGGCATCTTCGGCGAACGCGACCAGCAAATCCCCGTCAGTGAGGTCGAAGCGTTCGAGGCAGCGCTGGCAGCAGCAGGCATCCCGCATACAGTCACGATCTATCCTGAGATGCCGCACGCCTTCGTCAATCCGGCGGGCATCGCGGCGGGCGGCGCACCTGCCGAGGCATGGGCACAAATCCTTGCCTATTGGGGTACCACGCTGCGCGGCGCGTGAGTGTCTGGTGAATACCGCACTCACGAAAGCTCTTTTTGCGCGATAATGGTGCTATAACTTTCACGAGATTCAATACGGATTGAACGATGGCACTCTTACAAGGCAAGGCGCGCGCGGAATACGTCCAGGATATGTTCGACCGCATCGCCGGGCGCTACAACCTCATGAACCGCCTGATGACATTCGGGCAGGATTTGAAATGGCGGCGCTTCGTCATTCAAAAGGCACGATTGCGCGCGGGCGATACCATGCTCGACCTGGCGACGGGGACGGGCGACATCGCCTTTGAAGCGCTGGCGGCAGTCCCGGGCGTGCGCACGGTCGGCGGCGATTTCTCGCTCGGCATGATGCAGGTCGGGCAAACGCTGCGCTACGGCGACCAGGTCTTCTGGAACGGCGCGGACGCACTCAACCTGCCCTACCCCGACGCCAGCTTTGACGCGGTGACGGCGGGTTACCTGATCCGCAACGTTTACGACATTCCGCGCGCCTTCGCCGAGCAGATGCGCGTGCTGAAGCCGGGCGGGCGCGTCGTCATCCTCGATACGTCGCCACCACCGCGCAACCTGCTGCGCCCGCTCATCCTGATCCACCTCAAGTACGTCATCCCGACGCTCGGCAAGCTCATCAGCAGCAACGCCGACGCCTACAGCTACCTGCCCGAATCGACACAGGCGTTCAAGACGCCCGATGAGCTGGTCGCCCTGATGCAGGCGGCAGGCTTCGTGAAGGTGCAGTACAAAACGTTCATGTTCGGCACGATGGCAGTCCACTGGGGCGAGAAGCCGGGCTAAAGCATCTCGATTTCGGTTTCGAGGGTCACGCCTGTCTGCTGCGCGACTTGTGCCTGCACATGGCGCACTAGCGCGGCGTAATCGCTGCTGGTGGCGCTGCCCGTGTTGATGAAGAAGTTGGCGTGCAGCGGCGACACCTGCGCTCCGCCGATGCTGTAGCCTTTCAATCCGCATGACTCAATCAGCCGCCCGGCGTAGTCACCGGGCGGATTCTTGAAGATGCTCCCCAGACTCGCACCTGGCGGCTGCGTGCGCTTGCGGTGCGCGATGAAGGCGTCCATGCGTGCCTGGATCGCGTCGGGGTCATCAGGCGTCAGGTGCAGCCGCGCCCGCAGCATCAGAAAGCGCCGATCTGCCCGCGCCTTCAACGCCGACGTGCGGTAGGCGTAGGCGAGTTGGTCGCGTGTCATCGTGTAGGGACGCGCAATGGCGCGTCCGATTTGTTCGAATCCAAGGGAAGCGTTGTTACTCGTTTGTACCTGTTGGTCAAATTCGTTGGACACGTCGTTGCGCGTCCCTACGTCCATGATTTCAATGTTGACGATATTCCCCGCCATGTCACCGCCGTGTGCGCCTGCGTTGTTGACGACCGCACCGCCAATGGTTCCCGGCACACTGCTCGCCCACTCAAAGCCCGCCAGCCCGCGCGCGGCACATTTGCGCGCCAGCACCGTCAGCGCGTGACCGCTTTCGACATCGACGTTACCCTCATCGCCGAACGTCACCCCATCGACATGATTGACGACGACCAGCCCGCGCACACCCGTATCGCTGATGAGGACATTCGCGCCGCCGCCGAGAATATACACAGGCACGTCCTGCGCCCACGCGGATGAGACAACCGCCGCCAGTTCATCGGTCGACTCGCGTGCGATGTAGACGAGATCGCCCGGTCCGCCCAGCCGCGCCGCCGTGAAGCGCGCCAGCGGCTCATCACGGAGGAGGCGGTCGGCGTAGGGAGAGGGGAGACGTAGGCTCATCCCCGATACCGCCCGTTCTGTGAGTCAATGCGGGTAATGATCTGGCGCGCGGTGTCCGCCATCAGGCTCTGCGGAAAGGCGTCGAGCAGTGTTTGGAAGGTCGTGCGCGCATTCTTGTGCTTGCCCAGTTGCAACTGCGCATAGCCCAGATTGTTGAGCGCCATCTCGCGGTAGCTGATCGACGACGGGCTGAGCAGCGTGATCCAGCGGTACTGATCCAGCCAGGGGCGCTGATTGAAGAGTGCATAACTCTGCTCGAACGACTGGATCGCCTGTGGATATGCGCCAGCGCGCAGGAAGGTAATGCCCGTGCGGTGGTGACGCAAAAAGACCACCTGTGCCAACCGCGACCAGATCAGATACAACCCAGCGCCGATCAACAGCGGCAGAAACGTCACGCCCTGCGCGGGCAGCGGCAGAAAAAGATAGAGTGCCGAGATAATGAGCGCAAAAACAATGATCTGCAAAATCAGATAGCGCTGGCTGATGCTGCCGATAGTGCGTGCCTGTTCGCTCATAAACTGGTTCCTGTGCGTTTCTCGAACGACTCGATCATGCGCATGGCGCTGCGGGCGATCATGCTGCCGGGGAATTCCTGCAAGACGCGCTCGTACACCTGCTTCGCCTGTTCGCCCTCATCGAGATAGACATGGCAGAAGGCGATGTTGACCAGCGCCATCTCGCGATACGACACCGCCGACGCATCCAGGCACACCAGCCAGCGCAGGCGGTCGATCCAGGGGTAATCCGCGAACTGGTCGTAGCTGCGCTTGAACGCCTCGATTGCCTCGCGGTACTTCTCCTGCCGAATCAGCAGCATCCCCTTGCGATGCTCCCGAAAGGCAAGCAGCTTGGAGATGAACGACCAACCGACATAGATGCATAGGGCGATCAGCAGCGGTCTCCACACGCGATTTGAGGCATCGACAGGCGTTTCCGGCGGCGGTGTCAGCAGGAAGATGAGCAGGATGAGCATAATCACGATGACGGTCTGTGCCGCCACCGCGAACCAGTTGATCTGGCGAATCACCGGGATTTTATTGGACATAAATATGCCTTTGTCATGCGCATGTCATGATCTTAAGCGAGAAAAGAGCTTATTCAAGACGCTTTCTGCTTCAGATACTCGATCCCGATTTGCGGTGCATCGCCCGCGCTCATGATGAGAATTGCGGCGGGCGCTGTCACATCGCGCAGCAGCGCTTCGACCGTCGCAGCAAACGTCGGGGTGTGGCGCGCGTCGGGGTGCGTCATCGCGTTTACCAGCGCGGCACTGGTCACGCCGTCGCGCGGCTGCTCACGCGCCGCGTAGATGTCCGTCACCAGCACATGATCGGCATCCGCAAACGCTGTCAGGTACTCATCAAACAGCGACTGCGTGCGGCTGAAGGTGTGCGGCTGCCATACGGCCCAGATTGCCCGATCGGGATAGCGCGCTTTCGCTGCCGCCAGCGTCACGCGGATGGCGGTCGGATGGTGCGCGTAATCATCGATTACGACCACGCCCGCTTTCTCGCCACGCATCTCAAAGCGTCGCCCCGCGCCCTCGAATGTCGCCAGCGCCGACGCCGAAGCCGCGAAACCCACGCCCTGCGTGTGCGCCGCCGCAATTGCCGCAAGCGCGTTCAGCACGTTATGACGCCCCGGCACACGCAGCCGGACTTCGCCCTGCACCTCGCCGTTGTGCCAGACGGCGAAGCGCGTTTCCTTCTGCGAGATGATGACCGCCGCCGCACGCCAGTCTGCCTCTGGCGCGACCGCGCTGTAGAGCAGCGTCCGCCCGCCTTCGGCACGCCGATGCAGCGCCAGTTCCAGCGCGCCCGCGTCGTCAGCACAGGCGATCAGGGCGCCATCATTCGGGAGCAGACGCGCGAAACGGCGAAACGCGGCGTTCATCGCTTGCGGCGTCGGGAAGAAGTCGGGATGATCCCACTCGATGCTGGTGATCACCGCCACCTGTGGATGCAGCCCCAGAAACATGTGGTCATATTCGTCCGCTTCGATCACGAACGCAGCGCCTTTGCCATAAGCGGCGTTGTGTCCGGTCGAGCGCAGCACGCCGCCGATGATGTAACTGGGTTCGCGCAGCGTCTCCAGCAGGATATGCGCGGTCATGGAGGTGGTAGTCGTCTTGCCGTGCGTGCCCGCAATGGCAATACCGACCTGCCCTTCCATCAACTCGGCGATGATGTCCGAACGCTTGTAGGTCGGGATGTCATGGCTGCGCGCGGCGGCGACTTCGACATGGCTCGGCTGTACAGCGGACGTGATGATCACGACATCTGCACCGCTGACGTTGGCGGCGGCGTGTCCGTTGTAGATGGTCACGCCCTGTTGGGCAAGCGCGCGTGTCAGGTCATTGCTTGCCTTGTCACTACCAGAGACAGTGAAGCCTTTTTGCAGCAGGACGCGGGCAATGGCGCTCATGCCGCTGCCGCCAATCCCCACGATATGAACATGTTGTCCGGGTTTTAGAATCATTGATTTATATCATGACCAGCACAATGACGAACATGACGACGACGGCGACTGCGAGGAAGTCCCCGGTGCCGTTCGTACCGCCGCCGAACACTACCAGCGGCAGCAAACCAATCGCATTATCGCTCGGCGAGCCTGGCGCAGGCGCAGTGAACCACCCCGTCCAGGGATACTCGTTGATGTCGAGGAAATACCAGATCGACCCCCAGATGAGATAGCCGTTGACGAATCCGAGGATCGCGCCGAGTAGACTCTCCTGTAAGTTTTCGGCACTGCCACGTCGTTCGCCGATCAATGCGCGCGTCTGGTAGGCGAAGAAGACAATCGCGATGAAGATGCCGATCTGCACGAAAAAGACCTGATCGCGGTCCACACCCGCCAGCAGCGTCCCGCGCAGCAGCGTATCGAACTGGAAGAGCGCGAACAGTGCCAGCACGATCCCCGCCGTCGCGATCAATTCTTTGTTCCAGCCGCGCACCCAGCCCGCAATCGCGAAGAAGAGCGCCAACACCCACATCATGGTTGACAGTTGAATCATGTTTGACTTCTAAATGATAATCAGCACGATCAGGAACAGCGCAATGACGGCGATTGCCAGCAGGTCGCCTCTGCCTTCAGGACCGATCAGGACGACCAGAGGCAGGATTTCGCGCGTCTGCGCACTGATCGAGCCGGCGACCGGCTGCACAATGTCCGGCTGCAAAGGGTAGCGGTTGATGTCCATGAAGTACCACAACGACCCCCAGATCAGGTAGCCGTTGATGAAACCGAGAATGCCGCCGAGCGCACTTTCTTGCAGGCTGTCGCGCCCATCCCGTCCATCCCGCCGCCGCGCATCATCACCGATCAGCGCGCGCGTCTGATAGGCGAAGAAGACGATGATGATAAAGATGATCGACTGCATGAAGAAGATCGTGCGGTTGCGCTCCAGGTCAGGCAGGGTGCCGAACAACTGCTGACGCAGCAGCGGGTCGAACTGGTTCAACGCGAATAACCCCAGGATAATCCCTGCGGTTGCGATCAGCTCTTTGTTCCAGCCGCGATTCCAGCCGGAAATTGCGAAGAAGAATGCCAGTACCCACATAACTGTCGAGAGCTGGATCATTGCTTACCCTTTTGCGAGCCGCGTCAATGCCTCTACTGCCCGTCGTGCGCCGTCCGGCTGCGCCAGCGCGCGTGCGGCATCTCGCATCTGTGCCAGCCGCGCCGGATCGTCGAGCAGTCCGTTCATTGTACCCAATAAATCGCGCGCCATGTCAGCATCTTGCATCACAATTGCCGCGCCGCGTTCTGCCAGATAATCAGCATTTACTTTCTGGTAGCGCCAGGCATACGGATATGGCACAAGAATCGACGGCAAGCCGAAGTACGGAAATTCGCCGAGGATGCTCGCACCCGACCGACTGAGCACCAGATCGGCGGCGGCGAACGCCAGCCCCATCTCGCGGTGCAGGTAGGCGAACGGGTGATAATGCGGCAATTCACCCATCGTCTGTAGCCGCGACTGGATGTCGTCCCAATCCAGCGTGCCCGTGACATGAATGATCTGGAGGTCATCGCGCTGTTGCAGCACAGGCAGCAGGTCGATTAGCGCGTTGTTGATGGTGCGTGCGCCCCGACTGCCCCCAAACACCAGCAGCGTCTTGCGTGACGGATCAAGCTTGAAATATGCGATAGCGTCGGCGCGTGTAGCATTCAGCACTTCCTGGCGCAGCGGGTAGCCCGTGACGATCGTCTGCCCCCTGCGGAAGTACTGCTCACTGGCGGGCGTGGTGATCGCCACCTGCGTCGCGAACGGACGCAGCGCGCGAATCGTCAGTCCCGGCTCAATGTCTGGCAAGTAGATCAGGCTCGGCACCCGCAGCACCCACGCCGCCAGCGCCACAGGCAGCCCGACCCACCCGCCCGTCAGCAGCAGCGCCGACGGACGATGCCGCACCAACAGCCCGAACGCCTGCACCGTGCCGAGCCCTAACTGGGCGATGCTCTTGAGCGCCGTCATCAGGTGGACCCCATGCAGCGGACCCGCCCGTACCTCGTCGTAACGCGCGAACGTCACACCGCTTTCAGCGATCAGCGGGCGTTCAAAGCCATCCACGCTGCCGACAAACGCCAGCGTCACATCCGGGTGCAGCGCTTTAAGCGCCTCGGCGATTGCCAGCGCCGGATAGACGTGTCCCCCCGTTCCGCCAGCCGCGATCAGTATTTGCACTCGCACTCTTCCTTTTCGGTGTTGCTTCCTGACGCGCGGTCACGCGCGCCACGCTCAACAGCAAGCCAACGCCCGCCATTAACGCCACCAGCGACGAGCCGCCATAACTGATAAACGGCAGCGGCGTACCGGTTTGCGGTAACACATTCAACATAACGGCGATATTCAACACCGCCTTGATCGCCACCCACATCGCCACGCCCGCCGCCAGCAGTGTCCCGAACGTGTCCGGCGCACGGCGCGAAATGCGCAGCCCGCGCATGACGAAGGCGATGTACAAGCCAATGACAACGCTTGCGCCGATCACGCCCAGTTCTTCGCCAATCGTCGCGAAGATGCTGTCGGTATGCGGCGCGGGCAGCGGACCGTACTTCTGGCGACCATTGCCCAAGCCCACGCCCGTCCAGCCGCCGTTAACAAACGCGATCACTGCCTGCCGTGTGTGATAGCTGGACTGCGTGAGATCGGTGATGCCTGTTACATACTCGTCAATACGATCCTGCGCGTATTCGGGCAGCAATCCCGCGCTGCTCAGAAAGATGACGCCTGCCACCAGCACACCGATGATCGCGCCGAGGTGCATCCAGTTCGCACCCGCCAGAAAGTACATCGCGCCTGCGACGGCGACCACCATGACGGCGGCGCTTAAGTCCGGCTGCAAGACGACCAGCAGCGCCACCGTGCCGACGATCACGCCAAACGGCAGCAAGCCGCGCACGAGGCTGCCGAGCCGCGCGTTCTTGGCGCTCAGCCATGCCGCCATGTAGATGATCATCGCCAGTTCCGCCAGTTCCGACGGTTGATACGAACCGTTGAGGAAGGCACGGCGCGCACCGAAGCGGAAATCGCTGAAGAGCAGCACCGCAAGCAGGATGCCGATGGTACTCAGCAGAATCGGCACGGCGAAACGCTTCCACACGCGATAATCGATGATCATTAGCAGCGCAGCCACACCGACGCCGACCGCCATCCAGCGGAACTGGTTAAAGAAGATCGCAGTCGAACTACCGAAATCCTGGAACGACCAGTCAAACGTCGTGCTGTAGACCATCATGCCACCGAAGGCGATCAGCGTGACGACGATGGCGACCAGATAGGGGTCAATCGCCGCCAGCAAGCCGCGCCGCTGTACTGCCTCACGCGGGGCGGCAGGCGCTTGTGCCTGCGCGCGCGTGCGTCCGACAATGGGCGGGGCATGAGCGGCGAAGTCATCGGCGTCGGTAAATTGGGGGGCAATCGGTTGGTCAGCCATAAGCGCTACACTTTTCTGTGCTGGTCTGGACACAGTATAGCGCATAAAGTTTATCGGTAGTGATAAGGCAAACCCAAATCAAACATCCACCTGGGCTATGAGCCTGCTGCACCTGCCACCACACAGCTTGCGCCTGCACACTCACTCGTCTCTGCGTCGGTCGTTACCTGCAATCGGTCATGCAGCAGCGCGGGCGCAATCACCACGCGCGCCCCTGTCTCATTGCACGGCACAAAGACATTCGCCAGATCAGCATCGTCGGTATGGACGATCAGGCATTCATACGGCAGCAGCGCGGTGACGCCCAACGCGTCCCCTTGAAGATGATGTTCGCTGGTCTCGATGCGCAGCGACGATATGGAATAGGGAGTCGCCCCGACATTCATCAACAGCAGCACGCCTTCGGTGCGTCGTGAAATCAGCAGCACAGGTACGGGCGGGTGCGGAGATGGACGCTGCACGAGCGGCAGTATCCAGTCGGACGCCAGCAGGTTGTCCGGTTCGCGCGTCAAGTCAGCCGTCGGGTCAATCAGCAACTGCGGCGTGCGGCTGTTCAGCGACATCATTGACCGCACATAAATCTGCAAATTGGGGTAATCGACCGCCAGCGTCCGCGCCAGATAGTGGACGAAGCGCAGGATCATGTCCGGGTTATCCTGCATCTGCCGAAACTGCCGCGCCGACAGATGATCCGCTGCCGGGAGTTGCCATGTCGTGCCGCTGGCAGGATCTGCCGCATAGAATGTGATGTCGCCCGCTTTTTGACGCAGGCGCATATGCCATGCCAGCGTGTGCCCTTCTTCCGTCCAACTTGGGTCGCCGGGATAGAGCCAGTGGCGCAGCGGGAGCGCAATCTGAATGGCAAAGTAAAGTGCGATGCCTCCCAGAATCCACATTTTGTGTGCCGAGTTGTGCGCCACAACAGGCGCTGCTTCAGGCAGCCGCAGCCAGCGCGGGCGAAACCAGTGCGGCGGCATGAACATGAGCGTGGCGGCAATGGCGAACCAGGGGAAGATGCCGATATTGAACAGGCGCGCGTTCATCAGGTGGAACAGTGCCGACAGCAGCAGCGCCGGAATGCGCGTCCGTCGCCACAGCAGCAGCGGCACGATGAACAGATCGAGCAGCAGCCCGCCATAACTGAACAGATAGACCATCCACTCTTCGGTGAACAAATGCCCGATCAGCGGGAAGTCGGTGGTGTTGCCCATCCATTCGCGCAGCGGCTCCCCCACCAGCCAATCGGGGTTGAGCTTTGCCAGCCCACCGAAGAAATAGACGATGCCCATCTGCCCGCGCAGCAGCCACAACGTCCACGCCGGAACGGTGTCTGTGCGCAGCGACGGCTTGCGCCATGCATCGATGGACAGGGCGCGGTGCGTGGGGACGAAGATTAGCAGAAAGCTGACCAGGCTGACCAGATAAAAGTGATTGAGGTACTGTGTCTTATCCAGCAGGAACACATACGTAAAGCACAGCCAGAATAGAGTCATGCTCAGGCGATAGAACGCGCCGAGGATGATCAATACGGACAGTGCGCCGAGCAGGTGAAACAGCAGGAACATGCCATCGCCGGGCAGTGGACGCACCCACTCAAAGCCGAAATAGTGGAACCAGAAGGTCGGTTCGACATAGTAGCGGCTGATGCGGTCATACTCGAAGTAGCGCCAGACTTCCCAGAGCATGAGCGCGCCGAATGCGATGCGAAAGACGATCAGCGGTGCAATGTCTATGGGGTCAAATGGACGGTCTGCGGCTTGCCGGATGCGCTGCATCATAAGTCCTCACGCTGCCATGCACACATCATGACACACTTCCGGCAGTCATACACCGTTCGTTTAACCCGTCATCACCTCGCGCAGCGCCGTGACGACCGCCTCGCGCTGTGCCTCGCTCAGTTCGGGGTAGATCGGCAGGCTGATGATCGACTTCGCCGCCCGTTCGGCGTGCGGCAGTTCCCCTTCGCGATAACCACGATGCGCCAGCGCCGGCTGTAGATGCACCGGGATCGGATAGTGGATGCCCGCGCCGATGCCGCGCGCGTTCAACTGCTTCAAAATGGCGTCACGGTCGCCTGCTACCGAGATACAGTAGATGTGATAGATATGCCGCGCACCGGGAACCTGCTGCGGCACACAGACGCCGGGAATGCCGAGCAGCATCTCATCAAAGTAGGCCGCATGTTCGCGGCGGGCATTGTTCCAGTCGTCCAGATGCGGCAGCTTGGCAGCCAGGATCGCCGCCTGAATGCCGTCCAGCCGCTCGCCGTAGCCGATCTCATCATGGCTGTACTTGCTCGTACGCCCGTGATCGCGCAGTTTGGCAATCTTGTCTGCCAGCGCGTGGTTGTTGGTGCAAACCGCGCCCGCGTCGCCATACGCGCCCAGGTTCTTGCCGGGGTACATGCTGAAACAGGCAACGTCGCCGATTTGCCCGGCGCGCTTGCCCTGCCACTCTGCGCCGTGTGCCTGCGCTGCATCCTCAATGACGTATAGGTTGTGACGGCGGGCGATGTCCATGATCGTGTCCATGTTTGCCATCTGTCCGTACAGATGCACGGGCATGATCGCTTTGGTGCGCGGGGTGATCTTCGCTTCGATCTGCTGCGGATCGATGTTGAAACTGACCGGGTCAATATCGACCAGCACCGGAACCGCGCCCAACGTCTCAATCGGTTCGACGGTGGCGATGAACGTGTGCGTAGTCGTAATGACTTCATCGCCCGCACCGATGCCGAGCGCCTGAAGCGCCAGCATGATCGCGCCCGTGCCGCTGGCGATGCCGACGCAGCGTTCCGTGCGCTGGAAGGCGGCAAACGCCGTCTCGAAGTCCTTGACTTCTTTGCCGCCGATGAACGCCGTATTTTCGATCACACGCGCAACAGCGGCGTCAATTTCAGGTTTAATCGCCTGGTACTGCGCCTTGAGATCGACTAAAGGAATACTTGCCAAGATCAGCCTCACATCTGCTAAGGACGAAACGTGTGAAGCATACTTGCGCGGCGCCGCTGCCGCAAGATTGACGTTGCCTGTAGGCGTGGATATAGTCGTGAGAGAGTTATTTCAAACAGGACTTTGTAAGCATGATCAAATTGATAGCATTTCTCAAACGCAAACCCGGCATGACAATGGACGAATTCCGCGAGCGCTGGGTGGAAGAACACACCAAGCTCTCCAGTAAGCTGCCGGGGCTGAAAGGCTACCGCATCAATATTGCGACTGACTCACAGCCGAACGGAACCGCGCCGTTGTACGACGGTACGGCAGAGTTGTGGTGGGACAGCGAGGAAGAGATGGAGACGTCGTTCGCCACTCAGATTGGCATTGACGCGGGCGCGGACGCGGACTTGTTCGCGGCTGTACGCATCCACCTGTACACGGAAGAACATATCGTCATGCCCGGTCCGCTGCCCGATTCGCGCACCTGGACGTAAGCACTTTTGTTAGTCCCCTGAAGGTGCGGGGGCGGGCTGTGCGACAGGCGCAGCAGTGCGCGCGGGCGTGCTATCCGGCAGCAGCCAGCCCAACACAGCAGCGACCACTGTGACGACGGCGACGATCTCGAAAGCAATCGTGATGCCGACGCTGTCGGACAGCGCGCCGATGATCAGACTGCCGAGCGCGCCTGTACCGAAAATGAAGCCCATGACTGCGCCAGACGCGAAGCCTTTGCCGGAGGGCATGATGCGCTGCCCTTCGGCGACGATGATGCTGTGCGACGCGCCCGTCAGCCCGCCGCCGAGCAGCGCCAGCAGGACGGCGACGATTCCGTCGCTCTGCGGCAGGAACCAGAACATCGGCGCACCCAGCAGCAGCGTCGCGCCGATGACCGCGCGGCTGCCAAAGCGCTCCGACAGGCGGCTGGCGAGCAGCGGGCTGAGCGCGGTCGCCAGCCAGTACATGCTGGTGATGAAGCCGTAGGATTCCGGCGTCCAGCCTTTCGCCTCAAACATGATCGGGATGAACGGCGCAGCGCCCGGCGTGGACAGGCTGCGCAGCGCGACAACCGCCGCCAGGAACAGCAGCAGCTTGACGGGGATCGTCAGCTTGCCGCTGCTTGCGCTGGCATCCCGTTGGCGCGCCTCAGTGTACTGGGCTTCGCCCGGCAGGCTGCGCTGCATTGCCCACATGCCCGGCAGCACCAGCGGCGTGAAGATCAGCAGCGGCAGCAGCGAGCCGTCAGGCGTGATCGCCAGCGTCTGCGCCAGCATCCAGCCGACCAGCAGCGGACCAAGTGCCAAGCCAAGCTGCCCTGCCAGGAAGAAGTACGACAGATTGCGCGCCGCGCGCGTCTTGTCGCCACCGCTTGCGTGGAGCGCGCCCATCGGGTGAAAGGCGGCACTGCCAAGTGACGCTACTACGTAGAAGGCAAGCATCAGTTCAAAGCTCCCCGTCGCCGCGCCGACGAAGTAGGCGGTCATAAGCAGTACGGGCAGCCACACCATGCTCCACACCCCCAACGATCGCCCGCCATTCTTGTCCGCCAGATAGCCGAACAGCGGTTGACTGAGCGAGCCGACGAGTGCGTACAGGCTGGCGGCAAGCCCAATTTGCGTCTTGGTGAGCGAGAGCAGGTGAGCGCTCATGAACGTGAAGACGACCGCGCCCAGACTGTTGAGCAAATCGACCGAGAAGTGCGCCAGCGAAACCGCGCGCAGCGATGTGAAGCGTAGCGGGGACATGAGGATGCCTTCGAGATGGAAATTTTCTGAAACTCTCATCATGCACTTATCTGATAGCGCCTGTCAAGAGACCATTGGTGGAGCAAATGTTGTCTACACAACAGTTTACGCATTTCATCTCCATTACGCTTGCGGCAACGCAGGTAGAGGAGATAAAACAATGGCTACTGGAACCTTGACATCGGCAACAACTTCTTCACTGACACAACATATCATCAACGGCGTAGCAGGCGGCATTGTCGGGGGCATCGTCTTCGGCATCATGATGCAGGTGCAGGGGATGCTGCCGATGGTGGCATCGATGGTCGGCTCGCAGGATGTGGTCGTCGGCTGGATCGTGCATCTGCTGATTAGCGCGTTCATCGGCGCAGTCTTCGGTGTCGTCATGTCGCGGCTGCCCGCCAACTGGGGCGTCACGATTGGCGCGGGGATTGGCAACGGCGTCATCTGGTGGATTCTCGGCGCGCTGATCCTGATGCCGCTGATCCTGGGCATGAACGCGATGGTGCTGCAAATTGGCGAGATGCAGATCAACAGCCTGATCGGACACCTGATCTTCGGCGTGATCGCAGCGGTGGTCTATCGCATCATGGCAAGCCGCGCTTGAAATCCGGCTTCTTAACGCAGAGGCGCAGGGATGCAATGACGCAGAGCAATCCGTCTCTGCGTTAAGGGTTTTGTATTCATCGCTCGTTTGCGTTTCAATCCATACACAGTGAGTGGGGCATAGGAAAGAACGCTTGCACGACACGATCTGTTCCCCCTGTCAGGTATTGTTCAGCGGATTAACGCCGGACGAGATGAACCTGATCCAGCGCGCCCTGCGGGTGACACACATCTCGCGTGGCGCATTTGTGTTCCGTGCAGGCGAACAGGCGTTGATGATCTATCTGGTCTACGAAGGTGTCATCAAGAAGACCTATTCCAACGCGCGCGGCGATGAGCAGGTTCTGGGCATCTTTCAGCCGGGCGATATGTTCGGGCATCTGTTCCTCGGCAAGTATCCCAAACGGATTGCGACTGCCATCGCTGTGACCGACGCGATCATTGCGGGTTTGGTCAAAAGCGATCTCGAACGCTTGATCCGCGACATTCCCCAGTTGGGGCTGAACCTGATCCAGCAGTTTTCCGACGAACAACGCGAAATATGGGCGCGGCTGCACGCCATGCGCCAGGCGAACGCGCACTATCGCCTGCTCGGTACGCTGCTGACGCTGGCACGCCGTGTGCCAGGCAGCGGCGACGGCTGGGCGCACCTGCCGACTGGAATCACGCAGGCGGATATTGCCAGCCTTGCCGGGCTGAATCGCACAACCGCCAGCCTGCTGATCAATGATTTGCGGCGCGAGGCGGTGTTAGGCGGCAGCGGGCGGGTGCTGACCGTGCATCGCGCGCGGGTGGAACATCTGTTAGAAGAAGCCGGATTAGAGATACTGGAGTGACTATGAAATTTGTCGGTGTACTCATCTGTTTGCTGATCGTCCTGATGGTGAGCGCGCCTGTTGACGCACAGCAGTACAGCTGCGGCAACCCGTTCTTGAATGAGAATGTTCAGTTCGACACATCGTATTGGGAACTGACGGATTTTTGCCAGCGCAGCGTTCCCTTTGGCGAGATTCTCTGGGGTGGCGTACCACCCGATGGCATCCCGCCGATTGACGAGCCGCAGTTCGAGAGCATCGCGGCAGCGGCGGAATGGCTGCCGCCGCAATCGCCTGTTATCAAGCTGGAGATCGACGGCGACGCCCGCGCCTACCCGCTGGCGATCCTGACCTGGCACGAGATCGTCAACGACACCGTTGGCGGCGTCCCGGTCGTCATCACGTTCTGCCCACTGTGCAACAGCGCGCTGGTGTTCGAGCGCACGGTTGGCGATGCGGAGTTGACGTTCGGAGTGAGCGGCAACCTGCGCAACAGCGACCTGATCATGTGGGATCGCCAGACACAAAGCTGGTGGCAGCAGTTCACGGGTGAAGGCATCGTCGGTACATACACCGGCACGCAGTTAACCCCTGTGCCGTCGCTGGTGACGGGCTTCGGCGGCTTCAGCGAGCAGTTTCCGGAGGGACAGGTGCTTTCGCGCGAGACCGGGCATAGCCGCCGCTATGGGGAGAATCCGTATGTCAACTACGACCAGACGGAGTCACCGTTCCTGTTCGATGACACAGTCGATACACGGCTGCCCGCTACCGAGCATGTGCTGGCGGGGCTGGTGATGGGCGAAGCGATTGCCTACCCGTTCCCAATTTTGCAGCGAGAGGTCGTCATCAACGATGAAGTCGGCGGCGTACCTGTCGTCGCGCTGTGGCAGGCGGGCAGCACCAGCGCGCTCGGCGCACAGGTCATTGCTGAGGCGGAAGACATCGGCTGGGCGGCGTTGTACAGGCGTGAAGTCGATGAGCGGGTGTTGACGTTCCGGCTCGACCCTGACGGCAGCATTCGCGATGAGGAGACGAACACGCGCTGGAATGCGTTTGGCGAGGCGCTTGAAGGCACGTTGACGGGCGCACAGCTCCGGCTGCAAATCGCCGCGCCGCACTTCTGGTTTGCGTGGGCGGCGTTCCAGCCCGAAACACGGGTATACGGTCAGGAGTAGCGCGACCGCGCCATCGTCACCAGCAGCCGCGCGTACTCGTCGTAACTAGCGGCGGGTGCGCTAGGTGATGTTATCCCACCAGCGTTTCCAACCGCACCGTGAAACCGGGAATCACATCCTCACCGGAGAGTTCCCCCGTACCAACGAGCCTTTGCGGATCGTCGTCGGGGGTGTAAAAGAAGGCTTTGCGGCGCTGCGGATCGATAATCCAGATCAGCCGCACGCCGTCAGCGAGATAGACATCTACCTTCTCATCGACATCGCTGAAGCTGTCATTGGGTGAAATGATCTCTGCCACGAAGTCCGGCACGATCAAGTACGGCTTCTCGCGCCAGTCTGGATGCGCCGCACGGTATGCTTCAATGCGCGCTTTGGTGATGAACATCACATCCGGCGTGCGCGAACCTGTTACCCACTGTTCATCGTACCCATCAGGCAGCACAAATGTCGCTTCTGAACGTGTCAAACCGAGATCATGCGTGTCTGTGTGGGCGCGCAGGCGCATATAAAGAGTATCGAGCGATTCGTTGTGTCCGGCGACAGTTGGCATTTTCGGCACTCGCTCACCATGAATAAGTTCAAAGACCTGCGTATTTGATTCCGCTATAAAGTCTGCCAGCGGCATTCCGACACGAACGTTGATTGCCATAGCCATTACTCAATTTCTCGTTCTGTACTGCCAGTATAGCGCATTGGTGTAATTTATTACGCGCTTTTTCATGAGGGGCGGTCATGAATAGCGCGCACGCGCCATCGTCACCAGCAGGAGCGCGCACGGCCGACGCGGCGTTTGTCTCATAATAGCACGCCTGGTTGTTACCCTGCCGCGTGTTGGCCCTTTTGCTTGAAATACAAGGGTCAGATGGCTATATTCGGTGGACAATTACAATTGCACTCATTTGTTTCTTCCATAAACACATCATGTATTCTGGTCATCGCATCTTCAAAACGCTTACGCTGGCGTTCCTCATCAGTCAAATCCTGCTTCTGCTCTACCTGCTGGCGCATCAGAGCGAGGGCGCGAACCTGCTGCTGGGGCGTTATAGCACACGCTATGCGCTGGCGATAGGTGTGCAGGGCTGTTTCCTGATCGCAGCGACGATTGCCACCCTTCAGCAAGCACGGCTCGCCCGCTGGTTGCAGAGATGGGCGCTGCACGGGCGATTGCTGCTGCTGGCTGCCACAGGCTGCGGTATATGCGCGGTGTGGCTGCTGCCGATGGAAGACCGACTCCAGCAGGCAGCAGCGGTCACAGGATTAGGACTGGCGCTGCTCATCTGCGCGCAAACAAGCGAAGCCATCAGCCAGCGGGCGACACGGCGGCTGCTGCTGCTCCCCGGCGTTGTGGCGCTCGTTATACTGGCGCTGCTGCTGTTTAATGCCCTGACGCGCTTTCCGTTCAGCCCCGATGAAGCGCACTGGGCAGATTATGCCAGCACGTTTGCGCAGCGCGGCGGCATTTACGCGCGCACCTGGATTGCCGAACCGACACCGATCGTGCCGGGCATCGGCTGGAGCGTTGCTGCCTATGGCTGGCTGCTGGAACAGGTCGCATTTGATATCCGCGTGGGGCGCGTGTGGAATTTCGTCGGCTATTGCGTCATGCTCGTCGGCTTATGGGCACTGGCACGGCGGCTGTACGGAAGCATTGCCGCCTGGTTCAGTGTGCTGCTTGCCATCGGCAGCGGTGTCTTCTTCCCCGTTCATGATTATCGCCCGCATCACCAGATGGCTGCGGCAAGCGTCTGGATCGCCTTTCTCGTTATCAGCGCGCACATCGCTCCGCGCATCCGCAGGCAGGGGTTGTACGCCGCGTTCGCGGGGCTGGTCGCTACGCTCGCCATGCAGCTTCACGCGGTGGCAATCGTGCTGGTTGTTGGCACAAGCCTCTATTACGCAGGCCTGTTCGCCATACTGATGATCCGCCAGCGCTGCGCGTCAACGGCTGCACTCGGGTTTGCAGCAGGCGCATTCATCGGCACAATCCTTTATTTCCTGCTCAACATTCAGCCGGTCGGCGGATTGAGCGCCTATTTTACAGAACTCGTCGCCAGCCGCACCGTCCGCCTGCGCGACTTCTTCTTCCCGCTGACGTTCCCAACCCTGCTCGAAAGCCTGATCGTTTACGCGGGAGTCGGTTTTGTGCTGTGGCGACGCAGCCATCGCGACCTGCTCTATCTGCCCTGGCTGGCGCTGGTGGTGATCAGCGCACTGATCCTGGATAGCCAGGGCTACCGCACGGTGCTTGCGCCGTTGTTGATTGTGCTGGCGAGCGCATTGCTGGCGCACAACCTCGATCTTCAACAGTTCGCTCTCCCTCTGCGCCACCTGGCGCTGGCACTTCTGGCGATTCTCTGCCTGCTGACCAGTCCGCTGGTGAACATTCAGTGGCGTACTCTATCCGACTGGCTGCAAACAGGCGCCCTGCCCTATTACGCCTATTCTGAACTGACGCCGCGCCTTGCGCCGCTGGTCAGTGAGAACGATGTGATTGTCAGCACGCACTTGTTGATCTGGACGCTGCCGCATCAGCCACAGCTTTACAGCATCGCTGGGGAAGTCACAGCGCTGAACCGCTGGCAGTTGAGCGCTCCTGAACTGGTCTGGGAACGCTTGCAGCCGACGGTCGTGATTGACCTGCCCCAACAAATGACAGTGACAGACGGGCTGCGCGCCTACATGGTGGCACAAGGGTTTGCGTTATGCGAAAGCGTATCGGCGGGGGAATTAACGGCGAATGTTTACCGCCGCGTGTGTGGATAAAAAGGGACGCGCTGCTGCACGTCCCCTATAGTTTCAGTTTTACACCAGCAGACGCTTGGGGTTCTCGATCAGTGCTTTGAACGCCTGCATGAACTGCGCGCCTTCCGCACCATCGCTGACACGGTGATCGACACTGACCGTCACCTTCATCCGGCTGCCCACCGCCAGCGTGCCATCCGCCAGCACGACCGGCACTTTGCGCGCCGACGACACAGCCAGAATGCCCGCTTCCGGCGGGTTGATGATGGCGAGGAAATGCTCGACATCGAACGCCCCGAGATTGCTGACCGTGAACGTGCTGCCCTGCACATCTTCCGGCTTGACCTTGCCCTCACGCGCGCGGGCAATCATCTCGCGGTTACTGCGCGCAATCGTACCGAGCGAGTACTTATCCGCATCCTTCGCCACAACATTGATCAAGCCGTTGGGAATGGCAACAGCGATGCCGATATTGATGCGCTTGTGGCGCACCATCTTGTCCCCATAGAAGTGGGTATTCAGGTTCGGGAACTGCACCAGCGCCAGCGCGGTCGCCTTGACGATCATGTCGTTGACGGTGATCTTCTCGTCTTCTGGCTGCGTCTTGTTGATGTCCGCACGCACATCCAGCAATGCCTGGGTGTCGATCTCGCTCGACACGTAGAAGTGCGGCACCTGCTGCTTGCTCAGGCTCATGCGCTGGGCAATGCGGTTACGGATGCGCGTCAGCTCGATGATCTCGACATCTTCGGTCGGCACTGTCCCCCATGTCTGCCCGACGAGTGCGGCGGGCGCAGGGGCAGGCGGCGCGACAGCAGCGGGCGCGGGCGCAATCACCGGGGCAACCCATGTTTCGACATCTGACTTGATGATGCGTCCGCCCGGTCCCGTACCCGTGACCAGCTTAAGATCGATACCGCGTTCCGTCGCAATCTTGCGCGCAATCGGCGAGGCTTTCACGCCATCCGGCAAATCTTCATCGGCTTCCGCAGGCGGCGCAATCGTCGCAGCGGGTGCAGGTGCGGGCGGCGCAGAGACAGGCGCACCGTTGCTCTTGACCGCAGCAGGCGCGGGCGGTGCAGCCGCTGCATCGCCCGCCGCGCCGACAATAGCAATCGTGCTGCCGACTTTGAGCGCATCGCCGACTGCACCGCGCAGTTCCAGCACCGTGCCAGCAACTCCGGCAGGCACTTCAATCGTCGCCTTGTCCGCTTCCACTTCAGCAATGATGTCGTTCGCCGACACGGTATCGCCCGGCTGCTTGAGCCAGTTCAGCAGCGTGCCTTCTGCTGAGTCGCCGCCCAGACTGGGCAGCTTGACTTCCTGTGCCATTTACAGTATCTCCTTCACCGCGTCCACAACCTTCTGCGCATTCGGGAGTGCCATCAACTCGATCTCCGCCGCAAACGGCAGCGGCACATCCAGCGCGCTGACCCGCTTGATGGGTGCATCCATATAGTCGAACATCTTATCCTGGATTTGTGCGGCGATTTCACTGCCAAAGCTGAACGTAGGCAGCGATTCTTCGACCACCACACAGCGGTTGGTCTTCTTGAAGCTCTCGAAGACGACGCTCATATCCAGTGGACGTAACCAGCGCAGATCGACCACCGCAGCGCGCACGCCGTCTTTCGCCAGCATGTCCGCCGCGCTCAATGCCCATTCGACACCGCGCCCATACGCTACCAGCGTCACATGGTCGCCGTCGCGCTTCAGGTCGCTCTTGCCAATCGGCACGAGGAAGTCCTCGTCGTCCGGCACGGGACCGGGCTTGGGATAAAGCGCGATGACTTCGGTGAACAGCACCGGGTTATCGTCACGAATTGCCGCCTTCAACATGCCCTTGGCATCGCGCGCGTTCGACGGGCAGCCGACGTACAGACCAGGGAAATGAGCGAAGATCGGTTCTGGGGTCTGCGAGTGCGAGGCGGTCGCCTGGTTGCCCCAGCCGGTCGCGCACCGCATCACCATCGGCACTCTCATCTGCCCGTCAAACATATAGCGGATCTTCGCCGCGTGGTTGATCAACTGGTCGAACGCCAGGAAGGCGAAGTTGATCGTCATAATCTCGGCGACCGGGCGCAAGCCGACCATTGCCGAGCCAATCGCCGCGCCTGCAATCGCCATCTCGCTGATCGGCGCGTCTTTCACGCGGCGCTCGCCAAACTCGTCCAGGAAGCCGCGCGTGACCTTATGCGTGCCGTTCCACTTGCCGACTTCCTGCCCCATCACGTAGACGCGCTCATCACGCCGCATCTCTTCCAGCAGCGCGTTGCGCAGCGCATCGCGCATCGAAATGTTCTTCTCAGCCATGAATTTCCTCGTTCGCTATGCTCTGCGCGCTGTTAGACGTAAATATTGCTGAACAGGTCTTCGTAGGTCGGCTTGGGGCTGTCTTCGGCAAACTGTACCGATTCTGCCACTTCGCGTTCGACCTGCTCACGGATGCGTGCCAATTCAGCGTTGATGTCGTTGCCAAACATCTGCTGCATATGCTCGGTCAGCACGGTGATCGGGTCGCGATTGCGGAACTTGCTCAGTTCATCCTTGCGCTCCGCATAAATCTTGTCGGAGACGCCGTGTCCTTCGTAGCGATACGTCATCGCTTCAATCAGGATTGGACCGTTCTTGCTGGCATACTCGCGGGCAGCCGTGATCGCTTCATAGACGACCGTGACATCCATGCCGTCAATGCGCCCGCCGTCTTCCATGCCGTACGCGACCGCGCGCTTGTGCAGATCAACCTGCCCGCTGGCATCTTCAACCGCCGTCCCCATGCCGTACAGGTTATTTTCGATCAACCAGATCACGGGCAGGTTCCAGACGGCGCTCATGTTGAGCGCTTCGTGGAAGTAGCCGTTGTTAGTCGCGCCATCGCCGATGAAGCACAGCGTGACTTCATCCACATTCATGTAGCGCGCCTTCATCGCAATGCCTGTCGCCAGCGGCAGATGCCCGCCCACGATGGCATAACCGCCCCACATGCGGTGTTCGGCAGAGGCGATATGCATCGAGCCGCCCTTACCGCCGCTGACGCCGGTCTTCTTGCCGAACATCTCCGCCATGATGCGCTTCGGGTCTACGCCGCGCGCAATCGCAATGCCATGATCGCGGTAAGCGGTGATGACGTGATCCTGCGGTTGCAAGGCATTGACCGAGCCGACGCCGTTTGCCTCTTGCCCGTTGTAGACGTGCAGGTAAACGCCACCGATTTTTTTATCGTGATACAGATCCAGGCTGCGCTCTTCAAAGCGCCGTATCAACACGATCTGATGATACCAATCCAACAACTGCTCTCTGGTGTACGCGACGGTTTGCGTTTCCATTACATCTCCTGCCTGGGGGGGTGCTTTCTTCGCCATAGGTATCCGCGTCTATTGGGAGTGTACAGACAATGCGCAATAGTGTACCTGAAGGTTATGCAGATGCAATTATCGTTTGATGAAGGTTTCAGGGGTTTTCGACAGTGCGCCGGGAGTGGTGAAATAACTGGACAATGGTAGACTTGACAACATGAAGAAATGTCCATACTGCCAAGCAGAAACACATCAGATGAAAGCAGGACGCACCGAAGCAGGGAGCCAACGGTATCGGTGCGGGACGTGTCAGCGA
>JANRJX010000195.1:0-4669 GCA_033763755.1 Chloroflexota bacterium
GGCACCAATCAGATGATGGCCTATCTGGTCATGATGACGGCGCGGCTGGTGGAACTGCATCGGGTGCTGAAGGCGACGGGCAGCCTGTATTTACATTGTGACCCGACCGCATCGCACTATTTGAAGATCATTCTGGACACGATTTTTGGGGCTGAGAACTTTCGGAATGAGATTGTATGGAAACGCACAAATTCCCATAATGATGCTAACAAATTCGGTCGCATCCATGACACCATTTTATACTATGCGAAGAACACACGGCAGGTAACATTCAATAAGCAGTTCATGGATTATTCTCAAGAGTATATTGACTCGGAATTTAGACAGGACAACGAGGGCAGGTGGTACAAAGTCGAAGACTTGACAGCCCCATACAGAGGAGGAACTGGCGGACGCTTTGAGTTCCATGGCAGATTGCCCGGACCTACTCGAATGTGGCGTATGAGACAGGAAGAAATGGAATCGCTATGGACGGCGGGACGCATAAAAACAGACAGTGATGGTATTCCATTACTCAGAGGCGAAATAGTTTACTTGGACGAGAAAGCTGGAATGCCTGTTCAAGATTGGTGGGACGATATTTTGCGTGTAGGCAATACTGCAAAAGAACGACTCAACTACCCCACACAGAAACCTGTCGCGCTGCTCGAACGCATTATCGCCGCCTCGTCCAACCCTGGTGATGTCATTCTCGACCCGTTCGCGGGCTGCGGCACCGCCATCGCCGCCGCCCAGAAGCTCGGTCGCAAGTGGATCGGTATCGACATCACCCATCTCAGCATCGCCCTGCTCAAGTACCGCATGGAGCATATGTTTGACCTCAAGGCGGGGACGGACTTCAGCGTCCTCGGCGAGCCGGAAGACATCGGCGCGGCGAAACAACTGGCGCGCGACGACCGCTATCAGTTCCAGTGGTGGGCGCTGTCGCTCGTGCGGGCGCGTCCGCTCGGTGGGCAGGAAGGCAGCAAGGCGGGCAAGAAGGGCAGCGACAAGGGGATCGACGGCATCATCAACTTCGTTGACGACGCCAGCGGCAAGCCCAAGCAGATCATCGTCCAGGTCAAAAGCGGGCATGTCAAAAGCGGCGACATTCGCGATCTCAAAGGCACGCTCGAACGCGAAAAGGCGGCAATCGGCGTCTTCGTCACGCTCGAAGACCCCAGTCGCGACATGCAGACGGAGGCGACCAGCGCCGGCTTCTACCAGAGTCCCGGCTGGCAGCGCAGCTTCCCGCGCCTGCAAATCCTGACCATCAGCGACCTGCTCGGCGGCGCGGAGATCAAAATGCCGCCCGCGTTCGGCACGTTCAAGCAGGCGGAGCGCGTCAAAGCGCAGCCGGGCGATGTGCAGATGGAGCTGTTTGAGGAGTAGGGGCGACCCGCCGGGTCGCCCCTACCATGCCCGATAGAATGACGGGGCGAGTAAAGTTTTACTCGCCCCGTCGCTTGCTCAACTAGGGTGACCCTTGCAGAGTAAAGTTTGCCGTGTAGGTGATGTTCCCCGCAGGCACCTGAACGTTGTGCTGAGCGGCTCCACCGTGTGACCATCCGCTAAAGACGTAGGTCTGACCATCCAGGGTCTGGGTCGTCGGCACGCCAATCGTGTGTATATGATTGACCACGCTCGGATAGCTGGCAGGCGCGGTGGACGGTTGCCCGTTGAACTCGACGGTCAGCCCAGCCGGAACGGTTTGGAGCGTCACCGTCGTCAGGTTGGGGAAAACATCCACATACGATGTATGCGTCAACCCGCCGCTGTCTGTGACAATCAGAATAATGCGATACCAGATGGATGTTTCGGGATGCCCCTGTGTCGGGATTGGGAAACTGCTGCTCGTGACACCGCTGAACGGCAGAATATACGGATGGGTATGTGCGTCATGATGCAGCAAGACTTCCCACGTATAGGCGCTGCCGGGCAGTACGCCATCTTCCGGATCGTTGGCTGACCCGCTGAATACGAACGTGTCGCCCGAGTTGAAGAATGTCCCGTTGGTCGGTGACAGGATAACCCCGACAGGTGCTTGATTCGGTACAGATGTCTGCGTTGGGGTCGCCGTTGCCGCCGGTGTACTGGTTGCTGTCGCCGTTGCCGTTGGGGTGCTTGAGGCTGCGGGCGTGGCTGTGGGCGTACTCGTCGGCGTGGGTGCGGGCGTATTTGTCGCGCCGATCTGACGACTGATCTCAATCCAGTTGATGTTGATCCAGGACACGCTGTCGTTCGTCAGGAAGAGCGTCTGTGTGCCGCCTGTCGAAAGCGCGCAGCTTGTCTCTCGCGTGACATAGCCAGTGCCGGGCGTCCACACGAGTGTGCAGATGGGCGGTGCTGTGGGGCTGCCCAAACGCAGGCTGAGATTGCCGCTGCCCGTGTTGTTGCCGCGCACGCGCAAGCCGACAAGACCGCCTGCCAGGTCGGTATTGGCAAAGGCAATCCAGCGCCCTCTGTCCAGGTTACCCACATCCTGAGTGCCATCGCCGCCGTTATAGGTACGTACACCTGATGCAGCACTGGTGAAGGCTTCTGCCTCGATACGTAACCAGGGCAAAGTGCTGCCCGCCGTCGGCGTCGGGCTTGGTGTCGGCGTCGGACTAAACGTGGGCGATGGCGTGGACGTGGCTGTATGTGTGGCAGTCGCGGTCGCCGTCGGTGACGGACCCAACGTAGGCGATGGCGTCGGCGCGGCTGTGTTCGTCGCGGTGGCAGTTGCTGTTGCCGTCGGGCTGGGTCCTAACGTCGGCGTTTGCGTGGGGGCGGGCGTCGGCGTATGGGTTGCAGTCGCCCCGCCGCTGACCTGGCGACGAATCTCGATCCAGTTGAGGTTGATCCAGCGCGTGCTGTCATTGGTCAGGAAGAGCGTTTGCGTGCCGCCTGCCGAAACCGGGCAGCTTGCCTCTCTCGTCACATAGCCAGTACCGGCTGTCCACGCCAGTGTGCAGATGGGCGGCGCTGCCGGACCGCCGATTCGCAGGCTGAGATTGCCGCTGCTCGCATTGTTACCGCGCACGCGCAAACCGACGAGACCGCCTGCCAGATCGATATTGGCGAAGGAAATCCAGCGTCCGGTGTCGAAGTCACCCACCTCCTCAGTGCCGTCGCCGCCACCATAGATGCGCACGCCCCAGGCAGCGGTGGTGAAGGCTTCTGCTTCGATACGCAGCCAGGGCAAAGTGCTGCCCGCTGTCGGCGTCGGGCTGGACGTTGGCGATGCTGTGGGTGTAGCTGTATGTGTGGCAGTCGCGGTCGCCGTCGGTGACGAACTGGGTGTCGGTGACGGACCGAGCGTCGGGGATGGCGTCGGTGTAGCTGTGTTTGTGGCGGTCGCGGTCGCCGTTGCCGTCGGGCTGGCTCCTAACGTAGGCGTTTGCGTCGGTGTGCTGGTTGCAATTGACCCGCCGCTGTCCTGGCGATGAATCTCGATCCAGTTGATGTTGATCCAGGGCACGCTGTCGTTCGTCAGGAAAAGCGTCTGTGTGCCGCTTGCCGAAACCGGGCAGGTTGTCTCCCGCGTCACATAGTCAGTGCCGGGGGTCCACGCCAGTGTGCAGATGGGCGGTGCTGCTGGTCCGCCCAGACGCAGGCTGAGATTGCCGCTGCCCGTGTTGTTGCCGCGCACGCGCAAACCGACAAGACCCCCTGCGAGATCGATATCGGCAAAGGAAATCCAGCGCCCGGTGTCGAAGTCACCCACCTCCTGAGTACCGTCGCCGCCACCATAGATACGCACACCTGATGCAGCACTGGTGAAGGTTTCTGCCTCGATACGTAACCAGGGCAAAGTGCTGACCGTCGTCGGTGTCGGTGATGGACCGAACGTGGCGGATAGCGCGGGCGTGGCTGTGAACAGCGGTGTCGCGGTCGCGGTCGGTACGCTCAGCGTGTAGGAGATACGTTTGACAGCCCCGGCATTCGTCGTTTCGCCACGCATCAGGTAGTACAAACTGCCGTCCGGTGCAAGCGCCAGGTTAACTACGGCTGGACCGGCTGAAGTGGCGAACGAGTTGACGGTATTCGTAGCCTGATCAAGGAAGCTGATTCTCGAATTGCAATAGTCGGCGAAAAAGAAATCGCCGTTAAAGTAGCTGGGAAACTGCTGGACAGAGGGATCGTAAAAGGCGCCGCCTGTGATGGCGCAGCCTTCTCCATTGCCGCTGGCGTAGTTTCGATAGGCATAGACCGGCGCAGTGAAAGCAGGGTTACTGGTTGCCCCTTCGGTTGTTGGCCAGCCGTAGTTTGCACCTGCCACTCCCAGGTTGACCTCTTCCCAGGACCGATAGCCCACCTCGTTGATGTGCATTCGATTGCTGATACGGTCAATCGCGAGATTGAAAGGGTGGCGTAGTCCGTATGCCCAGATTGCCCGATTATCGCCGCTTGCGGTGTCGTAAAACGGGTTGTCGGTTGGAATGCTGCCATCAGCATTGAGGCGCAGGATTTTGCCGAATGGGTTGGTCAGCAATTGAGCGTCAGTTGGCACAAAGCTGTCACCGACGGCAACGTAGAGCTTGCCATCGCTGCCAAAGATCATCGAACCGCCATTATGCCCTTGCCCGCGTGTAGTAGGGAGGTCTGCAAGACGAAAAATGAGCGTCTCGCTACCCGCAAGGGCGACATTGCCGTTTGCCGTATAACGCACGATGCGGTTGTGGATGGGTTCTGTCTGTGAGGTGAA
>JANRJX010000196.1:0-23946 GCA_033763755.1 Chloroflexota bacterium
GCTTGCCAGCGCGGATGGTACTGCACGGGTAACTGTGTGGGAGAGTACGTCGCTGCCAACCCTTTCGTCCTTACATCAGCGCTGCGTGTGCAACTCGCACTGCATCTCAGACAATTCCAGATTGCCGAATAAAAAAGTGACGCCCCTCAACCGTCACTTTTTTTGATTCTATACCATTGATGAACTATGTAAATAATTCGTAATCTCAATTCGAGCGCAAGCCTACTTCCTGTACTATGTATTCTGATGGCATAGTTGATTTCCCGTTTATGGGCGTAAACCATCTTGAGGAGTACACAGCGGGTCATGAAAATGTATCGTTCGCGCTCGAAGCGTATCGGATTTATCACAGGTCTGTTCTTATTGTTCGTGTTTGCGCTGTTATCTGCGCCCACCATTTATGGGCAGGAAGCGCCAGTTGGCACACCGGAAGTCACGCCCGAAGTAACGGTTGAAGTGACGCCGGAGCCTACGCCGGAAGTTACACCGGACACTACGCCGGAGCCTACGCCTGAAGTCACACCGGAGGTCACACCCGAAGTGACAGCAGAGGTGACGCCTGAAGTGACACCGGAAGTGACACCTGAGGTCACACCAGACGTGACGCCCGAAGTGACGCCGGAAGTAACCCCTGAACTGACGCCGGAAGTCACACCTGACATCCCTATCGATACGACGGCAGCGTCGTGCGCCATGCAAATTGGCGATGCAGGCGATGCTAACCCTCTCACCTACGCCTTGAGCGCGGTTGCCACGAACATTGATCAGTATGAATGGTTTGTGGATGGCGCATCGGTAGCGACGACACAAAATCACACGCATACCTTCCCCGGCACTGGCGCGTATGGCATTCTGCTGCGCTGTACCTCAGTGGCATTTGGCGTGCTGAATGTGACCGGCAGTGTCAGCATCGCGTCACTGCCACAGGCAAGCTTCGCAGTGACGCCCTCAACCACTGGCTTTGCGCCGTTCACCGTGTACACATCCAACACCAGCATGGGCGAAAACCTGAGCTTTAGCTGGGAAATCTTCAACATGACGGCGGGCGGCACGTCGATTGCGACAGGCAGCACACCTACCATCAGCTATACGTTTAACACTGTCGGCACCTATCGCATCCGCCTGATCGCCAGTAACACCAGCGGCAATTCGGTGACGGAGCAGGATGTCATCGTGACCGAGCGCCCGCCGCAGGCAAACTTCACCATGACGCCATCGACAGGCGTTGCACCGCTGACCGTAACCGTCAATGGTGTGATTGGTGCGAACAGCGGTCCTGTCAGTACCTGGTCATGGAGCTTCCCTGGCGCCGATGTTACGACTGCCACCGGGCAGGGTCCGCACACGATCACCTATACCAATCCGGGTGTGTATACGATCACGCTGGATTACAGTAACAGCGGCGGCAGCGGTACTGCAACCAAAACACTGAATGTTGTTTTGAGCGGCGGCTCACCATTGGCAGGCTTTACACTTGCTTCACAGGAGAACGACGGCAGCGGCGTGCGGCTGTGCTTCCGTAACACGAGTACCGGACCTGTCGCGCGCAGCATCTGGAACTTTGGCGATGGCAGCCCGCTGGTGACCGATAACGCTGAAGTCGTCTGCCACACCTACGCTGCGGGCGGCACATTCACCGTGCGGCTGCGCGTCGAAAACCTGGCAGCAACGGCAACTTCAAACGCTGAGCGCGGCTTCACGGTCGTGGCGGCGCCTGTTGCGGCATTCACGACCACTTCACCCGTCACCTGGAACAGCGCCATCACGTTTGATGGCAACAGCAGCACGGGCTTGATCAATACTTACCAGTGGTCAATCAATGGCACAGTCGTCAGCGGCGCGACGGGCAGCACAGTGAGCATCGCCAATATCGGCAGCGGCGCAGTCGGCAGCCTGATGCAGCTCGGTGCGAACATCATCCGCCTGACAGTGACAGGTGACGGCGGTACGTCGTATACCGAACAGATAGTCGTCGTAGATCGCCTCGAACTGACCTGCGACTTCACGGGGAGTCTGGCGCTTACCCCTACCAGCGGCGCACAAACCTACACCAGCGCAGTCGGTAACATCGCTGGTCGCACCGTCACCTACGACTGGCAGGTGCTTGGCACGAGCCTGAACCAACGTTTCAATACTCAGAATCTGAACTTCACCTTCCCGGCAGGTGTCGAGGATACCTACACGGTCATCCTGCGCGCCAGCACACCGGATGGCGCGAACTGCTCGACCAGCAAGACCGTCACCGTCACCTGGCCAGCGCTGACATGCAGCCTGAGCGGTCCTACCAACCCGACGCCGAACGGTACGGCGCGTACCTACAGCGTCACTGTCAACAATGCGGCGGGACGCACACTGACCTATCGCTGGTTTGTGGGTGGTACGCTGCTGCCCGCCGAAACTGGCACATCCATCAACCGCACCTACAGCACGGACACCAGCGAGACCATCACGGTCGAGGTCACGCCGAGTACGGGCGCGCCCTGCACGGCGAATCGCGCTGTCACGGCTGCTTATCCGGCACTGACATGCAGCATCAACGGTTCGACCTCCCCACGCCCGAACATGCCGAGCGATCCGAGTGGTGTAAACAACAATACCTACAGCGCTAACGTGGGCGGCACAAGTGGACGTACCCTCACCTACCAATGGTTCGTTAATGGCAATCCAGTCGGAACCAGCAACTCGATTACCCGCAACTGGGATCACACGACGATTGGTACGACGGATGTCATCACGCTGACTGTGACGGCAGCGCATTTCGATGGCACGACCAGCACCTGCAACGCCGCAGCGCTGAACGCGACTGTGACGATGCCAGCGCTAACGTGCAACTTGGCGAACGGCGATGATACGCCGGTCGTGGGTGAAAGCGTGACGTTTACGCGTAACGTGACCAACGAATTTGGACGCACGCCGACCAGCCTGACCTGGGATTTCGAGCGCGAAACATCACCCGGCGTCTGGACGCCGATTGCCACCGCACAGGCAGGCACGAACTATACCCATGTCTTCAGCAACGCGGGTGAGCGCTTCCGTGTGCGCTATGCCGTTGCTCATGCCAATCCGACGCAAAACTGCACGTCGGGCTGGAAGACGATCAATGTCGCCGGGACGGGCAACGACTTCACCTGCGATGGCTGGGATATGGGCTTTGGCGATTTCACGCCGGAATCCGCCAGCACCAATTACACCTGGCGCGTTAACATCGATAACACGAATGCGCTCAGCCTGCGCTACCGCTGGGTGCTGCGCGATGCCAACGGTGTCGAGCGGCTGCTGGGGACTCAACTTTCGACGAATGATAACAGCGTGACCAGCATTGCCTTCAATGGTGCGGCGCTCGGTCCGGTCGGCAACTATACATTGCGTGTCGATGTCGACAGCGATCCGGCAGTCCTCCCCGCGCCAACGACTCACGCCTGTTCGATGCAGGCGGCGCTGACCGTCGGCACGTTCAGCGTCGATTTCACGCGCACGCTGATCGCCAATGACATCGAAGTCGGCGCGCAAATCTGCCTGGATAACACCTCCAGCACCAGCCACAACGGTATCGATGGCATGACGTATGTCTGGGACTTCACCGATAACCGCAACAGTACCGGGCAGCAGACCAGCACCGCGCAGGAACCTGGCTGCCTCAGCTTCAGTCGTCAGGGAACGTACACGATCACGCTGACAGGCACGACGACGTTCGGGCAAACCGCGACGCGCACCGTGACCTACCGCGTCTGGGATCCGCAAAGCATCCTGCTCAATCGCAGCGACAACAACCTGTTTGCGGGCAATACGTTCGGCTTCAACGCCAGCGGCGTCAATATCACCGGCTACAGCTGGAATATCTATCGCGTTTCGACAGGGCAGCGTGTGGGCGCGGCGAACCGCACGGGTACCAGCATCAGCCAAGTTCTCGGAACAGCCGGTCAGTATCGCGTCGTCGTGGTCGGCAACGGTCCGCTCGGCAATACAACGGCGGAACTGATGGTCAACGTCATCGGGCTGGATGACATCAGCGCGGCGTTCACGCCGTCGCAGTACGTCGGTATGGCGACCATGCGTGTGTGCTTCACCGATAACAGCAGCAGCGGTGTGCAGCTCACAAACTGGGAATGGGACTTTGGCAACGGTCAAACGCTGACTTACGATAACAACAACATCCCGGCGCAAATCTGCACAGATTACGCGCAGTCGGGGCAAAGCTTCCCGGTCACGCTGCGCGTCACCAATATCAACAGCACGCAGCAGACCGCGACCAATATCGTCCGCACCTACACCGCTTTCGAGAGCAACGCCTCGTTCAGCGTCAACCCCACCAGCGCCACACGGTACTGCTTCACGGCGCAAATTCCGGCGGGCGTGAACGTGACCGGATGGCTGTTTAGCGACGGCGGCACGGCAGCGGGTAGCGGCACATCCTGCCACACGTTCCAGTCGGCGGGCGTGTACCTGGTGACGATGCGCATCAGCGATGGCGTGACGACGGGCGAAATCGTGCGCCCGATTATGGTGGGCGGACCGACGGCGGGCGCTGCCATCCTTGACTTGCAGGCGGAATGTTCGCTGAACCAGACCGCGACCTTCACCGTCCGCAATACGGGCGGCGCGATGGCGAACCCGGATCAGGTGACGATCCGCGATGAAGCGGGGAACGCCCTCTTCATCGGTTCCATCCAGTTAGGCGCGGGCGAAACCTTCACTCGCACGTTCAGCAATCAGCTTGGCGTGCTGACGATGCGCCTGACAGACCTGGCGACCCAGGTTTCGACGACCTGCTACCTGCAACCCGCCTTGACACTGGATGCTGCCTGTACGGTCGGGCAAACGGCGACCTTCACCATCCGCAATACGGGCGGCGCGATGCGCAGCGCGGATACGGTCATCATTCGCATCGACGGCTGCGCGACGCTCTACACGGGCGCACTGCAGCTCGGCGCGGGCGAAACCTTCACGCGCAGCTTCAGCAACCAGCTCGGCGTAATGATTATGGAAGTGACCAACGCCGCGCTCAGCACTTCGACCACCTGCTACTTGGCACCCGCGCTGACGCTTAACGCTGTTTGCTCGGCGAGTCAGACGGCGACGTTCACCATCCGCAATACGGGCGGCGCGATGCGGACGGCGGATACGGTCGTGATTACCCACGCGGCGGGAACGACGCTCTACACGGGTGCGCTGCAACTCGGCGCGGGCGAAACCTTCACACGCAGCTTTAGCAATCAGCTTGGCGTGGTAATGATGCGCGTAACCAACGCTGCCCTCAGCACTTCGACCACCTGTGAAGAGCCGTCTGCTGCCAGTGCTGCCGCGCTTTCCACACCCGCGCCGACACCTGCCCCGCTGACTGTTGCATCGGTCGATGGCGTGGGTCAGCCGTCGTGGGGCGCGACCTGCGGTCGCGGCTGCCCGGATTTCCGCCTCTATCACACCAATGAAACGGGCGATTGGGAAATCTTCCGCCTCGACAGCGCCGACGAACGCAACCGCACCTCGCAGCGTGAAAACCTGTCGCTGGGTGCAGGCGTGGACGTAAACGACATGGCTCCGAGCCTGTCACCGAACACGGAATGGATTGTCTTCAGCAGCAACCGCGCCACCGAGCCGGGGCAGCCGGAGAACTGGGAACTGTTCGTCGCGCCGACCAGCGGCGGCAATCCGGACGCGGTGCAGCGTGTGACGTACAACACCAGTGCCATCGATACCGACCCGGTATGGGGACCGAACAACTGGGTGGTCTTCGAGAGCAACCGCAATGGCAACTGGGACCTGTACGCGGTCGATATGACGACCGGGCGCGAATACCAGCTGACGGACGATGAAGCGGATGATGTCAACCCGTCGTGGTCGCCGGATGGCAGCAAGCTGGTATTCCAGAGTGCGCGCACAGGCGACTGGCAAATCTTTGAGCTGGAACTGACGACGCTGCGTGTCCGCCAGATCAGCGACGGTAACGCCATCGATGTCGAGCCGATTTACTCGAATGACGGCACGCGCATCGCCTTCCGCAGCTATACCGAAAGCGACAGCCGCAGCCGCATCGGCATCATGAACGCCGACGGCACGAGCCGCCGCCTGATTACGGCGCCGGAAGAAGACGCCACCAACCATACCTGGTCACCGACGGACAACCTGATCGCATACCAGTCGGATCTGGATGGCGACCTGGACATCTATGCCTACCAGGTGGGCAGTGGCGAGACGCGCCAGATCACCAATAACACGATTGCGGACTACGCCCCAACATGGCGCTGCGCAGGTGACATCGTGATCTTCACCAGCGACATCGAAGGCGACCCGAACATCTTCGAAGAGAACGCGACCCCCATCAGCGCTCCAGCAGTGCTGGTCGAAGAGTCGTCGGATCAACTGACGTTTGAGCCAGCGGACGACATCTACCCGCAGATGAACCCGTCGGAAGAGAACGCCAGCCGCGAAGGGCAGACCTCGCTCGGTGAGTTTGGCGAGCAGACGACATTCCTGCTGCCAAATGTGATGGTGGATACGTTCGATCTGTCGATTGACGGTATCATCCGCGAGGATTGGCTGGAAGTCGAAGGCTGCCCGTAAGACCCTCATCCCCCAGCCCCTTCTCCCTGAGGGAAAAGGGGAGCCGGACGAACGTTAGTGGCTCTCCCGAAAAGAGCGCGGAAGCGATAAGATTGTGTGTAGGGACGCCTCATGAGGCGTCCTCTTTTTATCAGATCCAGGTAAATCGCTCATGCCCACCTCCATCACCCGACGCGAGTGGCGCACCGTGCTGCTCATCGCCGCGCTCGTCATCGTTGCCACACTGCTGCCTTACCTGGCGGCGTTGGGTCAGCAAACCGAGATGCGCCAGTTCAGCGGGGCGCTGATCGGTACAGATGATATTTTTTCTTACTTTGGCAAGATGCGGCTGGGCGCGCGCGGTATCTGGGATTTCTACCTTTTCTATACGCCTGAACCGCATGACTCAGTCCCACTTTTCTTTCTGGTGTACATTATTCCTGGTCAGATTGTTGGCTTGTTTCATGGCGAGCGTGACCCCCAACTGGCGTCGGCGCTGGTCTTTACGTTTCATCTGATGCGAGTCGCCTTCAATCTGCTGCTGATCGTCGTTCTCTACCGCTTTATCGCGCACTTCCTGAAGTCTCCGCGCCAGCGTGTGACAGCACTGTTGCTGGCGCTGCTGGGTGGCGGCTTTGGCTGGTTGACCCTCCTGCTCTTTGGTGATAGCTGGCTCGGCAGCCTGCCGCCGGAACTTTTTATCCCCGAAGGCTTCACTTTCCTGATTCTGCTCACGCTGCCACATCTGGCGTTGGCTCGTTCCCTGTTGTTGATTGGAATGCTTGCCTTGTTCAAGGCGATTGCTGCCAAACGCGAGGGCTGGCGCTGGTCACTGCTGGCAAGTATCTGCTGGCTGCTGGTGGGCATCATCGTGCCGTTTTATCTGGCAGTGCTGTATGCCCTGCTGGGGGCATGGGGGTTGGCAGTATGGATACGTCAGCGACGCTTTCCGCTGACCCTGGCAGCGTGGGGCGGGCTGGCAGCCATGATAACATTGCCTTTGTTCGCCTACTACCTGGTGGCTGGCACTGGCAACCCGGTCTTCGCGGCGTGGTATGCCCAAAGCAGCCTGACTTCGCCGCATCCTTTGCATTATCTGTCTGCCTATGGGCTGCTGCTGCTGCTGTCTGCCGCTGCTATGCGGTGGGCATGGTTGCACGGGCGACGCTCACCTGGCTATGTACTCTTGCCCGCATGGGTCGCCATGATGCCCGTGCTGGTGTATGCACTGCCGGATAATGTACAACGGCGGATGGCAGAAGGGGTCATCGTCCCGTTGGCGATTATGGGGACGCACGGGCTGACGCTGCTTGCACGCCGCCTGCACAGGCGACAGCGCGTGCGTGTGCGGAATACGGTCGTTGCCATAAGCAGCCTGTCCAGCCTGCTAGTGCTGCTGTTGGCAATCATCAGCGGGCTTTCAACTGCACCACCTGTGCAGATTCCGACGGCGGAACTGGTAACGTATGCCTGGCTGGAGGCGAACGCACCCGCCGAATCGGTCGTGCTGAGCGCATTCAAGACGGGGACACGCCTGCCTGTCTATACCGCCCTGCGCCCGTATGTCGGGCATGGACCAGAGTCGATGAACTCTAGCGCCAGAACACAAGATGTAGAGCGCTTCTTTCGCAACGAGATGAGCGCCGACGAACGTGCTGCGCTTATGGCATCAGTCAATGTTCGCTACATCTTCTATGGAGCGGAAGAACGGGCGCTGCAACTCAACGCTGCCGCCAGTGATCAGAGTATAGTCGCTCTGCCGCCGTTGATGACGCCCCACTGGACGGACGGCATGACGCTGGTCTATGACGCAGGCGGCTATCAAGTATGGGCGGTAAATGCTGCTGACTGAGGTTCGGCGTCTAGGTTGCGTAGCCAATGTCTTTCAACCATTGCAGCAGCGCATCAGCGGGCGGAGGCTTGCCAAAGATGTCGAGCCGATTTTCGACCCGGTTGGGGCACTGAAGCTGTTCCCCATACAAACTGGTTGCATCAACGACTTGCCCGCTGGCGACATCGATTACGTGAATGTCATATTGGCTCTCCACCAGAGCCACATAGAAAGTCTCTTCAACACCGTTGCGCGGTTCATCGGCGATGAACGAGCAGCTATCGACTTCCAGCGTCGTGGACAAGACGCAGATCACGGTGGTCACATCCTGCGCGGATGTCGCCTGTCGCTCCGGGCGCAATGCCTGCTGGAAAGCGTGTTCAACGCCTGTGCCTTCATCAATGATGAGGTAGCGGGGAGCGGTGGGAACAAGCAGATTGGTCGTGCCGTAGTCGGCTGTATCGCAGAGGGTGGCAACGCTGCCGAACGTGGCAGTGAAGGCGGCGCGGGCGTTGGCGTCCTGCTGTGCGCGCAGCCATGTCAAAGCACGGGGCAGGAATTGCAGCACGACGAACGTAACGACAAACACGAGAATCAGCACAACGCTTCGCCTGATCGGTTTCAATGACAGCTGAGTGTGGGGAACGTCCAGCAAACGTCGTGCTTCGGTATGGAGATACGTCGTTTTATCACGCCAATCGAGCAAGCCCAACAGTTGATAGGCATAGCCTTTCGGCAAGTCGGCGAGCTTGAGCGGTTTATTCGTGATCGGCTGATGGGTCACTAACTGTGTTTGACCCAGCAGCGCCCCCTCGTGCTTCAACTGTAATGGTCCCATGTCTGACCAGGGGGTGAGTTTGTCATTGATGCGAATGCCAGCGCTCGAAATCCACAGCGGCGGCAGGTTAACATTGTCCTTTTCGGTATACAGCTTCGCCAGATCGGGCGTCAGGTTTTGCGCTATCTTGAGTTGGAGAAAGTCGATCAGTTGAACGTTGTGTCGGGTATACGTATCGACGGTGAATGCCCGCACGCCATTGGAGGTAATATGAACAGTGCCATAAGTGATACCAAGCCGAAAGGCGAAGGTCTGTGACGACTCAAGTCCATTCAACTCGCTCCACAGCCAATCTTTCGCCACGTCTTTGTGATGAACGCGGATGCCATTTTCGTGGAGGGTGAGGCGTGGGGTACGCCTTGACGCGCGTGTGAGATAGAACCACATCAGCAGTGTGATAACAGCCACCACAATACTTATAATAATTCCAAGCAGGTTTTGGGGAAGGAAGCTGAAGGCGAGACCCCATAACAGCAGCGTGACAAAGAAAGTTGACATGACGACGTTCGCCAGGGCGAGCGTCCAGTCTATCCTATAGGTACGTAGCGACTGTCCCAGATGTTTCATGGTGCTGATTGTGCCTCTGTTGTGCGTTGACACATTCTCACTATAGCAGCAGAACGGGTGTGGAAAAATAAAAAGAGCGACTCACTGAGTCGCTCTTCTATACCGATTACGTGTTCAGACGAAGATAGTCTACAGGTCGTGTGTGTCCGTGCTGCGCTGCTGCTTGTTGTTGTGCATCCCCATGATGCGCGCCATCTGCACCGAGCGCGACGGCATCGTCGGTTCGTTCAGCCCTGCGTTGCGCTGGCGCTTCATCGGCGCGCCATTGGCGCGGTAGGTCGCCTGCACCGTGCGCTGCGAAACCTGCTGACGCGGGGCGGGCGCGGAGCGCTGCGGTTCGACATAACGTCCAGCATAGGCGCGAACAGGGACGATACGCGGCTGGCGTGCCAGCGTCAGTGCGTCCATCATGCTCGACACGGCGAAGACCGCCAGCAGCAGCGTGACAACCAGTAGCAGCCCAATCGCAACCGCGTTGATGAGCGTGTTCGTGCGGTTGGTGGCGGCAAGCACATCGTTCGACGTGTTAATTGTGGCAATCGTCTCGATTGCAGGGGCAGCTTCGACCGGAGCAGGCGCGACTTCGACAATCGGTGCCAGCGGCGGTGTTTCCATCTGCGTCACGACTTCCGGCTGCGCAACCGCCGCCAGCGCCGGGTCCGCTTTCACAACCAGCACCGGCTCAGCGCTGATCGGCATATCCATCGCCGTGCCGTCAGTCAACGCGATCAGACGCGGGCTGATGAGTTCGAGCTGTGCGGGCGCGTCCTGCAGCATCGTGAACGAGATGCGCCCGATGAAGCCCGCACCGCTGACAGGTTCTGCAGGCGGCAGCAGCGTGTAAACAACATCAATCGTTGCCAGAGCATCAACGGTTTCATGCATGTTGCGGATGCGCTGTGCACCTGCGAAGGCGCCCGTAATGCTCATCGGCACAAGCGTGCCATCGGCATCTGCCAGCAAATCAAGCTGCATGACCGCCGGATCATACTGAATCTGAAGCCCAAAGCCGTAAGCAGGGGCGGCGACATTGGCGTAGACATCGACGACGTAAGGCTGCCCGACCTGCGCCACGCTGTCTGAGCGCAGTTCCAACACACTGGTAGGGAAATCCTGCGCCTGGGTTTCGCTATAGCGCCATGCCGCGCCGAACGCGCTGAACAGACACAGGACGAGGAAGAAGCCTACACGGGCGATTTTTGCTTGAAGAGTCATTGCGCACCACCTATCTCTACGAAATTGCCTTGAGATAAGGTTATCGTACCACAGAGACTTTACGATCTTCACTGGTACTATTGGGCTAGTGTTGATGAAGAATTGATGAGATGTGAACTATCTAGTCTTTAGCGTTCAGGTATCAGCCAAAAGAAAAGCGCTGATACCCGATATCTCATGCTGATAGCTATCCCGTCATTGTGCTTATTTCCTGGCGCACAGTTTCCAGAAGCGTCTCCGCCTTGAGTTGCGACAGTGTGTAGCAGGGACCGCCGAGTCGATCTGCCAGCTTGGTCGCCAGCCCTTGATCAAATGCCGCGTGTTCCATATTGATCGTCACCGTCTTGATCTGCTCATGGCGAATCTGGTCAGCAATCAAACCTGACTCTTCCGGCGGCGCTTTGCCGCTGACGGACACATTGCCCGCGCCGTCGGTCAGCAAAATCATCAGCGGCATCACGTCAGGGTGCAGCGACTTCTCGCGGCGGATGGTGTCGTATGCCAGCAGCAGCCCGGCGGACAGCGGCGTCTTGCCACCGACGGGGATATTTGCCAGCGCAGTTTTGGCGAGGACGACCGAGTTGGTCGGCGGCAGGATCATCTGCGCGCGGTCTTTCTGGAAAACGATCAGCCCCACGCGGTCACGGCGCTGGTAGGCGTCGGTCAGCAGCGACATGATAGCGCCTTTGGTCGCCTGCATTCGCTCGCTCACCGCCATGCTCCACGACGCATCGACCACGAACAGGATCAGATTCGCCATGCGGCGCACGCGGACTTTCTCCTGCAAGTCGCGCTTTTGCAGCGCGTATGCCATACCGGTCTGCGCTTTCTGGTCGGCACGCTCGCGCTGATAGGGCGCGGCGGCGCGCAGCGTGGCGTCGAAGGCGATATCGCTCGCCTTGCCGCGTACCGGGCGCGCTTGAATGTAACGCCCGCGCTTGCGGTCGGTGCGCGTGCGCGAACGCCGCCCTGCCTGGCGCCGCGTCAGCTTGTCGAGATCGGTTTGCAACTTACGCGCGGCGAACTCATTACCTGATTGAACCTTCTTGCCGCCATCCCACCAGTACGCATCGGTGTTCTGGAAGATGCCCTGTGGCGCAGGCTCGGTCTGACCGAGATCGACCTGTTCTTCGCGCGTCGGGCTATCTACTGAAGCGCTTTTTTTTTAACTGCGGATTCGTCCGCCTGGGGGTCCATCTCCGCCTCTTCGCCTTCGCCCCATTCGGACGACGCCTGCGCGATCTGGTTATCGAGCGTCGCCATGTTGACCTGCGCATCCGCCATCGGACCGCGCTTGAGGCGATGCGGGATCGCCAGCTCGAAGGCAATCGAGATGTCCAGCCCGTTGATCGCACGCCGTCCTTCGTAGGCGGCATGGGCGCGAGCGGCTTTCAGGATGACGAGATCGGCGCGGTGCCCGTCAATGCGGTACTGGCTGGTGAGCGAGGCAATCGTGTACAGGTCGCGCTTGCTATACGACACGTCGTCCACGATTTCGCGCGCGGCGGCGATGGCATCCGTCAACTGCTGCTCGTTGGGCGACCAGCGGCGGCGGAAGTCTTCGGCGTCGTCTTCATATTCGATATGGCGCGCGACGATCTCCATGCGCTGAGCAGCGTCGCGGATGCCTTCCACTTCGACGGACAGCGCGAAACGGTCGAGCAACTGCGGGCGCAGATCACCCTCTTCGGGGTTCATTGTGCCGATCAGGATGAAACGCGCCGGGTGGCTGAAGCTTATGCCTTCGCGCTCGACGACGTTCACACCCATCGCCGCACTGTCGAGCAGCAGATCGACGACATGATCGTCGAGCAGGTTGACTTCATCGACATACAGGATGCCGCGATTGGCGGCTGCCAGCACGCCAGGGTCAAAGTGGCGTTCACCCTTCTGGATCGCTTTCTCAATGTCGAGCGTGCCGACCACGCGGTCTTCCGTCGCGCTCACAGGCAGATCGACAAAGCGAGTCCGCCGCCGCTCGGTATGCAATTCGCCGCCCCGCGCCTGCCGTTCACGTACCTCGTCCGACCAGGTATCCGGGCGGTTAGGGTCATCGTTGTAGGGCGACTCTGCGATGACATCGATTTCGGGCAGCAGCGCCGCCAGCGCGCGGGCAGCCGTCGATTTGCCGGTGCCGCGTTCGCCGCGAATGAGGACGCCGCCGATACGCATGTCAATCGCATTGAGGATCAGGGCGCGCTTCATGCGCTCTTGACCGACAATGGCTGTGAAGGGGTAGACAGGGGGGCGTTTCGCCATGATGATCTGTTCCGTTTGTCACAATAACCTTTGCGATTATAACGGAGCGGCGGGGCGGGAAACAGGGGGAGGACATATCCACTCGCGATGCGTTTCCCTTGCTCATGGCGCGAACGGTGCTTCTTTGACTAAATGGCTGATGAGCAGCTTTAGGTAAAACAGCGGCACGAACCATTCTAACCCTGGCGCTGGCGGCAAGGCATACATACCCAGCAGCAGACTCCCGCAGAAGAACGTCATCGCCAGCGGGCGTTGCAGGTACAGCGGCGTGCGGATAATGATGACCGCCGCCAGCAGCAAATAGCCGTACAGCACGCCGACATACGCCCAGTCCGCCTGCCGAAAGAGCAGCGCAATCACAAGCAGATGAAGCCCATGTACGGCGATAAACGGCAGATGGGCGCGCACGCCCTCCTGCCCGGCGCGATGATACCAGCGCTTGGCGGCAGTCGTGGCGTTGGTGATGACGCCGCCGAACAAATCGAACGCAAGCAGTACTACGACGATGATCTGTAGAGTACTCCATTGCCCAAAGTGTCCTTGCAGATAAAGCAGCAGCAGCAATGCCGCCGTCAGCGCCAGACCACCAAGCAGTTGCAGCCACTCTTCGCGGCGGGTCGCCCCCGGACCCACAAACTGATCCCACGCGCCGGACAGCCCTGGTCGCGGCTTTGGGGGTATCCAATCGATCTGTGTCATGATTATTTTCCTGTGTGTCTGTTAGCAAACCACCATACACCTCACGGTTCGACCCTCTCCAAAGGAGAGGGTCGAACAACCGTAGTCGCATAGAATCTAGGCGGGGTGAGGGTTATGGATAGTCGTTCCGACCGGTTTGACCATGGTCGTGAATGCTGTGAAGCCGAGTGAGCGCAAAAACGGGACAGCAATCGTGCGCTGCGCACCAAAGCCCAATCGTTCGTACAGACGACGCGCGTGCGGGTTGGTATCGACGACATCCAGCCGTATCCCCTGATAGCCGTGCTGGATTGCGAAGGTTTCCAACGCTGTAATCATCTGGGTGCCCACGCCCATACCGCGCGCCTCGCTGTGAACGGCGATACCATCCAGTTGCAGCAGGCGTTTGTCCGGCGTGCGCTCAAAGAAAACCGCGGCTCCGTAGCGGATCGCGCCGCTGAACCAGCCGAATTCTCGCATCATGGCAGATGCGCTGAAGTTGAGAAGTTGCTTGCCGCCATGCTGGAAACCCGCGACCCCCAGCACTCGCCCCGTTTCATCGGCAGCAGTCAAGCTGCAGGGCGGGTACAATTCGGCACTCACCAGACGTATAGCGATTTCGCTGGTCTTGAACAGAGGCATGAGTTTGCGCTCAAATGCCGCGACATAAATCTCAGCGACCTGTGTGCGTTGGGTTTCGGAGAACCCCTGCTGTACAGTGATGGTCATTTAGCAGTCCTCTTGCTTGGTTTAATCAGGACGTAGCTCGGCGGGTGGCAATACCCCCAAGCAGCGTCGTCACGAGTAGTCGGGCGGCGTCGTTGCGCGCAATCGAGCCGTCATGAACGGCTTTCCACGCTGCAAACAGCGCGTAATCGAGATAACGGGCGATCCATTCTGCGTTCAGGTCAGCGCGCAGTTCGCCGCTTGCCTGACCGCGCTGGATCAACCCAACAACGAGTTCGGTAAGTGGCGCTTCGATGTCCGCAAGTTCTGGATGATCCTGAAGCCCGTTATCGTTCAGCAGCAGGAAGACCTTGTCACCCAACGGCATCAGCATTTCGATCATGCGCGTGAATGCGTCGACCGCGCTGCCGCGTTCCAACTCGCTGCGCACGATGGCGTCGCGGATCACCATCAGCGCGCGCTGTGCCAGTGCCACCATCAGGTCTTCACGGCTGGCGAAGTAGCGATGCAGCGTCGCCTTGCCGATACCTGCATATTCTGCGATCTCAGCAAGCGAGGCGGTGGGCTTCTGAGCCAATAGTTCGCCCGCCGCGTTCAGCAGATCGATTTTGCGAGTCTCTACCAATGACAGGTCGCGCAGTGTCATGAACTTCTCTCCTCTCAATTGAGATTATTATATCTCATTTGAGATCTGTGTCAATCATAATTTAATGAGAGCGAATTGCCGCAGATCGGGTTCCAGTGACGCGCGCGGTGTGCCAACCGCTGCTATAATCACTGTAAGAGGTGATTGAGCATGACCGCACTCAGCAGCGCCATCGAGCAATTGCAACAACTGCGCCAGGATACGCGCGAGGCGCTCGACGCGCTCGAACGCCAGCAGAGCATCCTGCGCCTGCGCGGCGGTGACTTCCAGGCGGGGTTGCTTGAACTGGCGCAAACGCTGCCGACCGAGTTTGAGGCAGCGGCACTGCGCATCCGCGACAGCGAGCAGGAGCTTATGCAGCTTCGCGCGCTGGCGGAAACCACCGCGCTCATCAACTCATCCTTCGACCCCGATCAGGTATTGGAGAGCGCGATGGATGCAGTCGTGCGTCTGACCGGAGCCGGGCGCGCCTACCTGCTGCTGCAAGACGCGCTCGGTCAACTCAACGTCCGACTGGCGCGGCGGCGTGACGATGAAATGTATGGCGACGAAGGCGTAAGCCGTACCGTATTGCAACAGGTCATTGCCAGCGGCGAAGCGCTCTTGACGGATAACGCTACGGAAGACGCGCGCGTCTCTGGCAGCGATACCGTTGGGCGTTACGGGCTGCGGTCGATTTTGTGCGTCCCGCTGCACATCAAAGGGCAGGTGGGCGGTGCGATTTATGTCGATAACCGCTTTCGCTCTGGCGTCTTCACCCAACGCGAACTGCACCTGCTGAACGCCTTCGCCAACCAGATCGCCATCGCCCTCGAAAACGCGCGCCTGTTCGCCAGCGTGCAGACCTCCCTGCGCGAAATCGCTCAGGCGAGCGAACTGATGCGCAACGTCTTCTCGTCGATTGCCAGCGGCGTCATCACCACCGACTCGCGCGATATGATCAGCGCTTACAACGCCGCCGCCGCCAACATTCTGCAAGTGCCGCCGGAGCAGGCGTTCGAGCAGCCACTGCGTGCCGTGCTGCCGCTGATGGGCGGGAGCTTTGAAGACGCACTGGCAGCGGCGCAGATCGATAACCAGAGTGTTGCGCTGGAAGCCGAGCCAGACATCCCTAATCGCGGGCGCATCGCCTTGCAACTGAAGATCAGTCCACTCAAGACCGCCGACGGCGCGACTGAAGGTGTGGCGATGGTGCTGGACGACCTGACGGCGGAGCGCGAACGCACGCAAACGCTCGACCTGCTGCGACGCTACCTGCCGCCAGGCATGGTCGAAAACATCCAGCATATCGCGCAGTTGGGCTTGGGCGGCGAACGACGCGAAGTTACCTGTCTGTTCATTGACGTGGGCGACCTGGAAACGATGACTGTCGTGCGCCCGGCGCAGAAGATGGACCTGCTCAACGTGCGCCTGGATGCCGTGACCACGCTCGTGCATCAGGCGGGCGGCGTCATTGACAAGTACATCGGCAACGACGTGATGGCGCTCTTCAACACGCAGCTAAATCCGCAGCCCGCACATGCGCGGCTGGCGGTCGAAACCGCGCTGCTGCTGCGCGATCAATTCGTGGCGGCGGGCGGGCAGGCGCATTACCGCATCGGCATTCACACAGGCATCGCTACGCTCGGCAATGTGGGCGGCATTCAGCGCCAAAGCTTCACCGCTCTCGGCGACAGCATCAATCTCGCCAAGCGGCTGCAAGAAAACGCCTTTAGCGCACAGATCATTGTCAGCGAGGCAACGCTGGACAGCATCGCTGCGCATGGCGGCATCGCGGATTTGCGCTTTCATGAGCTTGCACCGATCATGGTAAAAGGTCGGCATCAGGCGACCCAGGTATACGAGGTGTTCCGCGCGTGACCGACGAACTTCACTCCACATCCCACTTTCGCGTCGGCGAACAGCAGCGCTCGCTGCAAGAGCAGCTGCGCGAACTGACGACGACTGCGCAGCAAACGCTCATGATGCTGCGCAGCCAGCAGGACGCGCTGCGTGCGCGCGGCATGAGCCTGCCGCCGGTTGTCTTCGAGCGCATGAACGGCATGGATGCCCGCGTGCAGGCGTTGGCGACGGAGTCCAGCAGTGTGCAGATGGAACTGCGCCAGCTACGCGCGCTGGCGGAAACCACCGCGCTCATCAATTCGACGCTCGACGTGGATGACGTACTGAACCAGGTGATGGATACCGCCATCGCGCTCACAGGCGCGGAACGCGGCTTCATCATGCTCAGGAACAATGCCGACGAACTCGAATTCCGCGTCGCGCGCGATATTGACCGTGAAACGGTGACGAGCGGACAATTCTCGATCAGCAGCACGATCATCAATCAGGTCGTGCAGACGGGCAACGCCGTGCTGACCGACAACGCCACTGCCGACCCGCGCTATGGTGAGATGAAGAGCGTGATGATCGGCAAGATGCGCAGCATTCTCGCCGTGCCGCTGCGCGTGGGTGACATGGTGACGGGCGTGGTCTACTGCGATAATCGCATTCTGGCGGGCGTGTTCGCGGACTACGAACTCAACCTGCTGCGCGCGTTCGCGGCACAGGCGGCGGTAGCGCTGGAAAACGCGCGCCTGTTCGAGGCGGCACGTGCCCAGCTTGCCGAAATCGCCCGCATCCGCGACCTGATGACCAACGTCTTCACATCCATTGCCAGCGCTGTCATCACGCTCGATAACGACGCGATCATCACCAGTTTCAACGCCGCTGCCGAACGCATCACCGGGCGTCCGGCTGACGAGATGATCGGCGCGTCGCTGTGGAACGCGCTGCCCAATCCGAGCGAGTCGTTTCAGGAGCGGCTGCTCGCCGTCTACCGCGAGCAGACCAGCGAGCAGTGGGAGACGACGATTGACGTACCGGGCATCGGGCAGCGCGAATGGAAGATCACGCTGACACCGCTGCGCGACGCCGACACCCTCATGCAGGGTGTGGTCATCGTGCTGGACGACCTGACCGAGACGCGCCAGCGCGAGGCGCAGATCAAGACTGTGCGCCGCTACCTGCCGCTGGCGCTGGCTGAGAACATCCACAGTGCCGACCTGACGGCGGTTGGCGGGCAGGAAGGCGAAATCAGCGTCGTTTTTGCCGATGTGCGCGGCTTCACCACCTTCAGCGAAGTGCTGGAGCCGGAAGACCTGATGCAGATCATCAACACCTATCTCGGTGCGGCGAGCGATGCGATTGACCTCTACGAAGGCGTGATCGACAAGTATCTGGGCGACGCAGTGACCGCGCTCTTCAATACGCCGCTCAACCCGCAGCCAGATCATGCGGCGCGGGCAGTCCGCGCGGCGATACGGCTGGTGCGCGAGGTGCTGGCGCTGCACGAACGGCTGCCGGAAGATCAGCGGTTGTACTTCGGCATCGGCATCCACACAGGGCTGGCGGTGCTGGGCAACGTCGGAGGCAGCGAACGGCGCGAATTCACGGCGATGGGCGACGCCGTCGATGTCAGCAAGTGGTTGCAGGAGAACGCGCTCAAGGGCGAAATTCTGTGCAGCGCGGCGACGGTGGCGCTGGTACAGGAGGAATTCGACTTTGAGCCTGTCGCGCCGCGCAAGCCCACCGCCGACACCCGGCTGGACACGATGTACCGCCTGCTCGGTCGCACGCGCCGCACGAGCGACATGCCGGTGGTCCGTGTCGTGCCAGATGCAATACGGTAGGGGCAGACTGTATTCTGCCCTGTGTCCTCTTGGCTCACGTCTGGGCAGGATACATCCTGCCCCTACATAGCGCTACCGTATGCGTGTCCACGTCCCGCTGTCGCCGCCGCTGAAGCGGTAAACTGCTCCAAGTGGCGCATCGATATAGAAGCGCCCGTTGTTCTGCTCGTACTGGATGGTGCGGTTGCCCGTGTCGATATTGGCGACCGCCCAGCCCAACTGCTGACTCCAACCGCCAATCGGTGCGTTGGTGTTGTAGTAGACCCAGTTAAACATCTGCTGTGGGATGAAGAAATTAGGCGGCGCGGGCGTCTGGTTGATCGTCACGCCGTCCCAGCCGTTGACATAGGCGATGTAACGCGCGCCGTCGTTTTGCAAGCCGAAGATGCGGTTCAAGCCGTTGGCAGTCACATAAATCATCAAGCCACGCTCGAATGGCTGGAACGCGCCGGGTGCGTTTGCGCCGACTGCCTGCGGACAGGTTGCATCTTGCGGTGCATTGTTATCGCCAAAGAACCATGAGATGGCACAGGTGATGCCCACGCTGATCTGCTGCGAGACTTCGCGACCGCCGCGTATCGCGACCAACCGGAAGATGACGATGCGCCCCTGCGTCGCTTGCAGCACAATCGGCAGCTGCCCATTGGTGGCGATGCTGTACGTCTGAATCAGCGTCCCCTGCGGCGTCAGTTGGTCAATCCGGGCACTGTCGGCGTTGGTCGTCGTCCAGTTCAGCACCAGCGTGTTGCCCGCCACGATGTTGCCCTGGCTGCTGTTAAACGAGGTAATCACTGGCACATCCGGCGTCGGCGTAATTGTCGGGGGGATCGGGGTTCTGCTCGGCAGCGGTGTCGATGACGGGAGCGGTGTGGGGGTGCGCGTTGCAGTCGGCGTGCGCGACGGCGTGAAGGTCAGCGACGGCGTCAGGGTAAATGTCGGTGTAAAGGTCAGCGACGGTGTGAACGTTAAGGTGGCAGTCGCTGTGGGTGTGAATGATGGCGTGAACGTCAGTGTCGGTGTGAACGTCAGCGTCGCGGTGGGGGTTAACGTGGGCGATGGCGTCACCGTCAACGTGTTGGTCGGCGTCAGGCTGGGAAGCTGCGCCAATGTCGGGATGACAATAGTGGCAGGAGGTGCGCTCTCCAGTGTGCAACCCGTCAGTATCAGCATGAACAGTGCCAGAATTGCAGCGTGTTTTATAATCATCGCGAAACCCTCCAGGACGGAGATGGACGACCTTGAGAATAAAGATTTGCTTGATGGCGTTAATCATACTGACTTGCGCCGCAACGTGCCAATCCGCCGCACCCGTTCCTACGCCCACACCGGCGCTTGCCACCGCCGCGCCGCTTGTGAACGCACGCCCGACTCAATTGCGCGGCGTCGCCACGCGCCCGCCGACGGAGACGCCAACGCCGCTGGAGGACCCGTTTGCCGTTCATGCTACTCCACTCGATGCGCCACCGCCTGCGACACTTGACCCATCGCTGCTGACGCAGGTCGCGCTGCCGACCGCCGCGCTGCCCGGCGATACGATCGTCATCGGGCGCTCGGTGCAGGGGCGGGCGCTGCTGGCGCGGCGCATCGGCACGGGCGAGCGCATCATTCTGCTGGCGGGCGGGATGCACGGCGGCTGGGAGGCGAACACCGTCGCGCTCGTCAACGAATTAATCGCTCACTTTGCCAGTACGCCGGGAGATCTCCCGTCGGATGTATCGCTGGTGTTGGTGCCGGTCGTCAACCCTGATGGCTTGTTTTACGGGCGCACGCCGGAAGGACGCTTCAATGCCAACGCGGTGGATCTCAATCGCAACTGGGGCTGCGGCTGGCAGGACGAGGCGTACTGGCGCGAGATGCGCGTCAGCCCCGGACAGTTCGCCTTCTCAGAGCCGGAGACCGCCGCACTGTCTGATTACATCCAGCAGATACGCCCGCAGGTCGCAATCTTCTACCACAGCGCAGCGGGCGGCGTGTATGCCGGAAGCTGCGAGCAGTCGATTTACGGTGCGCGCGGGGCAGAAGCCTCAAATGCGATGTCGGCGGTGTACGGCGCAGCAGCGAATTATCGTTACGGCGAGGAATTCGATGCCTACCCGGTAACAGGCACGGCGGCGGGCTGGGCGGCGGGGCTCGGCATCGCGGCGGCGGATGTGGAGCTGCAGACGTGGACGCAGCCAGAGTTCGAGCGAAACCTCGCCGCCGTGCGCGCGGTCATTGCATGGGTGGCGCAGGCGGCGTGAATAGTGCGGGTTACGCCATGCTGGACTGAATCAGCAATTCCGCCAGCGCTTCTGGCTGACTGATGTAGGCTGCATGACCCGTATTGAGTGCAAAGACCTGATCCACTGGACGCCGCGAAAGCATAAACGCCTGAAGCTGCGGGCTGACGACGATATCCTCCGCGGTCATAATGTAGACGCTGCGGACACTGCTGGCAGTATCCGACAAGGTGACCGGCTCATTCAAAGGCGCAAGCGGCTCGCTCAACTGCGAAGCAGCGACCACTTCCGCTTGTTCGGGCGTGCAGTCCGGGCAGAAGGCAGAAGCGAAAACATCGGCGTTGACGGAGCCCGTGCTAAAGTCTTCAGCGATGATAAAGTTGCCTTCTTGCCCAAGCGTACTGTAGTGGTCTTCGCTGGCAAGCGTCACCAGACTGTCGCCATTGACGGGCAGGTATGCCGCGAGATAGACCAGTGTCTCGATTCGGTCCGGGACAGCTTCCGCAACCATCGAGATATTGATACCGCCAAAGCTGTGACCGACCAGGACAACCGACCCGGACTGTTCCTCGATGACACCGATGATCTGGTCACGATAGGTTGCCAGTGTAATCTCGTTTAGCGGCGTCGCATCATCACCACGACCTGCCAGATTGACGGTGACGGCGGTGTGTCCAGCGCTTTCCAGCGCGTTCACAACGGCACTCCAACCCGTCTCATCCTGAAATGCACCATGTACAAGCACGAATACTTTCGCATTGTCCTGTGCTGCGACCACACTTCCCACCGCGATCCATAGTGCAACGCATAAACCGAATAACCATCGTTTCATTTGCTTTTCCTCCAGCATAGACGATGTTTTCAAAGTACCCGTTCTTGTGTTCATCTCCCATGACTGAAGCACTCTAATGCATATCCATTCCTCCACAACTCCCCCCTGTCCATCGGCTTTCACTACAATACGCACTTTCGCGGTTTGGCATGGTGCGTTTAAGGGCAGGCAGATCTATGGATGCGTTGGGTCCGGTTCTCAATGTACTGCGATTTCGGGCAACCACTTCGTATCAGACACAGTTACGGGGCGATGATGGGCTGGCGTTAAGCGCAACTAAACGCGCCGGATTTCATCTGGTTGAAGAGGGGGCACTCTGGTTACGCACCCCGGAAACACTCATCCAGGCAAAGCAGGGCGATCTGGTCATCGTTTCCGATGTGGCAGAGTATGAATTGCTGGCACACCCAAACGCAGTGGCGCAGTCGCTGCAAGCGCATAGGCGGGCGTGGGAGGACGAAAGCACAAAAGCGACTGCGAAATTAATCTGTGGACAGTTCCAGGCGGAGCATCGCGCTATCTATCCGCTGTTTTCGCTGCTGCCACCCCTCATCCATATCCCAAGTGCGGATGGTCAGGCTGTCGAATGGTTAGCTGCGCCACTGCATTTTATCTCCGTCGAAATGAACCAGCCGCATCCCGGTCAGGAAGCTGTGGTGAGCCGCCTGATGGAGATTCTTTTTATCATGGTGTTGCGCCACTGGATCATTACACACAGAGGGGATAGTGGCGGTTGGGCAGCTGCACTTTATCATCCGGTGGTAGGGGAAGTATTGGCGTTGATGCACCGTCATCCAGAGTACGACTGGACGGTGGAAAGCCTGGCGGAGCGAGTCGCACTATCGCGTTCGGCACTCGCGACACAGTTCAGCGAACTTGTCGGTATCTCGCCAATGCAGTATCTGAGCAAATGGCGTATGCAAATTGCCGCTAACTGGTTAATGGATGCGCGAACCCTGTCACTCGAAGCAATCGCTGCCCACGTAGGCTATACATCGCCATTTGCGTTCAGCCGCGCGTTCAAGCGCCATGTCGGGGTATCGCCCGCAAATTATCGCTCCGGCTACGCTTCGCCCATGAGTGAGCCAATAAATGAGTAGTGAGCGCTTCGCAGCCGACACTCGTAAGTCTGCGCTCCAATCCTGCGTCTATGGAACACTGTATCTATCAAAGTGTGAGGATTATTGTGAGCAACGCCATTGAAGTCATCCACAACCCCGCAGAGAGCCGTTTTGAAGTCCAACTCGATGGTGACATCGCGATGGTCGAGTACATGCTGCACGGCAGCAACATCAGCTTTACCCATACCGAAGTGCCAGCCGCGCACGAAGGCAAAGGCATTGCCAACCAGATGGCACAGGTAGCGCTCAACTACGCGCGTGATAACAGCCTGCGCGTCAACGCTGTCTGCCCGTTCATCAAGCTTTACATCCAGCGCCACCCGGAATATCAGGCGATTACGTGGGGGTATTAGGTGCTGTTGGCAGGGGCGCCCCTGCCAACAAATTATCGTATCCGTCGTTCTTTGCCACCGCTGCCGAGCCGGGTGCGCGCATCCACTTTGCCCGCCAACCCCGCCTCGCTGTACGACTGATCCGTCAGTGAGGCGTAGAACTGTTCGTCATATGCGCGCGTCCTGACGACGACGGGCATCGGCACGGCATGACCCATGATGATTGCTTGCTGCTTGGTGTCCAGCCGCGCCAGCACCTCCCGCAAGCCGTTCGCGCCGCTGACGCCGTTCAGCACGGCGTTGATGTCGCGCTCATTGTCCAGCAGCGCTGTGATGCGCGTCCCGATCTGACTCATGACTTCCTCGTCAATCCCGCTCGGGCGCTGATCGACAATCAGCAGCGTGACGTTGTACTTGCGCAGTTCGCGGGCGATGATACCGAAGATCGTCTGGCTGGCGATGCGCGGGTCGAGGAACTTATGCGCTTCTTCGATAGTGATGAGCAGCTGC
>JANRJX010000197.1:0-2761 GCA_033763755.1 Chloroflexota bacterium
GCGCTTTCCCATCGACTAAAGCGTCGATTTCTGACCTGAATCCAGCAGGCGCACCAGAGCGGCGGGTCACCTGAAAGGCGCTCGGCGTTTTCGGTGAGCGCAGCGGCACAAGCCAGGAGAAAACGCCGAAAGCGACCCCGCGTGCGGGGTTGACCCGGTGCTGCGCCTGCTAGGATGGTCGGAGAAATCGACATCGGGCATGTCGGATGGGAGGCGCGCCCGAAGGACACGGATAACATCGCTGCACAGGGTGCGGACGAGGCGCGTTCCGGTTGTCAAGGGTGTATGGGCGCGGTTCCGGGTGGGATTCAGCGCGGGGCGGCGATGTGCAGGTGTGGGATGTACGGGAAATGGGGAAAGGGTAGTGCGATCAGGAGTGCCAGAAGTGGTATAGTCAGCGGTGGTCGCGCTCATGGGGGAAGTAGACCGACCGGAAGTTGAACAGCCTCGGCTGCTCGCTCCCGCGCACGCACTCGTACAGCGCGCCGGTGATGCGGTTCAGTCCGCGATGCAGCTTCTCGTGCGTATACGGCTCGTCGTCATGAGCGAGCAGCGTGATCGCGGCTTGCGTGAATAGTTCGACGGAGGCGAGCAGATCGTAGGCGGCCCGTCCCTGCCACGAATGCACGCCGTTCGCGTGCGCGGTTGCCATTTTCAGTTGTTCGAGCGCACCGTAGGCGATCAGCATCGCTTTTGCCGTCGCCTCGAAGTCATCGATCCAGAGGTACTGCACATCGTCATTATCTTCGACAAACAGGCGCAGAAAGTCACGGATCGCGTCGATGGTGTGGACGCTGAGGTTGCTCCGCCCGCACTGGATTGCCAGATCATGGCACATGCCGGAAAGATCAGGGTGTCCGAGCAGGTCGAGCGCGGCATTCTGCACGGCTACGAGAAGCGAGATAACCACTTTATCCCCCCGTTCGGCATTCAGGTTGGAGGCGATGTATTCACCGATAGTGCGGTAGCGGGTACGGTCGAATCGGTCATGAAACCGCTGCATAGCAGCGGCACTGAGATCGTGAGCCATGAGATAGTCCTTCGTAAAATTGGGTGATCGGCTACAATCGGTCATCGACCCAAAGGAGAACCGATGACCGAGCGACACGAGAAAATCCGGCAAGCGATCATGCGCTACCGCGAACTGCTCGACCTGCTGCGCATCCGGCAGGAGGTGGACGAACGCGCCTACGCCGCATTGTTCGACGGGGTGGACACAGAGGCGAAAGCGTCCCTTCAGGAGAAGGCATTGCAGGGCGAAGCGGCGCGACTGGCGCTGGACGACCTGGAACCGCTGCGGCGGGCGGTGCTGAGTATGCAGCTTGGGATGCGGGACTTTGCGCGGGAGTTTGAGGAACTGTACGGCAATATCGCGCTGGACGAATCAGACGAGGCGGACTAAGCGTTCCAGCGCCGCTAGTGTGCGCGGGTCGGTCGGGTACTGGTCGATGCGGCGGATGAGTCGGGTCACTGCGTCGTTCGCCGCGCTGTAGAGCGTAAACAAGCGATCGCTGTAGTGGAGAAGCCATGTTCCCGTCGGGATGAGCTTTGCGCCGGTGCCAACGAGCTGCACGGGCAATTCGGGCAGTGACTCCAGCGTCCATCCGGTCGGGCAAACCAGCGGTTCGGCGCGTTCGGCGGCTTCAAGCGTCCAGTCGGCGTACAGCAGGCGTTCGCCGTGCAATGCGATGTAGGCACGAGTGAGCGACAGTCCGCACATCGCGCCGAAGGGCATTCGCACGACCTTGAGCAGAATAACAGGCTGCCAGTTCAGGTCTCTGATGGCATTCATAGCGCCCCCTTATGGGTTCGAACCCGTGTTTTGCACGGGTTCTTCTGGCGGATGGGATGGGTCATGAAACGGGGTTCAGGCGGGCTGAGTCACTTCCTGCCACGTCCACGAACGCGCGCCGATGGCGTACAGCCTGACCGCGTTGTCATCGATGCGGGCGGTCACAGCAGGGAACACGTCCGGTTCGTAGTCCGCCGGGTCATCGGCGCTGCGCACGAGAAACGCATCCCGTTCGGCGTCGAACTCCCACGCATAACCGTTCGCTTCGCTGGCGCGCAGCACGCTTTCAGCGGTGGCACGGTCGAAGCATGGACACGCCCAACCGTTCCACGTCTCGCCGCGCGTGAAGCCCTCGAAAATCTGACCTTCGATGCTGTCGAGCGTGAATGCAGACTTGCTCCACGTATTCATGGCATTGTCTCCCTGTGTGAATGTGGACATTTTATGCGCTGCCTCGTCGATCGGCACGCCGCCGAGATAGTGGCACACATAGCCGTCACCGATTTCTTCGGCAAATTCGCGTGTGCGAAAGCCGGGCCGCCAGTGGATGAGCCGCCCATCCTCCTCGACCCGAAACGCCCAGAAACCCGTTCCCTCGTGAAATTCAACGATGAGCGTGATCAAGATGTCCTCTCTCCCAGATACACACTCAGCTCGTCTTTTTTGATCGGCACGCTGCGGACGCTCATGCCGTCGCTGCTGACGTAGGTCAGGAAGTGATGGATGGGAACACGGTAAAGCAGCTTGTAGAGCATCTGCGCCGCCGCCAGCGCCACCCAATCGTTGACGAACAAACTTTGCTCACGCGCGGCGATCGCATCGGCGCAGGACGGCGCGGGCGTGGTGTCGGGTTCGAGCAGGTCGGGGAACAGCAGTGCGGCGTTCGGGAGATGGGTGTACTTGCCGTCTTTGCCGTCGAGGTGGCGACGCATGAGCGCGGCATCGCCGCAGCAGCCGATGACTACCTGT
>JANRJX010000198.1:0-89555 GCA_033763755.1 Chloroflexota bacterium
CCCTCATTTGCACCGCAAAGTCAAAGTCAGCCTGTCGAGAAGCGTGCGATGACTTTCTGTTGCGGAAAGGAAATGGAGTGGAGAAATTCTATTGTAGCAACGGGGAGGGTTTGGGGTTCGATTAGACTCTCATCACGTCCATGGCCATTCACCTGAAAATTTCTGAGTGCTTTATTCGTTTGGATAGGGATACCAATACTCTCGTGGCGTGCTGTCCCTATATTCAACGATCAATTGCTGCTTGAAGCAGCGTTCTAACTTGGAGCCCGCGCCGGCTATGCTGGAGTCTTTCCAGCCGCGCCAATGTTCACCATAGAGAAGCGCAACCTCAACCTCGTTGATAAAGACCATCCCACTGTGCAAGCGTGTTGCAATCTGGTGCGCACGTAACGTGTCGCGCGACCACACAGAATTACTCAAGCCGAATGCCGTGTCGTTCGCAAGTCGAACGGCTTCATCCTCATCCTGCACGACGAAGATGGGCATGACATTCGCGAACGTTTCCTCGCGCACCAGTTCGATATTCATGTGGGGCAGCACCATCACTGTTGGTGCAAGCCAGAAGCCTGATTGCCATGCATCGGGCAAGTCGGACGGAATAGAACCACCAATCAAGACCTGCGCGCCTTGCGCCCGCGCGTCATGAATACGATGCAGCGCATGATCACGCTGTGAAGCTCGGATCAAAGGTCCATAATCAGTGCCTGCGCGCAGCGACCTTACAGACTCGACAGCACGTTCGACAAACGCATCGGCGATTTTGTGATGGACAAAGATCCGCTTGATGCCCGAACATGACTGCCCTGCATTGTAAGTCGCTCCCCACACACTTCCCGCAATGGCGAGATCAAGGTCTGCGTCTTCGCAGATGATGGCTGCGCTGTTCCCGCCCAGCTCCATCTCAACAGGACGCATTCGCATTGCCGATTGAACACTCATTCCTGCGTTCAGACTCCCGGTCAACCAAAGCTGATCCAGCCCAGCGTTTGCCAGCGCCTGTCCGGTGGCTTTACCACCGATCAGCGTTTGAAAGACAGAAGGCTCCACACCTGCGCTGCGCAGCATATGGTCGATTTCTAACCCTACCAAAGTGGCATATTCGGAGGGCTTGAATACAACAGTATTTCCCGCCAGCAATGCGGGAATAATGTTGACAATCGGAATCCAGAGGGGAAAATTCCAGGGCATAATCATGCCGACCACACCATGCGGCAGCCACCGCACGTGTGCGGATGTTCCGGGCATCCCATGCGGCAAGAGATCCGACACATCTCTGTTGGCACCTCGTTCAATCAGCAACTGCATATCTCGGATGCAGGCATCAATGCCACCGCTCCCACCGATAGAAACGGGCAGGTGATCCCAGACTTCGTACTGGGCATCAGGGATGCGTTTGCCTGTCTCCTCCTTGATAAGTGCCGTTAGAGAGGGGGCATTTCGGGCAACTTCACGTGCAAAGGCGCCTATTCGTTCAGCCCGCTCCTCAAAGGGCAGAAACGCCCATGCGGGTTGTGCGGCGCGCGCACGCGCGACAGCTTGCTGAACTTCTGCAGGACTTGTGCTCGCAAACGACCGGATGCGCTGCCCAGTTTCGGGATTGAGCGACTCGACAGGTTCGGTCATCTTAAACCCTCTACGATTGGCAGCAGAAGATGGGATGGATGCTGCTCCGTATGCAGGAGGGTCTGGCGGGCAATCTGTATCACCAGGTCATCTCCCTGCCGTGCGCCTGTGTTAGGGTTGAGATCGTAAGCGGGATACCATGACGACATAACCGAGATGCGCAGGCAGTGTCCTGGCAAAAGCGTCAAGCCGATGGGGCTGAACTCCAGGCGGTACTCATAGACCTTTCCGGGTTCAATCGGCGTCGGCGCTGTGCTGCCTGTACGATAGGAAGCGCGCAGCACTGCCATCGAGAGAGTGATCGACTGCCCATCAGGGTATACGTCACACAGAGTCGCCATGAAGTCCGTATCGATGCAGTCACTGGCCGCATACAGGATGAGAAACGAGGTTCCGATCACCGTCATGCTCTCGTCAAGCGGAGGAGTCGTGAACACTCGAACACCCTCGTGCGCCTCGGCATATCGATTGTCCAGCACTACGGATCGATCACTAGAATCACGCTGCGGATCGCGCGAAGGAGTTGGATTTTCCGGGTCGTAGGTATAGGCTGTTGGCAGGTCGTCTTTGGGTGCTTCATGAGAGAGGATGTTCGCGCCTTGCACAGTACGCAGAAACAGGCGTTTCTCGCGCGTGCCGGGCATTGGATACGCGCTCGCGTCATGCCAGTTGTTTTCACCCATTAGAAACAGCCGCACTTTTGCTTGATTCGCCTGCCCGTTCTCAATCCCCTTCATCCAGTAATCGAACCAGCGCAAATGGATGGCATTGATGTCCAGTATGGATGCTTCACCAAAGTCGAGTTCGCCGTAGGTGTGTTTGGGGTCGCGTGTCCCACCATGATCCCATGGTCCCACAAGCAGCCATTGACGCTCGGCAGCGGGCGATTCTTGGAGCATATGGGTGTAGTAGTAAAAAGCTCCCAGGTTGGCGTCGTCATACCACCCGGTGATATGCAGCACTGGAAGGTCAATCTTGCCAAAGTGTCCATTCAGCGATGTTTGCTGCCAGTAGTCATCAAAAGTGTTGTGTGCCAACCACTCGCGCCACACCGTCCGCGTATTACCGAGTGCAAGATCGGCATCTTTCAGCGGGCGTGTGCGAAAGATCGCATGGAAGTCAATCGGGGTGGGCGCGCCAATACCCCAGGCGGCATCCTGAAGCGTTCGCCCGGATACCAAATGCAGCCACCACAACCAGTAAGGCGCGAACTTGCCAAATTTGTAAGGCCACTCTTCCATGATGCGCCCGGTCGCCGCCGAAGATACCAACGTTACCAAATGCGGCGGCTGCTCACGTGCGGCGTGCCACTGTACCTCGCCCGCATAGGAGCCGCCGAGCATCCCGACCTTGCCATTACACCACGGCTGCGTCGCGATCCACTCAATAGTGTCATAACCGTCCTTGCCTTCAATATGAAGCGGGGCGTCAAGGGCTCCATCTGAGTCACCGCGTCCGCGCACATCCTGGTAGACGTAGGCATAACCCTGTTGCGCAAAGTACTGCGCCTGCTGCACGAAAAAAGGGCTGGTGTTGTCATAAGGCGTGCGATGCAGCAGTGCAGGGTAACGCCCTGGCGCGGCGGGCAGGGTAATGTCGCATGACAGCTCGATGCCATCGCGCATCGTCACACGTTCGTTCCAGAGGTAACGTAGTGGGTGGCTCATGGTGTCTCCTGACCAACGTCAGGGGCAAGGGAAACTTCGGCAGAGGCATACTTATGGACGGTGAGGATCATCGTCGTCTTGATGCGCTGCACACCTGGTGTAACGTTGAGCACAGTGTTTACCCAACGCTCAAAGTGCGCGTTGTCGCGGCACATGACATCAATCATCAGGTTGTATTCCCCAGAGATAGATGCAATATAGGTCACTTCGCGATGCGGTTTCAGGGCTTCGACCACTTCGTGCGCATACCCGGGCAGCGTGCTTAATTCGATAGTCGCAGGTGCATTCCAGCCCACGTGATAGGGATCGACTTTGCCGATGATGCGCAACGTGCCCTGCTCCATCAGCTTAACGACCCGATTGCGAACCGCGCCAACAGACATGTTCAGGTCCTGAGCCATGTCAGTGAAGGAGCGTCGCCCATCTGCCTGGAGGTGATTGAGAATGGCGATGTCTGTTGCGTCAAGTACAGGTATATCTGGCACAAGATTCTCCGTTTTTAGCAGATAACGACAATTATGCTATGCCTTGTTGTGTAGAAATGCAATATTTGCAATAGATTTACTGTTCCGATACATTTTATGCAGCCATGTAAGTCTGGTGTGGCACACCTTAGCGTTGTTACTAGGAGCAGGTAAAGATGCGACTGACAAGATTGCTTGCGTTTCTCCTTTTGGTTATGGCTTTTGCATTTCCGGTGATGGCTCAGGAACCTGTTCGCCTGGTCCTGGGAACGACAGATGAGCCAGATATTCTCGATATTCAGCAGGCTGCGGGTACAAACTTTTCGACCAGCGATTTTCTGACGCAGCCACTCGTGTTCTACAGTCTGGAGTCTGCTGATGTGCTGGTTCCCGATTTGGCGACCGGCTACAACTTCTCGGAAGACGGCTTGACGCTGACGTTCGATCTGCCAACAGGCTATGTCTTCTCCAATGGCAATCCCTTAAATGCAGAAGCCGTGCGGGCGTCGATCGAACGCTACCGTGTCACCAGCCCGTATCCCGAAGACTGGGGTGACCTATCGGAAATGAACATCCTGAATGATGGCACCACCCTGGAGATGATCTACACGGCACCGCCCGCCTTTATGTCGCCGGTTCTGTCATCGGGCTTTGGCGCTCCCTTCGATGTAGTCACTGCAGAAGCAGCAGGCAACGAGGCGTTTGGCGCGGACCCTGTTGCCTCTGGTCCCTTTGTGCTCGAAAGCTGGACTCGCGGGACCGAAATGCGCTTGGTGCGAAATGAAAACTACCGTACCAACCTGCCTTTCGTGGAAAACAAAGGTCCAGTACTGATCGACGAAATCGTGACTCGCTTTATTCCTGATCCGTTCACGCTGGTCGCGGAATTGGAAGCGGGCAATATCGACATCGTTCATGGTGTGCCCAGCTCCGCTGTCGCCACTTTGCAGGCGAATCCAGACATCGAAATCACGTCGCTGCCTACTCCTGGCATGCAGGCGCTATTCTACGATACAACACGTGCGCCCTTCAACGATCTGAGCTTCCGCCAGGCGCTTGCTGCCGCAATCAATCGAGATGTCCTCGTCCAGGTGCTTGAGGGTACGGTCACGCCACAATATGCATTCATTGCCGAAGCGATGGTCTCGTATGATCCAGAAATCTACTCCTATGGTCAGGAACAACTCGCTTACAACCCCGAAACCGCTCGTCAGATTCTGAGCAGTGCGGGGTACGTCGACAGCGATGGTGATGGTATCGTCGAAAAGGACGGCAGCCCCGTCTCACTCGAGTTCTTGGTTGCCAGTGATGATGCGAAACAGGTTGCGACCAGCGTCGTCATTCAGGCAATGCTTCAGGACGTAGGCATTGGTGTCGAAATCGTGCAGTTCGAGCAGAGCTTCATCTTCGACCGTCTGTCGAATCATGACTATGATCTTGCTGTTGCGGGCTACGTCTGGTGGGACCCGGATATCATGCTCTATCGCTTTACCGACGCAGGCTCCAACTGGGCGAACTATGATAATGCGGCGGTGACTGAGCTGCTGAATGAGGGGCGCACGATCGTTGATGCCGCTGCCCGTCGCTCGACCTACAGCGAGGCGCAGCGCCTGCTCATCGATGATGTCGCCGCGATCCCGCTATGGACTGAACAGCTCTACATTGCAAACCGCACCTGGGTTGATGGGCTGATCGTCCATCCAATCACGACTCATTTGTTTGTCAACGATGTGACGCTCTCCAGATAGCGGGCAGTCTCAGGGATATGTCGCTTCCGACATATCCCTTTTCATGGACGATTGCGTAATGACAAAATATCTTTTGCGACGTTTTCTGCTCTCTATTCCAACGATCATCGGCGTAACGCTGCTCGTCTTCATAATCCTGTTTCTTGCTCCCGGCGATCCCGCACAGATGATTCTAGGTCCTCGCGGAACCCCTGAGCAGGTCGATGCCCTTCGGCAGCAGCTTGGCTTGGATCGCCCGGTCTTTGAGCAGTACCTACGCTGGTTGGGAGGTGTACTGACGGGCAATCTGGGCCAGTCCATCGCTGCACGCCAACCTGCCACAACGCTGATTACACAGCAAATGCCGTATACCCTGACGCTTGCGCTGTCAGCAATTGTACTGATCGTTGTTTGCGCTATCCCTATCGGCGTGTTTTCTGCGGTGCGGCGTAATTCATGGGCAGACAAAGGCTTGAGTGCGGGTTCAATGTTCTTTTACTCGCTCCCCGATTTCTGGCTGGCGATCATGCTCATGCTGGTTTTCGCCATTCAACTGCGCTGGCTGCCGATCTCCGGGGCAGGTAGCTGGCAGGCAGTGATTCTGCCCGCGCTGGCGTTAGGGCTGCCGCATGTGGGCACTGTATCGCGGTTGATGCGTGCCGAGATGATCGACGTACTGGGCGAACATTACATTCGGACGGCGCACGCCAAAGGGCTTTCGCCCATCCATGTCAATTATGGGCATGCACTGCGCAATGCTCTCGCACCCATTATCGTCTATCTGTTCCTGACCATTCCCTGGTTGCTGGGCGGCGCGGTCATCGTCGAGACGATTTTTGCCTATCCGGGCATCGGGCGACTGATGTTTCAATCGATCCTCAGTCGTGATCTTCCAGTCGTACAGGGTATCCTGCTCATCATCGCAACATCAACCGTCGTCTTCAACCTGCTTGGCGACTTCGTGACAGCGCAGCTTGATCCTCGCATTCGCTATTGAAGAGAGAAGCATGACGCCAATCGCCAAGCCACGTCTTCACATTACACAGGGCTCGCGCGCACACGGCCCATTTGCACCACAGATACGCAGCTTTCGCCGTCATTTTCTGGGAATGACCGGATTGGTGCTCGTTCTGACTTTGATCCTGATAGCGGTACTTGCCCCTGTGATTGCGCCTTATCCACCTGATGAACAAAATCTCTTGGTACTTCGTCAGCCGCCGAGCGCCGAACATCTCTTCGGCACCGATCATGCGGGGCGCGATGTGTTCAGCCGTGTCGTCTATGGGACGCAAATCGCGCTGACGATCGGTATCACGCTCATTGTGATTGAAGCACTCATCGGCATCACCATTGGGCTTTTGAGCGGCTACTTTGGCGGTTGGGTCGATCTGCTTTTTTCCACGCTGGTCGATGTTTTTTGGGCATTCCCCCCCATCGTGCTGGCGCTGGGAATTGTCACGTCGATTGGTCCCAGTCTGACGAACGTGATGATCGCCATCGCGCTCATTAGTTGGGCACCCTTTGCGCGGGTTACACGAACGAAGGTGCAGAGCCTGCGCACGCTCGAATACATACAGGCGAGCCAATGCTGTGGCGCAACGTCGATCAGCATCCTGCTGCGCCATATTCTGCCAAACATTCTACCGACCAATCTGGTTCTGGCATCGCTGATGCTGCCAACTGCGCTGCTCGCGGCGTCATCACTGTCGTTTCTCGGCTTCGGCGCGCAGCCGCCGACTCCGGAATGGGGTGCCATTCTCAACGAGGGGCGGGAGTATTTGCGTCAGGCACCCTGGATTTCGACATTTCCGGGAATCGCAATCGTCATCACCGTGATGGCGTTCAACTTTTTAGGCGATGGCTTGCGTGAAGCCTTCGACCCCAAAATTCGATAGAGGAGAGTCATGCGTATTCGCGACGTGCAGGTCATCCAGCGATATCAAGCCTTCAAGACTGATTATGGCATCTCCAGCGGGGCGACGGTCGGCGAGACCTATCTCTATATCCGCATTACTGCCGAAGATGGAACAGTCGGAATTGGCGAGGGCGCGCCCTCCGTTCCGTTCTCGTACGAAGACTATGGCACGGCGTATCATGTCATCCGCACCTATTTGCGTCAGGTGCTGTTGGGGGTTGATTCCTTCGATGTGGAAGCGATTGAGATGCGTATGGAAAAGGCGCTGCCTCATCATCCGATGGCAAAAGCAGGTATCGACATCGCGCTGCATGATCTGAATGCCCGTCTGCTTGGGGTTCCCGTTCATACGCTGCTCGGTGGCGTCTACCACCAGAAAGTGCCGCTGATCTACGCGATTGGCATCAGCAACACGGAGCGTATGCTTGCCGAAGCGCACGATGCAGTCGAACGCGGTTTTCGAACCGTAAAGCTCAAAATCGGAACTGACCCACGTACTGATCTCGAGCGCGTGCGGGAAATCCGCCGCATTATCGGCGATGATACGCGCTTCCGTGTTGACGCAAACCAGGGATGCAATCTGACCGAGTATATGCAAACATTTCGCAAGTTGGAGGCGTTCGATCTCGAGTTTCTCGAACAACCCCTGCCCACCTGGGACATTGAAGGGCTGCGCAGGCTGTGCGCTGCGCTCGACACTCCGATTCTGATCGACGAGGGCATCTATACCTCCCATGATCTGTTACACCTGATCAAGCGGGACGCTGTTGATGCAGTCAACATCAAAGTCGAGAAGACAGGCTTGAGGGGAGGCAAACGGATTGCAGCCATTGCCGAAGCTGCCGGACTGCCCTGCATTGTGGGTAGCATGATCGAAACGAGTGTGGGCACAGCAGCGGGGGTGCATTTTGCCGCTGCGACGCGCGGTGTCACTCATGCCTCAGAGATGCTGGGTCCCTATGTGTTTTTCGACGAAGAGGTGGTTGAAGGCGCACCCTACACCCAGGTCCCATCAGACTGCTGCTGGGACGTCCCAATGGGTCCGGGCCTCGGCGTGGCACTGCGTCCGAATGTGGCGATGTTGTTTGATGGCGAGGTGAACCATGTCAGATCAGCATGAACGATATGCCCGCGCCGCCTTCTTTCAGTCAGACAATGTTATAAAGCACATCTATAACTGGCAGGTGATGCCTCAGTGGGTTGATGCCTATTGCTTCTGGTATCGACTGTACACGCGGCGTGGTTACGAATTCATTTTCGTTGATCTGGGTATTCCTGAACGTCGCCACGCCTTCGATCACGAACGGTTGGCAGGTACGCTATCTGATGCGCTCGGCGAAGTGGTTGCGCCCTACGCACTGCCTTTCGAGGCAATCCGCTTTGCCGCCGACCAGCAAACAATCATGTTTGACATTGGGGAAGCGCGTTGGACCTACACACAGGCAAACGGCCTACTGGTGACTTCAGCGAAACCTCTTGCTGATGACGCACTCGTTTCACCAGATGGACGACGCGCAGTCTATGGCGAAGCGCACAATCTGTGGCTCCACGATATCAGCAGTGACACCCGAGAACCCCTGACGACCGATGGCATCGAGTACCACGCCTATGGTGTAGAGCAAGGAGGGACGATGACTTCGCTCAGCGACGCGCTGACAGAGAAGCGGATACGTCCTTCCGCCATATGGTCGCCGGACTCTCGCTATCTGCTCACTGTTCGTGTGGATGAGCGGGCTGTAAAGGACATGCACCTGCTGCAAAGTGTGCCAGATGCCGGACTGCGCCCGCATATCCACACATATAAGCTGGCGATGCCGGGCGATGAACACTTTCCGATCCTCACCTACTGGCTGTTTGATGTCGAGAAAGGTCGCGCTTATCCGACGAAGATGCCGCCACAGGTTGGAACCGGCGAAAGCGTTTTCTATTGGGCACAGTTTGGGATGACCATTGCTCGTTTGTGGAGTATGGATAGCCAGCGGCTCTACATTCATGTTCAAACCGCTGACCAACGCCGCCTTGAGCTGTACGAGATCGAAGCAGCAACAGGCGTAGCGCGCTGTGTCATGAGCGAGAGCGGGGAGACACCCCTCTACTTCAATCAGTTCCGCTTCAACAATCCTAACTACCGTGTGTTGGATGATACTCAGGAACTGATCTGGTACTCCGAAGAGAGCGGGTGGGGTCAACTCTACCTGTATGATCTTGTGACTGGAGCGCTCAAGAACCGCATTTCAGGCGGAGTCGGTGTCATTCGTGATGTTCTGTATGTCGATGAAGTCGAACGGTGGGTCTACTTCACGGCTGGCGGAATCGAAGCAGGGCGCAATCCTTACTATCGCCATCTTTATCGTGCTCGCCTGGACGGCAGCGTGCAGGAGTTGCTCACGCCGGAAGATGCTGAACATCTCGTCAGTGCGTCACCAGATGGTCGCTTTTTTGTCGACAGCTACGGCCAATTGGACAGTTCGCTCAAGACCCTCGTGCGTGATGCACGCGGTCGGATAGTGCTGATGCTGGAAGAGAGTGATGATGCCGACCTGCGGGCGCGCGGGTGGCGTCCGCAAGAAGCCTTCTGCGCAAAAGGGCGTGATGGGCAGACCGACATCTATGGTGCTCTCTACACGCCAACCGATTTTGACCCCACTTGTCGTTACCCCGTAATCGACATGATCTACGGAGGTTCGCAATTGACCATCACACCTCATCTGTTTCCCCTTGTGACTGGCTCTCCTTACATCCCGTCCAACATTGAGATTTTGCTGGAGGATTTCTGGGCACCTCAGGCGATGGCGGAACTTGGCTTTGTCGTGGTGGTCATGGATGGTATGGGCACGCCCTATCGCGAGCGCTGGTTTCACGAGGCGGCGGTGCGCGAATCGGGGAATGCCGGTGGAGCAGAAGACCACTTGTGCGCCATACAGCAATTGGCGGCAGAGCGTCCCTATATGGATGCCTTCCGCGTTGGCATTTGCGGGCACTCCGGGGGTGGCGACAATTCGCTCAAGGCGATGCTGCGCTTCCCGGACTTCTTCAAGGTTGCGGTTTCTTCGGCGGGCTCGCATAACATGGCGGCATATCAGGCGGGCGCAGGACTGTCAGACATAGGACATGAGATCACAGACTTTGAGAGGATGACAAACGAAGCATTGGCTCATCGTCTCCAGGGCAAGCTGCTGCTCGTCTATGGCGATATGGATGAGAACTGCCATCCGCTGCATACGCTTCGAGTCGTTGATGCGTTGATCAAGGCAGACAAGCATTTCGATCTGCTCGTGATGCCGAACCGCAACCACGGTTTCACGACCGATCCCTATTTCGTGCGCCGTCGCTGGGATTACTTCGTGCAGCACCTGCTGTCGTGATCTGCCCGCCCCGCGTCCAGTGGATGCCCAGCACCACGCCGATTTCACGATAGCTCATGCCCTGCTGACGCATGGACAGAATCTCAGCACGGAGATGATCTTTATCCGGGTGCAGGTTTATCGCGTGAGCGTACTCTGATGTCAGTACTGCGAACGGAGCAACGTGACTAACCCAATAGTCGAAGCGAAGCCGCGAATGAGGTAGACTAATTGGGCAGTTCAGCATGGTGGAACTGGCTGTACACCATGCTCGACAGTGCATATCCAGAACATCGTCACTTCTGGTTTGGTCATCCGGACAACATCCAGTGTTATGTGGAATGGGATGTCATCATCCGAAGCCGGGAGGTGAAGCCCCAACCGACGGGTGAACACGAGGAGGGCAATAGCGATGAACAAATCGCCTATATCCGCTCGCAAATGGCACAGTGGCAGTTTCTGTTTCAGATTGGCAGTGATGACAGCCTGAACGTCTTATGGGGAGATGCAGGGACGCTCTATGTCTGCATTCCCAAAATAAGTCTGGCAGTCCTTCAGTTTGAAGGCTGCTGGACGATCCTGCAGTCCTAGTTGCCACTGACTGTCCTGGTTCAGCACCCATAGACTCAACTGGAAAAACCGACCCTGGATTGACAAACGTTGATGCCGACGCTGAGACACTCTTCGACAAGAAGACTAAAAGTGCTTAATCGCCAAGTCGATGGTGTCTGCCATTTTGAAAACCTGATCGAAGCGCGTCAGGCTCAGAATACGATAGGCAGCCGCGTCAACAGGTTTAACAAGTACCACATCCCCGTTTAGCTGCCGTGCGCGTTTCAGCAGCGATACCAGCGCGGACATCCCCGCGCTGTCCATAAAGTTTGTGTTCGACAAATCGACGACAAACTGTGAAGTACCATTACTCAGGAGACGCTCTTGTTCTGCACGCAAGCGTGCAACTTCCGAAGCATCTAAGCGACCTGAGATTTCAATAATCTGGATGCGAACGATATGTTCTCGCACTGAGATATTCATGATCAGACCTTAAAGTGTAATTGAACGCAGCGCTTCTTCGTGAGTGCTGTAGATTGAAAGCACGCGCTCAAAACGCACGAGTATCAGGGTTCTGAGAATGGCAGAGTCAGCATCCACGACGCAGCGCAGCCTGCCGCCACAGGCACTCGTGGCATGTAAGATGCTGCTCAGCATTCCCAGTCCGCTGCTGTCGATGAACGACACCTTACTTAAGTCGAGTATCAGGTTGCAATGACCACTGCGTATCATCTCCTTGAACGACTCCTTCAGCGTGGGTACAACGCTGGCTTCGAGTCGCCCGGTCAGGCGAATGGTACGTGCGGAAAGGTGATGCTCTTCAATTGCGACGTTCATGCATCACCCCGATTGTGTCATCTGGCTAATCGCTTCATTTTCGCCTCGAAATATGCGAAAAGCCTTATCCAAGCGAGTCAACTCAAAGATGATAAGGACCGCTTGCTGTAACTCGCACAGGCTCAATTCGCCATTGTTCTGGCGGCAGCGCTTCAGTCCTCGCACCAGAGTCGATAAGCCTGATGAGTCGATAAACCCAACGCCCTTAAGGTTGACAAGGATATAGGGGGCAGTCGCATGGTCATCAAACCACTTGACGACTGTAGGGACCTCAAACGCATCGAAACGACCGGACAGTTCCAAAATCTCGATGTTGCCTTCGGTACGATGTTGCAGTTCCATCAAATGACCTCTCTCGATAGTTGGTTAGTACGCTGTTCGATTGGGCGCAGCAAGCGCTCAAAATGTAGCAGATACCAGTCAATGACCTCGCTCATGGGCAGCCCGGATGCAGCGACATAGTTTTGCATACCACAGTGCTGGCGATGCGCAGGATCCTCAATAAAGCGCTGAATCGCAGTTGCCATACTTTCGGGATTATCCGGTTCAAAGAACTCGCCGGTATATCCTTCTTCGCCGATCAGCTCCGCGAAGTCGCCGAGGTTTGGCAGCGCCACTGCTTTACCGTAGCTGCCTGCCTGATGCAGCACGCCCGAGCTGCCAGTGGTACTGTTATAAGGAAAGACGACCACAGCAGCATTTTGGAAGGTATGGGCGACATCTTCTTCTGCGACATAGCCAGTAAAGCGAATGCCAGACACCTGTGCGTACTGCTCTTCCACCCGCTTGAGATAGCCGGGTGTGTTCGGGCTGTCCGTTCCGGCTATCACCAACTCAAGCGGCTGCGAACAACGCTCCTTCAAAAGAGAAAAGGCTTCTATTAATGCCTCGACTCGCTTGTAGGTGCCGAACTTGCCAAAAGTCATAATCTGTAGAGGTCCTGACGGCAAATCTGAGGATGGTGCAGGAATATCCTCGAATGCGCCGTGAGGCGCAAGCACGACACGATCACTGCCGTATTTGCCCGTCAGAATCTCCACATATTTGGGAATCGTGACGGCAACAAGATCAGCACTCAGCAGCATTTGTGTGATCACTCTGCCGGAAATTCTCGTCAACGCTTCAAGCAGCGGATTGCCGCCAAAACCCGCTTTCTTGAGATTGACCGTCTCCATGATATTGTGCAGCAGTACCACTGTCTTCACCCCGCCCAATCCCAGGAGCGTCGGCGTGAGTAAACCCAGCGCCGCCGGAATTCGTTTGTCGGCAAAGGTCGCAAACTGGATGTTAAAAAAGACAACATCAGGTTTGTACGTCATCACAGCACGGCGAATGCGCAGCGCATTAGTGCTATCTCCGAAACGCCAACAACGTTCGATGTGGACTGGACAAATTCCCACGCTTTGGTCTTGCTCGTGACGAGCTGCCCCCTCCACTTCATCAGCGAGAATGAAAATCTCACTCACCTCTGGCTTCTGGCGCAGATGGTTAATGAAGTGCCAGCCATACTCATTGAGCGACCCCTTGCTAGGCGGGTAGGTTGACACGAATGCGACTCGCATCGTCAAGTACCTCCCGGTCGTAAATGCCCTTGTAATCGTTCGATTTGATCTTCACGATGTCGCGGATGAAGCGCTGTACTTCTTTGCGGGTATCCACTTTTGATCCTGGTGCATCGATCCATGTCACCGGAATCTCCGCCACGCGCATGCCGAGTTTGTATGCCAGATACAGGATTTCCAGGTCAAACGAGAAACCCATGATCGTTTGCAGACGATGCAGACGTTGTGCAGCGGCGTGCGTATACATCTTGAAGCCGCATTGGGTATCGCGCACCCGAATGCGCAGCCCATAGCGCACGATCGATCTCAGACCTCCGCTAAGAATGTGGCGCAGCAGCGACTTGTTTGCCTCCTGCCCCCCTTCCGCAGCGCGCGACCCGACCGCCACATCATAACCATCTTGGTCTAGCGCCTGGATCAGCTTGCTGATTTCCTCAATTGGGGTCGAATTATCGGCGTCAGCAAAGAGGACATACTTGCCACGTGCGAACAGCATACCGCGCTGCACAGCATTGCCCTTGCCGCCATTGCGTTCAGCTTTCAGCAGATACAGGTTTGCGAAACCGAGTGCTTCAACCGTTTCGCGGGTTGTATCCTTTGAGCCATCGTCGGCAATGACCAACTCCCAGGGAAACCCAAGATCGGAGACGAAAGACGCAATCGCACCGATGGTCGGTACGATGCGAACCTCTTCGTTATAAGCAGGAATAACGATGGATAGAAATGGTTCGGTTTGAATTGGAGTTGTTTTCCAATGTTCGTAGTTGTCGTATGCCATTCCGTTTACTCCTTTTGACTTCAGGCGACAAAGATCCAATTCACGAAAACAGTCGTCAATATGCCGAGCATGACGCTAAAGCTGATCAGCAACGCCCGATCCAGCCAGTGATGGCGTCCCCAGTGTCCCAGCATCATAAAGACCGGGAAGATGACCAGCGCATATCGTGACAGGCTTCCCGTACCGCTGGATGCTGGGATAAGGATTGAGATCAGGCAATAGAGTGCATAGCTGGCACCCAATCGCCGCCATATAACGAAGGCAAGCCCCAAGACGGCAAAGAATGCACCCAGGTCGAGAATGACGTGATACCAGATGTCACCTGTCCAGAAGTTGCCTCCGAACAACCCGGTCAGATCACGCCAGATAATCGCCACCGGACCGAGCATTTGTCGTCCCCATGCACTCTGGGTGGTGCTAAAAGCGAACGGATCCCCAAATTGCTGATTCAGGAAGACCATATACGTGATTAATCCGAGTGGGATCAGACATATAATTGCCAGATTGAGCCAATCTACCCTGAGCGCTTTCAGGAGGTTACGCCAGCTTTGCATTTTGTGAATTGTGCCGAGCGTCCAGCCATGCGCGCGCAGCCATTCCAGCCCAACAATCCCCCAGATAACCACGCCGACAATTCGGGAAGAAGCGCATAAGACGCCAAACAACGCCGCCCATGCCCACATGCGGCGTCGTGCAAAGTACATCGTGCTGACGGTGAACAGCAGGAATGTGCTTTCGGTATAAACAGCACTGAAGAAAAATGCAGTGGGGAATGCGGCAATATAGAACACCGTGCGCCCTGCTGCATTTGCATCGAACTCGAATTCCGTCAGGCGATACAGGAAGACGAGCGCGCCAAACAGGCACAGGTTGCTGACCAGCACGCCCGCAGCCAGCGCGCTGCCGACGAATGGCTCGGCGAATGACATCAATAATGGGTAAAGGGGAAAGAAAGCAACCGAACTCTGCTGTCCTGGCACAAACCAGTAGCCCTGCTCAACAATGCGCAAGTAGAAGGCGCTATCCCAGCGCGCCCACACATCCAGCAGGATGTTGTTGGGATTGACATGATATAACCCATCGCCAGAGATCCCTGGAATGGCAATCTCCGCAACATACGCTCCAAAGAAGACGATCAGGCGCGTGATGACCAGGGCAAGGAGTGGGCGCGTGATCCAATAGTACTGCGGCTGAGTGGCGTGTTCCACAAACTGGCTCACTCCCACGCGGAAAGGGGCAAGTCGTGTCTGAATTGCCTGCATCATCAACCTCCTACCGCAAGTTGTATGTTAGAGAACTCGACCGGGCCGCTGAAACTCAGGAGACCAATCCAACCGCTGCTTGTGTTAAGGGCGAGAGCTTCAGCGACCAGAACCTCATCAACGAAGATGTCATAAGTCCCTGTGCGCACCACCAGGCGCAGCGTCCGTGTCACACCAGGGCGTGCCTCCAGTTCGACGCCCCCCTCACCTATGAAAACGCCATTAGCGTCATAATGTCCCCAAAACAATTGACTGCCACCCGCACCGAACCGCACCATAGAACCCAGTGCGCGCTGGTTGCGCCCAGACATATGGAAAATGATGCCTGCGCCCGCGTCCTGACTGCTTTCTGACAGAAGCACATCCATACTGATGACGAACTGTTCGCCAGCGATTCCCGTCCCGGCGATATAGTCAGTTGGTTCTGCCGCTGTCTGCACGATGCTCGCACCATCCATACGCCAGTCTCCGGTCGCTTCGGCAGCGTCGATTTCGGACACGGGGCTGGTTGTTGCAGAATTAACGACATTCTCAACACCCTGGATTTCGACACTATCGAAGGCAACTTCGCTCTGCGAGCTGGTCAAACCAATGGCACTTTCAGGCGCAGGGTTGTAAAGCTCGACAACGGTTGCCAGCTCGACCCCATCCAGGCGAATACTATAGAGAGTCGCACCAACGCTCACTTCGAAGGTGTGCGCAGCAGTACCCGGGAGATCGACTTCGGCACTGCCCTGTCCGACGTAAGCGCCGGTGTCATCAAAATATCCCCATGTAACCACTGATCCATCTTCAATGTAGCGAACCATATGACCGCCACGCACGTTGTCCAGAGTTGGCAGCCCGAAAAGGACGCCACCGCCAACGTTGGCACGATGCTGTAAGGTTGCGCGAAGCGTATAGGGTGTCGCGAACGATTGCTGAAAAATACTGCTCAGGTCAAAGCCCGCTGTCTGCTTTTGAGCGAAGACACCATTTTCGAGCAACCACTGCCCGCTGATGGGGCGCCAGAGCGTTTCACTCAGGTCAGGAGCGTCGAAACCATCGCTTAACAGGGTTATCAGCGCACTCTCTCCATTCCCAACACTGGCAGCAACTTCGGGTGGTGGAGAGCTGCTTGTAACAGCCGCACTGGTTAACGGTTCAACGATTACGTTGTCAAACGCGACCTGGGACGCAGCCGTGATAAAGCCTACAGCGCCACCCCGATACAAGAGTGGGATATCGCTCACCTGTGGCGTTCCATTTAGTAGGATGTGGTAGGTTTCGCCCGTGACCTGTACCGCAAGACGCTGTGACTCGGTAGTGCCTGGCGCAATGGACAAAAGCGTGCTGCCCTGACCCACAAAATTACTGTCGTCGCCAAAATAGCCGTAAACCAGCCAGAGCTGATCCTGATCGACATTAAAGCGCACCATATGACTTTTCTGGCGACTGGTCGGCTGCTGGGCGTTGAAGAAGAGCCCACCCCCTGCTGTACCACCAATGAAGCGCACATCCGCATCAAATTGATAGCCCTGCTCAGGCGGAATCTCCATCGGAATAAATGCAGACAGATCATAACCGTTGGTATCAAGCTGAACGAGTGCCTGGTCACGGATTTCCCAGTCACCGCCAAATTCTACATACTGTGGCTCAGACAACGCGGAAAAGTCTTCACTATATGGAAATGTAACCACTGATGGCTCAGGAAGCACTTGTGATGACAACCGTCCGTACAAGCCAAGATTAAGGATGATGAGTGCCAGCACCGCCAATCCTAAAGGAAGCCATGTTGAGCGGAGAGTAGGCTTTTCGAATATCACAGCACATTCCAGACTGTCAGTTCTGACCAGAATAAACTAATCCGTTCTACTTTCCAGACTATCATGGCACCACGGCGAATAAGCTTAAGAGTGATTGATTCATGAATATTTCAGCACATTCGCCACCTTAATTCATTATTTCTGGTAGCTGGCTTTACGATAGGGACAGACTGGATAAACCCTTAAATATCATGGACCAATCCCTACGCTCCTACCTGATACCCGTCATAACCGCCATTGCGGTCTTTCTCATCGGCAATCTTGCTTTGTACATCGGCCTGTTTGGGTTACCAGAAACTCCACCTGAGTCGCTAGAAATCCCACCCGTTAGCGCAGGTGCAGTGACACAGGATCAGATGGTTGACTCACCGACGCAGCCGGCATTCGAGCCCGCACCGGGAGCCATCTGGGATACAACCGAAGGCGTAACCCGCCAGATGGCAGACCTGGGGCAAGATATGGTGCGTGGCATCGGCTTGATTGCTGAACGCTTTGACGTACAGCTCTCTGTTGGACTGCCGCCTGATGTCGCCGAGGCTGGTGGCGGCTTAGTCTTCCATATGCCATCGCGTGACGATTATGCAGGCGCGCGGATGGTGCGCCTAGCGAACGGAGGCAGCGAAGTCTACTGGGGCTATTTCGACGAACGCTACGCTTTCCAGGGGGAGGGCAGCGCAGCTATCAACGACATAACGACACCGATGACGCTGGCAATCCAGGTGCGCGCGGAGACCTACAGCATCCTGGTCAACGGGGCGCTGATAGCAGCTGAGGTGCCACTGGGTTCCGCAGGCGGTTATCTTGGATTTATCAGTTTTCGCGGTCCGGTCATTTTTTCCGACCTGATACTCTCACCACGTTCCTAAAGTAACAGTGGTCTGTTATTCTGGAGTCATACCATGCAGCTAACTCCTACTGTGCCGCTCGGTGTAGAAACCACCGTCGAGGCAGTCGAGCAACCGCGTGTGAAGAGTCGCGTCATGTACGTCAATGCTGTGCGCGTCTACGCCATGACAATCGTCGTCCTTATCCATGTTGCAGCAATTCTGGCACCGCATATGGCGACCATCGCGTCGTCCGATTGGTGGATATCCAACATGTTTCATGGCTTCTCGAAAGGCGGACCACCAATTTTTACGCTGGTAAGCGGAATGCTGCTGCTAGGCGGAAAAGATCAGCCGTTGACAGATTTCTTCCGCAAACGCTTTATGAAAGTGCTGTTGCCCTTCATCGGCTGGGCTTTCATCTATCTCCTCTGGCGTGCGCACAATGGTGAGGTCTTCACCCTGACGAGCGCTACCCAGGCGATACTTAACGGTCCTGCCTACTACCATATGTGGTTTATTCAGATGATCCTCGGCATGTATCTCGCCACACCCATTCTGCGCGTTTTTGTCCGCAATGCTTCACAGGAGCTGCTGCGCTATTCTATCGCTATCTGGGTCATCGCCGTATCGCTTGTCCCACTGCTAAACGAGTTTACAGACTTCAATATTGGTATTCAGTTCGTTGTCACCACGGGTTTCGTCGGCTACTTCATACTCGGTTACGCCCTGCGAAACGTCACGCTGACGCCACGCCAGATGCTCCCCACGCTCTTAATGGTCGTAGGTAGTATCCTTCTGACAGAGTTTCTCACTTACCGCCTGACGGCAGACAACGACCAGATGTTGAACATTTTCTTCCTTAACAATCAGGGGTTGAATATCATCGTCATTGCCGTAGGCATGTTTCTCTTCCTGAAAAGTCTCCCCTATGAGGCAATCTTCGCGCGTCTGCCACGACTGGAGCAGGCGTTACAGGTAGCAGCATCATGCAGTCTGGGCGTGTATTTCGTTCACGTCCTGGTAATGGAGGTATTCGGCAGCGGTTTGCTTGGTTTCCGTCTGGGTCCGCTTACAGGTGGAGCGTTGATTGGCATCCCGCTGACCTGGCTCGTTACCCTCGCGGTGAGTTTGGCGATTACCTGGGTTCTCAAACAAATCCCACTGGTGAAGATTCTTGTACCCGGTTAAGCAGCTTAACGATACTCCAGGGTAATCTGGCGTATGCGCCAGAAGCCCTGATCCAGAGTCATGACGACTGATGCCGACACCGAAAGAGTCACTTCTGCACCTTCGTGCTTCTGAGTGAGGGTGAAGTTTTGGTCATCAAACGCCACAACGCTGCCATCGCTGCTCAGATAGCGCAGTGTAAGGCTGTGCCCGCTGTGCAACTGTGTAAGACGAATATCTGCGTCAATGCCCGCCAACGCGTGTTCATATGCAGCCCCCGCCCAACCGGTCAGGAGATCACTGGTATCGCCTGTTTGTGCTGCCCGACCGAGCGCCTCCCATGCGCCCCAGTAAGCAGCAATAATCTCATCGCGTTCGGCAGGGGTGGGTATCTTCCCATCACCGTCGCTTATCTGCCAGCGCGCCTCACTGTCGTGCGGAATATAGAGTGAATGTCCACGAAAGATCGAAGCAGGATTTGCGCCCTGCTGAAAGTAAGCGGCAAACTGTGTCACCAACGCGATGATTGCCAAGCCCATGACCAGCGACAACCCACTGCCGAAGAGAAACAAGCTAAACTTGAGTCGTGCTTTGCCATTCATTGACAGCTCTCATTGACCACACGCAGGCGCACTTCCGGGGAGTGCGCTGCATCACTCACTGCCCAGAAGCGGTATTCGCCATGCACCGTTGGGGCTGGGAGCCGTATTCGTGCGTTACCATCCGTCGTGATGGCACTGCCAGCGCCCCCGTCCCACAAAAAGCGTACCAGCGTTCCATCGACAACAGGTACTCCATGACGATCCTGCACCTGAGCGGTCAGCATGATCATGTCCCGTCCATCCGCCAATACGCAGTCCGATGCCAGTTGAAGTGTGATGTTGTGAGCAGCACCAGCGACCTGCTGAATCTCGAGCGGCGTGCCGAGCCGCAGCTCATTCAGCGAGACGCGGATACGTCCTGGTGACCCTCCACTGGTCAGCTCTGCCCACGCGATGCCATGTATACCACTCATGGGCAGTCTCTTTGTGACGCCATCCGGGTAACGAATACTGACAGAGAAACCACCTGCCGCGACTGAGTTACCCCAATCATCGCGCGGAAGCAAGAGCAGTGTTGTCGCCTCATCTCCATAGGCGGCTATCGTATTGAGGGTTGCAAAAAAGTCGGCGCGTGTGAACACCGATGGCATGACAGTAAGAGAGGCGCGTGCTTCGGTTTCCTGGTAGCGTACTACAATCAGGCTCATGCCTGACTGAGTCAGCGCGCCTGCCGCAACCTCCCAGGCGGCAACCCCGCCACTGCCGAGCATCAACTCGGCATCCAGCCTGCGCAGCCCATGATACATCTGGATGTTGACTGGTTCGCCCGCCTGACCAGCGGGAACATGAATGCGCAGCGTCCAGGCGTCGCCGGCAGTGATGGTATCCGGGAACTCGAGCGTTATTCCTGACATGGAGCTGTTGCGCAGAGCTGCCAGAATGTTGGCACCAGTCACCAAAAAGATTGTCAGCAGCACGACCGGGATAATGATGCGTTGAGACTTCATCGCGAGTATCCGTGAACCACCAGTGCGGGAATATCAGCCGTCCAATCTGCCAGTCGAGGACCGCTAAGGCGGATCGGTAGTTCCAGCACCTTGAGACCAATGGGTATTTCCGGCAAGACGAAATCGAGGCTGTCATTCGGCGCAATCGCCTGCTCCAGAAAGATTCCTTCGACCCACGTTAACGCACCTGCCGTGTCGAACGATGCGCTCAGTATTCGCGGGATATCAATGGTACGCTGCCCACTGTTGAAGAGTGTATTTCCGTCCGTCAACACCAGCGACCGATCCAGGTTATATGAGGTAGGTACTGCCTGCACAGTCACATCCACTGACTCAATCAGGCTCAAGTCAAGAATACCTGCCGCATCAGCTCCACTGAAGTCGATGCGAAACGGCGTTACCTCGCCACGCCATAACTGATGCAGCACCAGGTCACGAACATTAGTCTCTGCCAGAGGAGCGCCTGTTTTGTCACGAAGAATAGCGGTAATGGTAATCTGCGCAGGCGCGGGCGAACGATTTTCAACTGCGCCAAGGATGCTGATCAAGCCCTGAAACCGCCCTTCGATGCGTGCAGCATCATATGACTCCGGGGTGAAGCCAATCGGCGCGGCGGGCAGATAGACAACTCGCATTGGCGACACAGCGACAAGTGCGCGGTCAAGCGTGCCACGTGCCAACGCCGCTTCGTCCAGCGTACCGAGTGGCAGGTCAATATAGATTTCGGCGTTCGATGAAGCGATGAAAGTTTCTCGTGGCAGCGGGGGTGCCGCAACATCCAGCACCAGGCGCCACACTCCCGCGTCATAGCGTAGATCCCAGCTTTGTGTCACCGGGTACGTACCAAGTGCTGTCAACCATTCCGCTGTCACATCAGCACGAGCGGTCTGGTCGTCGAGGGTCTGCACCTGTATGTAGAGATTATCCAGCTTGGCAAACGAGGCAAGGATACCACCCCTAAGCGACAGCCAACGCAGGTATTCCTCGCGCGTGAGCGCTGTCTGGAGATAAGTGTAACTCTCGCTGAAGCGTTGGAAATCCAGCGCGTCATAATAGCGCAGCACCGCTGATTCGGGGGATGCAGCGCTGCGCGTCAGCAGCACAGCCCCGAGCAGCCCACCTGCTAGCAAACACCCCATGAGCAGCAGCCCATAGCGCGCACGAAAGCGCAGCGGCTGTAGATTTAGACCTGGAAATATGCGTTTCACCCACGGTCGCCAGAATTGCCAGTCGATGCTGGCAGGCAGCGCGGTGCGCCTGTCGTCGTCCAGCAACCAGAAGCGAATGATGCGCCATTGCACAACGCGGCGTATAACCGGAGTGCGACGCAGGTCCAGACCGAAACGCGGCACAATTAAGCCTGTGAAGATAAAGGCAAGCGCAACAACGACCAGGCTACCGACAGGCAGCGCGCCCCACATCAGGCGCTGCCACGCCGGGTAGACCTGCGCTGGAATGGCGCTTGGCAGCGGCGGCACATCCGCGCGCTCCCATACCTGCACATTGTTTTCCAGACTGCCCAAACGATGCCAGCCCGCAAAGTATAGCAAAGGCTCATAAAAGCTGTCGTTAACGAAGATGTACTTCAGGTTGTAACGCTGTGGATTGGTGACGAACGCTTGCAAACTACCCAATCCTGGAATACTGGTAAATTTTGCGCCGTCCAACCGCTCAACGGGTGTGCTGGTCAACTCTGGCAACCTGCGAGCGCTGTGGTAGTTACCTTCGACGTTGAGAGCAGTGGTCTGCGCACTCAACCATGCCATCTGATCGCCAAAACCAAGCGTCATGTATCGCCAATGGTCATGATTGTCCTTTGCCAGAAACTCGACAATAGGCGTCATATCGACTGGCGCAGGCTGAAACCTTCGATACTGCGTCAGGTTGGCTGTAAAAAGCGACAGTGCGCTCAACGCAATCACAAGTACAGCAATCGTCGCTGCACGCCACATACTCCCAAAATGTCCGCTGATCCATGTGCCTAATCGCCCGTGTGCCAGACTTTCGAAGAACAAGCCGGCGAATGGCAGAATAAGGATAGTGCCCCAAAACGTGAAGCGGTCAAGCGTCAGGATGTAAAACGAACCGCGCAGCAGCAGCGCAGGAATGGGCGTGGTGCCGCCCGTACCAAGCAGTGCAAGCGCTGCCAGAGATGCAGCCAGAATCCAGTTGGGGCTGGTGAAACCCTTGTAAAAAGCATAAGGCAGAATTACAAGCAGCACCCCCCAGGGGATGAGAAAGAACATCAGCCCGGCAGCAGTGTTCTCGATAAAGCTGTCACGGCTGGAATGGGGGATAGTGATCTGTGTGATGGGGTCGCTGCGACTCCACAACCAGTAGGGCAGCACTGTAATGACAAGAATGAAAATCAGTCCGATACCAAAGACTGCACAGCGTATCAGGGCGGGCATCATGCGCCTGATGCGTCTGATCACCAGCCCATAGAGGTTGCGTAGATGAGAGGGGCCTTCCGGACTTACCTCTTCTCCAGGACGCGGGGTGCGAAACTTGCGCAAAAGGATTGTCGCCAGAATCGGTCCGCTGAAGAACACCATACCGAACAGCGTCGTCACATGATGCCCGGCAGCGGCGACCATCAATAACGCCCATCCACGCAGGAGATCATTCACATTTGCTTCATCCACCCAACGCCAGACGAATGGAAGCGCGTTGAGCATGACACCTATGACGAACATGGTCGGGAGCTGCCCAAAGACATGGACAGTCTCAGCGATACTGCTGCTCACGACGGCAAGCAGCGCTGCATACAGCGCCGGACGATGCCCCACCCACAATCTACTGAAGCGATACACACCGACAGTCGTGACGAGGGTCGCAACCAGCATCACGGTAATGAAGCCGACGGGAAGGCTGGAGAATTTCGAGATGAGCGCAGTCAGTTGATGAGTCAGCGGGGGATAGCTGAAGAGTGTAAAGCCGGTATACCAGCGAGGCTCCCACGGATTCCACCAGGATCGCGCATAATGATCGGCGAAGAAGATGTGGACATAGGCATCATAGGTACCGCGATAAGTGCCGGACAGCAGCAGCGCACCGTGAAAAATGAGCGCTCCAAGCACCGCCAAAATCAGCAGTCGATAGTGCCGGAACCAGCGTTCAACATGCATGCGTCAGCTCCCGTACTCAGCGCGCCGATGCCACAGTCAACTCCACAACGGTGTTGGACTGCCCGCTTTGGAGAACACGCCAAATAACGACAGCGAAAAGAATCCCCATCAACACAATCTGTACAAGGACGACCTGCGTCAGGGTGTCATGAAAGACGAGGAGCAAGGCAATCTGTACCACTGCTGCCAGCAGTGGCATCCAGCTTTCTCCACTTTTGCCGAGCGCTATCTGGTACGTGATCGCCAGATTGGTCAGGGTATAGAGTGATGCCGCCAGGGCATAAGGAGCGAGTAAGGCTGCTGCCGCCTCATACGCTGTGCCGTACATCAGGCGTAAGATATGTGGTGCAAACAGTGCAGACACAGCGACAAGGACGGTACACACGACTGCACCGCCGCCGATCAGCAGCATGAAGATCGGACGGGTGGGCTTGCCAAGTGCCTGGTTCTGTGCAATCAGTGGGATGAGCAGGATAGTGAGAGGCAGCGCACCAAAGTAGACAATGCGCCCTAGAACACTTATCGCCGCGTACAATCCGGCTTCATCCGGAGAAAAGAAGTTCTTGACAAGTATAAAGTCGCTGTTTGTAATCAGCACCTGCCCCACCAGTGCCATAAGCGTAATTGTGGCGAGTTGCAGCCAACTCTTCCGCTCCGCGTGTACGGCTTCTGGCGTCAGCACAGACTGCGAGTGGCGAACGAGGCGCACGGCAACCCACGCGATAAACCAGGTCACCAGCATCGACTGTGCTAACCCCCAGACGGCACCTTCCAGGCTGCGTCCTGCGCTTACCAGTCCATAGCCGAGCAGAACACTGATGCCCAATCGAATCAGCCCTTCACCCAGATAGGCGCCACTCAGCCAGAAGTAACGCCCGCTCCCCTGGAGTAATCCCCGGTCAGCACCTGTGACGATGAAGAAAGGGAGCGCTAATGCGACGGGCAGCAAAAGGGCTGCATCACTGATCTGGAATAGAGCTGCGAGCGGCTGCGCAAGCATAACCAGCAGCAGTGCAACCGCCGCACCCCCCACCCACCCCAGGCGAAGGGTAGTGCGATGAAGCAGGCGCACACTGGCATATTCCTGTCGAGCTTCGTAGCGAGCGCTGAAACGCGCCATCAAAGTTTGTAGAGTCGCAGGTAAAAGCCCGATCAGCAGTTGAAGTGTGATTATGAAGGTAAGCTGGCTATAGTCGGCGGGCGAGAGCAGGCGTCCCATCAACAAGTTATGGATGAGATTTAGCCCACTTACCCCGGTGCTGGCTACTAAAAACACCAGTTTTCCCTGGCGTAGTAAGGCAAACGCACTGTGAAGCGGTGACTGCCGACGCTGCATTTGTGTCTCAAGCCAGTCTGCTGCCGTTTGGAGGACCTGCCGCGCGCGACGGGCGACTTCCCCTTCATCGTCTCGTCTCAGCCGCTCTGCAATTGAGAAAGGAAATGTGAAACGGAGCGGCAGTACAGGCGTTTCGTCACTATCAACTGACTCCAGAATCAATTGATGATCGGAGTCTGTCACCCAAAGTGCCCCGGAAAGCCGGCGCAAAGCGTCACTTTCATAAATGGCATAGGGTGAAACTGATGACGCCAGAGCAGAATTGTCGAGCGGCTGCTCTAACGCCATAAGCGCTGTACGACTTTGCGCCACCAAAGGCAGCGTATCGCCGTCGTGGGTTGTCACCCAGCCATTTTCCAGGTCTACATTGTCTGTGCTAAGCTGCGCAATCTGGTCAGCACGTAATCCATTGAGAGCGAGCAAAGTGAGTGCTGCGCGATTGTAAGGACTATCCTGTGCTTCTGACCAGCGCGACTCCCATGAATCCATGTTTGATGTCCACGATTGACGTTTCCTTTGCTTATCATAAGCGCAACTTACCAGACATATCGTAAATGATTGCAGCTAACGAAACATGAGGAGATGCAATCCTGCTTCATCTACTCCATTCGTCATCTTGAATATCTCCGGGTCAGTCACTTCGTCGACGATATTTCGAGTCCCCGTGATTCCGCTTGTGGCTCTATGAAAGCATCATTCAGGCTTAAATCCGGCGTGAAATCGAGATTGCACCATCCATCATTAACTGTCTTGTCGTGCGGTGAGGCCAGTTCTGAGGGCAATCACGCTTATCTTGGTGATGAAATTGTTCGGGCGCTCTTCGGCAACGCCCCCGACGCGCGCAGGAGCTTTCGTTCTAAATTGAGCATAGGGACGGGGCTAGAATAGAATTCTCCTCAAACCGCGACCGAACAAGTAAGCGTTTCCGCTCTTGCTTTTGACACGCTCAGTTTCATAAACGGTTCATCTTCTCTTCAATCTTAACGAAATAGTCCAGAGTCCTTCTTTTATACTAACATACAGAAGGGATAGGGTCGTCCATGTCTGATGTCCACCAGTATCAAGAGATAATCCGCAAGCTCGAAGAAGAGCTTGATCAGATGACAGACGCGCTGTCGCAGGCGTGGGATCAGCTGGTGCCGTTTTTGGAAGAAACGCCGACAGCCGCCAAAAGCGCTCAGGACATAACACCGATTATTCATGCGTTGTGCGCGGGTGCGGACGCAGAATATGGTGGTGTTTATCTCTTCAAGTCGGATGAATGGATTTCAATCCCGGCATTGACCCTACTTCCGGCATCGACTCGCGAACGCCTTCGCGATATCAAGCGCGAAGAATTCCTGGTTGAAATCAGCGCAGGGAACCAGCCGATCAACTGGGCATTTGTGCCGATCCTGTCAGAAGATGACATCATGGGAATGATCGGGATAGGTACAGCGGACAGACAACACAAACTGACAGCAGTCGAGCTGCGCATCCTGCATCGCATGGCGGAACGGGTCGGAAGCCAGATCAGTGCCGCAAAGCTGGCGCGCGTCCGCGCGCGCGAGGCGGCGTTTCAGCGTGAGGTGCAGATTGCCAAAGACATCCAGCAGTCTATTCAACCGATTTCACCACCCAATGTCGAAGGCGTCGAGATGGCGACTTACTGGCTCTCGGCGCATCAGGTAGGGGGGGATGCCTGGGGCTGGATGCAGGTGAACGAGCGGCTCATCTGGTTCGTTCTTGATGTGGCGGGCAAAGGACTGCCGGCGGCGCTGGCGGCAGTATCGCTTAACACCGCCATTCGCATGGGGCTGCGTATGGGTCTGACGCCCTCGCAGGTACTCAACGTTGTCAACGACGAGTTGTACGACGCCTATACGCGTACCGACCTCATGGCTACAGTGATCGTCCTCTCGCTCGACATCACCTCGGGACAGCTTGAATTCGGCAATGCGGGGCATACACCGCTGCTTGTCCAGCATGGCAATAGCTGGTGTCGCATCCCCGCGACGGTACCGCCCATTGGTGTGCTGCCCGATCTGGAACTTGAGTCTCAGTTCCTGGCGCTTCAGCCAGGTGATTTACTGATTGTACACAGTGATGGCTTCAGCGAAATCAGAACGCCTGCACGTTTATGGGGGCAAACCGGATTGCTAGACGCCGTTAAGCCCCAACTGCGGAATGCACACGCGATCCTGGACCATATTGTCCAGGAATCGCGTATCGCAGGCGAAGTAGAGGATGACCAGACGCTGATAGTCACAAGGATATTGCCCCATGGATAGTAACGTAGTCGTAGCCGCCGAAACACTGCCCGCGACACTCGAAGCCGTCTCTCATTTTGTTGCTGGCATCGAGAGCAGCTTCGACACGCTTGATGTATCCGACCGAACGGGCATTACCCTGGCGCTGCAAGAGCTGCTCGTGAATATCGTCGTCCATGCCTATGCTCACCTTCCAGGTGACATACGTGTCAATATCCAGATGAACGATGCTATGGTGAACGCAGTTGTCGAAGATGATGGACCAAATGCTTACGACCCTGAACGCCTCCCAAAGGCGCCGGACCCGTTAGATCTGCAAGAACACGGAATGGGCATGTTCATCATTCAGCAGACCTTTGATGATGTGTCCTATGCCCGCCTGAATACCGTCAATCACTGGCATTTGTCGAAACGTATTGGAGCAAGCCGATGACCCAGCGAATACTGGTTGTTGATGATGAGATCGTGACACGCCGCCTCGTGGGTCACGCACTCAAGCCGCTGAATGTAGAGGTTGTTGGGGCAGAAGATGGTACAAGTGCATTAACGATTGCGCGTGAGAACGAGGCATTCGATCTCGCAATTGTCGACATAAATCTGCCCGACATGGATGGGTTTACGGTTATTCGTCAGTTACGAGGCATGCCACACCTGCTTGAAATGCCGATTATCCTTTTCACCGCACGCAGCCACCCCGGAGATGCAACAGAGGCTATCGAAGTAGGTGCAGCGGACCTTCTCTATAAGCCCTTTAGCATGCAGGGTCTGCGTGACATGGTGACGGCGCATCTACGTTGAAGCATCAACGCTCGGATGCGTCCAGCGTTCAACCACCGTCCGCAGATCGACAACTGAGAAGGGTTTTCCGAGGATATCGTTGACACCTGCCTCCAGGTAACTAATTCGTTGCTCGCGCATGATGCTCGCCGTAAAGGCAATAATCGGGATAGCACTGTAGGGCTTTTTCGCTGCGCGCACGATGCGGGTCAACTCAAGCCCATCAATAACAGGCATCTGCATATCCATCAGGATCAGGTCATAACGCTCTTTGTCGAGCATCTCCAACAGCTTCTCACCGTCTTCGACATGGTCAATGTGAACCGGAAGATCGCTGAGGGCAACCTTAACAAGTCGGGCATTGTTGGGATAGTCATCAACGATCAAAATACGGCTCCTATAGTTCACATCATGTGAACGCACCTGGCTTTCAGCCTCAACAGGTTCCAGCAATAGATTGTAGAGCTGACTCTGGTCGATGGGCCAGCGAAGAAAGACTTCTCCTGCAGCAGGATTGACAGGGGGATCCTGGCTGAGCATGACGATGCGCTTTGCAAACAGCGCTGTGGCAGTAGGCTTTGCCAACCCGATACGCAAGAAAAGCAGATCGTAGCGTAACGGCTGCGTCCGGTCATTGAGAAAGTCTGGAAGGCTGCTGTGCTGGCTCACCCGCATACCCCATGTCAGTAATTGTTGCGCCAGGACATAGCGTGCCGTTACCTGATCGTCGATGATAAGGATTTTCTGAGGCTGAAGCTCCACAAGCCCTTTTTGAGATTGACTGGTCACCTGGGCGATTGGCATCGCCAACGTGAATGAGAATGTACTGCCAATCCCTTCTTCGCTTTTGACGATGATTTCTCCCCCCATTAAACCGACCAGTTGACGACAGATCGATAGCCCCAGTCCCGTTCCGCCATACTTTCGTGTGATGGTTCCGTCCGCCTGGACAAAACTCTCAAATATCAGCTGCTGCTTATCGAGCGGGATACCAATACCCGTGTCCTCCACTTTGAAACACATACGCGCCACATTCTGTGCAGTGCCAACGTAGTCGAGCGAAACCGCGACTGTGCCAACTCTGGTAAACTTCACAGCATTACCGACAAGATTGAGAAGAACCTGAGTTAAGCGGGTCGCATCACCAAACACGCGGTAGGGAACTTCTTCCTGGACGTTGACGAGAATTTCTAACCCTTTTGCATGCGCGTGAGACAAAAAGGTCATCTGCGCCTCTTTAACAATCGCTCTCAAGTCAATTGGCTCAGCTTCCAGTACCACATGACCAGCCTCAAGCTTAGCGAAATCGAGGATCTCGTTGATGATTGTCATCAGTCGCGTGCCACTGGCGAGTGCTTCGTTGGCGAATTCTGCCTGCTCCTGGTCAAGTACAGTCTCTTGCAGCAGTTCGAGCATACCCATTATCCCGGTCATAGGGGTGCGAATTTCATGGCTCATGTTGGCGACGAACTGACTGCGGAGCTGCGCGGTACGGAGCGCCTGGTCACGCGCCTCGATCAGCGCATGTTGTGCCTGCTCACGCTCAAGGGCGCGTGAATAAGACTCTGCCAGAACACGCGCGGCGGTGATTTCTTCAGGGAGCCACTGACGCGGCAGTCTCGTTTCATCGTAGCCAAAAAACCCCTCAATCCGATTATTGATGCGGAGGGGAATCCAGAGCACAGTCTGAATACCTTGCGGTTCTAAAACCCCAGATAGGTCTTTAGGTAATTCTGAGATATGAACAGGTGCGATGAGATCATATTGCGTCAGCATAGGGAAGATTGAAGGGAACATATCGTCAATGGGCAGCCCTTTGAGGTTGTCGATTTCTGGCGAGACCCCCTCTGCGCACCACTCGTGGGTGTTGTCGAGCATGCGCTCGTTTGCACGGATTCGGAACAGATAGGCACGCGAAACATCAACTGCATTTCCAAGCAATGAGATTGCTTCGTTCAGGGCAGAGTCGAGGTCGCTGTATTGCAAGAATAACCGCATGATCGCTTTTGTGGTTGTCTCCAGGTGCAGCAGACGCTCTGCACGCATCCGAAACTGATGCTGGAGTGTGATGTCGCGGTAGTGCCATAAATGCCCCAGATAGAGACCCTCATCATCGATTGGCACATAATCACGCGACAAAACACGCCCATCACGTAGAAAAAGGACCTCATCCAACACCATTTGTCGCTCTTGCAAAATGGTCCCGATACGTGTGACAAACCCTTCTGGTTCACTGAACATATGCTTACTCTGTTCAGCACCTTGCGAGCAATCGCTCCCGACGAGGGCATCTGGCGGTGCAGGAATAGCGAACATGGTACAAAACGCCTGGTTCGTCAGGACGATGTGGCGCGTCTCATCTTCCAACAACACTCCCCCTTGTAAGCTGGCGATCAACTTTGACAGGCGAATGTATGAACGGTGCATAGCGGTGTTCCTTCCAACGAGAGTTGATGCTGGCTTATGATTCTCTCGCCTGACTCCATGATATATTGAGAAAAGACAAATGCGATGACCTAAGAATTGAGAAGCGCATGATCACCTTTAAGACTCAGCCACATTCTGCCGTGCCCACCATTGACGGGCTAAATGCGCTTGAGCCGGAAGAGCAGGCGGTCGCCACACGATTGATTGCGTGCGGATTGTTAACGCTCGAACAGGCTGAACACTGCATCCAAACTTGCCTGCGTAATCAGTCACCACTTGTATCGGTACTGGGTGCGCTCAACCTGGTGTCGCCAAAAGAATACGCCCGCCATCTGGCAGAATATCAGGCAACAGCATATGTCAGCGAACTGATCGGCACAGAGTTTTTTCACTATGACAGGTCCTTTGTTCGCTGTTTTGATCCGTCAGTAATGCTATCGGGTTTGTTTTTTCCCTTAGAAAAGCAGGGCGATACGGTCACAGTACTGACTGTTGACCCAACCGAACAGAAAGTATTGGCGGCAATCGAAAGTGTTGTACCCGGTGCCGATATTCTGCCCTTTATAGGGACAGAACGCGATGTAACACGGTTGCTCGATAAAGAATATCAGGCAGAGTTTCTGCATAATGCCGTCCAGCAACTGCGCGAAGAGCGCCCAGAGGTGTCAGCATCCACCGTCATTACGATTCCACAGAAGATTGTCTTTGCTGCGATCGTTATGACTGCGCTGATCGCATTTCTGGTCGACTTCTGGGCAACAGCACGAGTCTTTGTGATTGTGATTAGTTTAATGTACCTGATTGCTATTCTTTATAAATTTGCGCTGACGGTTTTCAGCCTCTTTAACAACAATCATGGTGTCAACAAGCAGGTGCTGACACATGTTGATGACGCCGATCTGCCACTCTACAGTATCCTTGTACCGGTCTACAAGGAACCGGAAGTCGTGCCACGACTGCTTAAGGCACTGGCGAAACTGGACTATCCATCGGAAAAACTGGATGTTCTGCTGTTGATGGAAAAAGATGATGTGGAGACCATCATTCAGGCAAAAGCGGCGCGCCCGCCCAGTTTTTTCCGGTTTATTCTCATCCCTGATAGCCTGCCCCGTACAAAACCGAAGGCATGTAACTATGGTTTACCCTTCTGTCGTGGAGAATATGTAACGATCTACGATGCTGAGGACATCCCGGAGCCCGATCAACTCAAGAAGGCAGTGGCAGCATTTCGCAGCGGCGACCCGTCGCTGATCTGCGTCCAGGCGCGCTTGAATTACTTTAACAGCCGTGAGAATTATCTGACGGCGATGTTTACGCTCGAATACAGTTACTGGTTTGACTTATTGCTGCCGGGTCTTGATGCCCTGAAGCTGCCCATCCCGCTGGGCGGAACCAGTAACCATTTCAGAATGGATAAACTGCGTCAGCTCGGTGCCTGGGACCCGTTCAATGTGACCGAAGATGCTGATTTGGGCATACGCGCTTCGGTTGAGGGGTATACGGTTGGCGTTATTCCGTCAACTACCTACGAAGAAGCAAACAAAAAGGTCAAGAACTGGATTCGACAGCGCAGCCGCTGGATCAAGGGGTATATGCAGACATGGCTTGTACACAACCGCGATCCCATCAAGCTGTTTCGCACAATAGGCATGAAAGCGTGGCTGAGCTATAACCTCTTCATCGGCGGGACATTTGCGATTTTCCTCATTAACCCCATCATGTGGGCATTGTTTGCTACCTGGCTTTTGTTTCAACCTGGCTGGATGACGCAGCTTTTCGCCGGGGCTGTCTGGTACATTGCCATCTTTAGCCTGGTGGTCGGCAACCTCATGGCGATGATGATGAACACAATTGCAGGCTTGCAACGTAAACAATACCGACTGGCATTGCTGAGCCTGACAAATCCGCTCTACTGGATGCTGCATTCGGTCGCTGCCTATGTAGGTTTATGGCAGCTCATCACAAAGCCGTTCTACTGGGAAAAAACCGATCATGGCTTGACAAACGTTGATGCCGAAACACTCTTCGACAAGGAGACCAAGCGTGTGTGATCTCCATGTCGATAGGCTATGACACTCATTTGTCACGCCTGCTGCTGTAACAGCGGACGCAGAGCCGAAAAGATGCCCAAACACATCTGCTCTACGTAGATTTCCGGCTGCGGGCTGCGCAGAATGTCATCGTAGTCCACAACCACACCCGTCCACCCCTCGTTGTGCCAGCGAGCCGGAGCTGGGAGGGATACGAAAGCGCTGTTCGCCGGATATGGATAGGCATAGGCGTAGAGATAGGGTCGAGGGAAACCGGTACTGAAGGGCGCAAACCCGAAGTTCATATGTGGCTTGTGGTCGTCCATATCGCCGTCAACAAACCACAATGTTGAAAGATCAAAATGTTCGGTCCAGACGACCATCGGCGTCATGTGACCGTTCAAACGTGCGCGAAAGCGGGCGAGCCCCGTGAACATGGCATACAACACGCGCGCATAGTCTGCTGCCAGCGCCGTATCGACATCAAAGACAACTGACTCCAATGTGTCTATGCTATCGTCAAGCAAGTGGTGTCCTTTGGCATGCAATGCATCGAACATCGCGGAAAGCAGCCGCTCTTCAGCAACAGACGCCAAGAGTGGCGCGGCATCTGCTTTGCTCATGATTACGAGCAATTCACCGAAGGCGCGCGCGTGGGTTGTGTTGTTAAGCGGCACGCCGGTCTCGACACTGTCGTGATGACGGTAAATAAGTGCCGCGCGTGAAAAGTCGAGTATCACCCGTCCGCCGTTGGGCAGAATAGCTGTCGAAAGCCCCGCCGGTAGCGGTTCGAGCGCAAACTCCAGATAGTTGGGTTGATGATCCATCAGCACCACCTGAATGACTCCGAGGAACTCGGCAGCGATATGAAGCTGCTTTGCGGTCTGCATCCAGCCGTCTAGGCTCGGTAAGGTCATGGCTAAAACTCATTTCAAGATTCGGTCAAGGCTGTCGCAGGCTTTGTCCGCCACCAATTCTTTGCGTCACGTCTTGGGGCGCCCGCGTTTGCGCGGCACGCAGATCGTCTGCAAAGTGGTTGCGGCTTTACCCTCGGCATTCAGTCTGCTCATGCTTCCATTTTATCGTCAACAGGCATATTTGAAATAGGTTCAAACGAATGTCTGCCCGGTTAGCCAACCCTATTGACTTTATAGAGCAATTGCTCTATCTTTGTTAGAGCAATTGCTCTACTGGTGGTGCCTCAACGTAGGTCAACGGTAAATGCCGCTGCCTGCCGCTGCATCGATCACCCGCGCTAACCAGCGCACGCCGCGCTTTGTTCGTTTTACAAGAAAGCTAATCACATGAAGCCAAATCACTATCCACCGGGTCCGCCCGGTGGCCTGTTTGGGATGCAACCGACCGCCGAGTTTCTGCGCGATCCACTGGCATTTGTCACTCGTTTACCTCATGACTATGGCGACATCATCTACAACCGCTTTGGTCCCTATGACATGTATCAGGTTCACCACCCTGATCTGGTGCGACAGGTGTTGGTGACGGATGCCAAAAAGTTCCACAAATGGGATCGAATCAAGAAGGTGTTTGGAAAGGCTGCCAATGGACTGTTTATCGACGATGGTGACCACTGGCGGCAGCACCGCAAGCTGGTTCAGCCCGCCTTTCACACCCGTCGCATCGGAAATTATGCCGATATTGTGGTGCAGAAAACGCAGTTGATGATCGACTCCGTCAGCGACGGACAGCCGTTTGATATGCTGCACAAAATGACCGAACTGGCGATGCGCGTTATCGCAAAGGTGCTGTTTGACGTTGATCTGGACGAAAGAACACACCCTATCGCGGTACAACTCGGCACGATCATTGAAATGCTGACGCTGGAATCGATGAACCTGCTGCATGCACCCGACTGGATGCCAACGCCGCGCAACCTGCGTGAGAACAAGGCACTCCACGATGTGCGCACTTTCCTCATGCAGGTCATTATGGAACGGCGCACTTCTGGCATGGATCACGGTGACCTGCTCTCGGCGCTCGTTTTCACCCAGGACGAAGACGGAAACGGGCTAAGCGATGTCGAAATCTACGACGAGATTGTTACGTTATTCCTCGCCGGGCATGATACGACGGCGAACGGGCTGGCGTGGATGTGGTATCTGCTGTCGAAGCACCCGGAAGCGCAGATGAAGCTGTCCGACGAAGTGATGACAGTGTTGCATGGGCGCACGCCGGTGTTGGCAGACCTACCCGCCTTGTCCTACACCGAAATGTGTTTCAAAGAGGCGATGCGTTTTTACCCACCCGTCTGGTTGATCCAGCGGCAGGCCGTGGAACCTATTGAAATCGCGGGCTACACGATTGCTCCCGGCAGTGTCGTTCAGCTGAGCCCATGGGCGCTGCACCACGACAGTCGCTACTGGGAAGACTCGCTGACCTTCAAACCTGAACGATTCACCAAGCAGGGCGAACATGATGTGGGTTATGCCTATGTACCGTTTGGATCCGGTCCGCGCGTATGCATCGGAGAACACCTGGCAATGATGGAAGCTAAAATCGTCACGGCGATGCTCGCCAGCCGACTTAAGCTGGAGATGATCGAAGGGCAGACCATCATCCCAGAGGCACAAATCACGCTGCGCCCTAAAGATGGGCTGATGATGCGAGCCTTCACGCTGCCCGGTGCTTCAGCCGGGCAGTAATGAGTCAGCACGTACCGTGACAGGCGTCTTAGTTACGGTACGTGCGTCAGTTACAACATAACAAGCCTCAGTGTCACAATCTGAAATGGCTTCAGATAAAACCGAACGCCATTATCGACTTCCAGCGGCGTCTGGTCTTCTTCAAGCAAGTTGGTCATCCAGGCTTCCCTGATTGCAAACGAACTTCTCAACGTCACTTCACCACGCTGTCTCTGGCTCTGATACAAGCGCACGATCACGCCGTGTCCGTCTTCTGCTGCCTTTATCGTCTCAATGATTGCGCCACCATCGATAGTGAAGAGAGATACAGCGTGGGGCTGCCCGGCTTGCCGCGTGCCATCAACGGCAATGACGGGATCGTTGAGCGCGTATGCTGCTCGGATGATATCTCTCAGATCGGTGGAGGCTTCAGCACGCAAGCTGTAGGAGAAGCGATGCATACCCTGGTCAGCGTTCGGATCCGGGAACGTTGGAGCGCGCAGCAGACTGAGCCGAAGCACATTGTCCCGGATGTCGTAGCCATATTTGCAATCATTCAGCAGGGCGACGGTGTAGTCATCCTCGCGCAGCGCCGCCCATTTCTGTGCAGGCACTTCAAAACGTGCCCAGTCCCATGAGGTGTTGCGATGTGTGGGGCGTTCAATGTGTCCCCACTGAATCTCGTAGCTGGCGACTGGCGATAACAGATCGACGGGGAAAGCCGCCTTGAGCAGGACATGCTTTTCGCGCCAGTCGATCTCAGTTGCGAAATCAATCTGATGGCTGTCGTGCGTGAGTGAAATCCGCTGCACGTAATGGCTGTTGAGGATTTGCCGCTTAACCTCCACCGTTGCGCGGAGGGGTCCTTGCTCGACAACACGGATGCTCGTAGCGGGTTCGGCGTAGTAGCACTTTTCTTCATAGAAGATGTCGATGTCCCACGCATCCCATTCGAGAGGGCGATCCTCGAACGCTTGCCACTGATTTGCCAGTGCACCGGGCGGCAGCAGCTCACGCTTGGCAGCTTTGTCATAAATCCGCATTATGTCGCCTGTGCCGTTCAGTTCGACGCGCAGGAACTGGTTTTCGAGCGCTCGTTCCTCAGCGAAAGCAGGAGAAGCGACTTCAGGTGCAGCGCCACGTACTAAGCGAAGCGACTTGATACCGTATGGCGCAACTATTGCCTCGATTAGGGTGCCGCCGTTGCCCTCTTGTGTAAAGACATCGCCTTCAAAGCGCATTCCGTCTGGCAGACGGCCTGCCCACAAAGCCAGTGTACGCTGCTCAAAGCTCGTCGGGTTTATCAGCAAAACATCTCCGCCAAAGTGCGTGCTGACGACATCCAGCGCAGATGAGCGCACTTGCTCGCCTATTTGCGTGACTTCGGCATACTGGGCTAAGGAGTCCTCATACACGGATCCAATGCTGCTGCCCGGCAGTATGTCGTGAAACTGATTCAGGCACACCAATTCCCACGCGCGGTTCAATGCCTGATGGGGGTATTTGTAGCCAGGATCAAGCTGCGCGGCAACCGTCGCAAGCAATTCGGCATCGTGCAGCAAGAACTCAGCTTTGCGGTTAGCACGCTTGTTTCGGCTTTGCGAGGTGTAGGTGCCGCGGTGCAGCTCAAAATAGAGTTCACCGTTCCATATTGGCAGCCTGCTCCCGCTTTCATTTTCCAATCGCTGAAAGAAATCCAGGACTTTGCCCTGCTGAACGCGCGGCAGCCCAGGAAATGATTGGAGTACCTGAGCGTTTTCATTCATTTCGCGCGTGGGTCCCCCGCCGCCATCGCCATAGCCATAGCTCATCAGCATAACGCGCTGGAAGGACTTCTCATGCAGCTTGACCCAGGACCCCAACGCGCTGAAGGCGTTCAGGTCGGCATTATAGGTAGCGGTGTTACGTAAGTCGGGTTTGTTGCCTTCCCATGGGCGATCCGGCGAAGTGCTGAAATGTGCCAGCACGCGCGAACCATCGATGCCCTGCCACCAGAAACTGTCATGCGGCAGCTTGTTATACTGATTCTGTTCCAGCTTGATCGAAAAGAAGTAGTCCAAGCCCGCCAGCTTGATCAACTGGGGCAGACTTGCCGTGTAGCCGAAGGCGTCCGGCAGCCAGCAGACAGGGGACTCTGCATCTGCGCCGAAATGCTCGGCAAAATACTTGCGACCAAGCAAGAACTGACGCGCCAGCGACTCGGCACCCGTCACATTACAATCAGGCTCGATCCAGGCTCCACCAAGCGGCTCCCAGCGTCCCTCGCGAACACGCTGCTGGATGCGGGCAAACAACTGAGGATCCTCGTCCCGCACATATTCATAGAGCTGCGGTTGGCTTTGAGAAAAGTGGAAATCAGGAAACTGATCCATGAGATGCAGCACATTATGAAACGTGCGGACTGCTTTCTGGCGTGTCTCAGCCAATGTCCATAACCAGGCGACGTCGATGTGTGCGTGACCGATGGCGATGATGTCGGCATCCAGTGGACGACCCGCCGCGCAGCGTGCTTGCAGCAGTGCCAACGCCGCCGGGACGCTTTCGTAGAAGCAGTCGCCAAACGGCTCGCGCAGGTCAAGCAGGCTGAATGCGTCGTCCAGCGCTTGAAGCAGGTTGGCACGTTCGAGCGCGTTTTGGTCGAGATGTTCAACCGCCTGAAGAGCGGTACGTGCCCACGCGACCAGCGCGCGCGTCTGCGTATCAATTTGGACTATAGCGCATTCGCGCATGAACAGACGCTTACCCGGCTCACCGGGCTCACCATCGATTGCACCTGCCCAACCGCGCAGTTCGAGGGTATGCAAACCGCCATCAACATCCTTCAACAACAGTGCAATTTCCTGGTGATGGCGATCTACCGCTGCATGTGGCGCTCCATCAACCAGGACAAGTGCTTCTGGATGGCTGAACGTGCCTGCGCTGCCAATCGGCAGGAAGAGGGCCAGAGGTCCACCAAAGTCAGCAGGAATTTCGAAAGTTGTACGGAGCGTGAAGTGGGCGTACTGCTCACCCCAATAGCTATTTGGGAGCAGTGGCTGTCCATTCAGCACAAATGGTGGCAGAGGGTGGCGTTTTCTGTAGACCAACCCCTGCACCACGGCAAGCCGCCGTACGAGCTTCTGGAGAGTAAAGTGTCGTTCGTGATGGCTCATTTGGCTATTGCACTTCCAAGATTGAGAAGCTCATGTTCCTGCTTTACGATACACCGGATCGCTGGTGTCAAATGCGCGATCCTGAGCGGTCGATGTTTTTCCAAGCGTTCGCTCGACAAATTCCGGCCACCAGTTTACCTGTTTGGCGGGGTCGGCATACGCTTCGAGGACACCCTCTGACTCGGTGGCTTTGCGCTGTCCCATGTCGACAAATTCGGCTCGTGACATGCCAGATGACGCCAAGCCCCACTCTCGCCCAATATGGACATGCAAAACTTCGTCTGCCCAATCGTAATCCTGAAAGAACTTGGCAAGCGGATCGCCCGCCGCATCGGCGGTGACCCATTCATACTTCTTACCAGTATCGGCGGGCATCAGGCTCTGCTCAATGGTGTACAGCACTGCGTGTGCCTCGAGCGCGCTCATGTGCTGATTCAGGCGTATCGAAAAGCCCGGATGCAGCGGAACATCGCGCTTCCAGTCAATCCTGTGATGCTGGAGATAGACCGAACCCATCATGGCGTGGCGCGCTTCATCCCACAGCTGGCGCGTCATGTCAACGTAGTATTCCCAGGGCTGCTTTTCACTTTCGGCAATCATCCGTGCCATCACTTCCGGCACATCCATCTCAAGGGTGCGCTTGCACATCAGGGCAAGCGTCTTCTCTTCGTCAGAAACACCTTCCATTCGTGCAACGGCATGCGGTGGGAAGACAAAGTTCTCCTGCTGCACAAAGCGTGAGTCACGGCGCGGGTAAAAATCCGGCGTGAATGGCTTCCTGTGACGCGATGGCGGCACAGTGTCAGAAGCAGCATCCAGCCCGGTTATTCCGCCTGCTGCCTCCAGATACGCCTGAAGATGGCTGCACCAGTCGTCCACTTGACCCACGCCGCCGAGCGCTTCAAGTGCGAGCGTGCCCCAGTGAACTGTCTCTTCCTCTTCAATAATGACACTGCGCAAGAGGCGTCGTGTTGGATAGTCAACCAGTGGGTTTGCTGCGTCATAATGCTTGCGATACTCGGAAAGGAGCGCGGGGCGCAGCACACCATAGACGGCTGCCAGCTTCTCAAGCGTCGACTCCGCGGCGAGAATTTCTGTCAGAAATCGCTGAATACGATCATCGGGTGCAATATCCATCCGTGGTGGAGGATTACGCATTTCCGAGACACGCTTGCGCATCAGAGCAGCATGTTCGGTCGCGAGATAAGTATGCAGGCTCAACCCTTCTTTGACTTCCCACTCTGGGGTTGGGTTGATCCAGTACAGCCCATAATCCGTCAGGCGCTTGTTTATCCAGGCATAGCGCACCAGACGCTGCACAGTTTCGTCTACATCGATGCCAATCCGGGCAGCGTCCTCATACGAACATAGCCCGGCAAGGGGTGGAAATTTCATGAGTCTTCTCCTTTTTGCTCACCGACATATAGTTGATAAGGTTCCAAATACAGGGTGCCATTTTGCGCGTTCGCCGGATAGACGCCTGTGTTATACAGGGAATAGAGCGAGGCTGCACCAATGGGCAGCATTCCAGGATCCTCTGAGATATTGAGTGCAATCAAACACTGCTGTTCGGCTGCTTTGCGCCAGAATGCCAGTACGTCTCCGTGCGGCGGCAGTAAGGCGATGCTGCCTTTCGTTAATGCCGGGTTCTGCTGTCGCAGTCGCACGATGTCTCTGAAAAACGTCAACATGGAGCGGGCATCCGCGCGCTGTGCTTCCACATTTACCCCCAACATATGATTCGAATGGATGGGAAGCCAGGAGTCGATGTGTTCCGAAGTGAAGCCTGCACCCGGCTGACCTGACCATTGCATAGGCGTTCTCGAACCGTCGCGCCCCATGAATCGCGCGGCAGTATTGAAGGCTTCTTCATGGTCTATGCCATAGCGCTCTCGCAGAATATGGTAGAAGCGGATACCAAACTCGTCCCGAAGCTGGTCTAAGTCGGTGAACTCCAGATTAGTCATGCCGATCTCTTCGCCGTAGTAGTAGACTGGCGTTCCCGAAAGAAACGTAACCAATGCCAGTGCTAACCGCGCTCGCTGAGCGTCATGCTTGCCATCCGCGTATACCGAGTAGGAACGACGGCGATCATGATTACTGAGCGTATTGCAGTCCTGAGCAGCGTCTGGAAACCGTGCATGGCGCTCAGCGAGCTGTGCATACAGACGTGCGGCATTCAGCGGGGTATCCGTAAGACCAAAATTGAATACACTGTGCAGTTGATCATGTCCATTGCCGCACAGACTTTCATCGGCGCTCTCCCCAAGCAAAACGCGATCCCCGTATTCGTTGACGAGCGAACGCATTGCAGCCAGCACACGATGGATTTCGGGAAGATTCATTTGGTATCGCATTTTGCGACCCATTAATTCCCAATCCTCGAAAACGCCTGAACGGGCTCCAATGAACATCGCTTCGAGTGTTCCTTCGACGCTGCTGTTGGTCAGATGTTCATCCTCAAATAATGACCCGATAGCATCAAGTCGAAATCCATCGACGCCGCGATTTAGCCAGAAGCGCATAACATCATAAATCGCCTGTCGTACTTGAGGATTACGCCAATTCAAGTCTGGCTGTTCCTTGAAGAAAAAATGATAGTAATACTGTTCGGTCAGGGGGTCCCACTCCCATGCCGAACCCCCGAAAATCGATTCCCAATCGTTTGGTGGACTTTCTGCTTTTGCATCACGCCAGACATACCAGTCACGATAGGGGTTATCACGACTGCTGCGCGCCTGCATGAACCACTGATGCTGGTCGGAGGTGTGGTTCAAAACCAGATCGAGTAGAATGCGTATCCCACGCTTGTGAGCCTCAGCAATCAAGCGGTCTACGTCCGCAAGGTTGCCATAGTCCGGGTGAACATCCGTATAGTCGGAAATGTCATAACCCCAGTCCAACTGTGCGGATGGATAAAATGGGGATATCCACAGTACCGTGACACCCAACCATGCCAGATAGTCGAGTTTGTCGATAATACCCTGGATGTCACCGATGCCATCCCTGTTCGAATCGGCAAAGGAACGCGGGTAGATCTGATAACAGACTGCCTCGCGCCACCACTGGGGAGTCGTCATTTGTCACCTTGCCAGAGCGGGAACGCCGCACGGCGTAGAACCGCATTGCCCATCGGAACTAAGGTCATATCGTCAATCGCGAGTTGCAACCCGGGATTATCCCATGAACCTGCTACGCCTGTACGATGAAGCGTACAACCATAACTGGGACGCTCTGCTTTGAGTATCAGGGGGCGGTAGGCAGCTTCAAGATGCTGCGGTCTTACTTCCAGATCGCGCAGCGTCGCGTGGTTGTAGTGTTTTAGCGGACGAAACTCATTTTCAACTGGTAGCACATACTGAAGCGCACCACGGAAGATCGCGTACTCACCACCGGGATAGGGACGAAGGTCTATTGAAACATCGAAGCTCATTTCAAGCTGGTCGTCCATCCGCCACTCGCGCTCAATCACGACAAACCCATGCTCGTTTGTAACTGCCTCAATCGCCCCACCGTTCAGCGTGAGGTGAAGACTTCGCGCCCATCCCGGCACTCTCAATAGCAGACGAAAGCGCAGAGGCATTTGTGGGCGAATCATGAACGTAACCATTTCGTCGAATGGATAGTTCGTCACTTCTTCGATTTCGACTTCCACATCGGACAGGGTTGTCCGCACTGTGCAAGCGCCGTAGAGCACTGCCACTATCCCTGTTCCATCGGTCGTGTGAAACCACTGATGACTGACATAATGGGACAGGAGGCGTGTTGCGTTAGGATTGCAGCAGCAGGCAACATCCTCATGGGTAGGTGAGAATTTAAAGCGCCCGTGCGAACCATGAAAATATGAATAGCTATCTGGTCGGTCTGCACGTGCATCCAACCGTGTGTCGGTTGTCAGATAGGATATGCCTGTACCGTCGGGCAAACGTGCTCCTTGCCCTGCGTTGAAGAGCAGGGACTCAATCTGATCGGCGTGCTGTCCAAACTTCTGAAGCAGGCTGGCCAGGCTGAACAATTGCTCAGTGATTGTGCAGTACTCGTACCCTATGTCTGGTGAGGGCAATCCATGGATACTTTCGTCGCCGATCAAGACGCCATTCGGCAGGATATAGCGCGAAAGTTTCTGCTGTGCCGCATCCAACGCGACACGGAGATCCTCACGTCCTGTAACGCGATATGCCCATGCCAGCACACGTAAATGTTCAGCAGTATGCACGGCATGACCACTCATCGGGCGATATGGGTCGCTGAGGCTGCGCAGCGAGAGATCATCGTTGGCAAACGGGATGGGCAGGCTGGAAAAGTCATCATAAAGCCAGACGCCAAAGTCTCGATAAGTTTCATCGTTCGTCAGACTGTACAACCATTCCATCACGTCCACATAGCACAGACCATGCGTTACCCCAACCAACAGAGCGAGCGGATGTTCTGGCTTACGGAAGTAGGAACGCTCCGCGCTATAGTGGCGCATGGTGAGCCTGGCGGCTGCCTCGACACTGTGAAGGAACGTGTCGTCATGTGTAAATTCATAGGCGGTCAGCAGTGCCAGCAGCGCGCGACTCTGCGCCCACAGTTCACCATTCTCACCGCTGCCGTGATGGTAACGCGATGCCGGCGAGTAAATGCCCAAATAACCATCCAGGTCCTGCGCTGCCTGCAACTGCCTGAGCAGGGTGAGCACACGCGCCTGATGTTCGCTGTGTCCACTGAGGAACGCCATCATGGTGTAACCCCACAGCCAGTTGCCGCGCGTTTCGGCATCCCACCAGGCATACTGCTCTGAGGAAGTTTCGATGCGCTGACTGAACAGATCACGCGAAGCATGCACTGTCAACGAATCGAGGCAACCCGCGAATCCATGATCAAGATCTTGGACAAGTTGCTCACGCAGCCATCCTTTAGGACGAATGCTTCCGAGGGAAAGACGCTGAAACGTGTGCTGTGTCATGAACTGCGCGTTTCTGCCAGTAGAAAGCGCAGTGCCGCGGGCAGACGCCTTGCCCAGGCAGCCTCCCGATGGAGTGCGCCTTCTTCCTCAACGTACATCATCGTGGCACATCCGCCTGCTTTCACGGTAGCGTACAGATCGCGCACACCGCGCACGTATTCATGATCACCATCTTCCGCAGTTAGACCGAGCCAACCAGTCAGCGTTTCGCCCTCGCGCGTCCCAATATCGATGTACAGACGCCCGGGATAGTCCGCATTTTCCTGCGCTGTCCTGAGCAGCGCGTTACCGCCAAACCAGTAAGCGGGGCTAAACGCGCCGCACAACCCGAACACTTCCGGGTAGACGAGCGCACCATACAGACTTATCAGCCCACCCATCGAAGACCCTATGATTCCTGTGAACGGCGCATCGGGCTGTGTCCGAAAGGTGCGATCAATGACAGGTTTCACCGTCTCAATGATGAAACGGACATAAGCATCTCCTTGACCAATCACTGCCTCTCCCTCATAGGTGGTAAAGGGATATGGACAGTATTCCAAACCACGCTGTTCACGCATATTCGGCAGCGCGACGACGACGGCACCCAAGCCTTCTGTCGTGAGGGCTGTCATCGTCTCGTCAACTTCCCACTCGGAGTCCCCCGAATAACTGTTCACTTTGTCGAACAGGTTCTGCGCATCATGCATATACAGGACTGGATAGCGTCGTGTCGTCGATTCGTAATCCGATGGCAACCAGACATACATATCGCGTTCATTGTTCAACTGAGGGCTGTGGAGACCTTGCCACACACGAAGGTCGCCAACGACGGTGCTGCCCTGTGCTTTTGGGTACGGCTGCCACAGAGTCATGTTAACTCGCCTGCCTTATGAGAAGTTCGGGCACAAATTGCATCGGCAAAGAATGACAACAGGCTTGTATCCTGCGTATGATCCCAGGGCATAGGCAGACGTCCGACTTCAAGCCCGCCCTCGCGCGCACTGGTCTTGTGGCTTAAGCCCACCTCGGTACCGTAGTAGATGACGGGCGGATTGCGCAGCGTCAACTGAAAGGTAAACGCCTCTTTTAATGCCGACGTATCCCCTTGCGCCACATGAAGAAAACGATCCATGTCATGATTGTCGAGAAAAGACGGCATCACGAACGTATCAGGGAAGAACTGGCTGTGGCGGTCAATTGCCCGTGCCAGGTCATCGACAGACTGTGTACGCCAGGCAAATGCTTTGCGAATGCTTTCATTGACGTAAAAATCAAGACATCCATCCAGCCGACCAATGTAGCGCTGCTGCACTTCCGGCGCGTCGATGATTTCGCCAAAGCAGTAACAATCCGGCTTCTGGTCTTTGCAGGCTGCGTTGAAGTATGTCCAGAAGTTCGGTCCAGGACCGTTGGCATAATCCAGCCGATAGCCGTCCACATCGTACTCTCGCAGCCAGTAGCGCCCGTTTTCAACCATCCAATCGCGCGCAGCATCGTCCGTCAGATTGACCTGCGGCATCGAAGCTACACCGAAGAATGCCCCGTAACCGAGTTCGGAGTTATCGAAGGTAAAGTGACTGCGGGCGCGGCTCGTGGAATCGTGAAGCGACTGCTGAAAGAGCGGATGCTGATCTGAAAGATGATTGCACGCCATATCAAGCAGCACACGCATCCCCCGGCGATGGGCAGCATCGATGAGCGAACGCAGTGCCACGTCACCCCCGTAGCGCGCCTCCGTCTTGCGGAAGTCGGTTGTGTCATAGCCATGATAGGTCGGAGACTCAAAGGTTGGGCTTAACCAGATGCAGTTGATTCCCAAGTCTTGAAGGTAGCTCAACTTATCCTGAACGCCGCCGAGAGTGCCACCACAGTAGACACTCAGGTTGTCTGTTTGCCACCAGTCCTTGCCATCTCCGGGATAAAAGCGATCTACCAACAGATGATAGATCACGGCGTCTCGCACCCATTCAGGTGTGGCGAACTCATCAACATGGTAGGCAAAGACCGCGCCGGGCTGCTCCTGCCCTAGGGTGTAATCAGGCACAGTCGTTTTATTCTGGAAAAATGCGTGGGATGCGCTTTCGCTGATGCGCCTGACATCAGGGTAATCTGCAAAGACCTCTGGATCACCGGCTGACCAACCGCCAATGCGATAGCGCACAAACGTCCCGCGCTTTTGTGGGGGTAAAGTTGCTTCCCAGCGAACGCTATATCCCCAACTCAGGTTGTCCCAGATCGTCTCGACAGGCGTGAAATGCTGGACAGCCCCGTAATTGGCACTTCCACGATTGCCCAATGGCTCTCTTCCATCGGTTGTGTAGTAGCAAGCGACATGTTCGGCTGAGAAGTTTGTCCCTGTCCAAACGGAGAGCGTGACCGCGTCACCGGGACGTGGGTCGCGCGGTTGAAGCCCGAAACGATGCTGGATACCGGATGTGCTGGCACGATGGTGCACGAGCTTGAGATCGTCTGTAGCCAAGGTGCCAAAGATGAAATCCATGATTAACCCTTCACCGCGCCTGCCGTCAAGCCACTCACGATGTACCGCTGGAGGAAGAGATAGAGCGCGACAATGGGGACCGCCGCGAGCAGCGCGCCTGCTGCGAAGACACCCCAATCATCCGAGAAACGCCCCTCGACAAAGCTGTATAAGCCAACCATCAGCGTCCAGTTTTCGCGGTCGGTGATGAGCACGCGCGCCAGCAGGAAATCGCCCAGCGTTCCGCTGAAGGAGAGCAGCGCGACGACCGCCAGTACCGGGCGGACGAGCGGGAAGATGAGCTGCCAGTAAATTTGCGAGGTCGTCGCGCCGTCCACCATCGCCGACTCATCAATCTCACGTGGCACCGTGTCGAAGAAGCCCTTCATCAGCCAGATATTGAGCGCCATGCCACCGCCAATGTAGATCATGATCAGCCCGCCATATGTGTTCAGCCCCAATGCAGGCACATACTTCCCAAGCTGAAGGACCATCAGATAGATGGCGACCATCGCCAGCACATTTGGGAAAACCTGGACGAGGAAAATACCCAACAGCAGATTGCGACGGAAGCGGAAGCGAAACCGTGAGAAGGCATAGGCACTTAAAGCGGCGATCAGGACAATGATAAGCGCCGTCAACCCGGAGATGAACAACGAGTTGCCCACCCAACGCCAGAACGGAACTTGTGGGTCGTTGAAGAGGCGGTTGTAGTTGCGGAAAAGCTCGCTAACGCTTTCTACGTTTTGCGGGATCAGCGTTTGCGACGACATCGAACCTTGCGGGTTGAAAGATGCTGAGATGACCCAGACAATGGGAAAAAGAGCAAAAAGCAGCAGCAGGACGATGAAAACGACTCGCAGCGCCTGAAGGAACCAACCGACAGTGTGCAGGCGTTTTTCCCCATGTATTGATCGCGTCGCGGTGGTGCGTGTTGGCATCACTGTACTAGACATTTTCGCTTACCTGTTCCCAGGTGCGTGTGACGCGGAATTGAAGCAGCGTCAGCGCACCGACGATTATGAAGATAATGACGCCCAGCGCCGACGCCAGACCGTAATCCTTCGTACCCCCCGAAGCGAATGCCAGACGATAGGTGTAGGAGATCAAGTTATCTGTGTGACCGACAGGGGGTGCAGACGTGCCCGTCATCGGCGGACCGCCCTGGAATAACGCCTCCATCAGGAAGAAGTTATTGAAGTTGAAGATGATTGACGCGATCAGCAGCGGACCAAGCGAGACCAGCACCAGGGGCAGCGTGATGCGCCAGAACTGCGTCCAGCGGGATGCGCCGTCAACATTGGCGGCTTCGTACACGTCCGACGAAATTGACTGGAGCGCACCACTGGCAATCAGCATGAAATAGGGCGCTGCGAACCAGAGGTTTACGAGCAGAATGGCGAACTTCGCCCAGCCCGGATCCGTTGAAAAAGGTGGTGCCCAGCCGAAGATCGACTCCATCGTCGTCGGAATGACCCCTATGTTGGCATTGAGCATCCCGCGCCAGACCAATACGCTGACCAGCCCCGGCACCGCGTAGGGAACAATCATCAGTGTCCGCAGGAGACGCATGCCCAGGCTCCCGCCGTTCAGGACGAGGGCACTGACCAAACCAAGCGCGAAGCTGGAGAGCGTCCCGATGACGGCGAAGGCAATAGTCCACAGGACGACGCGCAGCAGCGGTCCCTGCGACAGCGTCGTACTGATGATGCGCACAAAGTTATCGAAGCCCACCATCACCCAAAAGCCAATTGGCGCAGTGGAACCATCGGGAGCGACGAATTCGCCGGTCACGTTATTGGCAGTGTAGACAGTGTTGGTCGCGCGGTCGGTCAGCGTGTCGGTCGCTGCGTTGTACACCCACTGCTGCTCGAAGACGCCCGCCGTCTGCGGCGATTGAATCCCTACCGCGCTGCCTGAGTCGCCAAAGGTGAGGCTTTGGATGTCGTTGATGGCGCGGAAGCGTGCACCACCTTCCAGAAGCGTATAGCCCTCAAACGTGCTGGGGATACCATCTTCGTTGTAAGGTGGGCTGCCGCTTTCATTCGGCGTGACCGATTGGAAAGCAGCATTCGGTCTAGCGAATAAGTGGTTGCCCGCGTCATCTGTCAGCCAGAGGGCGTAATCGCCGGCTTCGTTCTGAAAGACGAGCCAGCGGTAAGTGATTCCCCCTTCTGGCAGGTAGCGACGTTCTGCGAGCAACTCCACTGCTTCAACTTTAGTGAAACGGTGTCCATCGCTGTAATTGGTGAAGGCAATGTAAAGGGTATATAACAACGGATATACGGACAGAATGATCATTAAGGCAAGCGCAGGTGATAGCCACTTCAGGGGCCACAAGCGGGGAATAACGATGACAATAGTGACCAGTATCAGTGTGAGCAGAATAGCGACGGCAAAGAACCAGTTGCCATCCTGACCAATCGAAACTGCCAGGATGACGCCGAAAGCATCGACCACCAGCAGTATCAGCCATTGAAGGGCGGTAGACCATTTGGGAGCGGGGGCTGAGAACCCGCCAAAGTTCTCAGCCTGACCCGCGATTGCTGCCACCTCAGCCGCCTACACTCACGGTGAGGATATTGCTGATGCCATCAAAGGTGAAGACAACTTCGGCACCGGCTGTCGCGACAGTGAAGGCAATATTGTCACCATTGCGCGCACCGTCTGCGCCGTAATTGATCGCCCAACCGTCGTTCAGCGCCACTTTGACCTCATAATCGCCAGCGGCGAGCGCTGTAGTCGACAGTGTGAAAGTGCCGTCTCCATTTGCAGTCATTTCTGTCTCTGCACATTCCGGCTGCCAGTCGCCAGGGCAACCGAGTGCTGCCTGTACGCTGCCGACCAGAGCGACCGAGCCTTCACTGACTGTGAGTACATTTTCGGCATCGAAGTTGAAGACCATCAGCGTGTTGTCTGCTGGAACGCTGAAGAGGATGTTATCGCCACCCGCGGTGCCGCCCGCGCCAAAGTTGCGATCCCATGTACCGTTGAGCGCAATCTTTGCCTCGTAATCCCCTGCTGGCAGCGCCGCAGTCGTGATCGAATATGAGCCATCATCACCATTCGAGGTCATAAAGGTGTTTTCACATTCGGGTGCCCAATCGGTGGGGCAGCCCAGCAGCGTCTGGAAGTTACCGACCAAGCCAACGCTCGTTGGAGCATCATCCATGGCACCGATCAGCTCGACAATTTGCGTTTGCGCCTGGGAATATGCTTCTTCCGGCGTCAGCTCGCCGCTGACGACAAACTGCAAAGCGTTGCCCCACGAACCCCACACCGACGCCATCTCCGGGATTGCGGGCAGCGGAATACCATTCGCACCTGCCTGCTGGAATTCAGCCATCGCCGGGTCGTCAATTGCTTCCAGCGCGGGCAGGAAGGCTGGCGGACGCGGATCGACGTTGTAAAGCGCCAGCATCGAATCAGTCGTCGCCATGAACTCGCTGAGGAAGACCTGTGCCAGCAGTTGGTTTTCGCTGAAAGCACTGACCATGAAGCCCTGACCGCCAATGAATGGGACACCGGGACCTTCAGGACCTGCCGGGATATCGCTGATAGCGAAGGGGATACCCGCTTCACGGAGTCGATTCAGCCACCAGGGTCCCGTCATGGTCATGGCGGCATCGCCATCGCCGAACAGGGCAATCTGTGCGTCACCGTTGATGTCGGCGTTCAAGTAACCGGCATCGACAAACTGCTTGATGTAATCTGCGGCTGCAATCGTCCCGGCGCTGCCGATACCAATGTCGCTCGGAACAAAGCTACCAGCATCATTGCGCCCGAAAACATAGCCACCAAAGGCAGTCATGATTGGGAAGAAGTCGTAACTGGCATTGTTGGCGATGACGAAACCGAACTGCGCTGCACCGGAATCTACAAGCTCCTGCGTGATCGTGAAGACTTCATCCCAGGTGGTGGGCGCTTCTGGCACCAGGTCGGTATTGCGGAAGAAGGCGAGGTTTTCTACTGCGTATGGCATGCCGTAAAGCACGCCGTCAACTGTGAACAGTTCGAGCGAACTCGGCGAAAACTGCTCTGCAACATCCCCCAGTTCAACAGGAACGATTGCCGCGTTTTGAATGTATTCGCCCAGCCAGTCGTGCGCGCCGATGACAATATCGGGACCTTCGCCAGCGGGACCTGCAACAGGTAGGTTAGAGCGGATGTCGCCCATAGCGATTTCCTGGACTTCTGCGCTTACACCGTATTCTTCCGAGAACTGATTTACCAGATCCTGAAGCGCCGGGGCGCGCGTTGAGTCTGCCCAGATGAGCAAATCTGGGCGATCCTGCGCGGCAGCGGGGAGCACCGCCAACGACAGCAAACACACGGTACAGACCAGAACAAGCAACCTTTTCATCGAAAACTCCAATCATTCATACAAAACGTTTTTCCCTTATTGGTGAGTGTAAGGGCACAGCGTATCAAAAACGTATCTGTACCCCGCAGACCGTATAACTGCTAGAATCAGCGGTATTGTATGGCATAGAGTATGCATCTTATGAAAAGACTCAATCTTTATTTTATGGGAACTCCTCGCATTCAATTGGAGGGACGTCCTGTTGCTATTGAGCGCCATAAAGCCGTTGCACTGTTGGCGTATCTTGCAGTGACGGAACGTGGGCATTCCCGAGATTGGCTGGCAACGTTGTTGTGGCCCGAGGTAGAAACAAGCCGGGCGCAGCTACGGATTGCCCTTTCCGTGCTGCGCCAACGTATAGGAGATGAGTGGTTTGAAACCTCACACGGCGAAGTTGGTCTGCGATACGATGCCATTTGGACTGATGTAGGACAAATCAAGTCAACAATTGCCAGACAGAACACGAAACGGTTGTCCTTAGCTGAAGTCGACGAAGCCATGAGGCTGTATCAATACGATTTACTTGCGGGCTTTTCGCTGCCTGACGCACCCAACTACGATGCCTGGCAGTGGGCAGAAGAGGACAAATTACGGTCTGCGTTTTCACAGCTGCTGCATCGCCATATCGACACACTTTCAGCAAGCAGACAAACTGCTGCCACAATCCCTTATGCTCAACGGCTTGTGGAGCTGGATCCGCTGAATGAGGAATCCCGTAGGCTGTTGATTCAACTCTACATTGATACCAATCAGCGCCACCAGGCTCTGCTTGAATATCACAACACACAAACGGTGCTCCTGCAGGGTCTGGGTCTTGAGCCAGAACCGGCAACTCAGGCGCTTTATGAGCGAATTCATCAGAGCGCCGTAGTGCTTCCTGAGGAGCCGCACGTGCGTCATTCGATTCAGGCGGCATTACCCATCCCGGAACCTTTGATAGGACGTGAAAAAGAACTGGAAATGCTGGTAACAGCATTTGCCAATCATGAGCGCCTGATCACGATTTCTGGTCCTTCAGGCATTGGCAAGACACACCTTGCGATTGTGCTGGGTCATCGAATACAAGATGAACTTCGCTATGGGGCATACTTCATCAGTTTTGCGTCACCTGTAACGGGCACGGGGCTCCTGGAAATGCTCACACGGGTTCTTCAGCTTCCGCCACTTCCCTTTGGTGACATGTTAGGATCGTTTATTGTCAGCATGCAGTCCAGACCTTGTGTCATCATTCTGGACAACTTTGAGCCAGCCGATGGCGCAGCGAGCGTTATTCAGGCGTTATTGGAAACCGCGCCGTTCCTCAGCATCGTGGTGACTTCTCAAGGGAGTCTCTCCCTCAAGCGAGAGTTCTGCTTTCCACTTCAAGGTCTCAACATTGCTGCCTCTACGGCGTCTGCAGGCGGAGAAGAAGGAGCTGTCGAGCTTTTCTTGCATTCTGCGCGTCATATCAATGCTCAACTTTCGCCTGATCCAGCCATGTTGGACGATGTCCGCCGAATTTGTGTGCTGGCTCAGGGCATGCCATTGGCGATTGTACTTGCGGCAGCATGGTGTGATGTGCTTCAACCCCGAGAGATTGTCGATGAGATCGCGGCAAACTATGACTTTCTGCGCACCGACTATCTTGATGTTCCAGAACGACATCGCTCGATCAGAGCCGTGTTTGATGCAGTTTGGGCAAGGCTCACGGATACGGAGCAGCAGGCTCTATTGTGCTTAGCGGTATTTCGAGGTGGCTTCAGTCGTCATGCTGCCCAAGTGGTCTCTCAGGTTCCAGTAAGCCTGCTCAAGGTGCTGGTGACAAAGTCTTTGATCAGCTACTCCAGCGCCAATCAGCGTTATGTACTTCACGACCTGCTGCGCCAATACCTTGACGAGCACTGCGATGAAGAAACCCTGCGCGTCATGCAGCGAGCGCATTGTGACTATTTTGCTGAATACGCTGCTGCACGTGAGCGAACAATCACCGGACATCAACAGAGTGTAGCATGGCGCGAGCTTGATCTGGATCTGCCTAACCTCCGCGCTGCGTGGGGGTATGCACTGGGTTTGCGCCACTTCACTGCGCTCGTTCGCATGATAGAACCCTTGCGTTTATTTTTTCAGCTCAGCGGTCTTTGGGAGCAGGGCTTGGTGCTGTTTGAACAGGCGCGTCACTTGACCGTTGAGGTTGTGAATCCGGAAAGCCAGTGGCTGCGGACAAAACTTCTCTCGCGCTTGTATGCCGACGACGGTCGTGTCGGCGATCACCTGATGGATGCACTCGCCTCAGCAAAAGCGGCTGATGATGCAGGCGAGGTCGCGCATATTCAGACCGAACTAGGTTGGCGCGCACTGATGGATACTCACTATGCAGACGCCGTTACCTGGTTCGAGAACGCGATGCGCTATTACGAACATCATCCCAATGCCTTCGCTATCGGGCTTGTACAGAAGGGGCTGGCTTATGCGGCAGTCAGTCAGTTTAGGCGCGAGGCAGCGCGCCAGCACATGCAAATCAGCCTCAAAGTACACCGTAGTGCAGGTGACCTTGTGGGAGAATATGAACTCATTGTTTTGCGAGGCGAATTGCATCTTTTAGACGGGATGCTGAGTGAAGCCAAACAAGATCTTTTTGCGGCATTCACCTATTTCAGCAAGTCCTTTAGTTATGGTTCTGCACTGCTTCGCGTTGTGGCTTTAGGATGGGTCCATGTTTTCCTGTGTGAGTGGGATGAGGCTTTTCAACACATACAAGGGTTACTGTCGCTAAGTTCGGGTGCTGATTTCATCATTGTGCGAGCATGCGGCGTTGCCATGAAGGTGTTTGCGAACGTTCTGCAAGGAGACAAAGCGGATCTGGAGCGCAGCCTTGATCAACTGTCAGGTTTGTCGATAGAAACACTGTCTTGGCCCAGCACCATAAATCGCGACCTGCGCTTTATGACCTATCTCGCACTCCTCTATGGGAACGTGGTGGTAAAGCACTGGTCAGCCGCTCAACAAACGCTTCGTGCTACAGCGACAGAGGGCTACCTGAAGCACGAGAGATATCGATTGTGGCTAGCACCACTGCTGGCGATGTTCATGGATGAACACCGGGATCATGCCTTAAATACGGAGAATGCGCCCTTCGCATATCGTTCAGGTGCTCAACATAAATGGTCTGAGGTCTGGATTACACGTTATGGCGGGGCAAAGCGTGCACTTATAAGCGCCCAAACCGACGCAGATGATGAATTTACCCGCTTTACAGAGCTACTCCTGTCGCAGCAAGGCTAAAAATGTCGGTCACATTGTGCATGTGACGTGACGAAATGGCGATTGTGTCACATAAGCGAAGGAGCTGCCCCACCCCCGTCCAATGGATGCCCAGTACCACGTCAACTGAGCGATAGCTTATGTCCTGCGGACGCATATCTGTCCAGCAATTTTATCGTCTGATCACTTTGCAAACCCTGCATCCAGCCTAACGCTAACTAGCCGACTCACCCATTCTGATTTATCACCATCATGTTCTCCTCGTGCAGTTACAAGCTTACGAAATTGTTGCGCATGGAGGAAGAATACTGCGCCGGGCACTGGTATTTGTCACTATCGTCGGCTTCATCTCTCACTTCCAGGTATTTGGTCAGCCTTGACCAGCGGTCTCGGCGGGCGCTGAAACTCGTCTTTAGTCTCGTTTCACAGGAGAAACCCGATGCGTCGTCTTCGCTCGCTGGCAGGAAAGTGGAAACTCCAGCTTGACCCGGATGGGAAGCTGAACCTTGAAGACCTTCATCCCGACCGTGAAGTGACCGTGCCGCTGCCCTGGCAATCGGAACATCCCGACCTGCGGCAGTATACAGGCTACGGCTGGTACAAGACGACGTTTTTCCTGGAGGATGGTTGGCTCGACGGCGAACTGCTGCTGCGCTTTGGCGCGGTCGATTACTGGTGTCAGGTGTACGTCAACGGCGAATGTGTTGGCGAACACGAAGGCGGGTATACGCCCTTCGAGTTTTCCATCAAAGCGGCGTCACAGACGGGCGAAAACACACTGGCAGTACGTGTGTATGACGCTGTTGAAACGGGCTACACCATCCCGCGCTGGTGGCATGACGCTCAATCGCTCACAACGCAACCGCCCTTCGATGCCTTCAACATGCCGCATGGCAAGCAGACATGGTATGTGGATGTCAGCGGTATCTGGCAGGATGTCACACTGCACGCGCTGCCTGCAACCTATATCCGCCAGATGCAGGTCACGCCGCACATTGATGGGAGCGTTCACGCCGCCGTCGAGATTGTCAACCCACAGCAAGGCAGCCTGACGTTCACGCTTGATGGGCAAACGGTCAGAGCGCAAATCGAGGCAAATACCACACACTACACGTTCGGTCTGAATACAGCGAACGTCGTCCTGTGGACGCCCGAAACGCCTCATCTATACACCGCAACTGTGTTCCTCACTACCCCGGCAGGCGAGGACAAACAGGAAACGCGAGTCGGATTCCGCGAACTCAAGGCGGAGAAAGGCAAACTGTGGCTCAACGGCGAGCCTTTCATGCTCATCTCCGCGCTCGATCAGGACATCTACCCCGACACCATCTATACCCCGCCAAGCGAGGCGTTCTTGCGTGACCAGTTCCGCAAGGCGAAAGCACTGGGTTTGAACTGCCTGCGCTGCCATATCAAGCCGCCTGATCCCTTATATCTTGATCTGGCAGATGAGATGGGGCTGCTGATCTGGGCGGAAATTCCGTCATGGCGCACATGGCATGTCAAGACAACAGTTCATCCGGCAGCACTGCATATGGATGAAATCCTGCGTGAGCGTGTGCGTACCACCCTGCGTGAAATGATCGCACGCGATTACAACCATCCGAGCCTGATGATCTGGACGATTGTCAACGAGGACTGGGGGACGGCGCTGCTGCTGAGCGCCGAAGACCGCACGTTCGTGCGTGAGATGTACGATCTGTGCAAATCGCTCGATCCCACACGGATTGTGGTCGATAACTCGCCCTGCCCTGCGCCCTGGGGCTACAGCCCACATGTCAGGACCGACATCAACGACTTCCATATCTATACCAATATTCCCGATCAGGCAGAGAATTTTGTCAGCTTCGTTCAGAACTTCGCCCTACGTCCTGCGTGGACGTTCTCGCTCTTTGGTGATGGCGAACCAAGAGGTGATGAACCGCTCATCCTGTCCGAATTTGGCAACTGGGGTCTTCCGACGCTCGATAACATCGGCGGCGGGAGCGAGCCAGAATGGTTCTATCTGGGCGCATGGTGGAATCCCTATGATGGCGAACCAAGCTTCCCCCAGGGCGTCGAAGGGCGCTTTCAGGCGCTCGGTCTGAACGCGATCTGGACAGACTTTCGCAGCTTCGCCCAGGCGACCCAATGGCATCAGTACAATGCGCTCAAGTTCGAGATCGAGATGATGCGCCGTGAGCCGAATCTGGCAGGCTATGTGATCACCGAGTTGAGCGACATTTACTGGGAAAGCAACGGCTTGCTGGATTTTGCGCGTGGCGAAAAAGTCTTTCATACGCAGTTTGCACACATCAACAATGAAGATGTGGTCGTGCCACGACTCGACCGCTATGCCTTCTGGGATGATGAAGTCGATCGTGTGCTGGTCCACGCCTCGCACTACAGTTCGCGCGATTGGTCGAAGGCAACGCTACACGCACAGTTAGACGAAACACATTGGGAAACGCCAGTCGCGCTGCCGCGCGGCGATACGCAGTACGCCGGCACGTTCTACGGACGCTTTTCATCCAGCGACAGCACACGCTATACCTCGCTGCGCCTGCATGTTGAGGATGCACCAGGGCAGCGGCTGGCAGAAAACGAGACTCCCCTGCTGGTCGTGCCTGCACAGTATCGTACTGCTGCCTACACACAACCCATTGCTGTGGTGAACTTCTTTTCTCAGTCGGAAGTCGCCGCACCCTCCATGAGTACGTCGCCGCTGACGACCACCACCGCATCTGCTGGCCCTGAACAAACCAGCCCCTCGCCACTGGAGCAACCGCGCGCTGCGCCCATGGTCGAACGTGACATGATCTCTTTGGGATACAGAATACTCCCGCAAATCACCAGCGATACGCGGTTGCTTATCACCAGCGCACCGACGGAAGACCTGCTGGCGTGGGTGCGTGCAGGCGGCGACATGCTCCTGATCAGCCCGCTCAGCAACCCGTTCTTCTGGCAGCACGCGCGCGGCGGCGTGTATGGCGGAAGCTGGATCACGACCTGGTCATGGCTGCGCCCCGCCGTTTTTAAGCGGTTGGCAGCGGCGGGCAACCCGCTGGGGATGCCGTTTGCGCAGATCATGCCGCAAACGACTCTCTTCGGTCTGCCTGTCTACGACGAACGCTATCATGCCGATTTCCTCGCGGGGCAGGTCGGCGGCTGGGTGCGCCACCCCACCGTCCATACCGTGCAGTTCCGCTATGGCAATGGGCGTATCGTCCTGACGACATTCCGTCTGGGCAGGATGGGGATTACACAGCCGATTTCCGGGGCGATGTTCCATGATCTGGTGGACTACATCACCTCCGATGCCTGTCAGCCCACGCTCGCAATCTGATCTTGTGAAGCGTTGTGTCATGCGCTCTACCCGTATTGCCACGTTGCTGATGTTGACTCTACAGCTGGCTTTCGGAACACCGCCCACAGCTGCGCACATGACGATTGCCCACGAGGCAGCGCTGCCCTACTTTGTTCAGAATTGGCACTTGCTGTAGACAGGCAGCACAAATTTGCCCCTCTTTTCACATCGCGTTAAACTACCTGCGCTTCAAGGTGTCACCTTGAAGTCAACAATTGCACCCCTCTATTCAGGAGCCAAAAATGAAACGTCTCTTTATCGTTCTCGCACTTGTGTTGATGCTGGGAGTCGTGAGCCTTCCCGCGCTGGCACAGGATGCGCCGACCGGAACCTGGCTCGGCACCTGGCCCTACGCCGCGCCCGGCACACACAACCTGAACAGCTTTGCCGCGGGTGGCCTCAATGACAACCTGGGCTTGGTCTACCGTCCGTTTGTCGAACTGACGCCCGCCTACTACCTGTGGGCAACGCAGGAATACGTTCCCATGCTTGCCGAATCGTGGGGTTTCGTGGACGATAACGCCGCCTACGAATACACCATCGCTGAAGGCGCAATGTGGAGCGATGGCAGCCCGGTCACATCGCAGGATGTGGTTGATACGTTCGACATCGGTCGAATCCTCGGTTGGACGCAGTGGACGTACCTGACCAGTGTCGAAGCGGTCGACGAACGCACTGTCCGCTTCAACTTCACCGAAGGCGGCGCATCGCTGAACGCACAGCGCCAACTGCTCAAGGAATATGTCGTCGCCAGCGCCAACTACGGCGAACTGGCAGCACAGGCGCGTGAAGTCGTCGCCAGCGGCGCGACCAACGAAGACGAAGCCTGGACTGCCGTCGCGACCGCGATTGAAGAATTCCGTCCGGAAACCTTGATTGCCAGCGGTCCGTACACCTACGCGCTCGATGCCGTCGGCGAGTCGTTCTTCACGCTCTCCTGGCAGCCCAACAGCCTGTTCTCCGGCAGCGTCCGCTTCGGTGAACTGAAGATTTGGGGCGGCGAAACCGAAGTGACGACCCCGCTCGTCCTCAGCGGCGAACTGGCGCACTCGACCAACGTCTACCCGCCCGCCACCATGCAGTCGTTTGTCGATGCAGGCATCCGCGTCGTGGCGACCCCGCGTGGTTACGGTCCGGCGCTGCTGTTCAATTTCACCGTCGCACCGTTCGATAATGTCCTCGTTCGCCAAGCAATGGCACACGCCATCAACCGCGAACAGAGCGCGCTGCTGACCAACGGTCTGGGCGCAACCGGTACAGTCTATATGTCCGGCATCCTCGATTCGATTGCGCCGACGCTGCTTTCGCAGGAAACGCTCGACACGCTCAATCGCTATGAGTACAACCTCGAAGGCGCGGCAGCGTTGATGGAACAGGCAGGCTACAGCCTGAACGGGGATGGCAAGTGGGCAGATGCAGATGGCAACACCATCAGCGTTGAATACACCTTCCCGGCAGATTTCGCGGACTTCAGCGCTGCAGCGCGCGACGCCACCGCGCAGTTGAACGAGTTCGGCTTTGACATCACCGAACGCGCCCTGCCCTGGCAGGAAGCGGCGGCTGCCATCCGCGCAGGCGATTTCCAACTGTCGGTTTGGAGCTGGGGTGCCGGTTCTCCGTTCGCCTTCCAGAACTTCAATAACCCGATGCGTCGCTGGACGGTTGCGCTGGCGGAAGACCAGCCCGGTCTGCAACTCGACATCGAAGCGCTCGATGTCAACGGCGAAACCGTTGACCTGAATGCGCTGATCCTGAACGTCAGCGGCGGTCTGGATACAGCAGCCCAGCAGGAACGCGCCGACGAAATCGCGCAAATCCTGAACGAAGGCATGTACTACATTCCGCTGAACGAAATGCTCAGCATCGAACCCGTCAACGAAGCGTCGATTGGTGGCGCACCCGCTGACGGCGACCCGATCTATCAGAATCCGAGCAACGACCACTTCATCATCTACCTGATCCTGAATGGTACGCTGTTCCCGGCTGGCATGTAACAAAACAATGTGAGTATGTAGGGGCAGGATGCATCCTGCCCCTACTTATTACGAGGCATTTTATGACGGCAATCCCTGCGCCCCCAGCACTCCCCGTCACCAAAACAGACGCAGCCACACCTCCCGCATGGAGGCAGGGTCTACGGCGCATCACCCGCAGTTACCTGTTCAAGGTGCTGATCTCGGGGTTAATTACAATTTGGGCAGCCACGACGCTGACATTTTTCATGATCCGACAGATGCCCGGCAACCCGGTCGAAATTCGCATGGACGAACTGATGACGCGCCAGGGGATGACCGAAGAGGAAGCACGGCGCGCCTCCGCAACGCTGTTTAACTTCGATCCCGACCGTCCGCTGCTACTGCAATACGCAGACTTCCTAAGCGATCTGGTGCGCGGCGATCTGGGCGATTCGATCACGCGCGGCGGCGTCAGCGTATCCAGTATTATCCTGCGCTACCTGCCCTGGACGTTGTTCTGCGTCGGGCTGGCACTGCTCGTCAGCTTCACACTCGGCATCATACTCGGTCTGGCGATGGGCTACTGGCGCGGCAGTTGGTTCGATAACCTGCTGACCGCCTTCGCGTCGATCATCTCCGGCATTCCCGATTACATCATCGCGCTGCTGATCATCATCATCTTTGGCGTGCAATTGCAATGGTTTCAGGTTGGCGCGGTGCGAGGCGGCGTGGATCCGACAATCACACCTGCCTTCAGCGTCGAGTATCTCCTGAGTATCCTGCAATATGCCACGCTGCCGATTCTGGTCTACGTGCTGTCCACTATCGGCACCTGGATATTGGCGATGAAGAGCAGCACCATCAGCACGCTCGGTGAAGACTACATTGCGGTCGCCAAAGCGCGCGGCTTATCCGAACGGCGCGTGCTGACCGGCTACATCGGGCGCAACGCCATGCTCCCGCTGGTGACACGGCTGGCGATCAGTGTTGGCTTTATCGTGGGCGGCACGGTCATTATCGAAGAAATGTTTCAGTATCCCGGTCTGGGGCGCAACCTGTTCATCGCCATCAGCGGGCGGGATTACACCACCATGCAGGGCATGTTCCTGGTCATCACAGCGATGGTCGTGCTTTCGAACATTCTGGCAGACCTGGCGATTGGCTGGCTTGACCCGCGCGTGCGCATGGGGACGGAGGACTCGTCGCAATGATTGGTTTGGAAACCGTCGCTACCCCGGCGGGCTTGATCATCGGCATTATCTGCGGTCTCGTGCCGCTGTATGCGGGCTTTCATTACAAAAAAATTGGCGCAGGCATCGGCGGCTTTATCGCCTGCGCGCTGGCGGGCTTTGGGTGCGGCTTGCTCGGCGGCATCCCGATGATTGTGCTGACGTATGCAGTTGTTTTGAGCTACGCCTATGTCAACCGCCAGGACCCGTTCACATCGCGCGAGGCGCTGGAAAACGTCAGCTTTGAAGAGACACGGACGCAGCGCTTTCAACGTCAGATGGCAAATCTGGGCAATAACCTGCGCGGTGGCTTCCGCGCACTCACGCGCAACAAGGCGGGCTTCATCGGTTTTTGCGGCATCGTCTTCTTCATCGTCATGACCACGTTCGGACCGCTGCTCATCCCCTATGAAGGCTCGGCGCAGATGCAGCGCCGTGTGCCGGGATCGCTGGTGATGGTCGCGCCGCCCAGTTGGGAGCATCCGCTCGGTCTCGACTGGAAAGGACGCGATGTCCTGTCGCACATGGTACACGGCGGGCAGCGCCTGATCATTATGTCCGTGCAGGCGGGCATTCTGGCGACCGTGATTGCGGTCGTGCTGGGCGCGGCTGCAGGTTTGCTCGGGGGCTTGGTCGATCAATTCCTGAGCGCGGTCGCCAACTTCATCCTGACGATCCCGTCATTTCCACTGCTGCTGGTGCTGGCGGCGCTCGTCAGTCTCGATAACGACTTTTTACTGGCACTTCTGTTTGCCGTGCTGAACTGGCCCCCGCTGATGCGCGCCGTGCGTGCGCAGGTCTTGAGCCTGCGCGAACGCGATTACGTGCAGGCGGCATTCGCGCTCGATTTGGGATTGTGGCACATCATCACGCGCGAAGTCTTCCCGAACATGGTCAGCTATATCGCTGTCAATCTGATCTTCACGATCCGCATCGCCATGTACTCGATTGTCGGTCTGGTCTTTCTGGGGCTGGTGCCGCTGCGCGAACCTGACTGGGGCGTGATGATCTTTACCGGACGGCAGCAAGGTGTCCTGTTCCTGCCCCAGGCAGCCGGGATGATCCTGTCGCCCGTCATCGCGATTGCGCTGTTCCAGTTGTGCCTGGTGCTGTTCACACGCTCGCTCGAAGAAATCTTTAACCCCCGTCTGCGAAGTGGACTATGAGTTACGACCGTAATCACGTTGTCTTATCCGTGCGCAATCTCTCGGTCAACTATCTGGCGCGGCGTGGGCAGGTGCGCGCCGTCAATAATGTCTCGTTCGATTTACACGCGGGCGAAACGCTGGCGCTGATCGGCGAAAGCGGCTGTGGCAAAACGACGCTCAATCTGGCGCTGATTCGCCAGCTGCCGAAAACCGCCATCGTCGGCGGCGATGGCGTCTTCTACACCTACCGTGATGGCAGGCAGACCAATCTGCTGTCATTCAAAGACCGCGAGATGCGCCGCTTTTTGTGGTCAGAATGTTCGATGGTCTTTCAAGGCGCGCTCAACGCCCTCAACCCGGTCATCCGCGTCAGCGATATGGTCTACGACACTGCGCACGCGCATGGCATCGGGCGACCAGAAGCGAAAGCGCGGGCACTCAAACTGTTCGAGCAGGTGCGACTGGACCCGGAGCGCGTCTTTCGCAGCTACCCGCACGAGCTGAGCGGCGGGATGCGCCAGCGCGTGCTGCTGGCGCTCAGTCTGATCCTGCGCCCGCAGCTGGTGATCATGGACGAACCGACGACGGCGGTCGATATTCTAACGCAGCGCTCAATCCTGGAAGTGCTGAAGGAACTGCGCGTCCAACTCAACTTCAGCGTCATGTTCATCAGTCACGATCTTGCGGTGGCGGCGGAGATTGCCGATACCGTCGCGACGATGTATGCAGGGGAAATTGTCGAGATCGGACCCGTGCATGATGTCTTTTATCGCTCACGCCACGCCTACACGCTCAGTCTGCTCAACGCCGCGCCGCGTCTGAGTGTCGGTTCGGAAAAGCTGGAAAGCATCCCCGGCAGCCCGCCGGATCTGATCGTGCCGCCGCCCGGCTGCAAATTTCACGAGCGCTGCCCGTTCGTGACCGACGTGTGCAAGACCATGCAGCCGGAACTACGTGAATACAGTAATGGTCGCAAAGCCGCCTGCCACGAAACCGAGCACGTGCTGGAAAATGCGCTCATCACGAGAAAGGGCGCGGTGACGGCATGACCACCCCGATTGTTGAACTGCGCGGTGTGCATCGCTCGTTTGTAAAAGATCGCCAGAAGATTCCGGTGCTGCAAGACATCAACCTGAGCATCGCCCCCAATGAGATCATCTGTCTGGTGGGAGAAAGCGGTTGCGGCAAGACGACGACCGGCAAGATCATCGCCAACCTGCTGCAACCGAGCGCGGGTGAGATGCTCGTCAACGGGCGTCCTGTCGCCAGCTACAACCGCATGGAGCAGGCGCTCATTCGCCGCGAATTGCAAATCGTGCATCAGGACCCGTTCGCCTCGCTCAATCCGGCGCACACCATCGGCGACATTCTCAGCTTTCCGCTTCAGCGCCATCGCATGGTCAAGGACAGCGCAATGCTGCGGCGGCGCATCTGGGAACTACTGACGATGGTAGACCTGACGCCGCCCGGCGACATCGTGAACAAATACCCGCATCAACTGAGCGGTGGGCAGCGTCAGCGCGTCAGCATCGCTCGCACACTGACGGTGCAGCCGCGACTGATCGTGGCGGACGAAGCCGTGAGCATGGTCGATGTCAGCATTCGCATCAGCCTGCTCAAGATGCTGCACGAACTGCGCCAGCGACTGGGGCTGGCGATTGTCTTCATCACCCACGATCTGGCGTTGGCGAAGTACTTCGCGTGGGAGGGGCGCATCGCGGTGATGTATCTGGGACGCATTGTTGAAATTGGGCGCACGCCGGACGTCATCGCACATCCAGCGCATCCGTACACGCGTGCCCTGCTCGCCGCCGTGCCGGAAGCCGACCCCGACCTGACGCGCAACAAGACAATGATCGAACTGCGCTCGGACGACATTCCGAAGCTGACGGATATTCCGCCGGGTTGTGCGTTTCACCCCCGCTGCCCGTTCTTCGTGCCAGGCATGTGCGACGTCCAGGTGCCACACCTGGAAAATGTAGAGGGCTACGGACAGCAGGTCGCCTGTTTGCCTTTACAGGCAGGACAAGCGCTGAGACTGAACGAGTAACGAGGACAAAGCGTATTTAAGAGGCTAGATGGCTGAACTCTCTCCCCTGCCCTTCTCCCTCAGGGCGAGGGGTTCAAACAGGTCTGCAAAGTCCCTCGCCATGAGGGAGAGGGATGTAGGGTGAGGGCTACGGATGTTTGACCGGGAAACGCTGCGCGGCATTTTAAGTTTAGGGTTCTTGCTGGGCATGTGCGGCGGCGGGATGGCGTTTGTGCAGCCGCCGGGCAGCGCCGAGTTCGTGTTGAGCGTATGCAGCGCAGCGATAGGCGTGGCGGTGATCGGATTAGCGGTGATGGTCAGCAGGATAGGACGGACATGATGCGAATAGCAGATACATTAGAACTACAAATCGGGCAGATGTGCTATGTCGGCTTTGAGGGCTTGACTGCGCCCGACTACCTGCTCGATTGGCTGCGCAGCGGACGCGTCGGCGGCGTGATCCTGTTCGCGCGCAATGTCGAAAGTCCGGCGCAGGTCGCGGCATTGACTGACTCGCTGCAAGCGGCTGCTCCTTACGGCGTCATCATCAGCATCGATCAGGAAGGGGGCACGGTCGCCCGCCTGCGCGACGGGTTCACGGAAAGCCCAGGCGCGATGGCACTGAGCAGCGCGCAAGACGCCGAGTCGTTTACCGAGCGTGTTTCCCACATGCTGGCGACGGAACTCCGTGCGCTTGGCATCCACTGGGATTACGCGCCAGCGGTGGACATCAGCTACAACGCCGCTAATCCTTCCGTTGGCACGCGCTCGTTCGGCAGCGATGCTGCGCGCGTAAGCAGACTGGGTGCCGCAGCGATACGCGGCTTCCAATCGGCGGGCGTTGCTGCCAGCCCCAAGCATTTTCCCGGACTTGGCAACACACCGATTGACACGCATCTCGACCTGCCGGTCCTAGATACGCCAGTCGAGCATCTACTCACGCACGATCTTGAGCCCTATCGCGCAGCAATCGCGGCGAATACGGCATCGATTATGCTGACGCACGTCATGTACAGTGCGCTTGATCCCGACCATCCTGTCACCGTCTCACCCGTTGTGGCGCAGCGACTGATACGCGGCGAACTCGGCTACGACGGAATTGTCACGACCGACTGCATGGAGATGCAAGCCGTTGCTGACCGTTACGGCGCTGGCGAAAGCGCAGTGCTGGCAGCGCTGGCGGGTATTGACGCGCTCCTGTTTTCGCATACGCCTTCGCGTCAGGCAGAGTGCTATGAGGCGTTGCTGGCGGCGGCGCGCAGCGGACGGCTGCCGCTGGCGGTCGTTGAAACTGCCAATCGACGGCTGGCGGCGTTCAAGCAGGCATGGCTGAAGCCGCGCGCCGACTTAAGCATCATCCGCGCACCAGACCATCTGGCGCTGGCAAGCGAGGCAGCGCAGGCAGGCACGACGCTGCTACGTTCCGGTGCAGCACTCCCCCTGCGCGGCAATGTGACGGTGATCGAATTCCCTTCGATCTTCGACAGCGGCATCCTCGAAAGCGGCGGTCTCAGCGGCTTCAGCCGTTTGCTTACCACGCGGCTGCCGAGCGTGCGTGTCCACGTCGTCCGCGAAGACACACCGCCAGAGTCACTCGTAGAGGCTGCACGCGACGCGGAAACGCTCGTGCTGGCGACCCGCAACGCGCACCTGAACGCCGCAACGCTGGCGCTGTGCCAGTCGATTATGGCGAGCGCAGAGCGAGCGGTGCTGGTCTGCCTGCGCAATCCGTATGACGCGGGCACGCTCGGCGCAGGCGCGGACAGTATCGTTTGTACCTGCGGCGATAGCGCGCCATCGCTGGAAGCAGCGGTCGGCGCGCTGCTAGGCGATTATGCGCCCACCGGAACGCTGCCTGTTGAGGTGCATCCGGCATGATCATCAAGTCCGGGCTGGACGCGCTGATCGAGCAGCAGTTCGCGCCGCTGGCGGGCAAGCGTGTCGGGCTGCTGACCAATCCAAGCGCGGTCACACGCGATCTGGTCAGCGCCTATGATGTCTTCCGCCGTGCGCCAAACGTCCATCTGGCGGCATTGTTTTCGCCCGAACATGGCTTTGCCGCCGTCGCTGCCGATGGGGAACAGGTTGCATCGAGCATTGATCGACTGACGGGTGTCCCTATTCACAGTCTGTACGGGGCATCGCTGCGCCCGACGCGCGATATGCTCGATGGGCTGGATGTACTGGTGTGCGACATTCAGGACATCGGCGTGCGCTACTACACCTTCGCCTGGACGATCATGATGGCTATCGAGGCGGCAGGCGCGTTCGGTGTGTCTGTATTGCTGCTCGACCGCCCCAACCCGCTGGGTGATACGGTGGATGGCGCACCTATCACACCGGGTTATGAGTCCATCGTCGGCTACAGCCCTGTCCCGACGCAGCACGGCATGACACTGGGCGAACTGGCGCGCATGGTCAACGGACGCTGGAATCCCACACCTGCAAGACTCGATGTGCAGCCGTGCGTCGGCTATCAGCGCGGCATGACATGGGAGCAGACGCGCCTGCCGTTCGTGCCGCCCTCCCCCGCCATGCCACACATCAGCACCGCGCAACATTATCCGGGCGCGTGCCTGCTCGAAGGCACGAACATCTCCGAAGGGCGCGGTACGGCGCTGCCCTTCGAGATTTGTGGTGCGCCGTTTATCGACGCGATGGCGCTCGCAGAGCATCTGAACGCGCTCCGATTAGCGGATGTGCGCTTTCGCCCGCACAGCTTCAAGCCGACTGCCAGCAAATACGTGGGCGAAGTCTGTCATGGGGTACAGGCGCACATCATTGGCGCTGGCTTCCGTCCGCTGTTGACGTGGGTGGCGGTCATCCGCACGCTGCGCCACCTGTATGCCGAACACTGGCAATGGCTGTCGCCCTACCCCGGCAGTCCGCACATGCCGTTTGATCGGCTGGCGGGCAGCAACCGACTGCGTGTACAGATTGACGCCAACATGCCGCTGGCGGAGCTGGCAGCAGAGTGGGACGTAGCGGCGTCCGTATTCCGTGCCGAACGACAGGAGTATCTCCTCTATGGCTGATGTGCGTGCGGTGTTTGAGCCCATTGTGCAGGCGCATCTGGGTGACACATTTCCGGCGTGCGCGCTCACGGTGGTGCATCAGGGAACGCCCATCGTGGATGCCGCGTGGGGCTGGATCGATCCCGATACGCAGGACATCCCAGTCACGATCGCAACCTACTTCGATCTGGCGTCGATCACAAAGCTGTTCACGACGCTGGCATTTCTGACACTGGTGCGCGATGGCAAAGTGCGGGTGGATGACGCGCTTGTCGGCGTCGTGCCTGAGTTCAGCACACTCAATCCGCGTGCGATTGACGGCGGACAAGATCCTCACAGCAAACAGCACCTGCCCACCCCGCCCGACCGCGCCGGACAAACGGTTGACCCGACGCGCGTCACGTTCCGCCACCTGCTTACGCACACCTCCGGGCTGCCCCCCTGGCGCGATGTTTACAATGTGGCGGGAGAGGGAACACGGGCAGATCGTTGGAGTCGTTCCCTGTCCGCGCTTGTACGTTATCCATTCGTCGCGCCGCCCGATGGTATCGTGCGCTACAGCGACATCGGGCTGCTGCTGCTAGGCGAAGCAGTGGCACGCCTGCACGGCGCGGGCGATCTGGAAACAGCAATTGCGGCGCGTGTGCTGTCCACCCTTGTGCCCCATCATATCGTCTATAACCCGATGCAGCACGGTATCCCGCGCGAACGGATCGCCCCGACAGAGGATGATCCGACCTGGCGCAAGCGGCGTGTGTGGGGCGAAGTCCACGATGAGAATGCCTGCGGCGTGGGCGGTGTGGCGGGTCACGCCGGATTATTCGCGACGGCGCAGGCAGTGGCGGCGTTCGGGGCGGCGTGTCTGGATATGAGCGCTCACTTCGGCTTATCCCCTGCGCTGTCACAGGAAGTACTATCGCTTCAGGCAGAATCGGACGGACAGCGGCGTGGGCTGGGCTTCGCGCTCAAGGCGGCGCAGGATTCGTCCGCAGGCGACCACATGTCGATGCGCACATTCGGGCATACAGGCTTCACAGGCACTTCGTTGTGGATCGATCCGGAGACGCGGCTGGTCGTCGCGCTGCTGACCAACAGCGTCTATCCGGGGCGCACGCACGGCGGCACGCACGAGTTCCGACGAGCAATCCATAATGCGGTAGCAGAGATGACAGGGATGGGCGGGTAAAAAGCCCTTTTTGTGAGAGAATACGAGAGTTGTCATGCGTGTGATCGGCTTGCTTTCAGGGACATCGGCGGATGGGATTGACGCAGCACTGTGCGAGATTGGCGGCGCGCCGCCACACCTCACGATGCGCCTCGTCCGCGCGCAGACTATCGCTTATGATGCCCGCCTGCGTGAGCGCATCCTCGCGGCGATGCGGCGCGGGTCAGCGGGCGCGGATGAGGTCTGCCTGCTTAACTTCGCGATTGGGGAGGCGTTCGCGCAGGCGGCGCTAACCGTCGCCCAGGGCGAGCCAGTGGACCTGATCGGTTCGCACGGGCAGACCCTCTGGCATCAGGTCGAAGCGGACGGACGTGTAAGCGCCACGCTGCAAATCGGCGAGCCTGCGGTGATTGCCGAGCGCACCGGCGCGACTGTCATCAACAGCTTTCGGGCGCGCGATGTGGCGGCAGGCGGGCAAGGCGCACCGCTGGTCGGCTATCTCGACTGGCTGCTGCTCCGCCACCCGACCGAATGGCGCGCGGTGCAGAACATCGGTGGCATCGGCAATGTGACGTTCCTGCCGCCTATTAACCTCACCCCGCATAAGCCCAACTTAACGCAGAATCCCACCCCTCTCCGCGCGCGGAGAGGGGACGGGGGTGAGGTGCACATGCTCGCCTTCGACACCGGTCCCGGCAATGCGCTCATAGACTCAGCCATGACGATCATCACCGACGGCTCGGCGCACTACGATGACGGCGGGCGCTTTGCCGCGCAGGGCAGCATTGACCGCGCGTGGCTGGACAGGCTCCTGCAGCACGCTTACTTTCGGCAGCCACCACCCAAGACCACCGGGCGCGAATTGTTCGGTACAGACTACGCCGAACAGCTTGTGCAGGACGGGCGGGTGCGCGGCTTGACCGACGCCGATAGTGTGGCTACCCTCACCGCGCTGACCGCGCACAGTATCGCCACCGCCTATCGCGACTTCGCGCCAGCGCCGATTGCCGAGTGTATCCTCGCGGGCGGCGGGCGACATAATGCAACCCTGGTGCGGATGTTAGAACAGCAGCTTGCGCCCGCGCGCGTCAGCCGCAGCGAAGATCATGGCATTGACGGCGACTTCAAAGAAGCGCTGCTGTTCGCGCTGCTGGCATACGAAACGTGGCATAATCGCCCCGGCTGCCTGCCCGAACAGACGGGCGCGACACATGCGTCGATATTGGGCAGCATCACACCGGGTGCGAATTTTGCGGCACTGATGAGCAGGTTATTTCGATGAGTATATGGATTGGTATTGACGGCGGTGGCAGCAACCTGCGCGTTGTCGGCGTTGACGACGACATGCATGTGATCGTGCAGGCGATGCGCGGCACGGTGAACCCCAGCGCCATCGGGCGTGATGCCTCGGCAGCGTTGATGCAGGACGCGCTGCGCGAGGTGCTGGCGACCATTCCGGGCGCATCCGTCGCAGGCGTTGGCATGGGCGTGGCGGGTGCGTCTGCCGTTTATGCGGGAGATTGGCTGCGCGCAGTCATCGCCGCGGTGCTGCCTGACACGCCCGTCGCGCCAAGCAGCGATAACGAGATCGCGCTGGTCGGTGCGCACGGTGAACGGCGCGGTGTGCTGCTGTTGGCGGGGACAGGCAGCGTGGCGTTTGGCGTCAACGACGCTGGCGAGTCCGTCCAAACGGGTGGCTGGGGCTACCTGCTCGGTGACGAGGGCGGCGGCTACTGGCTTGGCAATCAGGCGCTGCGTGCCGTTACGCTGTCTGCAGACGGGATTGCGCCGGATGCAGCACCATTATCGCAACGGCTGCTTGTGCATCTCGGCATGAGCAGCGCGACCGACGCCATCACCTGGGTCTATCGCCAGCCGCCGCCGACGCGCGACATCGCAACGCTTGCCAGCGTGGTGCTGGAGATGGCGGACGCGGGCGATGCCTACACCTGCGCTATCATTGAGCAGGGCGCGGCGGCGTTGGTACTGCTATCTGATACCATCGTGGCTCGCCTGCATATGACTGCGCCGCGCATCGCCTTTGCAGGCGGATTGCTAACATCTGACAATTCACTCAGCCGCGCGGTGTGCAGGCGACTGGGCATGACGACGCTGCCGGAAGCACGTTATGCGCCGGTGGTAGGCGCCGCACTGCTGGCGAAACTGCACTATGGCGAGTTACCCTCACGCTAAATCCCTCTCCCGAACGTGGAGTACCACTGGGAGAAGGACTTACGAACTCCCCTCTCCCAGCCGTACCCGGCCTTTGGGAGAGTGGCAGGGGGTGAGGGCAGGCAGAGACTAAAGGGGACGCGAGTGGAGACAAGAGGGACTGAAGAACAGAACCCCAACAGCGCAGCGATTGACCAGATGGACACGCTCGGCATCGTCCGTGTAATCAATGCTGAAGACCAGACGGTGGCGCTGGCGGTGGAACGCGCACTCCCCCAGATTGCGCAGGCGGTCGATCTGATCGTCGAACGGCTGCGGGGCGGCGGGAGGCTGTTCTACATCGGTGCGGGGACAAGTGGGCGGCTCGGGGTGCTGGATGCGTCGGAATGCCCGCCGACGTATGGCGTACCGCCGGAACTGGTGCAGGGCATTATCGCGGGCGGGGACGACGCACTGCGTAACTCCATCGAAGGCGCTGAAGATGAAGAGATGCAAGGGGCGGAGGATTTGCGCCACCGGGAGCTCATAGCGCAGGATGTCGTTGTCGGCATTGCTGCCAGCGGGCGCACGCCCTATGTGCTGGGCGCGCTGGCATATGCCCGGCAGGTTGGCGCGGCGACCATCGGCATCAGCAACAACGCGCCTGCCCCGCTGCTCGACTCCGCTGATATCGCGATTCCAGTCGTCACAGGCGCGGAAGTCATCGCAGGCAGCACACGCATGAAATCTGGCACGGCGCAAAAGCTGGTGCTGAACATGCTCAGTACAGCGACGATGGTCAAGCTCGGCAAGGTCTACGGCAACCTGATGGTGGATGTGCAGGCGAAGAACGTCAAGCTGCGCCAGCGCGCCCAACGCCTGGTCTCCCGCATCGCCGGGGTGGATGAGGCACAGGCGTCCGCGCTGCTGAGCGCAGCGGACTATGATGTCAAAGTCGCCGTTGTGATGGCGCGGCGCAGCACTGACGCTGACACCGCCCGCGCACTTTTGAACGCGGCCAGTGGCTTCCTGCGCAGCGTGATCGATGAATAACCTTTGCGTTGCTTGAGCCTTTGTGATTCAACAATAAAGGATTGTTTCGATGACCGATATGCTCGTCAAACTGTATACGCTGCCGCCGCGCGAAGGCGCTTTTGCTGCGCAGGCAGAGCAGGGCATCATGATAAGGCGCGGGCTGGTGCCGGAAAAGCATTTTGTGATGGAATGGGTCGAACGCCACTTCAGCCGCTTCTGGGTCAGCGAGTGCGATGTCGCCTTTAGCCGCCAGCCTGCAAGCATCTGGCTGGCGACGCATAATGATCAACTGGTCGGTTTCGCCTGCTACGATACCACTGCGCGCGGCTTCTTCGGTCCAACGGGCGTGGCGGAGTCGATGCGTGGGCGCGGCACCGGGACAGCGCTGCTGCTCGCCTGTCTACACGCCATGCACGACATCGGCTATGCCTACGCCTTCATCGGGCATGTCGGACCGGTCGAATATTATGAGCGTGCTGTCGGCGCGCGCGTCATTGAAGACTCGACCCCCGGCGCATACGCGGGATTGCTGCGCCGCCCGTCGCCGTAGCAATTTTTGCGGAGTCTCAACAATCCTTATAAAATGCTGCGTTAATCTGGTGACCAGATCAGCTTTGCCTCTCAACAATTACTGGCGTTCTTGCACGGAGGGATTCTCTCGATGAAGAAGTTTCTCGCTCTCTTTACCATGGTGCTGTTTATCCTCAGCCTCGGCATCGCTCAGGCGCAGGACGAAACAGTGTTAATCATCGGTCACGCCGAAGCGACCGACTCGCTCGATCCGGCGCGCGGTTACACGCAGACGACGGGTGTCGTCAACAAGGCGACGTATGAAACCCTCGTCACCTTCCCGGATGCGAATGCCGGTGCTATCGAACCGCTGCTTGCGACCGAATGGAGCATCTCGGAAGATGGTCTCAGCTACACGTTCACGCTCCGTGAAGGCGTTACCTTCGCCAGCGGCAACGCCCTGACCGCCGCCGATGTCGTCTATTCATTCAATCGTCTTGCGAACATCGACGGCAGCCCGTCGTTCCTGGCAGACAACATCGCCAGTGTAACAGCTGATGGCGACCTGAGCGTGACGATTACCCTCACCGCAGCCGATCCGTCGTTCCTGACGGTGATCGCGAATTCAGCATTCGCCATCACTGACTCGGCAACCATTGCCGCCAACGGGGGCAGCGACGCGGCCGACGCCGCGACCGCAGATGCGGCTGAAACGTTCCTCAACGATACATCGGCAGGCAGCGGACCCTACGTGCTGGAAGCCTGGGACCCACAGGTCGAAACCGTGCTGGTGCGCAATGAAAGCTACTGGGGCGACGCACCGTACTTCGACCGCGTAATCATCACCAACATCCCCGAACCCGCCACGCAAGCCGTCGCGCTGCAATCGGGCGAAATCGACCTGGCGCTCGACCTGACCGCTGACCAGATCGCCAGCCTCGAAGGGGCAGACGGCATCAGCATCTATCGCGGTCCGGCGAACATCGTGCACTTCCTGCTTATGAACCAGAACCCGGACATCGGCGGTCCCGTTTCTAACCCGCTGGTACAGCGCGCAGTCCGTCTGGCGCTGGACTATGATGGATACCAGACGTTGTGGGGCGGCATCGAACCCGGCTCCAATCTGGCGTTTGGTCTGCTCGGCGCATATGGCGAAGATCAGGCAGTTGTGCGTGATCTGGACGCAGCACGGGCGCTGCTGGCAGAAGCGGGCTATCCCGACGGTTTCGACATCACGCTGGAATATCCTGATTTCTCGTTCCAGGGCGTCAACATGAACACCAACGCCCAGAAGATTCAGGCAGACCTTGCGGAAGTCGGCATCAACGTCACGCTTGCCCCCGGTGAGCTTCAGGTATCGCTGGAAGCCTACCGCAGCGGTCAGCAGGGTTTCGGCTACTGGTTCTGGGGTCCCGATAAGCTCGATGCGTCCGACCTGCTGTCATTCCTGCCCGGCGGCAAGGTGGCGACCGAACGCGCACAGTGGCTGCCTGAAAACGCCGACCCTGAACTCCTGGCGCTGATTGAGCAGACCGGCACAACGTTCGAGACCGACGCGCGCATCGCGCTTTACGGTCAGCTTCAGGACTACCTGCAAGAAAGCAGCCCGTTCGCCCCGTTCAACCAGCCCGATATTCAGACTGCGTTTGTCTCCAGTCTGCAAGGCTACGTCTGGCATCCGCAGTGGCTGCTCGATGTCGCCATCCTGAGCGAAGGCATGTAAGGAAATATACGGGGGCGACCTAACGGGTCGCCTCCGAACACCATTATGTCTTTCCAACGGTATCTGCTTCGCCGCATTCTTTTTATCATTCCCGTTTGCTTTGGCATTACGTTATTTGCGTTCGTCATCGCCAATGCCGTTCCCGCCGACCCCATCACAGCAAACCTGCCGCAAAGCGCGCTCAACAACCAGGAAATTATCGACGCATTTCGCCAGCGCTGGGGACTGGACCAACCGCTGCATGTGCAATACTTAACGTATGTCGGCAATCTCTTGCGGGGCGACCTCGGCACGTCGATCAAGACACGCCAGCCTGTCGCGGAAGACATCGGCAAGTTTCTGCCCGCCACGATTGAACTGGCTACAGTCGGCATCCTCTTTGGTATTGGAATGGGCGTCGCTTTTGGCATTATCTCTGCTGTCTGGCGCAACAGCCTTATCGATTACATCGTGCGCGTGTTTTCGCTGGTCGGCGTCAGTTTTCCGGTCTTCGTGTTGGCACTCATCGGCTTAACGGTGCTGCACGCGCAGTTGGGGTGGGTTCCTGGTCCGGGTCGGCTGGCGGTGCTGCTCGACGATCCGCCGTATGTAACCGGGCTGTTCACGATCGACAGCCTGCTCGCCGGACAATGGGATGTCTTCCGCGATGCGCTGTCGCGCCTGCTGCTGCCGGGGTTTGTATTGGGCGCATATGTATCAGGTATCATTGCCCGCATCACACGCTCATCGCTGCTGAACGTGATCGGTCTCGATTATATGCGCACTGCCCGCTCCAAGGGACTGCGCGAAAGCTGGGCGATCTGGCGGCACGCGCTGCCTAACGCGCTCATCCCTGTTGTGACCGTCATCGGCTTGTCGTACAGTAATCTGCTGTCCGGCGCGGTACTGACGGAATCGATCTTCGCCTGGCCTGGCATCGGGCGTTATATGTTCCGTGCTTCGACATCGCAGGATTTCCCCGCCATCATGGGCGGCAGCATCATTATCGCGCTGATTTACGTGGGGGTAAACTTCATCGTTGACATCCTCTATTACTTCATTGACCCGCGAATCCGGCTGGCGTGATTTCGTCCGGCAGGCAAGCTATCAACTGCTGCGCAATCCGCTCGTCGTCTTCGGGCTGGTGGTCATCGCTGCATGGCTGTTGATCGCGCTCGTCGCACCCCTGATTGCCCCACGCGAGCCGCTGGCGCAGAATGTGAATGTGCGCCTGCAAGCGCCGAGCGCTGACTACCGCTTTGGCACAGATGACCTGGGGCGCGATGTCTTCAGTCGCGTCTTGCATGGGGCACGGCTGACGATCCCTGCGGGCATCGCTGTCGTCGTCATCGGCAGCATTATCGGCACGCTGATCGGCGGCATTGCAGGTTATCTCGGCGGATTCTGGGATGAGGCGTTAATGCGCATCACCGAACTCTTCATGGCGTTCCCGACAATCATCCTGGCACTGGCGATCACGGCTGCACTCGGCCCAGACATCCGCAATGCGATTGTCGCGCTGGTGATCGTCTGGTGGCCTCAGTATGCGCGCTTGGTGCGCGGGTTGGTGCTGGAGGTCAAGACGCAGGAATACGTGACCGCTGTCAAGAGCGTTGGTGCGCGCGGCAGCTACACCCTGTTTCGCACCATCATCCCCAACTGCATCGCGCCCGCTATCATCCTCGCCACGCTGGATGTCGGCACGGCGATCCTGACGTTTGCAGGGTTGAGCTTTCTGGGGCTGGGCGCGGATCCGTCGTCGGCGGAGTGGGGGCGCATGGTCTCTATCGGCATCGACTTCTTCAACCAGTGGTGGATGTGGCTGTTCCCGGGTCTCGCGATTGCCAGTCTGGTACTGGCGTTCAATTTCGTTGGCGACGGGCTGCGCGACCTGCTCGACCCGCGTATGCGTAAGCGATAAGTGATCATGACGTTACTCATCCCTGGCATCGTCTTCCCACAGACCGAGATCGGCAACGACCCCATCGTCATTCGTGACTTCACGCAAGCGGCGGAAGCGATGGGCTACCGCTATCTGCTCGCCTACGACCATGTGTTAGGCGCAAATCCTGACCGACCAGGCGGCTGGCGCGGACCGTATACGCACCTGACGCCGTTCCATGAGGTGTTCACGCTGTTCGCGTGGCTCGCCGGGCAGACGACAACGCTCGAATTCGTGACCGGCATCCTGATCCTGCCGCAGCGCCAGACCGCGCTGGTCGCCAAGCAAGCGGTGGAACTCGACATCCTCTCTGGCGGTCGGCTGCGGCTCGGCATCGGCATCGGCTGGAACAAGGTTGAATATGATGCGCTCGGCGAAGACTTCAGTGTGCGCGGACGCCGCAGCGAGGAGCAGGTGCGGCTGCTGCGCCTGTTGTGGGAGCAGCCGCTGGTCACGTTTCAGGGCGAGTTCGACACGATTGACAACGCCGGGCTGAACCCGCTGCCTATACGCCGCATCCCGATCTGGTTCGGCGGCGAGGCGGACGCGGTGTTACAGCGCATGGCACGGCTGGGGGATGGCTGGGTCGTCAACTTCATGCAACCTGAGGAAGGGGCAGGCTACATGACGCGCATCCGGCAATACCTGTCAGATGCAGGACGCACCCCGGACTCGTTCGGTGCGGACATCCGCGTCAATATCAGCCGTCAGCCCGTCAACGAATGGGAAGCCTATCTACGCGGCTGGCAATCGATTGGCGCGACGCACGCCGCGCTCAACCTGATGGGCGCGGGGCTACGCGGACTCGACGATACCCTGCCGCTGATGCGCCAGTATATCGAGATGATGAACGGGTTGTAATCACTTCCCGCCGAAGAAGTTCTTGGCGAAGAACCACAGATTTGCCGGGCGTTCCGCCAGCCGTCGCATGAAGTATGGATACCATGCCTCGCCGAACGGCACATACACGCGCACCGGGAAGCCCGCCGTCGCCAGCGCTTCCTGTCGCGCTGTGCGCACGCCATAAAGCATCTGGAATTCACTGTGACTGGTGTAGGCAGAATTGTTCTCCAGCAGCCTTTCTGCCTTCTGGATGATGCGCTCGTCGTGCGTGGCGATGCACAGATAAGCAGGTGGTGGCGCTTGCAGATACGCCGTCATGATCTCGACATAGTTTCGATCCACATCTCCCTTGTCCGGGAAAGCAACCGTTTCTGGCTCCAGATACGCACCTTTGCACAGACGGATGTGTGCGCCTTCCGCTGCCAGTTCGCGCATGTCCTGGGCGCTGCGCCGCAGATACGTCTGTATGACGGTACCGACGTTCGGAAAGTCGTACTCATCGCGCAGCGTGCGGTACAGCCGCAGCGTGCGCTCGGTGTAGTCGCTGCTCTCCATATCAATCGTCACCAGAATGTGGTGTGCTTTGGCGTCGGTCAGGATATGACGCAGATTGGTCACACACAGGTCTTCGCTGATGTCCAAGCCGAGATGTGTCAGCTTCAGCGAGACGCTCGCCTGCGCTCCCTCGCGCTGGATGCGGTCGATCAGGGTACGATACGTCGCGACGACGGCTTCCGTATCAGCAACGCTCTTGACACTCTCGCCCAGATAGTCGAGCGAGACGGTCATGCCCTTACGATTAAGCGCGTGCGTCGCCGAAAGTGCATCATCCAATGTTTCGCCTGCCACGAAACGACGCGCCATGTTACGTGCCAATCCCCAGCGCGTCACCATGAAGCGCGCCCAGCCTGCCATCGAAAGATAAAGTAAAATTCGCCGCAACATCATCCCCGACCCCGCATTACAAGATATAATGACAGATAGTTTAAGAGGTTCGGGCAAAAATTTCACCATAAGGCTGATCATGGCGAGTACTGAAAAGCGTGCATACACATCGGAACCGGCGTTAATCGCGATGCGCGAAAAGATTGCAGAACTGGGCGCGCTGCTGTTCCAGCGCCATCTGACGGATGTTGCGGGCGGCAACCTGAGCGCCCGCGTGGGCGATGTGGTATGCATGTCGCCGCGCTTTGCGGGCAGCAAGTGGAAGTGGCTGTTACAGCCGGAAGATGTACTGATCGTCGATCTTGATGGCAATATTCTGGTCGGCAGTGGGCAAATCTCGCGCGAGGCTGGCGTACACCTGCGCCTGCACCGCGATTATGGCGAACACGGCACCGGCGTCATTCACGCACACGCGCGCAACGTGCTGCCGTTCGCAGTGATGGGGCGCCCCATCCCACCGGTGTTGGAAGGCACGCGCAAGTTCGGCGAGATCAGCATTGCGCGTTACGCGCCGTCGCACACGCCGGAAATCGCCGACTGCATCTCAGAAGCAATACGCGGGCAGGAAGCGCGGATTCGCAAACACGCCGCCGCAACAATCGGTCCCTGGCATGGGCTGTTCGTCATCGGCAAGGATATTGACGCGACGTTCGATGCGGTCGAACGCATCGACACCGCCGCTTACATCGTCCTGATGAGCGGGGCAATGGGCGCGACACCGGACATGGCGACGCAGCGCGCGGCGCTGGAAGAGGCGATTGCGCCGTTCGAGACGAAGTAAGCACTACACCCAGCGATACGAGTGTAAACGCAGCTTGTCAGGATTGCGCACGAACAGCACGCGCGCAATCCCCGTCTCCGTCGTTGCCAGTAGTAGCGCCGTGTCGATGCGGTTACCGCTCTTGAGCAAGATAGCAGGTGTGCCGTTCAGCAGCGCCATCTCGACCTGGAACAGCGAACTATTGCGCTGCGCCAACCCGATGACAAACGCGCTGACAGCGGCTTGACCATGCAGCGGTCGTAGCGCAGCCGCAGCCTTGCCACCCCCATCAGAGATGGCGATCACATCATCGGTCAACACCTGTTTCAGTGCTTCGAAATCCCCCAGGCTGACCGCCTCGATAAAGTGCGTGAGGAGTGTCGTATGCACCTCTGGCGTTGTCTGGAAGCGCTGTCGTTCATCGCCGATATGTAATCGGGCGCGGCGCAGCAGTTGGCGACAGGCGGCAGGGTCCTTATCGAGCATATCAGCGATTTCAGCATAGTCGTACTCAAAGACTTCGCGCAGCACAAACACTGCCCGTTCACCAGGGGTTAACTTCTCCAGCAGCAGCAGGAACGCCAGCGACAGCGTTTCAACCTCGACTGTCCGCGCGTCCGGCGCAAATTCTGTCATGATGGGCTCCGGCAGCCAGGGACCGATATAGGTTTCGCGCTGGGCCTGTGCCGACTTCAATTGATCGAGGCACAGGCGTGTCACCGTCTTTGCCAGATACGCCTTCGGATGCTGGATCGCTTCACCTTCCACACGGGCGTAGCGCAGGTACGCCTCCTGCACGATGTCTTCGGCATCCATCGCGCTGCCCAACATCCGGTAGGCAATCCCAAACAGCAGTGGGCGCTGCCGTTCAAACACTTCAGCGACAGGACTGTGAAGCGGATCAACGGACATGTGACGGCTCTCGGTTCACTACAGGTTCAGCAGATGACAGGTAGCGGTAGACGCCGGGCAATCTGCGCTCGATCTGAAGTGTACCCCATGTAAAGCGACAGATGAACTCCTTCACCCCTGCGGCTGCCCTACCCGTGATGATCTGTTCACGCATACTGTCGTCTCTGCCCGTAAGCTGCACGAGGGCGTCATGGCGCCCCAGACTGATGCATTGTCCTGGATAGCCAAATCGGAACGGCTGCTGACCCTGTCCACGCAGGAGCACACGCAGGTTTGCCGCGACCTGCGCCCCCATCGGCATTGCTGTCACGCAGCCCATACGAATAGGGGATGGATGCCCTTCTACCCATGCCGCATCGCCAGCCGCATAAATGTCGGAGTGGGAAATCGAGCGCAGGTAGTCATCAACAACGATTTGCCCGCTGGCGTTGACCGCTAATCCACCTTCGCGCGCCAGCCCGTGCGCCACAAACGACCCCGCCCACAGACACAGGTCAAACGGGATAGTGCCCTGTGTCGTCAACAGCGCACCCGCATCCACCGCCTCAACGTTGACACCTTCGCTCACGGTAATCGCAAACCGCGCGAACGCCTGCCGCAGATACGCTTGCCCTTGCGCGGACAGCCGCTCACCAAAGCCATCGCGCGTCACAAGTTGGACACGCAACTGTGGATACGCCTCGGCAATCTCAGTCGCGCCTTCGATGCCCGTCAAGCCGCCACCACAGACGACGACGCGCGCTCCGGTGGGCAACAGTCGCAGCGCTTCATGCAAACGCTGCGCCGTCGCCGGATCAAGGCTGTAGGCATGTTCGCGCACACCGGGCACACTGTCGCTATTCACGCGGCTGCCGAGCGCATAGACCAGTTTGTCGTAGCGCATAGGGTTGCCAGCCTGCGTGTCTATCGCTAGAGTCTTGTGCGCTGGGTCGAGTTGCGTCACACGCCCCTGGACAAAGCGAATGCCTGTACCCGCCAGCAGCGGCGCAAGCGCATGAAACGCCTTGCTAGAGCCTGCCGCCACTTCATGCAGGCGGATACGCTCAACGAAGACAGGACTGGCATTCACGAGTGTGACCTGTGCGTCGGGCTGCTTTGTCAGGCGGAGTGCCGCCATCATCCCGGCATAGCCCGCGCCGATGATGACGATGTGTGTTTGTGTCATGGGAATTTCTCCTGTGGTAGGGACGCCCACCGGGTCGTCCAATTGCATCCAGGTTTCGCTACATAAGACGAGCAGCATTGTGTGTTTGTGACAGATAGGACTTTAAAGAGATGATCGTCTCCCTCACCGCCAATACCACCATCGATCAGACGGTCTTTATCCCCAGCCTGCAGGTCGGCAAGACCATCCGCGCCAGCCGTACCTACCAGAGTATGGGTGGCAAGCCGACCGACGCCTCGTGGATACTGGGCGAAGTCGGTATCCCCAGCCTGGCGCTCGGTTTTGCGGGCGGCGCAACGGGCAGGAAGGCAGAAGCGCTGTTACAGGCGCGCGGCGTCACTGTTGATTTCCTGTGGATTGACACAGACACCCGCATCAATATGATCATCATCGCCGAAGACACGGGCGAGATGACGACCATCACCACCAGCACGATGGAGATCCGCCCTGAACACATCGATCAACTACGCGCCCAATATACTGAAGCATTGACCCAGGCGACCGTCGTTGTGCTGGGTGGCACGCTGCCCAAGGGGATGCAACCGGAGTTCTATACGGAGTTCATCGGCATGGCGCGCCAGCGCGGGATCCCAGTCGTCTTTGACGCGGCAGAGCCGAACCTGAGCGCAGGCTTGAAGGCACAACCGACTTACATCAAGCCCAACCGCGATGAGCTGGGCGCGCTGGTTGGGCGCACCGTAACGACGATGGATGATGCCTACCACGCCGGGCGCGAAGTTCTGGAGCGCTACGGCGTTGTGCCGATCATCAGTCTGGATAAAGATGGCGGGTTAGCCGTACTACCCGATCGTGCCTGGCATGTACCGATCCTGCCGATCAAGGTGGTCAGCGCGGCGGGTGCAGGCGATGGCGTGCTGGCGGGGATTACGGCGTCGCTGCATCTGGGGCAGCCGATTGAAGAAGGCTTGCGACTGGGGTTTGCCTGTGCTGCTGCCGTCTGTTTGCAGCCCGGCACTGCCGATTTGCGGCGAGCCGATGTGGAACGCTTCCTGCCGCAGGTGCAGTTGTTGAGCTATCCGTAAAGCGTCTGTAGGGACGAGGCAAGCCTCGTCCGTGCTTTCAGCGCAAGTACAAAAGACGCCCATCTCACATCTCGTTGAGCGCTTTAATCACCGTCGGCACACCGTCGCGCAGCGTGGGATAACGCGGCACAAAGCCTGTCGCCCGCAGTTTGGCGTTGCTCAGGCGATTTTCGTACTTCAGCGACTCAGCAACAACCGGACCAAACAGCAGTTCCAGCAGAAAATACGGCACTCGCTGACGACGCAGCCGGATACTAAGCTGATCGGCAGTAAGCCGCGCCAGTTCCGCCAGGCTGCTCGGCTCGTCGTCCACCAGGAAGTAGCGCTCGCCTGTCTGACCGTGTTCCAGCAGATGCACCAGCCCGCGCGCCACATCGGTAACGTGCATAAACGAGTTGTAGCGGTCACGCCCACCAAGCGAGTAGAACGGGTTGCCCTTGCGAAAGAATGTCACAAAGTCCTTGTACCATGACCCCGCGCCATAAATCTGACCGGGGAACGCCTCGATAATCGCCAGCCCGTCGCGCTGAAACTGCCTGACCTGCGCCAGCGCCTCAACAACATAGGGACCCCAGCCCATCGGCTGCGGAGTCGCCGTTTCGTCCAGCAGTTCAGGACCCAGGTTGCCGTAGTACGATGTGCCAGAGACATAGATGATGCGCTGCCTGCCATCGCGCGCCAGATGACTGAGCAAATTCGCATCCATTTGCAGGCGCTCACGACGATATGCCTCGGCGCGCTGTTTTGTCACCCGCCCGCCAAATGTCAACGGCTGCGCGATATGGACGACGGCATCCGCCTGCGCTGCCTGTGCTTGCCAGTCACCCGGTGTCAACAGGTCACCGCTGACGGGTCGCGCGCCTGCCTTGCGCAGCGTCTCCGCACTGGCGTCCGAGCGTGCCAGCGCAACGACCTGATGTCCCGCCTTAAGCGCCTCGAGCACAAACTCACTGCCGATAAAGCCTGTACCGCCCGCAACAAAGATCGTCTGCATCATGCGGGTTCCTCGTAGTAGCCAGAATAATCGCCTGATTCTTCCTGCGCCGGGGACGTGCGCGCCGCCTGATAGCGGTCGTACAGGCTGACGCCGAGTCGTAGCACGAGCATGAACGGAACAATCAGCCACACAGTCACGTTTCCGGGAATCGTTGGCTGTGTACCGATGAAGATGGCGATGCTCAACGCGCCGAGTACAAGCAGGAAGACCGCCCCATAACGCACCAGCCCCGCAAACGACAGGAACACCGGACGCCCACTGACAAACGCCGTCAGCCCGCCCACAAATGCCCCGATCAACGCGCCATCCACCGCGCCTTGCAGCGCGCGCACCGCAGCTGACTCGGTTGCATAAGTCGGCATGATCGGGAACAACGCGTTATAGATGCCGTACATCAGCATCGCGGCGACCATTCCGACCTGCACGCTCATCCAGTTAAAACTGAGGATGAAGCGGATACCATGCGCCCCCAACACCAGGTAGGCAGCACCAAGAATGCCGCCGACCGCCCCGGCAATCATCAGACCGCTGGTGAGCATCACCGCAAGCTCGCTCTCGTGCCGCCAGACAATCGCGCGCAGTCCCAGATAGCCGCACACCAGGCACGCCAGCACCATCACCGCCGTCAGTGCTTGCACAAAGCGATAGAGGATGCCATGCGGTCGTTGATAGGAGTCGTTTAGTGTCCACATATCGTTACTTCCGCACCACTTCCCACGCCAGATGGTTGATTTCCGGGATGATCAACTGCTCCAGCGCCACTTCGACGGCGTTCGGGCTGCCTGGCATCGACACCACCAGCGTCTTCTGATACACCCCGGCAGTGGCGCGGCTCAACATGGCGGCTGCCCCTACCTGCTGATAGCTCAACATACGAAAGAGTTCCCCAAAGCCAGGCAGTGTCTTTTCCAGCATCCGGCTGATAACATCATACGTTGTGTCGCGCGGGCTGATGCCTGTGCCGCCGTTGAAGAGGATGATGCGCACGTCCGGCAGTGCAGCCAGTTCGTTCAGCGCCGCCGCGACCTGCTCCGGCTCGTCCTTGATGAGACGATAGGCAGCGATAACATGACCCAGTTCCGCCATCCGCCGCTCAATGTAGTGGCGGTTGGCATCTGTCTCCGGCGTGCGCGTATCGCTGACTGTGACGATGGCGAGAGTGACTGCGCCGCTTCCGGCTTTCTCGCGATGATCCCGTGCGCCCATAGCGTGCTTGCTTTCGTTGGTTCACCATTACCACCAGCGATTATACGCCGCATGGCGCTTCTGGCGAAGAGACTTGCTAGACAAACGCCCGCGAATTTGCCACAATAGCCTTAAGACAAAGTAAGATTCGGGAACGTCCACTAGCATTTCGGGAAGATAGCTTTCTTTCGAGTCATCCTACGCAATAGTGTTTCGTCGCAGCCTGAAATGTGTTTGAACTGCGCGCGTATGAACGCACGCAGCAAGTGGAAGGCGTTACAACGTGCAACTATGTGTCATCCCCGGCGATGGTGTCGGACCGGAAGTCATTCCTGCGGCGGTCAGAGTGCTACTGCACGTTGTGCCGCAAATGGTTATTCATCATGCTGAAGCCGGATGGGATTGCTTCCAGAGGCATGGCACACCCCTGCCAGAGGCAACGCTGGCACTGGCACAGCAGTGCAAGGCGGTCCTGTATGGCGCGGCGGCGTCCCCCCACTACCCTGTTGAAGGCTACTATGTGCCGGGCATTCGGCTGCGGCGCGTCCTCAACGCCTACGCCAATCTGCGCCCGACGCGCTACATGCCCGTCCCGACATCGCGTCCGGGTGTCGATCTGATCGTCGTGCGCGAAAACACCGAAGACCTCTACAACGCCAACGAATACACGCAGGACAGCGGGCGCACAGGCATCTCGGAAAAGATTATCACGCGCGAAGCGAGCGAGCGCGTCGCACATAAGGCGTATCAACTAGCACAGCAGAGCAATCGTGCGCGCATCACGATTGTTCACAAGGCGACGATCATGACGCAGACCGACGGGCTGTTCCGCAAGGTGGCGCTGGAAATCGCCCAGCAGTACCCCCAGATTGCGACCGATGAACTGCTTGTCGATACCGCCGCGTACTGGATGGTCAAGAACCCGGCGCGCTTCGACATGATCCTGACGATCAATCTGTACGGCGACATTCTGTCGGACATGGCGGCTGCCTGGGGCGGCGGTCTGGGATTGGCACCGTCGCTCAATCTGGGCAACGGCGTAGCAATGGCGGAGCCGGTGCATGGCTGCGCGCCAGATATTGCCGGGCAGGGCATCGCCAACCCGACCGCCAGCATTCTGAGCGTGGCGATGCTCCTGCGCCATCACTGGCAGCTTGACGAGCAGGCGCGGCGCATCGAAAGTGCGGTCTATCACGTATTAAGTGAAGGTGACCACACCAGCGATATTTACAGCGAGGGCGCGATTTCAACGGTTGAATTTACCAATCGTGTCATCGCCCACCTCAAATGAGAGGACATATATGCGCATCGTCAAAAGCCTGATCGTCATCGCCTTTGGCGCACTCGGCTTGCTCTACCTGATCAACCCAACGGCGGGCATTCTGGAACTGATCCCGGATAACCTGCCCCTCATCGGCAATCTGGACGAGGCAGGTGCAACACTGCTCGTCGTCAACGCGCTCGCTTACTTCGGTATCGATCTGGGGCGATTACTGGGACGTGATGGGAACACCAACACCCAGCCCCGCCGTCAGGCATAGTTCAGCACGGGCGACCCGGCGGGTCGCCCCTCCACCCAATGCTTACGAATAGATAATCACGCTCAAGGCCAGCCCGATGACGGACAGCGCAATCGCCACGTAGCCGAACTTGGTCATCTGGCGTTCCAGCACGCTCATCTGGCGGTCGATGTGGCGGTTATCCACCTGTCCTTTGCGATGCCGATAAATCCAGTGCATTGGCAGGTGCATGATCGGCAGCCCGAAGATCGCCCAGATCGTGTAGCCAATGCCCATAATCAGGAATGTCGGCAGCCGTTCCTCTTGCAGGAACGGGATCATGATGAACGCCACGAACGTCGTCCAGATGAACATCAGCAGCGCGCTGACGTAACGGATGACCAGCCGCCGCAGATACAGCACATGCCGCACCATTGACGCCTCAGTCGTCGCCACCTCTTCCACAAGCTTGCGATCCAACGTGCGCGCCAGACCAAACGCCGTATTGAAATGCTCAACCATGCGCCAGTCGGCATCGTCTGGCAGCGCGCCCGTCTGCTGAAGATGCTGCCAGTGACGCGAACGCGGGATGATTTCGCCGTTGGTATTGTCAATCGTCTCGTCAAAGTACATTTCGCGCTTTTCCGCACTGAACGGGATCATGAAGTTGATGGCGTTCGGATTATACTGGTAGGCGTAAATGCGCTTCTTCATCTCCGCCGACTCATCCGGCGAAAACGTGATGCCCGACAAGACAAACGATGGCGTATGCAGCGTTGCCGGGAAGCCGGGCGTGTAGATCGTGAAGTAGAAGTGGATGATGTCCTTGAGCAGCAGATAGAGCGCGTACAGCGGCAGCACCACCGACAGCGCAACCGGGAACGTCAGCGCCAGCAGCATGACCAGCGCGATAATCTGCTCGCTGCTCGCGAACAACGGTATTTGATCGAGCGTGAAGGCAATGAAGACGCGCAGCAGCGCGGTAATTTCGTCTTTCAGCACCAGCGGGAACAGAATCATCAAACCCGCACCGCTGACGAACGCGATGGCAATGCGATGCAGTGTCGAAAGCCGGACTTCGGTACGCTGCAAGTAGGCGCGCATGGCGTTGCGTTCGTCAGGCGTCGGTTCGCGTTCATCTTTGGGTGGTTCTTGCGGGGGCATGTGACGGTCGGGATAGATATGAGCATCGGCGCGTGTCGCCATGAGGGACTACCTCGTGAAAAATCGAACAAGTCTATTCCTAAGTCTAATCGATTATTGGTTTACGGAGGATGTCAATTGACGTGGATTGAGGTGCAGAATGTCACTGGATGAATGAAAAACGCCAAGTCGTTAAGGGTTCAGCTTAATTCCTGGCGTCTTTGCGAAGTTGGCGTCTAGACTTCTACGGCTGCGATCGGGTCGCTGGTGGGCTGTGGGCTGCCCCCTGCCGGTTCAATGGTAATCCCCATTGCCCCGATCTGGCTCAAATCGAGCGGCTGTGCAACATCAATCAGCCACGACTGCCCATTGCCATTCTCGCGCACCTGGAACACACATGCGCTGACAGCCGTGCCGGTGGCGCCATCCAGGAACCACAACTGGTACGACTGTTCCGGCGGCAGCACAGGCAGTTGGCGCGTATAGACCGCGCCGACCGTGCCATCAGGACTGACGAGAACAATGGCGGCGGGCAGCCCATCGCTGGTGCTATCGACCGACGTGAGTTCAATGCGGGTAAGCTGACCTTCTGCGGCGCGTTCGATGACGCTGTTGCGCGCGGTCAATCGTTGGCTCAGCTGGTCTTGCTGCGCGCTCAAATCTGCCTGCTGCATGCGCAACTCCTGCACCTGTGTGAACCAGTAGCCATTGGTCACCAGTAAGGCAACCGCCGCCGCCGCCGCCGCCAACCAGCCCCAGGGCGTAGCACGCCGTTTGGCTGCAGGCGGCTTCGCGACGGTGACTGCGGGCTTCGCTGTCATGACCGTTGGCTTCGGCAGCGCAGCAGCGGGGGCGGACGCCGCAGCCGCCGCCAGGATGCGTTCGCCTAAAGCAGCGGGAGGCTGAGCGGGGGGCGCGCTGTGCAGCAGCGCCACCGCAAGCGCCTGATATTCGACCAGCTCCGCTGCCACTTCCGGGCAGGCTTGCAAGGCGCGTTCGACCAGGCGCGTTTCGTCGGCATCGGTCGCTCCCAGTGCATAAGCGGGCAGCAGCGCAAGTGCTTCCTCACATAACGTCTGGTTCATATTATTCGGTTGCTGCTGCGCGTTCTGCTTGCTCATACGATACTACTGCTATCTATAGGTACTAACGTAATCCCTCTAAATACTATAACGTTCAGCCCCGCATCTGTAGATTGATTTTCATAGGAATTTCATCTGTGATCGTCGTTCGCCGCTAACCACAGGTGCTTCAACTTCTGCATTCCCAGTCGCAGACGCGTCTTGACCGTGCCAAGAGGTATCCCTGTGCGTTCGGCAATCTCGCTGTGCGAAAAGCCGCCGAAGAATGCCAGCTTGATCAAATCCGTCTGCTCCTGTGGCAATTGCGTCATCAATCCGCGCAGCGTCTCGCCTTCCAGCCGCAGGTTCTCGTCGGTCTGCTCGCTGTCAGCGATTAAGTCGTACAGGTCGTCAATCGACGATGAGGCGCGCATGGGACGGCGCTGCTCCTTACGCAGACGGTCAATCGCCGTGTAGCGCGTCATTGTCAACAGCCAGCTCACCAGCTTGCCGCGCTCTTCATCCCATGTGATCGCCTGCTGCCACACCTTGAGGAAGATGTCCTGCGTCACTTCCTCCGCCATGCCCGTATCTTGCAGTACATGGCGCGCGACACTGTAGACAGGTCCGCCAAAGCGTGTATACAGTTCCGCCAGAGCTGCTTGCTCCTGGCGCACAATACGGGACATCAGTTCGGGATCGGTGAGTGTAGTCAAATTAGACATCGCTGCGTGTTTGTGCCTGTAGGCAATCCACGAGTGAGTGTAACACAAATCGGTTTTTTCGCCGCAGCACATATCTGGTTTGCGCGGGATGCGGTATCATCTATTTCCGACCAATCGCAAACAACAAGAGGGAGAAGCCCTATGTCGAATTTCGATCTGATGCGCCGACTGACTGTCGCGGAAGGCGGCAAGATCATCTTGCTCGTGATGGACGGGCTGGGCGGGCTGCCGCGCGAACAAGGCGGCTTGACCGAACTGGAAAGCGCTCGCAAGCCGAACATGGACAAGCTGGCAAAAGACGGCAGTCTGGGCTTGAGCATTCCGGTCGCGCGGGGCGTTGCGCCGGGCAGCGGTCCAGCTCATCTCGGTCTGTTCGGCTACGACCCGCTGGTTTATGACATCGGGCGCGGTGTGCTGGAAGCAATCGGCATCGGCTTGCAGGTCGGCGATGGCGATGTAGCAGTGCGCGGCAATTTCTGCACCGTAGACGAAGCAGGGAACATTACCGACCGTCGCGCAGGACGCATTTCGACCGAGGAAGGTGCAAAGCGTGTCGCGCTGCTGAAGAATATCCAGATCGACGGAATCGAGACGCAGATCGAAATCGGCGAAGGCTATCGTTTCGCACTGGTCATGCGCGGTGAAGGGCTAAATGGCGATGTCGAGGACACCGACCCACAAATGACCGGCGTACCGCCGCTGCCCGCCCGCGCGTCCTCACCGCTGGCAGAACGCACCGCCGAAATCGCCAACGAGTGGGTCGCCAAGGCGCGTGAAGTGCTGCGTGGTCACGAACCCGCAAACATGGTGACGCTGCGCGGGTTTGCGAGCGATCCCAAGCTGCCCAAATACAGCGATGTCTACAAGGTCAAAGCCGCCTGCGTCGCCGTCTACCCGATGTACAAGGGCGTGGCGCAGTTGGTCGGCATGGACATTATCCAGACCGATCAGCACTTCAGCATTCAGGACGAGTTCAATAAGGTCGCGGAAATCTGGAACGACTATGATTTTGTCTTCTGCCACGTCAAATACACCGATAGCCGCGGCGAAGACGGCAACTTTGACGGCAAGGTCGGCATCATCGAGCAGGTGGACGCTGCGCTGCCGACGCTGCTTAACCTCAATCCGGCAGTGATGGTCATCACGGGTGATCACTCCACGCCCGCGACCTACAAGGCACACACCTGGCATCCTGTCCCGACGCTGCTCTACGCGCCAGGCACGCACATGACCGACCGCGCACAGTCCTACGGCGAACGGGAATGTATGTTTGGCGCGCTCGGTCAATTCCCGGCGTCCGATCTGATGCCGCTGGCGCTGGCACACGCGCGGCGCATGGTCAAGTATGGCGCATAAGATCGTTGTGATCGGCGGCGGTCTAACCGGACTCGCCGCCGCGTGGGAACTAGAACGCCTGGGCACAGATTACACGCTAATCGAAGTCAGGAACCGTCTGGGTGGCAGCATCAGCACACAGCATGAAGCAGGCTTTGTGCTGGATGGCGGCGCATTCGTGCTGGAAAAGTACGGTGAGTGGGCATTCCTGGATGAGCTTGACCTGACCGATGCGCTCGAAAGCGTGGGCAGGTATCGTGATGGCGAGCTGGTCATCTTCCGCGATGGGACGCAAACGCTGGTAGATGCGCTCGCCGCGCGCCTGAAACAGACGATCATGCTGCGGATGGCAGTCAGCAGTCTGGGATTGCTGGACGACGGCTGTTTCGGTGTGTGTCTGGAAAACGGGCTGATGATGGAGGCACACGGCGTTATCATAGCCGCACCCGCCCGCTACGCCGAACGGATGCTGCGCACGCTGCTGCCCGACACGGCGGCATACCTGTACGACTATCGTTACGAGTCAATTGCGCGCATCTCGCTTGGCTATCGGCGCGCGGACGTGCCGGAACTGCCAGCACGACCGAACGGCGGATTGTTCCGCTTCGTTGAAGGCTACACGTTCCCATCGCGCGTCCCGGATGGGCATGTGCTCATCCGCGCAGGCGTGCGGCTGGATGTCGATCCACAGATAGCGACGGTCGAGGCGGCGACGACTGTCGCCCGCGCGCTGCTGCCTCATGCGCAGCCGGTCGTGCAGTGGGCGACACACTGGGCTGAAGAGTATGCGCTGACGCGGGCGCTGCCGGAACACACAGCGATGATGGATACGATTGAGGCGCAGTTACCACGTGGCATGGCGCTGGTGGGCAGCGACTACCGCGCCA
>JANRJX010000199.1:0-10859 GCA_033763755.1 Chloroflexota bacterium
CATTGTCGATCCACACTTCGCCCGTCGGAATACCGTCCACTGCCATCCACACCTGTCCCGGCGGCAGCGGCGCGCGATCCACATAATGCAGCACCATCGCGCCGTCGATGCTGGCGCGTAACGAGCGCCCCGTCACCGCCAGCCGCAGCGAGCGCCAATGCTCCGGCTGCACCGGCACCAACCGCACCGACGCGACAACGGTCTCGCCACGCGCCAGTTCCAGCAGCCCGTCCGCGCTCAGGCTGAAACGATAGAAGCCGATACCCTCGGTGTAATGCGTGCGGATCGAGACACGCCCGCCTGTCATGCGCAGATTGAGCGCCAGCGTGACGTTGTTCTGGTCGGGCAGCCGCGCACGCACGGAATACGGCGTGCGGAAGTGCAGCCAGTAAGTCCCGTCCGCCGACGGCTCCATCACAGGTTCTGTGAACTCCCAATCGACATCGTGAGGATCGCGGAAGTCAGTGCTTTCCAGCACAGGCAGCGGTTGCTCCGGCTCCAGGTCGAGCGCCAGCGCTTCCGGCGATGGGAACGCCAGCGCTGGCGTTAGCTCAATGCCGGGCATGACCGGGAACGTCGGCGTCGCACCGGGTGTTGCGGTCAAGGCATCGTCTGGGTTGAGGGTAGGGACGCCAATAATGGCGTCCGTACTGGTGGGGGTTGGGGTGAGGGTTTCGCCCGTAATTGTCGCCACAAGCGTCTCGATCCACGTCGGGCTGGCGGTCGGTGTCTCCGTTCTGGTCACGGTCAGCGCAGGTGTCAACGACGGTGTTTCACTTATTAGTATGGGGGGGGGGTAATAGCGTAACGTCTACGGGAGAGGGTGTAAGTCCCTCGCCCTGAGGGAGAGGGGTTGGGGTGAGAGTGTCTGCATCCTGTGCCCACGCACTCCAGGAGATCAACAGAAAGAACGACGCAACAAACAGAACGACAAGCCGCAATGTCCCTGTGCGCATGATGTTTATCCGATGAACTGCTATGTTTTCTTGACCATAGCAGTTTCAGTAGAAGAGCGCAAGAAGATTTAATGAAAAGTTAAAGCGAGATAAGCAGAACATGAAGAATGTCATGTCTGGAGCATGACATCCCCACCACGTCCCTACACCCCCGCCGCCACGTTCAGCGCCGCCCACAGTGCGTCGTCAATCGCGATGCTGCCGCTGGCGAGTGCTTCGTCCATGATCTGGTCGCCGCGTTCACCAGGGATGAAGATCTCGTCCACGCCCGGCAGCCGCTTGCTCGCCTTGACGCGCCCGGTCAGCCGCGCAACATCATCGTAGAACGCGCCCGTGTCCACCAGCAGACCGGGGTTGATGGCAATCGCCAGGTTGCCCCAATCGCTTGCCGCGTCGCCAAAGCCCGTGAACGCCGCGCCCACCAGCGGACCCGTCAGCACTTCGACGATCAGCGAGAGCGCTGCGCCTTTGTAACCGCCAAACGTCAGGATTGCGCCCGCCAGCGCCGCCGCTGCGTCGGTCGTCGGGTTGCCCTCGGCGTCCACCGCCACGCCCGCAGGAATCGCCCGCCCTGCCGTCTTTGCCTCGATGATGCCGAAGCGCGCGATTGCCGAAGTCGCCATGTCGAAGACAATCGGCTTGCCGCTGCTGGGGATACCGAACGCCAGCGGGTTCGTGCCGAACAGCGGCTCATACGCGCCGTGCATCGCTACCCACAAACCGGAGCCGGAGAACACCAGCCCGATGAAACCCGCGTCGGCGATGCGCTTGGCATAGTAGCCAATCGCGCCGGTCGATGTGTTGGTGTTGCGCGTGCCGACGATGCCGAAGTCGTGCGCCTTCGCTTTGTCAATCGCCATATCGACCGCGCGGTTCAGTACGATCATGCCGTGATTCTGCGCGCCGTCCAGCCGCGCCGACAGCTTCGTTTCGTGGACGATGGCAATCTCCCCCGCTTTCGGCGACTTCGGCATCCCCGCGCCGATCAGCTTGACGACGCCCTGGTTATTGCCGCGCAGTTGGGCGTACATCAGGATGTCGAGCAGGATCGGCGCTTCAGTGTCGTTATAGCCCTGCGCGTGCAGCGCCTTCAGCGTGGTTTCCTTGAGCTGGTCAATCGTGATCTGCATTGTGGGTATCCTTCTATAGGAGTTGAATCGCAGAGATAACTATTTGAACGAATCACCTGCGCTTGATGCAACGTTTGCGCGGGGTTATAATTTTGCCACTTGTTCCAGAGTTCACAAACGAGCCAGAGAGAAAACTGATATGCGCCGCATCCTGACTTATTCGCTTCTGCTGTTGTTCGCGCTGCTGCTGGGCGCGTGCGGTTCGATTGCGCAGCCCGTGTGGGAGGCGTCTGGCACGCAGGCTGCCGCGGCGGAGATCGCCAATCGTCAGGCGACCGAAGTCGCGCTGGGGCTGCCGACGAGCGCCCCCGCCACCAGCACGCCCACGCTCACACCAACGCTGACCAGCACGCCAACCACACCGCCGACAGCGACCTTCACCGCCACGCCGGACGTGCCGACCGAGACGCCGACGCTGGCAGCGACAGCAACCGAAGCGAGCCCCGCCGCGAGTGGGGATGCAGAGAACGGTATGGTGCTGTTTAACGCGGTGCAGGTGATGCCGGATGGGCAGCAGTGGGCGTGCAGCCAGTGCCATTCCGTGACGCCGGACCAACTGCGCTTGATTGGTCCGGGCTTGTGGGGCATTGGTGAACGAGCGGCGACGCGCGTCGAAGGTGAAGACGCGCTGGCGTATATCACCCATTCGATTGTGCGCCCGCACGACTACCTGGTCGTGGACGAGAACGGCAACCCGTACCCGCCGCTGATGCCGAACGGCTATGAGGAAGTGTTGGGCGAAGACGGACTGGCGGATGTGATCGCGTATCTGCTGACGCTGGAGTAGCGCTCATCGGGCGGGGCACACTCCCCGCCCCTCACTCCTGAAAGCGGCTCAGTACGTAGTCGAGCGTCAAGCCCTGCCCCTCCAGCGTCGCCTTCAGCTTGCGGCGCGCGTCGTGCAGCAGCTTGTACAGCGCATTGCGGTTCGTCCCCAACTGCTCCGCCACGATCTCCAGCGGTACTTCCTGCACCACTACCGCCACCAGTGCCTTGCGCTGGCGTTCGGTCAGCGCGTCGCCCAGCGCGTCGTCAATCTTGCGCAGCACTTCCTCGCGTTCGGCGGCGCGTTCCGGCGTCACGGGCTTCACGCCCAGCAGCGGGTTGGCGCTGGCAGGCAGCACATCTCCCTCGCCCGTCAGGTTATCCAGGCTAAAGTCGCGATAGCGCGCCCGGCGCAGATCACTGATCGCCACGCGCACGGCGATGCGCGCCGCCCAGGTCGTGAACAGGCTGTCGCCGCGAAACGTGTCCAGGTTTTCCAGCACGCGCAGCGTCGCGTCCTGCGCCAAATCTTCAGACATCTGCTGGATCTCCTGCGCCGAAAGATGGCTCAAATCGCTGCGTTCGCGGCTCAGGTAATAAAAGATGCCGCGCTGCAACCGTTTATGCAGGTCTTCCAGCGCTGGCGCTTGCACATCTGCCTCGGCGCGCAAATCTGCCAGCCATTGCTCGTTTGTCCGTTCTGTCATGTGGGAAACCTGTCGCGACTCCGCGCCTGTGAAGCCCCAACTATAGCACGACAGGCAAAGATAAACCTCACCCCGCATAATCTCCACATGGCTGCGCGTCTTACCCCTCTCCGTAAACGGAGAGGGGACGGGGGTGAGGTACATTTGCGTTCAAATAGCTGCTAAATCCGCCCCATACTCAGCGGCGATACTTTTTCAAACGACACCACCAGCACCAGATGCCCCAACCGGATTTCGTCGCCATCACGCAGGATGCGCGGTTGGTTGGCGACCAGGCGCTGCCCGTTCAGATACGTCCCGTTCGGGCTGCCCTTGTCGATCAGTTGCAGCTTGTCATCCTTGCGGATGACGGCTGCGTGCCGCCGCGACACGCCTTTATCAACGCCGCCCGCGTCCTGCAAATCAACCGCTGGCGCTTCGCCTGTGTCCGGGTCCACGCGCCCGATCACCAGTTCTTCGATATCGCCCGCATCAAACACGAACGTCTTGTTCGCGCCGCGCACCTGCAAGACCAGATTGGTGCGCGAATTAAAATGCGCGGTTCCCCAGCGCGGGATGCCTTCTTCAAAGTCGGTGTTGTCAAGCGCGCGTGTCGCTTCAACCGCTTGCAGCAGCAGTTCGCCACAAAACGGGCAAATCGCCGCTTTTTCTTCGACTTGATTCTTGCAGTTGGGACAGGCTTTCACAATCAGTTCCCTTGGCTTGACGGTTCATATCATCACATATGTGAGGTTATTGTAACATCAAGCTGGCATTAGATGTATCAACGTTTCTCGCGGCTTGCTATCGCGCCTCTAATATTCAGGGTGTATACTGCGTTGAAAGTCCCTATCGTTTGAATACCCCGTAGTGTGGAGAACGCATCGCGTGAACACAAAACCCCCGGAGAATAACAATTCCCCACAAAAGAACGGCGAAAACTCGCCTTTCTCAGGTCGCAATGCCCAGCGCGTCTGGATGATCGTCGGCGTGATTGTGCTCGTCCTGTTTGTCTTAATCGTCAGTCAACAGCCTGGCGGACAGCGCAGCAACCGCATTTCGCTGGATCAGTTCGCAAATTTCATCAACAATGACCGCGTGGTGTCGGTGTTGGTACGCGGCGGCACAGATGTGTTCATCACGCTGCGCCCGGATGGAAACGCTTTCTACTACAAAGATGAGAACACCAATCTGTTGCAGGCGTTGCAGACCTTTGGCGTGCCGCCGGAACAACTGGCGCAGGTCGAGTTTGAGGAAGCACCGGGCGATAACACCACCGGCTTCCTGTTCCAACTGCTTATCGCAGTCGTGCCAACGCTGATCATCGTCTGGCTGCTGTGGCGGATGATGCGCAGCGTGCGCACCGGGCAGGACCAGGCGATGAGCTTTGGTCGCAGCCGGGCGCGCGTAGTGCGCGACATGGAGCGCCCACAGGTGACATTCGCGGATGTGGCGGGCGCAGAAGAGGCAAAGCAGGAACTAGCCGAAGTCGTCGAATTCCTGAAGGAGCCGGAGAAGTTCATCCGCCTGGGCGCTCGTATCCCCAAAGGCGTGCTGATGATTGGTCCGCCTGGTACAGGCAAGACGTTGATGGCGCGCGCCGTCGCAGGTGAAGCCGGTGTGCCGTTCTTCAGCATTTCCGGCTCGGAATTTGTCGAGATGTTCGTCGGCGTCGGTGCCAGCCGCGTGCGCGACCTGTTCGAACGCGCCAAGGCGGAGTCGCCAGCCATCGTATTCGTGGACGAAATCGATGCGGTCGGTCGTCATCGCGGCGCAGGTCTCGGCGGCGGTCACGACGAGCGTGAGCAGACGCTCAACCAGATTCTGGTCGAGATGGACGGCTTTGAGACAGGCACGAACGTGATTATCATGGCGGCAACCAACCGTCCGGACATCCTCGATCCGGCGTTGATGCGTCCCGGTCGTTTCGACCGTAAGGTGACGATGGATAACCCGGACATCAAGGGGCGCACGGAAATCCTGAAAGTCCATGCCAAGGGTAAGCCGCTGGCTGCCGATGTCGATATTGAGTCGATTGCCAAGATCACCCCTGGCTTCTCCGGCGCTGACCTGGAGAACCTGATCAACGAAGCGGCGATTCTGGCGGCGCGCCGCAACAAGAAGGCGATCAGCATGAGCGAAATGCAGGAAAGCATGGAGCGCGTGGTGATGGGTCCCGAACGCAAGTCGCGCGTGATCTCCGACAAGGAGAAGCGCAAGATCGCCTACCACGAGGCGGGTCACGCCATTCTGCATTTCGTGCTGGAACACACCTACCCTGTCCACAAGATCACGATTGTGGCGCGCGGGCGTGCGGGCGGCTATGTGATGCCGCTGCCGGAAGAAGACACGACGCTGGTTACGAAAGAGATGTTCGAGGACATGATCTGCGCCACGATGGGCGGACGCGCGGCGGAAGAGATCGTCTTCGGGCAGTTGACGACGGGCGCGAGCAGCGACTTACAGCAGGCGACGCAGCGCGCACGCATGATGGTCATGAACTTCGGCATGAGCGAGGCGCTCGGTCCGCGCAGCTATGGCAGCGGCAGCGGTTCACTGTTCCTGGGGCGTGAACTGTACGACTCGCGCGATTACAGTGAAGCGGCGGCGGAAGAGATCGACAACGAAGTCCGCCGTATCTTGCAGACGGCGTATCACCGCGCCAAGAACATCCTGCTGGAAAACCGCGACAAGCTGGACACGCTTTCGAACGTGCTGATCGAGCATGAGACGCTGGATCGGCAGACGTTTGAAGAGCTGATGGATGGCAAGATGCCTGCCGGGTTGAGCGCGCCCGCGCCACAGCCCGCGCCCGCACCGAGCGGGGACTAGCACGCACCCACTATCGCAGGGGCAGGACAAACACTGGGGCAGAATGCATTCTGCCCCTACACACACCATGATCGTAGGGCAGGATGTATCCTGTTCTATTCTTTTCTTCCCCTGCTGATGTTTTCGCGATAATTGAGTACACTTAGACTTTCGCATCGCACGCGGGAGTGTTTACTCTGAAACGCTTATTCTCGCCGCCGGTCCTCATGACGCTCGAAGCGGCGCTCATCGCCACCTTCTTTATCCAGGCGCTGCGCTTTGCCATTGGCACGTACTACAGCCGCGTCGCGGGCGCGTCGCTCGTGTCCGTCCTCGATCCGTCGCTCATTCCGCAAGGCACGCCCGGCGCGCTCAGCCCGGCGACTGTCAGCGGCGAAGTCACATTCCTGATCTACATGCTGCTGCTGCCGCTGCTAGCGGTCATCCTCGGTCGCGTACGCCTGCTGCTGCTGCTCGCTGCTGTCGTCGTCGCCATCGGACGGCTGTTCATCAATACGGGCGGCGTCAGCCCGGCCGTCGCGTCGGCGGTCGTCATCGGCGGCGGGCTGTTCTACATCGCCCTGCTCATCCGTCATCGTGCCAGCGCGCTGCCGTTCGCCTTCGTCCTCGCGCTGGGCGTTGATCAACTGCTGCGCGCGGCAGGCGATACGCTGGATGTCTCGTGGGCACCCGCCTACGCCAACGTGCAGATCGCGCTGTCCGCGCTGGCGGTGCTGCTGGCAATCATCAACCAGCGGCGCGCACAGCCAGACGCAGCCGATGTGTCAGCGGAGCGCGGCGTGCTGCCGCTCTGGGGTGGCGTCGGGCTGGGCGGGCTGCTGTTCCTGCAACTGTCGCTGCTGACGATGCCAAACGCTATCGCTGGACGCGCGGGCTTCGAGTATACACCGCTGGTGCCGCTGACGGTCGTCGCCACGCTCGCGCCGCTAATCCCCTGGGTGCGGGCGCGGGCGCGCGATTTCATCAGCCTGTTCGATCCAGGTGTGCGCGGTTGGGTGTGGCTGCTGATGATCGCGCTGCTGATCGTGCTGGGGACGCGCCTGCGCGGACCGGTGGCAGGCGGCGCGCTGGTCGCCGCGCAGCTGCTCGCCAGCCTGCTGTGGTGGTGGCTGGTGCGCCCGGCAGCGGAGAAGGAACGCCACTTTACAGGACTGTGGCTGCTCATCGGCGTTGGCGTGTTTGTGCTGCTGGCAATGGGCGACTTCTTCACCTACGAATACGCCTACGTCAGCAACTTCACAGGCAACCTGAGCTTCCTCAACCCGTATATCCCGCCGCTGCTGCGTGGCTTCCGTGGCGTCGGGCTGTTCGTGCTGCTGCTGGCGGTCTTCTTCGCGGCGCTGCCAATGACGCAAACGCTGCGCCGCAACCCCTGGAGCGCGGTCGGGACGCGCGCATGGGCGCTTGCGTCGCTGCTGCTGGTCGTCGGCGCGGGCGTGGGCGCGGCACTGCTGGCGCGCCCGGCACTGGTACAGCCGCTGCCCGTCGAAGGCACGATGCGCGTCGGTACGTACAACATTCACGCGGGCTACAACGAGTTCTTCTACCCCGATCTGCCGGAGATTGCGCAGACGATTGAGATCAGCGGGACGCGCGTAGTGCTGCTGCAAGAGGTCGAGGCGGGGCGCTTGACCAGCTTCGGCGTCGATCAGGCATTGTGGCTGGCACGACGCACGCAGATGGATCGGCGCTTTTACCCGACGAACGAAGGGCTGCACGGGCTGGCGGTGCTGTCCGACGTGCCGATTGCCTTTGCCGATGGCGCGCTGCTGCCCAGCCAGTACCAGCAGACGGGCGTGCAGCGCGTGCAGGTGACGCCGCGCCCCAACGTCGTCGTCACGCTCTACAACACCTGGCTCGGCGTGCTGACAGCGACCGACGAGGGCGACCTGGCGGAGCAGCAGCAGGATCAGCAGGTTCAGCTCACAGCGCTGTTCCAGTTGATCGGCGCGCACCACCCCAACGGCGTGCTGGGGCGGACGGTGGTGGGCGGCACGTTCCACAACGTCCCCGACTCGCCGCTGCTCCAGCAGATGCGCGCAGCAGGCTTCGACGATCCGTTCGCCGGATTGGGGATCGAACTGAGCGCGACGCTGGCGCGGACGGGGCTGCCGCAGGTGCGCTTCGATTATCTGTGGCTGCGCAATCTGGGGCGCATCAGCGCGCTGGTGGTGGATGTGCCGGGGCTACAGGCGAGCGACCACCTGCTGGCAGTGGCAGAGGTGGGGCTTGGGGAGTAGAGGTAAACAACAATGCTCCTCCGCATATCCCTCACGCTGCTGATCGCCCTGCTGGGGACGACGGCGCTGGCAGTCGGCATCGGGCGCGGGCTGCCGCGCGGCGATCAGTTGTTGTTTGAACACATGACTGGCACAGGACTATTTTACTTGGCATTGACAGACCTGGAACGTGTGCTGGTTGTGCCATTGACATCACAAACATATCCTAACGAAAGAGACCCAGCTTGGTCGCCAGACGGAAATCGCATCGCTTTCGTCCGTCAAGATGCTAACATGGCGCAGATATGTGTAATGTCGGTCAGGGCGAATGCGCCGTTCCGGTGCCTTCCGCAATCGGAAAGCAATGATTCTCGTCCGTTCTGGTCGCCGGATGGAACGAGGCTGCTCTACCACTCCTTTGAAATTGGAGGACGTGTGAGTCTGATGTTGACAGATGAGACTGGCTCATTGGAAACGACTGCACTCGACATCGGGAATATCGGCTACGTGTGGTCGAATGATGCACAACAACTCATTTTTGGGCTTGCACAACAAGGGATAGAGGGACTACATGTCACTTCCGCAAACAATGAAAATCAAAGCGAACAATTTTTGACATACGGAAGCTATCCGCAATTCTCCCATAATGGGGAATGGCTTGGTTTCGTTCGTCGGTTTGATACTTCCGTGAAGACGGATATTTTCATAATTCCGTCAACCTGCATTTCCACACCGGAAACGTGCAATGACCAATCAATTCGTTTGACAGAACACGAAAGCAATATACCGTCTTTTGTATGGTCGCCAGATGACACGCAAATCGTCTATGTGTCTAACCACAATGGTGGTTTAAAGATTTACATGGTGAATATGTCGACGCAAGAAACTATCTTGTTGACGCCCAGTTTCAGTTATGCAGACTATCCAAATTATTCCCTTGACGGAACATACATCTCTTTTGTCGGCATACTAACTTCAAACGGGTTTGACGCTGATGTGTATGTGCAACGATTAGGTGAACAGGGCGAGTTAATTTGCATTACGTGTGGAACTAGCTTACGAAACAACAACCGTAATCCGCAGTGGCGACCGCGTTAGCGGCGGCAGCCGGAGTGTGCGCGCTCACCCCGCCATCTCCGGCACGGCTTCGCCCACGTATGCAAGAACGATTTGTTCGCGCCGCACATCGACTGAGATGTCCTGTGCGCACTTACACCGAACCAGCACACGGATAGCGCCCAAGCTCAATCAAGCCAGCACGTTCTACAATCTGCTCAGGGCGATTAAGCTTCAGGACAGCAACAGTAACACGTCCTACAGCAGTCAGCGGTACAATCGTTGCACCGTCTAATTTGAAATGTTCAGACCACAAGTCTTTACGTGGATTAAACAGATAGGTCAATTCGCCAGTGACAACATCTTTGGATGCGATGTCACTCCCTTTGTAGGCATTACAGTAGGAGCATCCCAGTGCAAGATTATCAAACTCGGAACCACCGCCATGCTTTTCAGAATTGATGTGGTTAATCTGAAAGGTAAAGCCATGATCTTCCTGGCTGACACGGCAGTATTCGCAACATTTGGAGGCGCGCGCAATCACCCGTCGCCGTAGTTCTGCCGGGATATAGGTTTTGCTCATACTCTGTGAGCCAGTTCCTTCCGCGCGCGAATCTTGAGCATATTGACGAGGTGATTCAGGCGCAGGAATTCGTCCAACTCTGTTTGCTCATCCGGTGTCAATACACCGTCTCGATTCTGCTCAATCAGATAAGCGAGTCGATCTTCCAACGTACTCGAAGGCTTGAATGCCAGGATCGTCTCTGGATCAATGGCGACCAGATAATTGACCAGTTCGTCGAACAAGCCTACAGAATTAGACACTGCCATGGCGCAACCCTCATATCGCAATACAGTATCTTTCATGTTACCTCAAATGTTCGACACCCAAAAAAGGAGCATCGGTGTAGGGTGAGGTTTCTTATACATTCTCTGCCACCGCCTCCAGCACCCGCAGCGCCGCGTTGCGCCCGTTAATGCCGATGACGCTGCCGCCCGGATACGTCGCCGCGCCACACAGATACACGCCCTCCATCGGCGTCTCCGGCGTCAGGCGGTTCGACCACATGTACGCCGGCAGGCATTCGCCCTGGAAGATATGCCCGCCCGTCAAGCCGACCTTGCGCTCGATGTCTGGCGGACCCAGCACCTCCATCGCCTCGATTGCGTCGGGGATGTTGCTGCAAAAGCGACCGAGCGAACGCACGACCAGAT
>JANRJX010000200.1:0-14422 GCA_033763755.1 Chloroflexota bacterium
TCGCCGTCGAGCAGGACAAGGCGGCGTTTACCCATCAAGCGGTGCAGTGTCTGATTTATGGTGCGGGTTTCCTGCTGCCAGAACCGCTCCAAAGTCAAACTTGCTAACTCTTCGAGGGTTGCTTGCTGCACAGCCGTCTTGTGCTGTGTGGCAAGTGCCTCCCCGTGCAAACTACTGCGCGATTCACGCATCACCTTCAACTGATCGCTGAGTTTCTCGATCTCCTCATCGAAAATGTGCTGCACTTCCTCGCGCGCGGTCAACTGCTTGCGAATGGCAGTCCGTACCTGATCCTCGATCTTGGCAATATCCGCATCCAGTCGTGCGACCCGCTGTTGCAGCTTCGGCACGTCTGACACCTGATCGGTAAAAATATCGGTTGTGTTCTCGCGCAGCATTTGCTCCAAGTAGCGGTTTAGGCGCTCCAAGATCGGGCGCTGGTTGGTTACACCACGATTGCTACATGAATGACGGATCGTCGCTTTCCCTTTCGATGCCGGGCAGAACAATCCACGATAGCGGCTGTTCCGGTCGGCGAAAATACTCATAAACGAACCGCACTCGCCGCAAATCACCAACCCGCTCAGGGTGTGCGTCACATCCGGTTTCGCGCGCCCCCGAATATGTTCACTGCGCCGATCAAGCTCCTGCCGCACACGATCCGCAAGTTCGCCCGTCCACACTGGATCGTGGGTATTGCGGAACAGCAATGCACCTTCGGGCAGAGGCTCGCTTTCGTTGTAGACCCAACGCCCCGTTTTGAAACCGTTCTTGCTCTCTTTGCTGCAATGAAAGCGTGCCATGTGTCCCCAAAACAGCGGACGCATCACCAAGCGGTGCATAAAGTTCGGGTGAAACACAACTCCTTCATCATTGACATGCCCCCCGCGACGATACAGTTCCCGCTCGATGCGCTCCCACGCCACCCCTTCCAGAATCAGGGTTGCTAAGTCGTCCCACAAGCGGCGGCGACTCTCGTTGACCTCGAACCGTATGACTTTCCCGGTCTTTTCGTCCCGGATTGCACGATGAGAGATCGGGATACGGCTCGTGATCGGCAGCCCACGCCTCGCAAGGTCGGTCATGGCGGTGTCTCGTGCTTTCACGAGGCGATCTATTTCGCCCGCTGCCTTGAAACCGGACATCGCGATCCACATACGGTAGTTGCGTTCATCAATCAAGCCGTCTGCCAACGAGAAAATGGTCGCGCCACACTTGATAACCTGCTCGGTGATGTAAGCGTGAAGTGCCTGTGTTCGTGCAAAACGGTCGCCATCACGGATGATCAACACGTCAAAGTCTTTCGCTTCCCAATGCGCCTTAAGGCGATAGAACGCATCAATGCCTTCTTTAGCCGCATCAGCCGCCAGTTCGTGAAAATCGATATAGCGTCGGCTGTGGCCGGGTACCTTCATCAAGTCCACAACCTGCCACCCGTTTTTTTGCGCGTGAAGCCTCGATTGTTCTTCCTGTTCCGGCAAACTGACCTTTTCAGGTTCATGCTGTGCGTGTGTAGAAACCGCGCACCAGACAATAGCGCGCAGCGGAGACATCATGCGTTCTCCGCTGAGGACAGAACAGCCCGATACTTCCACTCATAGCTGATAGGTCCGTGACGTGGACTCTGCATCGTCTCGATCAAACCAGCATCGACCAGTTTGGAAAGCAGAATCACATCCCATTTGTTGAGCGTCGTCTTATTGACGCGCCTGGCAAGCTCCGTCCGATTGATCCATGTCCCAGCTTCGCGCAGCGCATCCAGAATTTGCTGTGCCTGCGGCGTTAGTGGAGTAGGGGTAGTGGACGGAGACGACATAAGAAGACTCATTTGATACATACGCGCGTATACCTCCGAGTATAGGGTGTTTGCGCTCACTTGGCAATCACCCAGTCTAATTTTGTTCCGTTTTCGCCATTTGCAAAAATCAGCTTTGTCATATCACGCAGCGCACGTCGATCTCCACCGAAGATCGCGTCGAGCTGCTCCGGCGTAAGCATCGAGTCTCCACCGGGAAGACTGACGAATGTCGCGCGCAGCGATGGATGTAGACGCTCAACGTCACAGGCTTGTTCAGGTTGTACTGTATTCTGCTTTATACTTTCCACAGGGCTACTCCGAACCATACTCCTATGTGTACAGCCTATCAAAGTCGATCAGGCGAAAACCCGGAATCGTCCAGTTTTGGGTTGGGAATCCTTCAGATCGAATGAAAGATTTCAGTCCTGGCATTCTCGGCGTGATACCCACAGGTATGCAAGCGATGACACCAGCGTATCAAAGTGAGTCAGGCAAACCCCTGCAATATTGCGGAATCGGGTTACCAATTTTGCATTACTGAAATTGCTTGGCGATCTGGAATCAAATTTTCCAACTCGCAGTTACACTATGTGTTAGTGATATGTAACTGGAGTGATGCTCATGCCTCCACATTCTGTTGACGACACCCGTGCGCGTACAGAACGGGTGTATTTGCTGCTACGCCGCAATCCTGACGGGCTGACACAGAGCGAGATTGCCGAACGCCTGAACATTGAAAACCGTAGTGTCTATAATTATTTGATCAAGTTGGAAGCGGAAAGTCGCGTCTATAAAGACGGCAAGCATTGGCTCGCAGAAGGCATTGATCCAGCGACCATCCGCCCTTTGGAAGTCGAAGCTGAAGAAGCCGCAGCGCTGTACCTTGCAGCGCGTCTCCTAGTCAAGCAAAGCGACCGCCGCAACGAAATTGCCGAAACCCTGCTGCTTAAGTTGTCGCACGTTCTAAAGACCGATGTCGGAGTTGGTGATTACATCGAGGACGCAGCACGCGAACTGGCGCAGCGCCCTTACAACCCCGATTATGTGGACATATTTCGCGTTGTCACCCGCGCCTATTTGTATCGTCGGAAGCTGTACATCACCTATCTTCCTTATCGGACACGCGCTTTCGAGACAACCTTTTCTCCCTATCTCATCGAACCTTCGATAATGGGCGCGTCAACTTATGTCATCGGTTATAGCGACGTGGCGGGGGCGCTGCGCACCTTCAAGCTGGAGCGTATACAAAGCGCGCAACTGACGCGCGAGGAATTCAGCGTCCCCACAGATTTCCCTGGCTTGGAGCTGCTGCGCAACGCCTGGTCAATTTACTACGGTGAAGAGACGGTACAGGTGGCACTACGCTTCCAACCAGAGGTAGCGCGCCGCGTGCAGGAGACACGCTGGCATCCCTCGCAGCAGATCGAAGCAGACACGACCACTCCAGGTGGCTTGATTTTACGAGTCGAGGTCGCAGACACGACCGACCTTATCCCCTGGATTCGAACCTGGGGCGCGAACTGCGAAGTCCTCGCACCCGCTGATCTGCGCGACAGGATGATGGGTGAAGTGCGCTGGCTGGCGCTGCGTTATGGCTGGTCATTAACCACCGATCAATCAAACCCACACTCTCGCTTTGATGACATTTTTGGGATTTAACCATGCCGATATATCCGTATCAAGAAACTGTCTTCAATCATCTTATGTCCGGCAAGAACGTTATCGTTCAGGCTCCAACTGGGGCGGGCAAAACCCAGGCCGCACTGTATCCCTTCCTAGCGGCAGCAGACTCTGCGCCGGATAATCAATGGCATGGACGACTTCCGACCCGCTGTATTTATTCGGTTCCAATGCGGATACTTGCCAAGCAATTTGTCCATGCGTATCGAAACATAGTCAAAGAATACAATCTGCAATATCGTCTTGAACTAACCAGTGCCATCCAAACGGGTGAGCAGCCCGACGATCCCGAACTGACTTCCAATCTGATCTTCGCAACTATCGACCAGACGTTGAGCAGCTATCTGCTCTCGCCGTACAGCCTGGGGCGCAGCCGCGCGAACCTGAATGCTGGAGCGGTGATGTCTTCCTATCTCGTATTTGACGAGTTTCATCTCTTTGACCCCCTATCGACACTTCCAACCACGCTCCAGATGCTCAAAACGCTGAACGGCGTTACCCCGTTCGTGCTGATGACAGCCACTTTCAGCGAGACGCTGCTGGATCAACTGGGCGCGCTGCTAAATGCGGCGATTGTGCCAGAAGGTGAGGAGGAACGTGACGCACTGGATGCGCTGGAGTCACAGCAGAAAATGCGCATCTACCGGGTCGCTGATCGACCGTTGTCTGCCGAGGCTGTGTGGGAAGCCCATGACCGCCGCTCACTGGTGATCTGCAACACGGTTGACCGCGCCCGGCGGCTGCATCAGCGGCTGCGCGCTATTGTGTCGCCAGAGACCGAAGTCATCCTGCTACACAGTCAATTTCTGGCTGAAGACCGTAACCGCATTGAGGACCGTATTCGGGAACTGTTCGGCAAGGGTGCAGATCGCACTACGGGCAGCACGATTGTGGTTGCAACACAGGCGATTGAAGTCGGTGTCGATATGTCATGCCAAGTCTTGCATACCGAACTTGCTCCCGCCAACTCTATCATTCAGCGCGCGGGACGCTGCGCACGTTATCCAGGGGAGACTGGTCTGGTCAGGATTTATGGTCAGACGAAGCTCGACCTGCAAGATGACGAATCGCTGGTCGATCTGACAGACGGCAAGCACTACCTGCCGTATGAAGGACAGAAAGACTTGTTCCTACCGACGTTGCAAGCCTTCCGCGACAAAGAGGGGCAGCTTAAGTTCAAGGATGAGCAAGAAATTCTTAGCCACGTTCACGATGCTCACGATAGTACATTGATAGCAACTATTCGCGACATGAGTAATAATCATCAGCAGCGGGTCTTTGCCGTGCAGAGTGGCAATGCAAGTGACGACGCACGCAACCTGATCCGCGATGTGCGGCAGGAGAAGCTGATTATCCATGCCGACCCAGATGGATTCCTGCGAACGTTACAAGGTTCACCCTTGGTACTGCCTGCGTTCGGGCTGCATCCCGGTAGTCTGATGGGTTATGTGAAACGCTGGCGAGATGCCGCCGAACAGAAAGGGCTGGAATGGGCGGTGAAATTTCTACACGAACTCGCTGTCGAAAACAGTGGGCGCGGTGATGAAGAGCGGCGCACGCTCACAGCCGATGAACGCTACGAGTGGCAGGATATCAAGGCGGACAAGGATGCTCTGTTTGCCCCGCTGCTGGTGGTCAACCCGCAGTTGGCGACATATGACCGTGAGCGCGGACTCGTGCCGGACGAGGGCGGCAACTGGCAGACGGAAGAAGAGCAAACCGAGAGAGAAAACAAGCGCGACCGGAATTTTACCTATCGGCTGGAAACGTATGCCGAACACATTCGCCATGTGTACACGGCGTTCAAGGACAACTGGCACGAGATGACGTGGGCAGCGGCGCGTTTGGAAGCACGCTATGGCTGGCAGCCGGGCAGCATTCGGCAGGCTGCGGAACTGGCAGTGCTGCTGCATGACGTAGGCAAATTGAGTACCGATTGGCAGGGGTGGGTGCGCAGGTATCAGGAGCAGATTGCTGAAGCAGACCATGATCCGACGCTGGTGGTGCAGCCGGGCGAAGCGTATGCCCACACGCATTTGCAGGCGGCGCATCATCGTGCGATTGAGAAAGCAATGAAGGGGCGTCCCTGGCACGCGGTGGAGGGAGCGCTCAGTGTACTGTCTATCCTGAATACGATGATTGAGAAAGAAGAACTGGTATATGCAGCGTTCGGTGCGATTGCACGTCATCATGCGCCGTTCTCCGACAATCACCAGCCATTCAAATTGCTCAGGAATGCAGAGCAATTGATCGCTGCAACGTTCAAGGGGATGGCAGCGCAGCCGGATCTCAAGGTATTGCTGACGCAGGCTGAACGGGAAGAAGCGAAAGACTTTATCCCGCAACCTGACAACACGGATGATCGGGGAGCAGGCTTTCTAGCGTATTTGCTGCTAGTACGCGCCCTGCGCCGCGCAGATGTAATGGGTACGCAGGCAGGACGCAATGCACGCTGAACCCTCTACGGGTAACTCACCTGCCAAAACACCACGCCCAATGGACGATTGTTTCAGTACCCTCTACGGGTCATCAGGTGATGCGTCATACGCTCCCATTATAACGTCAAACTTTGACTGCTTGACTTCTACTCGAGATTCATTTAGGATCGCACCCAATACACCATATGTCGTGTAAAAGGGGTAGCAGATGGCTCGGTTGATATGGTCTGTGGACTCGAACAACGTATTTGCTCATTTGGAAGATGTAGGAGCACAGCAGGAATTTCGATCCGTTCTGACTCAACTCAAGTCGGATGTGCATAACTTGCGCTGGTCACAGCAGCGTAATGCTTGGCAAGTGCCGTTGGCGAATTTCCCACAGTTGGTTCGCTTTGCAGATAACCATGACATCAAAATCGTCTGGTCAGGGCAGGTGACTGTGCCTAGGCAAATGAGTCTGTTTGAATAGCGAGGCGCAGTGAAATTGGAATCATTTTTTCCAACGCGACGCTATCGTGAGAAGTAACGACCGTGATAGGTGTGAGGTGAGGCATGATGTATGACACGCTATGACGCCTTCTATGTGGACAAAGGGCAATACCCGTTTGGCGACCTGTTGACAGTCTTCGGGCTGGCGCGCGTCCTGAGCAACGCACTCTCCGACGCCAGTACTCAGGGCTATCGGCTGGACATCCTGGACAAAGGCAGCTACTACCAGCTCGTGTCAAAGTCACCGATTGAGCGTGATGGGTTGAGCGCGCCGCGAATGCCCCAGCGTGCGATTCGCACCCCCAAGACTTTGCTGCCCGACGAGATCGCCAGCTATGACTATGAAGCAGAGAAAGCTGTCGTCAGTGATTTCTTCGCCGCCAAACGACATAACGCAGATGCCGCCTCACCCAGTCCTTACTGGGACATCCTGCGCGCGATCAATCCGGCTGCGCTGCCGGGCTACAACAGTCTGATGGTCGATTGGTACACCGTTTCAGGTGAGCCGGAAGTCTTCAGTGTTCTGCTCGACCTGTTCGCCAGCACGCCAAACGATGTGGGGAATGCAGTCAAGCGCTGGCAAGCGCTCGACAAAGCGAATGGCTGGGGCATCAAGGCATATTCGACCGCACAGCAGCTCTACAACCCGGACAGCGGCAAGGGGCAGAACCGTGTGAAGGCAGACGGGATGGCAATCGGCAACGTCGATCAGTTCTGGCTGATCGAGTGGCTGAAGGCAGTCGGTTTTTACGAGGGTGCGCTGACGCGGCTGATGCGCGGCACGAAGGATCGCAAAACCTTTGTCCTTGCCCCGCGCGACTTGACATGGGAGACGCACAGCCAGGTGATGGCGGAGTTTGTGGGTGCGATGCAGGTGTCGGAGAGTTCGACGCGCTTCGACTGTCTGGCAGTGCTGCGCTATTCCCGCGCGCTGCTGGATCATCTTGTCGCGCCCGGCGGCTCGCCGCTGGATCACCTGCGGCGCAAGCTGAATGTGCGCAAACATGTTGCCAGCGGCTTTTACACGGCATTCTACAAGGACATGGGGAACGCCATCGCTACGATGAACATGTCCTTCATCGCGCTGCCGGGCTGGATCAGTGTGGAAAATCGGGATGAAGCCACACTCTTTATCGAGATTCTGAACGAACTGGAACAGTTTGTCCGGCAGTTTGACGAGTCACATTCCGATGCTTTTGCGCTGCTTCAATACCTCCGTGACTTCCTGTCGGGTGATGATATACGCGCCTTGTTTCGCTTCACCAATGCCTTCCCTGCTTATTTGATGGGCAAGCGGGAGCGCAACCAGTATGCACGCCAACTTTCGACTGAGTTTATAGAAAGGCTGATTATGAGCAGTGAAAAACCCCTTGCCCGAATTCTTGAATCATCCGGTTTCCAGAACATCGCTTATGCCATTCGTCAAAGCACGGTTACAGCACAACGCAAAAAGCAAGAGGGCAATCGACGCTACGATATCCGGTATGGTTTGGGGCAGGAACTGGTTCGGAGATCTCGTTATCGAAACGAGTTTGTCGTTGCACTAACTGACTTCATTCATAAGTACAACGCAGAAAATGCGATGGTTTTGGAGAAGTACCGTAAGCCGAACACGAAACTCAGTGAAGAAGAAGCAAAGAATTTTCGGCGCAGTATCCTGACCAGAGACATTGACGAGATCGTAGTCTTGATTGATGAATATGACTCTCAAACCGTCGCTAATCTACTCATCGCCTATGGCTATGCCCGCGTGTCCACCGAACAACAAGACGACCAGGAACCGACCGAACTTAACGAAAATGAGGAGAACGCATCATGACCGCTTACCCACTCTACAGCCTCTCAATCAGCGCACGCGCGACGCTGGATATGCACAGCCTGAACAACGAAGGCGGCGAAGGCAACCAGATCCAGACGCGCCGCGTCAATATCGTCGATCAGCATGGCGATCTGCACAACGTCAATGCCATCAGCGGGGATATGTTCAAGCACATCCAGGCGGAGCATCTGTTTCAACTGGCGCGTGGCAACTCGAAGCTACCACTGTGCGCTGGCTGTCGTGAGTTCAACGCCAATCGCATCAACGCCGATCCGGAATTCTTCGCCCGCACCGCAGGCATGAATGATGCGCAAGTGATGAATGAACTGCTGCGCACCTGTGCGATTGACGATTTAGAGGGAATCCTGATTACTGAGGGCAAGCGTAGCCTGCCGCGCAAGAGCGTGATCGAGTTTGGCTGGGTGGTCGGCGTCCCGGACAAAGTAGAAACCGACAGCTACTTCCACGTCAAATACGCACCGTCTGACCGTACCAAGACTGTCGAAAGCCGCGATGCCGAAGATAAAGCCGGATCGAACCTGGGTCAAGCGATCTTCCACCGTCCGGCGTCTTCCGGCATTTACGCGGCAATCTGCCATCTGGAGTTTGCACGCATCGGCTTCAACGACATCACGCAGCAGTATGCCATTGATGCCGAGCAGCGCCTACTGCGCGCCCGCGCACTGCTGGAAAGTGTGCTGTATACGTTCTTGCAACCGAATGGCGCGATGCGCTCCAGCCAGGCTCCGCACATCGTTAATGTTGAAGGCTCGCTGACGGTCAGCGCTGGGGCAACGCCCGCGCCCACAGTCAGCCCGTTGAAGGACGACTATCGCGATCAAATTGATCAGCTAAAGATCGCACTGGGAAGCATTGCGCCCACTTCAGGGGTCGATGCACTGCGCTTTGACTCATTGGCAGAACTGACGCAGATTGTCGGCAACTTGCTGGCGAACACGGCACCGTTTGAATTGCGCTACGCATAGGGAGGCGGACATGTGGGTTGCGGCGGATTATGAAGCGACCGCGCTCTTTAGCTTGAAGCCCGCATCTGCGACTGCCTCCGGGGGACGGACACTACCCGTCCCCACGCCGTTCGCAGTCAAGATGGCGCTGTTGGACGTGGCGTGTCGGGTGGAAGGTGTCAGAAGGGCGCAGGCGGCGTGGACGTGGTTGAACGGCTGCCGTGTGGCATTACGACCGGCTGTGCGGCTGGTCATCAACAACACCTTCATCAAGGTACTGCGACCGCGACGCAATCCGGCAGAAGCGGGAAGCCCTGATGCCGGGTTCTTTCAGCGCACGATCAGCTACCGTGAGTACGCCTATCTCGATGGCGCTTTTGGGTTGGCGCTGGAAGTAGCAGAGGCAGCGCAAGCAGCCGCGCTGCGCGAATGGATGGGATGCCTGAACTACCTGGGCAAACGCGGCGGCTTCATTCAACTCGCAGCAGCACCGGACATGCGCGAGGCGTTGGATGGGCGCTATGTAGTGGTCGGGGAACCGTTGTCGTCATTCCCACTAGACTCGCTGCTGTTGCAGCTTGATGACACCAGCCCGTCGCTGACGTTCGAGAAGGCGGACATCTACAGTGGCAGGAGTATCCGACTGGGTGTGGATCGTGTGCTGCATCATGTCGCATTGCCCTATCGATTGATCCGAAGCAGTCGCGGCTACAGCTACTATGAACTGAGTGACGGGGAGTCGTGATGGATGCTGACTTTGACCTGGCGCTGACGCCACTGCGCCTGACATGCCGGGCGAATACATTTGTGCATCTGGCGGCTCACGCGGGGGCGCAGTGGCGCGGTGCATTATGGGAGGCACTGCGTGACTTCGCCTGTACCGATCCGGGTCAGCAGGGGAAACCAGGACACAGCCTGCACTGCCCGATGTGTTTCCTGCTGGCGCTGGAGGCGAACAGTCCGCGCGGGGTCAACCCGCCACGCCCGCTCATCATTCGTCCGCCGATGGCGGCACGCGCGGGCGAGGAGTGTCGGTATGAGGCGGGGGAGACGTTCGCTTTTGACGTTATCCTGGTTGGGAAAGCGACCCACTTGTATCCCTATGTGATACAGGCGGCACAGCGCATTGGACAGGCAGGTTTTGCTCACGGGCGCGGTCGCTACTTACTGGAGCGCGTTGAGTCGCTGCAACCGCTGACACATGCCCGGCGAACGCTGTATGAAGCAGGGGGACGAGTTTGTCCCCCGGATGCGCCGCTGGGCGTGGCGGAGGTAGCGGCGGCGGCGGAACAACTCCCTGCGGAACGGTTATGGCTGCGCTTTCTCACGCCGACACAGTTAACGGAGGGGGAACGCATATTGAACCGTCCGCAGATGGAGACGCTCGTCAAGCGTGCGGTAGAACGTTTGCAGGCGCTCGAATATCACTACGGTCAGGCGGCAGCGCATGAGGTCTGGAAAACACGGCATCACGCGCTGACTGCGCAGGCGGCTGCGGTACGTATCATTCGTGATGACACGCGCTGGATACGGGCGTTCAGTGGTTCACAGCGTGCCAAACGGCGGCAGGATGTGAGCGGGTTCGTGGGCAGCGCGCTGGTAGAAGGCGATGTGCGCGCACTACGCTCCTGGCTGGTATGGGCATCGCTGGTCAACGTGGGCAAGAATATCATTAAAGGAAATGGTTGGCTGGAAGTGAGTGGCTAAATTGGAATCATAGTTTCCAACCGCTCCGTATGCTGAAGATAACGACCTTTACAGCATAGGAGTCCGCTCATGATCGTTGAACATCTGATCGCCGATACCGTTGGCAGCTTCATTGGCAAATACAGTGGGCGCATACGCATTAGCCAGCAGCAGGAGACGCTGATTGAAGCGCCCCTGCTGCATTTGCGTTCCGTACAAGTCCTGAGTCATGGCGTCAGCATCTCGGCGGATGCTTTAGAGGCGTGCTGCGAGGAAGGCGTCCCGGTCTTCTTCATGGACAGTCTGGGACGGTGTTATGCCTCGGTCTACGCAGCGGGATTGGGGGCAACCGTGTTAACGCGCCGCCAGCAATTGCTCGCATATCTGGATGGGCGCGGGGTGGCGATTGCGAAAGCCGTGACCGCCGCCAAACTGCACAATCAATCGGCTACGCTTAAATATATGGCGAAGAACCGCAAAGACAGCGCGCCTGACATTCACCATGCGCTGCGCCAGATCGCGACCGAAATTGAAGAAGCGCGTGACGAGGTGGCACACCTGAAAGGCACGACGGTGGATGAGGTGCGTGACCGCATCATGGGCGTTGAAGGCTATGCGGCACAGCGCTACTGGGCGGCGGTGCGGCTGATCGTCCCAGAGCAGTATGGCTGGACGGAGCGGCAGCATCGTGGTGCGAACGACCCGATCAACAGCCTGCTAAATTACGGCTATGGCATTCTCTATACGCGGATTGAACAGGCGCTGGTGCTGGCAGGGCTGGACCCCTACGCCGGCTTTCTCCATGCCGACCGCCCCGGCAAGCCGTCGCTGGTACTGGATTTCATCGAGGAATTCCGGCAGATTGCTGTAGACCGCGTTGTGTTTGGGCTGGCGACGCGCGGGTTTCAGGTCGAGCAGGAGGCGGATGGCAAACTGACGAGCGCGACGCGGCGCGCCCTGGCGGAACATCTCTTGGCACACGGGGAAGCGACAGTGCGTTACAACGGACAGCGCCATGTGCTGCGGGCGGTGATTCAAAGCCAGGCGCGGCAGATGGCAGCGTATTTGCGCGCTGAAACTGAGCAGTATGGTGCTTACGCGGGGGACTGGTGAGATGCAGCGGGTTCTGGTGGTGTACGACATTACGGCTGACCGGGCGCGGACGAAAATCTCGGAGACGTGTCTAGATTTTGGACTGGATCGGATTCAGTTCAGCACCTTTTGTGGCAAGCTGAGCCGCAATCAGCAGGACTCGCTGATGCTGCGCCTGGAAGAACTGCTTGATGACGGTCCCGGCACGATACAACTGATCCCGATTTCCGAAGATGACTGGCGCAAACGACTGGAGGTGGGACATGGCTTGGCGTGAAGGGGAATTGTTCACCGTCACTGATCTGAAGCAATACTACTACTGCCAGCGCATCCTGTATTATCACCGCTGTCTGCCTGATGTACGCCCGACGACAGTCAAGATGGGCGTAGCAATTCGCCGACATGAAGATGAGCCGAAGCGCGCCATGCGGCGGACAATGCACCTGGAAGGGCTGGAACAGGCGGATCGCTATTTTGATGTGTCCCTGGTTTCACACGCGCTGGGATTGAGCGGGCAGGTGGATGAGTTGATCGTCCATGAGGGGCAATTGATTCCGGTGGATTACAAGCTGGCGCGGCGGGAAGGGACACATTTCCGGGTGCAACTGGTGGCTTACGCATTGATGGCGGAGGAGCAGTACCAGATGACGGTGCAAAAAGGCTTGATCTATCTGATCCAGGCGCGAAAAACGGTCGAAATACGCATCACGTCGCAACTCCGCAAAAAAGTGACGGATGCGCTCGTGGAGATGAGGCGCATCGCGGAGACTGAACGGATGCCAACGCCGCCAGAATCGGTAAAACCGTGCCTGGAATGTGAGTTTCGGCGCTTCTGCAACGATGTTGTGTAGGGGCAAATGAGGTGTCGCAACCCGGTGGCAATTTTGAGCAGTGACCGGGTTGCGAAAACGCGCAGAAAAAGACGGAGATTAGAGGCGATGAGCCACAAAATCATTGTGCAAAAACAGGTCAAATTGGCGCGAAAACGGACGACTGGTGCAGCACGAGCCTTTTTGTGCTACATTTCTATCGGGCTTGCAGACACCACTGACCCGCAGAGGGTACTGAAACAACGCCTCTTGCAGTTCCTCGCGTAAAAAGTCTTTCTTGCAGACACCACTGACCCGCAGAGGGTACTGAAACCCCACTTTTGAGGGTTTGCAGCGCGCCCCGCCAGCGCTTGCAGACACCACTGACCCGCAGAGGGTACTGAAACGCGCGCAACGTGGAAGTCGGTCACGGCGTTGCGCCCTTGCAGACACCACTGACCCGCAGAGGGTACTGAAACTTGCCGTCCAGCGCGTTCATGCACTGCTGATAGAACCTTGCAGACACCACTGACCCGCAGAGGGTACTGAAACATCGCCAGACGCAACCCGCACACGGCGCAGGCGTGCTTGCAGACACCACTGACCCGCAGAGGGTACTGAAACAATTGACTTCGATATTGTGAACGAGCGCGCTGCACTTGCAGACACCACTGACCCGCAGAGGGTACTGAAACTGCCAAACCAGATGTGCGGCTCGACCAGACTCGATCTTGCAGACACCACTGACCCGCAGAGGGTACTGAAACATGCCGCATCGAACTTGGCGCGGTATTCCGCCCGCGCTTGCAGACACCACTGACCCGCAGAGGGTACTGAAACCACATGAGAACAGGTTGCAAGTAGAACGCCTCATCTTGCAGACACCACTGACCCGCAGAGGGTACTGAAACTACCCTGTTGCGGTGGCTGCTGCCTTTTTCCTCGCTTGCAGACACCACTGACCCGCAGAGGGTACTGAAACAAGCGTATCCCAAGCGCGTCATGAAGACCGCCACTTGCAGACACCACTGACCCGCAGAGGGTACTGAAACTCATCGTGATCAAAAATCAATTCGCCGTGATTAATCTTGCAGACACCACTGACCCGCAGAGGGTACTGAAACGTTACGAACGCCATGTCTTCGGCGGGCGTAATGCGCTTGCAGACACCACTGACCCGCAGAGGGTACTGAAACCAAATATCGGAGTACCAGTACTCAACCGACCCCCTCTTGCAGACACCACTGACCCGCAGAGGGTACTGAAACATCCATCACGCATCCCCCGTACTGTCGGCGGCGTACTTGCAGACACCACTGACCCGCAGAGGGTACTGAAACACGCGACGTATTCCCGAACCGCTTGCGCTAACGCCTTGCAGACACCACTGACCCGCAGAGGGTACTGAAACACCGCACGGCATTAACCACATGCACGAAAACAACGCGTGCAGACACCACTGACCCGCAGAGGGTACTGAAACTTCGGGTACTGTGCTGCCGACAACCTCCTTCGATCTTGCAGACACCACTGACCCGCAGAGGGTACTGAAACACGCCTCCGCCTCCGCCTACCCCGATGCAATGGACTTGCAGACACCACTGACCCGCAGAGGGTACTGAAACAAGTGGACAGCGTGGGAACCC
>JANRJX010000201.1:0-20050 GCA_033763755.1 Chloroflexota bacterium
CGCAGTTCGCCGCGCTCGTGCAGCAGCAGCAGGAACTCGCTCAGGTCATAGACATCGCGCGCGACCGTATCGCGCTGCGGGTGTTCCAGCCGCAATATCTCGCGATAGTCGCTCTTCAGGCTGAGCGTGCAGGACGTGGACGCGCCGACAATCGGGATGCCCTGCTGTGCATACGGCGCGAGCCAGTCGAGATTACGGCGAGCGTGTGCGCGTGCCGCGTCAAACTCGCCGTTCGACTGCATCGGCAGCCCGCAGCAGTTCTGCTCCGGCAGCACCACATCGTAACCATTGTGCGCCAGCACCAGCACCGCCGCTTTCGACGCCGCCGTGTCGTAGTAATTGCCCGCGCAGGCGTGGAAGTACGCCACCTTGCCGCGCACGGGCTGACTCGGCTGCGGCTTGTAGCGCCTGAACCAGGTGCGGAACGGCAGCGGTTCCCAGCGCGGCAGCGGCGCATCGCGGTGAATACCGATCACCTTCTCAACGACGATGCGCGCCGGGCGGATGTTCGCGCCAAAGTTGAGCAGCGGCGCAAAACGATAGCCGAGCTTGCCCAGCAGTTCCGAACGCCCAAGCGCGCGGTTGCGCAGCGGAATATTGCCATCGTACAACTGCTCACGAGCACGCGTATTCATCTCCATGATCTTGACGCCATGCGGACAGACCATCGTGCAGATACCGCAGCCGGAGCAGTAATCAACACTTTTATCTGGTGATTCGTCACCGCGTTCGCCCGTCATGCGGAAGCGCTGGGCCTGCGGTCCGACTGTCTTGGGACCGGGGAATAATTCAGTCACAGGCGCGACCGGACACGCCGACGTACAGATGTTGCACTTGACGCACAGGTCGGCGGTAAATTCAACTTCGTGGTAGCCCTCGAACGGCTCAAACAGCGTGACAGGTTGGGACATGAGGTGTCTCTATCTGCTATGCAAACATGCCGTTGATCATACTGCGATCACGCATTTTGTCGATGCAATCTTGTGCTATCGTAATCTGTGGAACATATCGTGAGAGGCGAGATTTTGAAAGCCATTTCTATCTTTGACTGGTTAACGGCGCGCCGCGTGGCATGGGTACTGCTGGCGCTGGCACTTATCAGCGGTACGGTCGGCTATGTGCAGCAGCACCCCGGCGCATTCGATTTCAACGCTTTCATCGGCGATTTTTACGCCAACATCAGTGCAGAATTTGCCAGCATCGCCATCACCGTCCTCATCATCGACGGGCTAAACCGGATGCGCGATGAACGGGTGGCGGTCAACCGTGAGCGCGAGCAGCTGACGCGGCAGTTGGGCAGTAACATCAACGACGTGGCGCGGCGTGCGGCGGAAGAACTGCGCGCGAGCGGCTGGCTGACGGATGGATCGCTGCAAGAGTGCGATCTGCGTGTGGCGAACCTGGACGAGGCGAAATTGTGGGATGCCGATCTGCAGGGCGTTAATCTGCAATGGGCGAAGCTGAAGAAGGCGAACCTGAACGGCGCGAGTCTGGTCGGCGCGAACCTGATGCAGGCGAATTTACAGGCAGCGAAGATGCGCGGCGCGGACGCACGCGGTGCGAATCTGTTCGAGGCGAAGCTGTACCGTGTGGCGTTTCAGGATGCACAACTGGCGGATGCTGACCTGCGCGGGACACATCTTGAGGGTGCGCAGTTGATCAACGCCGATCTGCGCAGCGCAAAGCTGGACGGCGCGATCCTCGACGACCTGACCGTACTGCCCGACGGCAGCGCATGGACGCCTGAAGCCGATCTATCGCGCTTCACCGATCCGCTGCACGGGCAGTTCTGGCAGCCTGCCGCCAACGGCAAACCCTCCAATGGAAAAGATGATGAATAGTAGGGGCAGGATGTATCCTGCCTCTACCAAACCTGCCGTTTGTGTTTCCCATTTTGCGCAACGACTTTGTAGAACTCCGTTTGATTTCTGACATATAGGTGCAGTGATCGGCATCGTGTTGCGATGATGGGCATTATCGGGAGGCTCGTTTGGACGAGAACCACGCACTTCAATCAGGACTGGATCATCTCTGGGCGTTCGATTATGACGACCGGGACGAGTTGACGGATGACAGCGATGTTTGGGAAGACGCCGACGACCTGCTATTGATCGATGAAGATGAGCTGATCGATACAGGCGAACTGGTCTCGGACGATATTGTTGGCTTGTACCTGAAAGAGATGGGGCGCGCCGCCCTGCTCGAAGCCGAAGAAGAAGTCCGGCTGGCAAAGCTGATCGATATGGGCAAGACCGCTGCGCGCAAGCTGCGCCAGACCCCCGCACACCCGTCGGCGCAGCGCTGGCAGCAGGCAGTGTTAGATGGGCAGGACGCCCGCGACCAGTTGATCCGCGCCAACACACGGCTGGTGGTTTCGATTGCCAAGAAGTACATGAGCCGCAATATTCCATTCCTGGATCTCATTCAAGAAGGCAATATCGGGCTGATGCGCGCGGTCGAGAAATTTGAATACCAGCGCGGCTTCCGATTTAGCACCTATGCCACATGGTGGATCCGCCAGACGATCACACGCGCGATTGCCGACCAGGGGCGCACCATCCGCGTGCCGGTCCACATGAGCGACCGCATCCGTCAGTTGCAACGGTTGATGCGCGACATGGAACAGCAGACCGGTACGAAACCCACACCCGACCAGATCGCCCCTATGATGAAGATTTCCACGCGCAAGGTGCGCTGGATGCTGCGCGTGGCGCAGGAACCCGTCAGCCTGGAAATGCCCGTCGGAGACGACGACAGCGAACTCGGTCACTTTATCCCCAATGACGACGCAACACCCGCACAGGCGACATTTGACTCCATGTTGCGCGAAAAAATTGATGAGATGCTGGAAACGCTGACTCCGCGTGAGGCAAAAGTGCTTCGGCTGCGCTTCGGCTTGTCGAACGAGGACGCACACACGCTCGAAGGTGTGGGCGATCATTTCGGCTTGACGCGCGAACGCATTCGCCAGATTGAAGGGCGCGCGCTGCGCCGGCTGCGTCACCCGCGCCGCAGCCGTCACCTGCGTGACTATCTGGGTGATTGACAAAATTCTGTAGATTTCTGTATAATCTTTTGCAATCCTACAGAAATCTACAGTAATCGTAATGCAAACTGACACACAACCCAATCTCAGTACCGCACGCAACATCAAGATCGGCTTCTTCCACCTCGGTTCCGGCATGGCTGATGTGATCACGACTGGTGTCTGGAACCGTATCATGATCAGCGATCTCGGTTTCGCCGCCACGCCCATCGGCTTGCTGGTCGCGCTCCGTTACTTCCTCGCGCCGATTGGCGTGTGGGCAGGGCGCATGTCTGACCGCATGGCGATAGGTGGCTACCGTCGTCTGTTCTGGATCTGGCTGGGGCGCGGTATGATGGCGGTCAGCATTGCCATTCTCGGCTTTGCAACGGCGCATGTCGCGCGCGGCAACGCAGCAGACCTGATGACATGGGTGGTGTTGACGCTGGCACTGCTGCTCTTTAGTCTGGGCAATGCCTTTTCCGGCAGCACCTTCCTGGCCTTGATCTACGACCGCAGCGCCGAACATCAGCGCGGGCGCGCGGTCGGCATTGTCTGGACGTTTTTGCTGTTGGGTTTCACGATTGGCGGCGTGTTCTTCGGTTTGCTGCTGCCTAGCAGTGACGCCCACCCCGAAGGCACGATGGGTGTGCTGAAGTTCACACCAGAGACCATCACCAATCTGTTTCTGATTGGCGCAACCGTGATGGGCAGTCTGTGGTTCTTCTCGCTGCTGGGTGAAGAGCGCCGCAGCCGGACGGACGGCAGCACCGCCTCCCATGCCGAAAGCGAGCACGCAACGACGCTCAAGAGCGATCTCAAACTGGCATGGAGCAGCCGCCAGACGCGCTTCTTCTTCTGGTATCTCGCGCTTTCGATGATGTTTGCCTTCACGCAGGACTTGATCCTTGAACCGTTCGCTGCCGATGTATTTGAGATGTCCGCCAGCACTACCTCGCGCTTTGCCGCCTACTGGGGCAGCATGGCGATCCTCGGTACGATAGTCTTCCTCATCCTGTCGCGCCGCTTCAAGTGGCTGACGAACACCGTTATGAACTACCTCGGCGTCGGCATCCTCGTCCTGACGTTCGCACTCTTCGCACTCTCGTCTTTCGCGGAAATCCGCTGGCTGGTGACGCCGGGTTTGATCCTGCTGGGCATCGGCCTGGGCATCTGGAACGTCGGCACACTCGGATTGATGATGGATATGAGTCCGTTCGGCAAGGCAGGGACATTCCTCGGCTTCTGGACGCTGGTCGTCACGCTGGCGCGCGGCAGCGGCGTGGCGGGCGGCGGCATCTTGCGCGACATCGGCTACCAGATCAGCGGCACCTACACGGCGTCATATGGCGCGGTCTTCCTGATCGGCGCGATTGGCTTGGGCGTGGCGTTATGGGCGTTAAGCCAGGTAAATGTGCGGGCATACAAGGCAGAAGCGCAGATCGAAGAGACGCGCGACACCGCCAAGATTCTCGCGGGCGCGATGGATTAGGAATGTGCTACACTCTCTCGTAGCGATACAAGAGGGTGGCAGCATGGCAACGCTGGTCTTGCAGGGCGTGATCACGGAAGATGGCAAACTGGAAATTGAACTGCCAGAAGGCATGACTCCCGGCGCAGTCAAAGTCGAAATTCGCAAGCGTGCATCACATCATAGTCAGCTATGAAATCATATTGCCACAGTGGACGGCATTCTTGCCGTCCGTACAGCATTAGATTTGTACGAATGCCATTCATGGTGTTCACCCTTCATTATTCTGTATCTTCCTTCAACCCTATCCATAAATGACTGCCACTCCACTCTCTACCCGTCAAATTGCGCGGGCGGCGCTGGTCGTGCTGCTCGGCTTCCTCGCGAGCGGCATCCTCGGATTGTTCCGCTCATCTGTCATCGCCTCCACCTTCGGCGCAACCGCCATTCTCGATGCTTACATCGCCGCCCAGCGCATCCCGGAGATGCTGTTCGTGCTGGTGGCGGGTGGCGCGCTCGGCTCATCATTCATCCCCGTTTTCGCGCGCTATTTGCAAGCGGATGATCAACCCGGTGCCTGGCGGCTGGCGAGCGCGGTCATGACGATTGCGCTGCTGGCGGCGACGGTGCTGGCGGTGGTGATCGCCCTTTTCGCGCCTCAACTCGTGGCAAGCGTGATCGCGCCCGAATCGACACCGGAATTGCAGCAATTGACCGCCGACCTGATGCGTATCATGCTGCTGACCGTGCCGATCTTCAGCGTCAGCGGTCTGCTGATGGGCATCCTCAACGCGCATCAATCGTTCACGCTGCCCGCGCTGGCGGCGGCGATGTACAACATCGGGCAGATCATCGGTGCGCTGCTGATTAGCCGTGCGCTGCCGCTGCTGACGATTGATGGACAGGCGAGCGCCAACGTCTACGGGCTGGCGTGGGGCGTGGTGTTGGGCGCAGTGCTGCATCTCGTGGTACAGCTACCAGGCTTGCAGCGTATCCCGGCGCGGCTGCGCTTGCTACCCAGCTTCTCCACGCCCGGCGCACGCGAAGTGCTAACGCTGATGCTGCCGCGCGTGCTGGGGCTGGCAGTCGTACAGATCAACTTCGTGGTCAATGTGACTTTAGCGCTGCCGCCACGCATGGTCGAAGGCAGTGTAACGGCGTTCAGCTATGCCTGGACGCTGATGTTCTTCGCGCTCGGCATTGTGGCGCAAAGCGTCGGCACGGCGCTGTTCCCGTCGCTATCAGCGCTGGCAGCGGCGGGCGACATGGACGGCTATCGCGAACGGCTGGTGAGCGCGATCAAAGGCGTGCTGTTTCTGGCACTGCCTGCGGCGGTCGGACTGGTCGTGTTGGGCGAACCTGTGATCCGCGCGTTGTTCGAGCGCAACGCCTGGACGCTGGAACATTCGCGGGCAACGGCGTGGGCGCTGGCGTTCCTGGCGGTCGGCGTGGCGGGTCATGCGCTGCTGGAGCTGCTGTCGCGAGCGTTCTACGCGCTGGCGGATACGTGGACACCGGTCTCGGTCGGCATCGCATCGATGGTGTCGAACATCATTCTCAGCCTGATTTTCATCCGCTTCATTGGCGATCCGAACGATCTGGCGCGCGGAGCATTCGCGGGGCTGGCGCTGGCGAACTCGGTGACGACGCTGGTGGAGGCGGCGGTGTTGTGGTGGCTGCTGCGGCGGCGCATCAACGGCTTGCGCGACGCAGAGGTGTTGACAAGTGTCGGGCGCGCAGCACTGGCGGCAGTCGGAATGGGCGCAGCGGTGTGGGGAGTGCTGACACTGCTCAATGGCGTGAGCGCCTGGTTGCAGGCGCTCGGTGGCGGCGCGGCGGGCGTGGTCGCATTCTTCGGGCTGGCGCTGCTGCTCGGCGCGGACGAGGCGCGGGTGCTGCCAGGTATCGTACTGCGGCGGCTGCGACGGGGTTAATCGCACAGCCAACCCTACCCACCTGCCCGATGCAATGTGTCTCGTATCGCCCTATCCTGTGACTGTACGACCGCCGATCGCAGAACAGGAGCGAGCGCCATGAACGCACCCAAACAACCGAACGAGGAGACATCCGTCGATATGTACGACGAGGATCAGGGGCTTCATCAGCCAGACGAGGATGAGAAAGCGCGCGAGCAGGCGACCCTGGACGCACAGATGCGCCTGTCGGAACGCGACATCGAAACGATTGACGCGATCAAGAACGACGATGAGAGCGAGTTCAAGTCAAGCGACTAAGACACAGGCGTTGCGGCGAACTCACAATGCCTGACCACCCTCTGCAATTAGATCCGCAGAAGAGAACTTGAAAGTCGTTGAAGCGTCTTCTGCGGAATCGACTTTCCTGCGTAAACAGGCTGGGCTTCCCAGCGTTGTCGCCATGCTTCAAATCGTTCTGCACTGTGCAATTCAAAGCCAGGAAATCCTCCCCATGTGAACGACGTGCGCAGGTAATCCACAAAGGTTGTCTGATGCGGTTCATACTGCACCAGCACATCAACAGCAGAATTGGGGAGCGATATCTCATAGACAGCACCGCTGACATTGGCTTTGTGAAACCAATCAAGTATCTGTAGGGCGCACGTTCCAGTATCGCTATCGAAATCATGGGTGAGTACAAGTGCTTCTTCCACATCCATAAAGTAAAGTGGATCACTGTAGTATGGAAATACATCCGCATAAGGATGGGGATTGTAATCGGGATACCATGCGCGCGTTTGCTCGGTCGGAATGTATGTCGATAAATCAGGATGTGACCCGCAAAAATCAACCTTGCCGACGATTTCAAACCATGCTTCTACAGACATGGGCAAACTGCCAACCCGACTCTTGAGCTGTTGGATTTTGGTTCTCACATCCGCAGACGGTGGAACGTATGCACCTGCCGGCGTTACGAACCGATAGTCCAACAGCAGCAGCTGCTGATGCAAGATTTCAACGTTGTGTTTTACACGCAGCATCGTCTCGCGCACAACGGACCAGGCATCTTCACGATATGCGTCGTTTTGAATGCTGCTGCCAAGTGACACCATGTCGTCCCAAACAGCTTCCTCTTCTCCATCTCGGTAACGGCTTAGAAACGACATAGCAATCCCCATCAGTGATATTTCATTCATCGGCGATGACCCACTACTGAACAATGCTAACGCAAAAGGCGCAGAGTCAAATTCCCTACGCCTTACCTGCAAATGACAAGCAGCGAACATCCCTACACAATCGGCGTCACCGTCAGCGACTCCATGATTGCATCAATGTCCGCCAGCGACGGCGTGAAGTCCGTCGGTGCGGCGGCGTTGAGCGTCGCAACCGCGCCCGTCAGATAGTCAGGAAACGCATCCGCAAATGCAGCCGGGTCTTCCACAGGCACGTTATCCTCGAACAGCGACGTCGTCAGGAATGCCTGCGCGCTGACATAGTACTCGCCGTCGTTGGTCACGCCCTGCCAGGTATAGATGAAGCTGCGGCTGTTCAAAGGCTCAATCGCTGCAGCAATTGCCGTAATGTAACGGATGCCCTGCAACAGCGGCGTTTGCACATACTCCGCGCGCGCCTGCAAAACCGTGCCGTGCAAATAGAGCGGGATGAACGGCAGCGGCGACACGCCCGGCATCGTTGGCGCGGGCTGCATGAACTCCGTCAGCGGCGAGTCATTATCGAGCAGTATCTGCAACTGTGACAGGCGCTCGATATGCATAGGGTAATCGGCGAAGTCGTCCGTGCGATAGATACGGATGGTCAGGATCGATTCGGCAGCGAAGCCGGGCGGTGGATTAATGAAGCTGATCTGTGTGCTGGCGGGTTCGGCAAAACCAGGACCATATTCCGGTGGGTCGGCGGGCAGCGGATTGATGGCGACACCAGTTGCGAAGTCTTTGTCGATGGTGAGCATGATGCCGCCGGTGGACACAATCAGCGTGTCGTCATCCTGAGCTGCGGCGGGAAATGCGATTGCCAGCGCCAGCAGCAGCAAGATGAGCAAGATACGGTACTTCATGAGGCATTACGTCTCCAAACTCTAAAACGAATGCCCCAAGCATAAGTGTATACGCCTGTAACCGACACACACGTGAGGCGGAGACATACATCCTACTTTCGGCGGTAGAGCATGTTCAGATCCGTGTCTTGCGTCCACAACGCAAGGACAAGAGATCACTCCCCCGATGGAAAGTCCACGCGGTCAAAGACGCGATGCACTCGGTAATGTGTCTCATTGTCCGGTCGCACCAGCAAGCAAACACGCTCCACAGTCAGCGGTGTAGGTGGCGGGAGCGCCTTCAGGACGCCTGTGCGCGTTGCCTCTGTACTCAGCCCTGTATGGTGACGCAGCAATGCCAGATGAGGAAACCAGTTTTCCAGAATATCAGGATGCAGGTATTGGCGCGTGCGCTGCTGCTCTGCCGGGCGCAGATGCGATAGTTCGCCTGCAAGATAGCGCTGATATGCAGGGCTGCTGCGCCCGAACGGATGCAAGCGCGCCACACACACAGCATGAAACATCATGAATGCCTGGTTGGGATGATAGTAGAGAACGACATCCCGTTCGTCACAGCGCAACCAGGCATCCGTCGGTTGCAGCGTGAACGGAGCAACCAGGTCGAACAGGTTGAGAATAGCAATGATTTCGCGCTCAATCTCCGGCAGGCGTTCGGAGTCGAATTCGAGTGCATGCGTGATCGTCATGTGGAAGCCGAAGGTTTGCGCTTCAGCGGGCCATGCTGCATCGAAGCTTTCAAAGCAAGTCCGCGCCGGGTTGTCTGTACTGAGAAACTCGCCAGTCCAGACATCGTATCCAAGGATTTGTGCGCCAGCCGTGTAGAACGGCGTGTCGGCATCGGGAACATAGTAGAGTGCAAAGGCGGGCATGGTTTGTCCGTGATGGCAGGGATGTTATGGCGATACGCCGATCATATCACAGGTTGTCGCAGCACAAAGATGCCCCAGTTAAAGTAGCGTCGCGCATATTGCAGATATGCGCGCCGCTGCTTGGCTTTCCAAACGTGCGCGGCGCGGGCAGTCTCGTCGTCCGGGTGGGCGCGCAGATGATCATGCACTGCCATCCACTGAGCAGCTTCAAAGCGATCCCACTCATCCGGCGTGGACAGCACCATCTCCACCAGTTCCATGCCCGCGCTGTCGATGCGGTCGAGCGTCTCGACCAGCGTCACCTGCGCGCCCGGCTGCTTGTCCCATGCGGCGTAAGCCTGTTCCGGCGTCTCCGTCCAGTAGGCATCGCCTATCAGGTACAAGCCGTTGAGCGTACCGAAGCGTTTCATCAGCTCCAGCGTGCCGACAAAGCTGCCGCCAATCCAGGGCGCACCAATGCAGCTCACGACATCGAAGTCCGCTGCTTCCGGCTGGTAGGCGGCAGCATCGCCCTGTACCAGCGTCACGCGGTCTGCGACACCGAGTTCGACCGCACGCTGCTGCCCAATGTCGAGCAACTCTTGAAAGTAATCGACGCCGACCGCATGGAGACCGTGCGCTTGTACGAAGCGACAGATCATCTCCGCCTTGCCACAGCCGAGGTCAAGCCAACGCATCCCTGCCCGAAGCTGACATAACTGCCCGACCAGCATTAGCTTCGCTTCGCTGATCGGGTTCATAATGCGCAGGCTGCGTTCAGCGATCAGGTGCATCTCGATGGTTGCCATGATAGGACTCCGTGCCAGAGATTCTTACTCTATTCTGGCACAGAATTGGCGTTAGCGGGCGTGCGGCATTCGGGCATCTTCCGGCGCAGCCGTGTGCCACAACTTCGGCAGGAACATGCCTGTGCGCGCCTTGTAGCGACGATAGGCATCGCCAAACTCAAGCGTCATATCGCGTTCTTCGCGCCGTGCCAGCCGATAAGTTCCTATTCGCCAAAGTGTCCACTTGCGGGATCGTTCATCAGCTTAGTCTCCTCTAGCCTCTCGTAACCAGCGTAAACATTCAAACGCGGTAATGTGCGCCAGCGTCAGTAATGCGGCAGCATGACCGACGTTGCCCAAAAGAAGGGTCTGTAAACCAAGATACGGTCCGATCAAGCGCCAGGGCGCACCCACCTGTCGCAAGGCGACCAACGCAGCGCTCGTGAGCAGCACTCCCAGCACGTCAGGTGTGGTCATCGCAGTGTGATACATAATCCCCCCGGATGTACTGTTACCAGCCTAACCCGCATCAAGCAGCGTGTCGTCGGGCTTAGGGCGGGTTGATTACTCGTTAAGACGAAGAGGAAAGCGACTGGTCAACTGACCAGGAGATGACATTCGTCATTCAGACAGGTGACGCTGTGACAGTGTTTATGTCCGGAGGGCGGCGCTACACTCAGGAGAGACCCATCCATGTGCAGAAAGGGGATGGGAACATGGCGCAAGACCAACCCAAAGGTGACGACCGCACGCGCGAACTGATCGCCCTCATCAATGTTCAACAGTCACTCGCGAGTCGACAGGATACACAGGAGGTGTTGCAACTCATTGCCGATGAGTCACGCCAACTGACGCATACCGACATCAGCGCGCTTTTTTTGCCAGATGATGAGGGCTTGGCGCTGGCGGTCGTTTCCTGCGAGCACCCCGTAGAACTACAACCGGGCTACCGCATGTCGTTGAACCATTCAGCATCTGGAACCGCATTTCGAACGGGTCAGGTCCTGCTTGTCACTGACATCAGCCAAGAGTCTGCTGTCGATACAGTAGCAATGAACAAGGTGGGGGCGAAATCGATCCTTGCGGTTCCGCTCAAGTCAGGGACGCGCGTCATCGGCGTGCTCTCCGTTGGCAATATGACAGCGAACACACTTGACGGCGAAGAGGAACGCTTACTCACGCTGATGGCTCCGTCAGCGGTGATCGCGCTCGAAAATGCTCGCCGCTTCGAGCAGATACGGGAGGCTGCCGCCGCCGAAGAGCGCGGACGGCTGGCGCGCGACTTACACGACGCCGTAACACAGACGCTCTTTTCCGCCAGCCTGACCGCCGAAGTACTGCCGCGCATCTGGGAACGCGACCCGCAGGAAGGCATGAAACGACTGGAGAAACTGCGCGAACTGACGCGCGGCGCGCTGGCAGAAATGCGCACGCTGCTGCTGGAGCTGCGCCCGTCAGCACTGACGGAAGCGCCGCTGTGCGACCTGCTGCGTCAGCTTGCGGAAGGCATCGCCGGGCGCACGCGCATTCAGATCGATGTCAACGTTAAGGACAGGCGTGCCTTGCAGTCGGACGCGCAAATCTCACTCTATCGCATCGCGCAGGAAGCGCTCAATAACGTCGCCAAGCATTCCAGCGCGACACGGGCAGAGGTGGACTTGCAATTCGATCACCAGCGGTTGCGGCTGCACATTGCTGATAACGGCTGCGGATTTGACCCCGCCGCAAAAGGCGCACAGCATCTTGGATTGCGTATTATGGCGGAACGTGCGCAGGCAATTGGGGCAGATCTGTCGGTGAAGACACGTCCTGGCGAAGGGACTAGCGTCACAGTTTTATGGGTAGAGAAAGATGTGTAAAGATGACTCAACAACTTATTCGCGTCGTTGTGGCGGATGATCATGCGGTGGTGCGCAGCGGATTGGCGGACTTCCTCATGGTCTACGAAGATATGGAACTGGTCGGCGAAGCAAATAATGGCAGAGCAGCGGTGGATGTGTGCCTGCGGATGCAGCCAGACGTGGTGCTGATGGACATGATGATGCCAGAGATGGACGGCGCAACGGCTACGCACGCGATTCGCGAACGCTGCCCGGCGATACAGGTGATCGCCCTGACGAGCTTCCGCGAGGAAGAACTCGTCAACGCCGCGCTCAAAGCGGGCGCAATCGGCTACCTGCTCAAGACCGTGACCGCCGACGAACTGGCAGCTGCCATTCGCGCCGCCGTCATCGGTCGCCCGACACTGGCTTCGGAAGCCACACTCGCGCTCATGCATACCGCGACCGCCCCGCCGCTGCCCGGCTTTGACCTGACTGAGCGCGAGCGCGAAGTGTTGTGTCTGATGGCGAACGGGCTGAACAACCGCCAGATCGCCCAGAAGCTCATCGTCAGCCTTTCGACGGTTAAATATCACGTCAGCAACATCATCTCCAAGCTCGGCGCGGCAAACCGTACCGAAGCCGCCAGCATCGCCATGCAGAACCACCTGGTTAGCTGACCAGCCACGCTCCTCATCTTTTGACCGTTACAAAGACTCCTCGCCCGCACGACGCAGGCGAGAGGTCTCTGCTGTTTACTGGGAAGTGTATTCGGAGCATTAAGGTAGGAAGTGATGGTCGTACAATCCGCTCCTACGCGCGTGCTGATCGCGGATGACGAGCCAAACGTCCGGCAGGCACTGGGACTGGCGTGCGAACAAGCATTGGGTTTGAGCGTGGCAGCAGAAGCAGCAAACGCAGCGGAACTGATCCTGCTGCTCAAGACCACTCATCCCGACATCGTATTGCTGGAATGGGGCTTGCCCGGCGCTCATGCCGCTGACCTGATACGCCAGCTTGCCACGAACGGAAAGCTGACGATTATTGCCATCGGGAACGATCCCGGTCACGCGCCTGAAGCAGTGGCAGCGGGCGTATCTGCCTTTGTCTACAAAGGTGACCCACCTGCAAAGCTGCTCGACGTGCTGCAACGGCTCCCCGCAGCGCGGTAATCTATACGAACTGCACAAATGAATTTAGGGTATTTTTAGGCAAAGCGCATAATCTTTTCCATATCTTCATTTATTTCAGGTGCGATGTCACGTAAAATGAAATGTAAGGCGTTATTGCATCTGTCCAAATGTGCCGAACGTACGGCAGGGAGTTCGTGGTAAATTATGGTCGTCGCATATCATCAAGCTCTGCAAGAGCAACACACAATAGAAAATCCTTACCAGACTGCGCTCGAACAATATGACCGTGCGGTGCGTTATTTGAAGATTGAGGATGGGGTCAAAGAGTTCCTGAAGTACCCCCGCCGCGAATTTACCGTCAACTTCCCCGTTCGTCGCGATGATGGCTCAGTCGAAATGTTCACCGGCTACCGCGTCCATCACAACACGGTACTTGGTCCCTCCAAAGGCGGCATCCGCTACAGCAAAGCAGTCGATATTGACGAAGTCCGCGCACTGGCGATGTGGATGACGTGGAAGTGCGCGCTCGTCGGTCTGCCCTATGGCGGCGCGAAAGGCGGCGTCGTAGTCGATCCCAAGACCCTCAGCCAGCGCGAAAACGAAGCACTGACACGGCGCTATGCCTCCGAACTGATCCCCCTCATCAGCCCGCATTCCGACATCCCCGCCCCAGATATGGGGACGACGCCGCAAACAATGGCGTGGATCATGGATACCTACAGCATGACGGTCGGCTACTCGGTTCCGGCAGTCGTCACCGGCAAGCCGCTGAATGTCGGTGGCAGCCAGGGACGCAACGAAGCGACCGGGCGAGGCGTCATCATCTGTATGGAAGAAGCGCTGCAAGGCAAGGGACATTACCGCGCGCAGGATGTTCGTGTGGCGGTGCAGGGTTTCGGCAACGTTGGCTCCAACGCTGCGGCTTATGCGCACAGCCTGGGCTACAAGATCGTGGCAGTCAGCGATGTGACGGGAGGCGTCTTTAACGAGAACGGTCTGGACATCGAAGCGGTGCGCGCACATGTGAAGGCAACGGGCGGCGTGCGAGGCTTTGCAGGCGGCGAATTCGTCACCAACGATGAACTCATCACCTGCCCGTGCGATGTGCTGATTCCGGCGGCGATGGAAGGACAGATCACACGCAACAATGCCCCGCACGTACAGGCGAGCCTGATCGTCGAAGGCGCGAACGGACCGACCAGCCCGGAAGCCGATGATATTCTGCATGATCGCGGTGTGGTGGTCGTGCCGGATATTCTGGCGAACGCGGGCGGCGTCACTGTATCGTACTTCGAATGGGTACAAGGCTTGCAGGCGTTCTTCTGGGACGAGGATGAAGTCAATCGCCAGTTGGAGCGCGTGCTGCGCAAGAGCTATTACAACACCGAGCGGACCGCCGAAAAGCACGGCGTCGACATGCGTACTGCCGCGCAAATCACGGCGATCCAGCGCGTCGCCGATGCGGTCGCCACTCGCGGCTTCTACCCATAATAAAAAAGAAGGGCGACCAATGGTCGCCCTTCTTTTTTATTACAGTCCCGGGACTTCCTGATCCTGCGTTTGCAGGTAGGCAATCAAATCTGCGAGTTCCTGATACGTCAGGCGTTCCGAGTAATTCGGCAGCATCGCGTTCGGATATGTGCCGGGGATGTAAGGCTCGCCCGGAGCCAGGAATTCACCCGGATACAGAATCGAATGCACCAGATATTCCGTGGGTTCCAGCCCTGCCAGCGGCGCATGGCTGACCGTCACGCGCGTCCAGGTGCCTTCCATTGGCGGCGCAACCGCTGCCTGCAAGTGGCAGCCTGCACAACCGAGCGTGCCATTATACAGCGATTGACCGTTTTGCGGATCGCCCTGGAAGTTCGCCACTTCCGCGTTAATGGCGGACAGATCAAGCGTGGACGGGTCTGTCCCCGCAGGCGCAATCGTTTCGCGCGGCGGACCAGCAAGTGCGACATCCACGACAGAAATCGGCCACTGGCGCACGGCGAGCGCATCATCCGTCGTCCAGGCATCACCCTTATCCCAGTTGAGGATAAAGTTGGTCAGGTCTTCAAGCTGGTCAGTGCGCAGCGGACCACCTGCCAGCTGACCCCACGCCACCATCTGGTTACCGCCCCAGTACTGAATACTGTTCGGACGACCATGAATGAGTGTGGTCAGCAGGAAGCTGCGCAGGCTGCCCGTCCAGCCGAGGTTACTGAGACGAGAAGGCGCTTCGGGATTGTAGTCACCGGGCGTTTCTGTCGCAGCCGCCAGTGCGCTGAGGCGCGCATTACGTTCGGTTTCGATCTCTGCCAGACGTGCATCAATTTCGGTGATGCGTTCCTGTGTGGTTGCGCTGTTCAGCTTTTCGCGTTCCAGCCCCGATTGTTCGCGGTTCAGGTCTGCCAGATAGTCATGCCCAAACAGATAAGGGCTGTTGAGCGCTGGGGCGCGACCTGCGCCCCCCAACCCGTCCGTCCCGTGACACGTCGAGCAGTTTGCCATGTACAGATAGGCACCGCGTTCAATCGAGCGCGCCAGGTATTGCGTCTCGAATGCTGCCATACGACCGCCTTCGTTGATGGCGATCCAGCCCACCAGTACCATAATCGCGAGGAAAGAGAGCGTACCCACGAGGATACGCTGCTCAATACGCTCGAAAATCAGACGTTGCAGCATAATTTAGCTCCCTGGCGCAGCGAAGTACTGCGCGTCTTCGTGGATGAAGATATGATCGGTGCTGACGCGCGTGACAGGCTGCCCGTCTTCGCCCGTGACGAGGACTGGCTCACCGTCGCTGCCAAACACGACACGACCATTCTCAAACTCCACCTGATGCCAGACAATCACCGCGTCCAGACGCATGAGACCGGGCTGTACTTCGGTGATGACCACCAGCCCCCAGGCATCCTGCAATTCGTGTTCATAGGCGACCAGCCGATCGGCGAAGAAGTGCATCGCCTTTTCCAGGTCTTCAGCGTCGGACGGAATGACGCTGGTGTTAATCGCGCTCAATTCGAGGTGATCCACGCCCAACTGTGCGATCGCAAGCTGTGCGCGTCCGTTATCAAGGATTTCCTGATTGAACGCAGCTACCGCTGCCGACTCCTGACCCGCTTCCGCTTCAAACTGGCGCGTGCTATAGATACCAGGCGTCAGTTGGTCAAACGGGATTGGTAGCAGCTTGCCCATACGATTGTGGGCAGGTGGCATCACCATCTCATGCAGAATTTCGGTATCCCCTGCCAGACGCACGCCAAATTCCGCCAGCCCCATGTAGCTGAGGACGGTCGTCGCGCTGATCATCAGGAAGCATACCGTCAGCGCGGTGCGGCGGTGCGCCCAACGACGGCTAGGAGTCAGATCAATGTACGGCACAACTGCCAGGAAACCAAGCGCAATCGTCGGGAAGATGATGCCCCAGAAGACTTTATCACCCAGCTTGAGCGCGCCCTGTACCCAGAGGAAATACCAGGGGGCTGTCGTACCGAGCGGTGTATCCTGCGGGTCGGCGTGTGCTTCCAGCGGCGCGTGGAAGAACCATGTACACAGCACCACCAGGATCAACGTCGTGACACCGATCCACATGATTTCGCTGGTCAGAATGTCCGGGATGAAGTAGACGCGCTTGTCCAGCGGCACACGCTTGGCGGTGTCTTCGCCGATGTTCTCTTCACGCGGCGGCAGGCTGTGACCATGCACGACCACCTTGTAGTAGTGGACGCCTGTGAAGATAAACAGCAGCGCCGGAACAGCCAGCACATGCAGCAGATAGAAGCGCAGCAAACCGTTCGCGCCAATTTCTGGACCACCGCGCAGCAGCAGGTTCAGGTTTTGACCGACGATTTCCGGCGGCGCAGCTTCAACCATCGACGCACCGATCGTCACCGCCCAAAGTGCTAGCTGATCCCAGGGAAGCAGGTAGCCGCTGAAGCTGAGGAACAGCGTCAAGCCGAGCAGGATAACGCCAGTAAACCAGGTGAATTGTCTTGGCTTTTTGTAACTGGCAGTGAAGAACGTTCGTAACATATGTAATGTTACGATGAGAACCATCGCTTCCGCACCCAGGCGGTGCAGGTCACGCATAAACTGCCCCAGCGGCACGTTCGCCATGATGTTGATCATGTTGGCGTAGGCGACTTCTGGCGATGGTGTGTACCACACCATCAGGAAGATACCGGTGATCGTCTCGAAGACGACGAAGTATGTCGAAAGCCAGCCGAGCCGGAATTCGGGATAAATGCCCGTGACCGACTTGTGGAAGTAGCTGGGACGCATATGCAGCCAGAAGCCATCGGCGTGCGGCTGCAAACGCGGGTTCGGCTTACGAGAGGGGGCTTCGCCGCGCAGCGCTTCGCGGATGTCCTGGATGTTCATACCCGCAGTCAAGCGCTCAACGACTTCGTTCGCCCCTTCAAAAACCGCTTTCTTAAAGCCCTTTTCCTTTACGTCGTCTAAAAACGACGGAAATGGGAGTACCGACATTGCGTTTTACTCCGTAACACTAAATCGTTCTGTCTGAACGATACTTCCCCTGCGTTATGCGTGCACCGGACCATTGACACGGCGACCCGTGTTGATGGCGATGCTTTCTATCGTCTTGCCAGCGGTCGCGATTGCTTCGCCCGATACATCGTTGACGGCTGTCGTACCGTCTGTGAAGGTGATCGTCGTCACGAAGCGATCCAGACCGCGCGGTGCAGGACCCGTGACCCATTGACCATCGCGCTGAAACTGCGACCCGTGACACGGGCATTTGAAGAGTTCTTCGGCTTCCGCCCACTTCGGCAGGCAGCCGAGATGTGTGCAGACAGCGTACAGCACGTTGATGCTCTCATCTTCCAGCCGCACCACATGGAAACGCCCTTCCGCGACCGTTACGGGGTTTGAACCCGGATCCGGCAGGCGCGTGGGCGGGAAATTGAACGTACCGCCGAACGTGCCTTCCTTGAAGCGCGGGAGTGCAAACCAGATCAGACCAGCACCCGCCTGCCCCAGGAGAAGCAGCAGCGACGCCGTCCAGATGTAATATAAGAACTCACGGCGGCTGGGAAGGCTAACTTCCACCTCTGCCGCGCGTTCTGTCGATACCGCTCTCGCCTTGTCCTGGGCGGTCGTTACCGCTGTCGCCATAAACGGCACCTTTCCTCACACTTGACCACCGCTATTGAATGGTCACTCTAACCGAAATCACGGCATAACTGCCGTGTTCATAGCCCAATATATGGGGGGTTTCGTTATAAGATGCAAATCATAGCGCGTTTGCATGGTTTGCAACAGATATTTTCGATAGCGAATGAGATGGCATCTCCGACTTTGTACAGAATATCACAAACGAACGGGAGAGTCAAAACATTTTAACCTGATTTAAGATTCTCGTAGGTGGCTTCCCATTGTGCTGCCACACCCTCCCAACTGAAGCGTTCTTCTGCCAGCTTCCGCGCTGCCTCCCCCATGCCTTGGCGACGTTCGGCATCGCTCATCAGCACACGGAGCGCATCTGCCAGCGGCTCAATTTCTGGCGGCACGATGAGCGCCGCGCCCGCACGTTCTGCCTCCGGTAGGTGGCAGCCGGGAGAAATCAGCAGCGGGATTCCTGCCGCCATCGCTTCCAGCAGCGCCATCGACAAGCCTTCGCCCGTCGCGGGCAGCGCGAAGACATCCGCCTGTGCCAGCGCGTGCAACCGTGCTGCGCCATCGAGAAAGCCGACCAGCTCAATCCGCGAGTCCTGTGCCGCCAGCGCCTGCAATGCGGGCAGCATCCCCTCATCCGGTCCGGCGATGACGAGGCGGCTGTTCGGGATGTTCGCCCGCATGAACGCGCGGGCGAGGATGTCTACGCCTTTGCGGGCGTGCAGGCGACCCAGGAACAGGACAGTGACGGTCGTAGCGTTCATAACGCCCAGTTGATAGTTCGTAGTTCGTAGTTCGTGGTGCTCAGTTCCAGGTTCTGAGTTTTGCACTGGGAGCTGTGTGCCTTTGATACCTGATACCGGACCGCTGATCGCTAAATCAACGCCGTTGGGGATGGTCGCCAAATGTATGCTGGCGCTGGAGCGGCGCCCCGACGAGTCGCCCGTCCGCTCGGCAAAGGTGCGTGCCTGCGCGGTCTCATCGTCCGTCAAGCCGACGACAGCAGCGACGCGGTGCATGACGACCGGGCTGAGCAGCTGATCCCATAGCTGTTTCAAGCCGCCGCGTCCCGTACTGATGGGCAGCGTGCCGTGCGGTGATAGCACTATGGGGATACCACGCTGATGTGCCAGCGGCGCCACGAGCAGCGCTTCGACTGTGCGCAGTTCGTGGAGATGAACGACATCGACATCGTCCAGCAGTTGGGACGCACGGTCGCGCATGGCGATGGGTGTGGAGAGATTGAGGCGACGGAACGGATAGACCAGGTTGCGCACACGAATGACGCGAATGCCCTGCTCGTCGCTTTCAAGCGCGCCCTCATACGGATGTGACAGGTCGTAAGCGTCGGTTGTCAGTACTGTGAGGCGATGTCCACGCCGGAAAAGTGCCTGTGCCAGCCCTTCAACCGCACGGACAACACCGCCAAAAGCATAGGCAGGCGCGTAATAGGGCGTTACGTGGAGGATGTGCATGAGAAAAGTGACGAGTAACGAGTGATGAGTGTTGCCATGAGGTTGTAAGGTTTCAAATGCAGAATAAGGAAGCGAGCGGGATTAACTGTATCATGATCGGCTGATGATTGGCAGAAGGATTTATCAATTGAACCGAACTGCTTTATGGAAGCATCTTCGCACCGTCACCTCCCTTATTTGTGGCATGTACGCACTGGCGCTGCTGCTATACCTAGCGACACGCTTCCTGCCCTTCGCGCGTCCCTGGTGGCTGGCGTTCGTTGATAACTTCATGACGTGGTACTTCCTGCCCGTCCTTGTCCTGCTGCCGCTGGCGCTGCTCGTCCGGGCGAAGCGCGGCGTGCTGCTGCTGCTGCCGTTGTTGGTGATCGGGCTGCTG
>JANRJX010000202.1:0-8142 GCA_033763755.1 Chloroflexota bacterium
GCACACACCATTGGCGCTTCTGCTTGGACAACCTTTTTCCGCGTCATTTTCCCTGCATTACGTCCAGCCATTATTGCAGGCGCACTGCTCAGTTTTGCGCGTTCGTTGGGTGAGTTCGGTTCGGTTGTCATTATCTCCGGCAATATCCCGATGCGAACTCAAACAGCGACGGTGTTCATCTACACGCAAATCGAAGAAGGCAACATTCAGGCAGCAGCAGGTGCCTCAGCAGTCCTGTTGTTTGTAGCGTTCAGTGTAACGATTGGCGTTGAGTTGTTCCTCCGGAGGCGACATGCGTGAGACAAAACCGGTCTCAGGATGGGCATGGGTGTTGATCGCTTTTGTGGTCGGCTATGCTCTGGTGCTGCTGATCATTCCATTCGGCACGTTGCTCTATGGTGCGCTAGGTGAGGGTATCGCGCCAGTAATCGACACGTTTGCCAATCCGTTCGTGCAGCACGCTCTGCTCGTGACCTTCGTCTTATCAGGCATCGCGACCCTCATCAATGCGGTCTTCGGCTTGATTACCGCGTGGGTCTTGGTACGCCACCGCTTCCGAGGCAGGCAGTTTTTTGATGCGCTCGTGGACATTCCCTTTGTGTTTGCCACGCCGATTGCAGGCTATGCAACGATCATCCTCTTTGGGCGCGGCGGCTGGTTCAGCCCAACGATAATTCCTATTGTCTTTGCGTACCCGGCAATCGCGTTGGTGAAAATCTTCGTATCATTGCCCTTTGTCACGCGCGAAGTACAACCGGTCTTAAGCACCCTTAGTTCAGAAGGCGAAGAAGCAGCCTACACGTTGGGCGCGAGCCGCTGGACCACGTTTCGCCGCATCCTATTCCCGCAAATCTGGACTGCGCTTCAATATGGCATTGTCTTGACGTTTGCGCGCATGGTGGGCGAATTCGGCGCGGTTTCCGTCGTTGGAGGCTCGCTGGAAGGATACACCGAAACAGCAACCACGTTTATCTTTCGCGCCATTAAAGATCGGGACAATGCAGGCGGCTACAGCGTATCGCTGCTGCTTTGCATCATTGCAGTGGTGATTCTGGTCATTATGACAGCATTGCGAGATCGTGTTCGTAGCAAGGAGGCTTAGTATGTCGATTGAACTGGAGCATGTACACAAGTCGTATGGCAGCCAACCCGTCGTGCGCGATGTAAATTTGCACATTGAATCCGGAGAGCTGTTTGTACTGTTGGGGGCGAGCGGTAGTGGCAAGAGCACCCTGCTACGTTTGATTGCGGGGTTACTACTGCCTGATAGCGGACGCGTTGTGCTAAACAAACGCGATGTGACATTGCTACCACCCCAGGTGCGTGGTACAGGCTTTGTGTTCCAAAACTACTCTCTGTTCGGTCATATGACCATCGAGAAGAACATCGATTTCGGTTTGAGCATCCGGCGCGTCAGTCGGAATATACGTAAGCAGCGCACTAAAGAACTTCTCGACCTCATCGGGTTGCCTGGTTACGAGAGTCGGTTGCCAGCTCAGCTTTCGGGTGGACAGCAGCAGCGCGTCGCTTTGGCACGCGCGTTAGCATATGAGCCTAATGTATTGCTACTCGATGAGCCGTTTGGGGCGCTGGATGTCAAGATTCGTGTCCAGCTACGGCAAAGTCTGCGCGAGATACAACAGCGATTAGGCGTGACCACTATTCTTGTCACGCATGATCAGGAAGAGGCGTTCGATATTGCGGATCGTATTGGCGTCATCGAACAAGGTCAGCTCGTGGAAGTTGGTACGCCAAGCGATCTCTACCAGCGCCCGCAGCATCACTTCACAGCCACATTCCTGGGGACGACAGCGAATCTGTTAGCCGCCCAGCGTAATGACCAATCTGTGCATCTGGGTGATGTGAACCTGCCTATACCTCCACATACCGAGCACTTAACTGGCAGCGCAGTGCATCTAATGTGCCGCCCGGAAGAAGTGAAGCTCTTTGCTTCCCGCAGTGCGGCGGATGGACAGGTTATCGGCAGTGGAAAGGTCGAGTCCGTCAACTTTACAGGAGCAATGCTGCGTACGGTCATCAACTTGCAAGCGCCCGTCCAGACCCCTCTGCAAGCGTTGATTTCGCCCGCCAACGCGCGTGGTTTAGGTTTAGCTGTGGGTCAGGAGTTATGGATCGGTCTTGGTGAATATCATCTGCTGCCAGTGTCCGAAAATTCATAGTGGTTCTGAGTTGCCTAAAATCCCATGACATCCGGATCTTGGTTGGGACGATGACAAAGTTTGAATTGCATGTGATGGCAACATGAAAAAAGAGCGAGCGGCATTGAGAACCGCTCGCATGCTGTAGATGTTTGGCTAGAACGCGATGTCCGCCGCCGGTTCCTCCTGCTCGACCCGATCCAGCAGCACCAGACGGTTGGCATCCATGTCGAGGCTGACCTGGGGCGAGCCGCTCTGGTCAACCCACACGCTGGGGCGCAGCCACTCGCTCGACACCTGCACCAGCGAACCTTTGTGGACGTACTGCGCTGCCACATCCGCCAGCTTCCCCCAAGCGTTCACGCGCACCCACAACGTCTGCTTCTGACCACCGCCGTTTTTGCGATTGACCGCGACGCTGAAGCTCGCCACACGCTGCTCACTGACCGTCTTGACCTGCGGATCGCTGCCCACGAAGCCCGTCACCTGAATGTTGATAGAAGTCCCCATGATCCTGTTCTCCCTTGCGCTGTGCGCTTGTCTACTCATCGACCCTATTGCCGATTTCTGACACGACATCAGCAGGTGCAAAGAGGCAAACCGTCACCGCAGGCGCAAGCCGTTTTCGCTGAGCGTCAGCGGCACAAGCCAGGCGAAAACGGTGCAGCGACCCCGCACGCGGGGTTGATGGGATGCCGCACCTGCTAGTCTGGCAGAGATAAATCGGCAATCATGGGACGGATGAGGAGCGCTACGCGGCAATTGGGGAGACAGGCAGGGACTCCAGCATTCGGATGAACGGAAATGGGCAGCCATTCAGCACAAGGCGACGGATGGTAGCGGCGACCAAGTGCGTGTCTAACGCTGGGCGAATGGTCGAACAGCGTGCGTTTGAATCTGGCAGGATGGCGAGTCGGTACAAAGTCTCGCAAGGACGATGCAGGGACGAAGAGTACCTGCCAGCACGCAGTGGGTTATGCACGCCCAAAAGCCTTGACACGGTCAGACACGGATGGAGCGAAGAGATGATCGGCTGAGGATACACGAGACGAGTGCAGAGGCTAGTCGCGGCGATCTGCTTCGGAGGGGAAGTGCGTGGAGGTGAGATCGAACATTGCGGGTTGATCGCTGTGTCGGACACCTTCATAGAGCGCTGATGTGATGCGTTCCACGCCATGTTTGAGCTTCTCACGGATATAAGACGCATTCCCGTGCGCCAGAAGCTGGATGGCAGCCAGGGTCAGGAAATCACATGCAGCCAGCAGGTGATAGGCGGCGCGGCCCTGCCAGGAGTGAACGCCATTGGCGTGCGCGGCTGCCGTTCGGAGATCGTCGCGTCCGCCGTAAGCGGCCAGCATCGCGCCCGCCGTCCCCTCGAAATCGGCAATATGGAGGTCGTCTTCAGCAGCAAACCGTCGCAGAAAGCGGCTCATTGCCTCAAGCGTGTTCCTGGACAGGAAGCTCTGTCCGAAGGACACCGCCAGCCGATGCATTGCATCGACCTGGTCGGGATGTCCACAAAGTTCCAGACACGCGTCCTGTAACACGGTCATCAGGTAAGTCACGCGCGGGTCGTCGCGTTCGGCATTGAGGTTGGAAGCGATGAACTCGCCAATCGCAGTATAGAGCGCGTTGTCGAACGCAGCATGGTAGCGCACGAGTGCAGACTCGCGCTGTTCGATGGGGGTCATGTGATTTCTCCTGAACAAGTAGCGAAGATGGGAATGTGGGACTAAACGACGTCGGGCTGAAACCAGAGCGCACTGAAGCGCCCGATCGCGCCGTTATCGAGGAATCGTACCCATACTGTGTGGATGCCGTAGGACATCGGATGTCGCCGATAGATCGCGCCGTCACAGAGCGGATACGCGATGACGATACACTTACGTCGGGGATTGACTGTGCTCAAGCCGACGATGTAACCGATTGCGCCTGGCGTCGGCAGCTTGGAGCGGTGGTAGTTCTGGCGTTTGCATTTCAACACGATTTGCCATCCTTTTGTTTGTCTGGTGCCGCATTACGTTGTAGTATTCGACGTTGTTGTATTATTGTGAGTAGGCTTTCCACGGGGAAATCAGAAATGATCAATCAAGTGATTTCGCATATGTCGCGCAATTCCACTAACAAGCGTGTCTTTTTCTTGATCATTGCCTCCATAGCGTTAACTACAGTGTTATCAGCGGTTTTCAACCAAGAAGGGTTTAGTCGAGCTTGGTTCGCCAGTTGGCTTCAAAACTTCAGCACAGAAATGATCGGTGCTTTCGCCACTTACATTTTGTTCGAGATAGTAATAGGAGGTCGCCTTGAGCAGGATCAGAAAGAAAGACAACGCATTGAGCAGAGGAACTCCATAGTCCGAGACATTGTTAGTTCGAGCGGTGTTATGGTACGACGTGCAATCCGAGAAGCTAGAGACAGCAAAATACTTACCGACGGTTCCTTAAATCGTCTGAATCTGAATGAGGCAGAAATGCCAAAGGCTGAGCTGAGTGGTGCGGATCTAAAAGGGGTTAGTCTAGTGAACGCAAACCTTGCGTTTGCTTTACTTGATAGATCAGACTTGACTGAAGCGGATCTCTCTGGTTCACTGCTTGCTAGTGCCAACCTATCCTACGCAAACCTAAGTAACGCGGAACTTTGGAACGTCGATTTGACAAATGCAAACCTGACAGGGGCAGATCTATCTGGCGCAAAACTAGGTCGAGCAAAGCTTCATGGAGCGCGGCTTGACAAAGCTAAGTTTAGTTCACGTACAATCCTGCCAGATGCGCAGGATATCGGGGACTTTCTTGAGCCTGTACATGATAAGTATTGGTCACCGGATGTAGATATGCGTATCTATACTAATCCAAATTGACCAGCCAATTGTAATCAGTGTGGAGTTTGACCTATGGAGCATATTGTGCCTACGGATCCTTTTGATATGCAGGTGAGGAAGGCTCTTTAGAGCGCCAAAACTTTGGGTGTGTAGAGTCAGTAAAGATGCGTAAATCCGTGTCCGGGGACCAGTTAAGACCATCTGGTAGAGTACAACTCTCATCTATCTTTACATCTGTTATTGAAGCACTTTTGAGATTTGCTCGCCCTAAATATGCTCCACGCAGATCAGCTCCATCCAAAACTGCATTCTCCAAATTTGCGTAGCGTAGGTGAGCATTTGAGAGAATAGAGTGCATCAATCTCGCATTGCGAAGATCTGCGCGAAGCAGATGTGCGTTTCTCAGGTTAGCTCGGTAGAGATCTGCACCACTTAGATTTGCTTGCCAGAAATCAACCCCGTGAAGATCTGCATAGGACAATGGGGCATTGGCTAGATTTGCTTCATGTAGATCCGCGCCCCAAAGAGAACTGTCTTTAAGCCAGTTGTGACTCTTCAATAGCTCTGCTGCGCGCACAGCTTCTGAGTTCACGCGGCTAGATAGCTGAATAATCAAATCGGTCTTTAACTTTTGTTGCTCCATTGCCTTAGCTTCGGCTTCACGGAGTCGATTGTCTCGTTGCTCCCGCTGGCGATACAGTTGGTCAATAATCGTTACCGTAAAAAAAATGCCTAATGCTTCAGGCCATATCCCGTCTATGAACCAACTCGTCGGAGAATTCCCCAGTTCGACCGGCAATCCAAGTAAGAAGCCAATAGTTGCTCCCAAGGCAAACCATGTAGCATAGATACGAAACTGTGACTTGGTTTGCTGCTTGGCACTTGCCTTGGAAGCTGGGTACATGTCTCGACACTCTCAGATTCACAACTCGCCTAAAGAGTATAATACTGAAGCGTGTCTATGCTAGATGTGTGCGTTATTTGTCATGCGTCCTTGGTGTGAATTCCAATGTAACTGTCCAATAGAAACACGGTGAACACGGGAAGCTTGCCTCTTTAGCATCACACCTCAGTAGAATGATCCAACACAATTTGAGAGAACCTCCCGGACTCTAACTTAACCGTAGAACACGTCGAGTTCGTATGGAGCAAGAAATGTGAGACGGAGGATGGATCGGGACAGCAACTCTGAGACTCTGCAATGGGCATGACACACTTTCGCAGCTATCCCTCACTTTATGAACGTCTGCTGGAAAGTCGCCTTTCTTACAGTTACCTTGGAATTGACAGTAGCACCTCAGAATTGACCAGATATCCCTCCACCTCCTCCCGCCTAATCGGTACACTGCGCACGCTCATGCCATCGCTGCTGATGAAGGTGGCGAACGACGTAATTGGCTGGCGGTGCAGCAGCTTGTAGATGTACTGGGCGGTCACAACGGCCATCCAGTCGTTCACGAGCAATTCTTGAGAACGTGCGGCGACCAGCTCGGCGCAGGATTGCTGAGGCTGCGGCGCAAATTCCGCTTCCGGTTCGAGCAGCGCGGGGAAGAGCAGCCCCGCATGAGGCAGGTAGCCGATCTTGCCATTGCGCCCATCGAGCTGGCGCAGGACGAGATCGCGATCCCCACAGTTTCCTATAACGACCTGCCCAGAATTTACATGGTTACCGGAGTCGCACCACAGCGCACCGCTCACCTTCGCTAACTCCCGCCTCGCCAGATGGTTATCGACGCAGCCGACGATCAGATTACCCCAGCGCTCGAAGTGGTGTTCGGCATCGACTGCTTCGCAGATGGCCGTCATGCTCAAGCCAAGCGCGAGGTTGAAGCGGCGCATCAGGACCAGCGCCTTTGGCTGTCCCAGGTCCGCTTGACTGAAAAGTTGACGACCTATGTTGGGAGCCTCGACAATGTCGGGGTCGACTAGGACGACCTGCGGCGTATGCATCCGTGCTTCGCGCATGTCGTACACCATGCGGGCTACCGACCTCGCGACCTGCGCCCCTGTCCCGCCACATCCGACGATGATAATCGTCGAAATCTGTGTGTTCGGGTCGAAACTAATCATGGCTGCCTCCCAGCACCTCAGCGAGCGTGCGCTTGAGTGCAACGAGATCGGAAGTGGGATAACGCCGCGCCTTGCTCGCCTCCAGCGCAAACAACTTCTCACGAATGTCACGCGGATTCGACTGACTTTTCCCGTTGACCGCGTGGTCGCCGAAGCGCGATCCGAGGAGTTGCGTCCAGTCCTCTGCCAGTGACGCACCCTTCAACGCCGCATCGGTCGGACGCTGCACCGTGCCCCAACAGATCGAACCGGAGCCGAAGACGTTGGGCAGTGGCGCATGATAGAGCGGTGTGGTCAACCCGGTCGGGCGGCGCTTGACGGCAAACAGGTGATACTGTGGATTGTGCTCATCGGTCGTCGTACGGATGAGGACGAGTCCCGGCAGCGGCACCCGCAGCGCCGTTTCCGAACCATCGAGGAATAACCCGGTCTTGGCCGGCGGGCGATACTCGACGACCGTCTTCTTCACGCCATCCTGCCGCACCAGCAGCGTATTGCCGCCGAGCAGCCCGGTGTCGAACGTGATCCGCGCGGAGAGCGCCAGCGCCACCTGCGCCGGATCAACGGCGTATTCTTGCACTCGCTCGCCGTCGCGCTTATGCAGCATCACCCCGAACGAGTAGAACGCCAGCAGGAGGCTCGGCTGCTCCGTCAGCGCCGACGAGAGCAGCGTCCCAGTCCAGGCGGAGGTGTCGGTCATCAGATTTCCCTTTCTTCAGATGTCGATAGACTCGCTCAACATTGCGCCGCAGCGCCGTCTGGACATTGGGACGTGCCAGCAGCGTCAGCCCGACATCAGCATCGGACATGATGGCGTCTGCCTCCTCAATGAGTTCCTTCGCAAAGGCGACATTGTCCGCTTCCCAACTGAGCGGCTGAAACTCGCTCATGTCCTCCCAGTCATAATCGACGCTGCTGTTCCCGGTACATGAGAACAACCAGCCCAGCACCCATCCGACCTGCTTCCAAGCCGGATCGTCCTGGGCAATCAGCTGCTCGTGGAGCAGCCTGCCGACCTTGTAGACCTGCTCAGACAGGTCAAATTCGTTTGCGTCCTTTGCAACGCCGAACAACGCCAGAATGGGCAGCACATCG
>JANRJX010000203.1:0-22980 GCA_033763755.1 Chloroflexota bacterium
GCGGCGAGGATCGGTGAGTTGCAGATGATGCTGGCGCTGTCGCTGTTATCCGCCTGAATGACGCTCTTGTTGGCGACGACCGTCAAGCCGAAGCTGCCCGTGCGGATGACCTGATCGAGCATCGACCAATCCGCCGCCGACGGGCGCTCGGTCATGTGGACGATGACACGCTGCTCGGTCAGCGTCATGCCTGTGAAGCGCGATCCCAGCACATCACGCAGCGCCCCATTCAGCCAGGCGAAATCGAGCGAGGCGGGGCGCTCATAGGGAAAGTCGAACATTTACGACACCTCGCGAATCCACAGATGATGCCAGACGATGCTGAAGGAGCTGTTCTCGGTTTTGAACAGCGGCACAATCGTGTGCGTACCCGCCGCATATGGCTCCGTCAGAAAGACGAAGCTGAACGGCACACTGCCGACGGCGTTGAACGGCACAGCATACGCGCCGTAAACCGTGCTGCCGATCTGCGTGCCGTCGATGCTGAAGTCGATCCTGCCATTGTTGGGCGGGGTGCTGCCCGCCGGATAGTAGCCGCCACCCGACATGCCGATCATCAGCCGACCGCCCGCGTTCTGGAACGCCCAGTTAAAGCCCATGCTGGTGAAGGTGGTGCTGCTGGTCGAGATGCTGTTGAAGCTGGTGTAGACCAGCGTCGGCGGGTCTTTGAGGAAGGCAAGGTTATCGCGGATATGGGCGTTGAACATCTCGGCGGTCGGGATTTCGCCCGGCTGCCACGACCGTGGGGGACTCCATGCCATACGTGACTCTTTCTACGGTAATGAGCAAGGGTTTAGGTTCTGGGTACAGAGTGCAAAGTACATCGGAGGTTCTAACGGGTTCGATGTGCTACACTTGAAAGCAGGGATAAGGGCAGGGAGAAGCACTTATGGGTGAGGTTATTCAGGTCGAACTGCCTGCAGGCGGGCGTGAGCGATTGGAAGCATTGGCTCATGAGCAAGGCTATGACACATCCGCTGCGTTTTTGAGCGCAGTCGTGGCAGATATGCTGGAAGACGATGGCGTAACAGAAGCGGAACTCGCAGACGAGTTTCGTGAGGCATGGCGCGCGGTGAAGCGTAACCAGATTATCGATGAAGATGCCTTCTGGAAAGCACTTGCAGAAGATGACTAAGCCCTACTGACGGTTTGTGAAGCCTCTACCCGCTGCACCCTATACTTTGCGCCCCTGATACCTAAAGGCTATAAGCTATAAGCTGATGACGTTATCGCCGTCGAGTTCGCCGCGCTGCGCGTCTTGCAGCACCCAGTAGACCTCGCGCGCCAGCGGCTTGAGTATCCATGTCACGCGCTGCTCGTGGGCGGCAATATCGACCTGATGCCGTTCGCCAACGATGATGTAATCCGCCGCGTGAGCGCTCCACGCCTCGCGGATGTGCACGCGGTCACCGATGGTGCGTTCCAGCGCCGCCGCTCGCAGTATGTCGCCATGCTGCGCCACAAAGCTGATGCTGTGCAGCCGATGATGGGCGTCTTTGAAGCGTTGCAGGGTGACGGCAGCAATTCCGGCTGCGTACTCGTCATCATCCACCGCAGGCAGCGACAGGTGCTTTTCGCGGCGGTCATGCGCGGCGATGCTGTGCGCATCCAGCACTGTCACCTGCGTGCGCGCAAACGAAGTCAGTGGCGTGCCGCGCAGTTGCAGCGTCCCTTCGACTTGGTAGCTTAACGGGTTGTAAAGCGTGATTTTGCTCGCGCTCGCGCCCGCTTCGGTCGTCACCAGCAGCGCGCCGCTGACATCCGGCGTCAGCGGCGCGGGCGGCGGATAGTAGCGCTTCGCCGTCAGGTCAAAGCCAGGAACAGGTGGAATGACATCCAGCGCCGCAACATTCGCTGTCGGGTCGTTGGCATCGCGGTGGCGGGCGATGAACGTCTTCGTCTGGCGTGCCTTCAGTCGGAACGCCGTGTTCCAGATGACGCTGCCTGCGCTGCCGAGCGCGCGTGGTTGATACTCGACTGTGACGACGTTCGCCACATCTTCGCCATAAGCCGCCTGCGCGCCCGTCATATCGTCTTCGGTCAGTGTCGCCGTCAATACTGCCTGCGCGTCATGGTGGCGATTGTGAAAGCGGAAGACGCCAGCACGCGCATCCCAGAAGAAGCGACCACCCGCCTCCGCTGCCACCAGATCACGCAGATAGGTTTGCGCCCGCACCCCGCGCCCCTGATCGAGATGATCGCCCACCCACGCCAGCGTGGTCAGCGCGGGTTCAAACGCGGCATAGTCGCAGATGAACAGCCGCGCCGCGCCGACGCTGTGATGACCGAGAATCCAGAACGAGGAGTCATAGGGATAGAGAAACGCCGCCCGCTCGAACAGCACACCCATCGCCTGGCTGATGGACAGGTTACGCAGCAGCGTCGGTATGACTTCGGTGTCGAGCAGCGCCAGCATCGGGTCTTCGGCGGTCAGGCGAGCCTCGCCCCAGCCACCGTTACGGTTGATGCGTTCGCCCGGCGACACGTCAATGCGCGCCAGCTTGCCGACCCATAACGGGCGATAGCTGCCGTTCCACCAGGCACGCACGCGCAGCAGCACGCCGTTCGCCAGCAAGCCGTGATAGGGCGCATCGAGTCTGTCTGGCGCGAACGCGCCATCTTCGTTATACAGGCGCACTTCGCAGCGTGACGGCGGTGCGAACTCCTGCCAGGCGTCGTTCATACCGATGTTCCATGCCAGCGCCTTCACGCGGTCGGTGATGTTCGCCAGCGCGTGCGCAAACGTTCCATCGCGTCCCCAGTCACATTCGATGATGAAGCGGATTTCGTCCGGCGCGTTCGGCAGTCCGGCGGGCTGCGCGGTCGTCGTCAGCGCAACGTTGATTATCTGTGTCGCCTGCGCCGAGCCGCCGCCGTTGCTGACGGTCAGCCGCGCGCTGTACGTGCCGGGCGTCGTGTAGGTATACGACGGATTGGCGGCGTCGCTGTCGGTGGTGCCATCGCCTGTGAAGTCCCAGCCGCGCCCCGTGACGATGCCGTTCGATGTATCGGCAAACTGCACCGTCAGCGGCGCGCTGCCTGTGAGCGGTGTGGCGCTAAAGCTCGCAGTCGGCGCGGGCGGCAGCGCAGGCGGTGGCAGGTAGAACGGGAAGATGCGCGGCGCGAATAACTGCGTCCAGTCGCGCGCCAGGGCTGCGATGGCGTCTTCCGGCAGCGGCGCAGCGAAGATCGCCGCCATACCCAGGTCGCCCGCCATGCCGTTATAGCCGTCATGATCGAACAGCGCGATCTTGCTGTGCGACGACCAGACCGCCGCGCCCGCATAGTCCGAGATGCCAGCGGTGTCGCCATTCTTGTAAAAGCGGATGCGGTCGCCCGCCTTGGTCGCTGTGTACAGCGTCCAACCGTCAGTGGGCGTGATCATGCCCGCTGCGGACGGCGAGTTGCTCGTACCCTGATTGAACGTCAGCATCAATTGACTGGTATCGTACAGACGCAGCGCCAGCGCGGGTTCGGTCGTGATCGGAATGCTGATCAGATGCGAGTAGGTGTTGAACGACAACGGGGCAGCACAGACGACGATGCTGAAGTGATCGCTGAGGGCGCGCAGTCGTTCGGGGAACGGAAAGTGCGCGCCGCCGTTATGGAGTGCCGTACTGCGCAGCGCCTGCCCGTGAGGCGACGCGCCCGCCAGCACGCCATTGGGCAGCAGCGTCCCGACGCCGCCACCGACGACATCGCGCAGCCCGCCAAACTGTGGCGCGACGCACCACATCAGCCCGTAACGGCGGGCGAGCGGATGGTTTTGTATCATGATCATACCCTGTTCGCCCGTGACAACTTGATACGTAGTGCAGAGTGCAAAGTGCATTATTCGAGGTTTAGTGTTCGCATTTCAGCATTCCATTCGCAAATGAACACCGAACGCAGAACCTCGTATGCACTTTGTACTTTGCACTCTGCACCAAAACCTGATACCTGACGGCTGATACCTACACAGATTCATAGGAATACGCCGCCAGCTTGAGCGTATGACCCGACGCGCTGAACGCCTGTCCCGCGCGATTGATGACCTGCACCTTGAAGTCCGACGCGGGCAGCGGCACACCCACCAGCACCAGGCGCTGCGCCGTCGCCACATTGCGCACCACGAACGACCCACCGTAACTGCTCTGCGACGGCTCGGCGCTGGCTCCCCCGTCGGCGTAGTTCGTGCCATCGAGCGTCGGCAGCAGGTACAGATCAACCGTTTTGCCTGCGATGGGCGCGCTGCTGAACACAACAACCAGCTCAAACGAGCCGAACAATTGACGATGGGTGACATTGCCGTTGGCGAAGGCGCTGCTGGCGGCGCTGCGCGCGTTGTTCGCCAGCCCGTCGAGGTCGGTCGTCAGCAGCGTTTGCACGCTGCCAAGCGCATTGTATTTGTGTGTGGGCATCGGGTTCTCCTAATCTGTCGTTCCGGGGACGCTGCCGCCTGCGTCGCGAATTGCCTGTGCCAGCAGTTCGGGCAGCAGCGCGGCGATCAATGCCCGCAGTTCGTCGCGGTCAATCGTGGCAGGCGGTGGTGGGGCGATATCTGATGAATCGTCGTTTGGCATGTTGGGTGTCCTTGGAAGCACGGACGACGCATGCGTCGTCCGCTGTCCGTCCTGGTATGAGCGAACGATCATCGGCATTTGGCGGTTCAAACGCTTACGTCACTTCCCGCACGAGCAGCCGTGCCTCTACGCCGCTGAAGCGTGTGCTGCTGCCGTCGGGATAGGCGAACGTCCCCGCTTGCGCCAACACCTGCGTGATGACGGCGTTGGGCGTCAGCGCCAAACGCGGGCGCAGCGTGGACAGGTAGGCGCTTTCGTAGCGTGCCAGCGCCGCCGCTGCATCGCCCACCGCCCGCCCCTGCGCAATCGGTGCGTTCAGGAAGAGATCAGTCACGAGCCATAGCACAGCAGTCCGCGCGCCACTCATCGTCAGCGGTGTCATACTCTGCACGGCGCTGCGCCCGCTCAACAGCAATCGTGCCGGCAGATGCGCGCTGTGAATCGCCGACGGCAGATCGTCCGGCAGATAGACGGGCAGCGGCTGCCCGTCGAAGGTCAACGGCAGTGCCGCCAGCGCGTCGTAGATGGCGAGGATATTTGACATTGGGGTTGTCCGTAGTATTCAGTACAAAGTACGGACTACAAAGTACATGCAGGCTTTTTTGTACTCTGTACCTTGTACGAGTTGTCAGGGTGTCAGCCGACGATAGCCATGCAGAAGTGCCTGCACATCCAGCGGCAGACGGGCAGGCAGCGCGATCACGCCGTCGGGCGAAGCAGCGGACGTACCGACTTCAGTCGTGGTGTCCTTCTGGCGGTACAGATACGCTGCCAGCCGCAGACAGGCGTGGGCGATGTCCGGCGGCGCACTGACGCTGAACGCCCAGCGCCCGGTCACACGAACTGCCGCTTCCGGCGATGCCAGATACGTCCACGCCATGCCGCTGTCGCGCTTGAGCGTCAGTGCGTAGTACGGCGCGCGGCGGCGCGGCTCCGTCATGAGTGCGCTGAGCGACACCGACAGCCCGTCGCCATTGATGACGCTCGTCACCTGGCACAGGTCGTCATGCACAAACAGCGTGCGGCGGTCGGGGCTCACATCATGCAGCGCGTCAAAGCTGCGCGTGGCGTCCGCGCCTGCCTCGAACGTCCGCCCGCACTGCGCGTCAATGACCGCCTGCGCCCGCGCGATCATCGCCGTCAGCAGCCCGTCGTCCATACTGGTTGTGATGGCGAGGTAGGCTTTGAGGGAGTTGAGATCGATGTATGCCATCACTTCCCTATCCCACGACTTGCGCCACCGCCGCCAAATCGAACGACGGCGCATCGCCGTAGCGCAGCCCGTCCGCCAGCGCGATCACGGCGACCGTGCCGCCCGACGCGCCGCAGGTGACGACCGCGCGGCCATAACGCTTGCCGAGCCCGACCATCTCATTGCGCGTCAGATGGATGATGGCGTACTTGTTATCGTCGGTGGCGGCAAGCTGCGTAATCGCTTTGCCGCTGATGTCGGCGGCATCGCTCAGGTTTGCGGCGTTACCCGCTTGCAGCTTGAAATCGACCGTCGCATCTGTCGAGCCGACCGCCAGCACGAACATCACCTGCTGGGCGTGGCGGAAATCGACGATATCACTGTTCTTGGCGGTGGTGCTGGATTGCGGCACGACGCCACCAACCAGCGCCAGGGTTTCGGTTAACTTCGCGGACATGCGTTCTCCTTCGTGAGAGTCATGGGAGGGGTGCAGAGGGCAGATCGTACTTTTTTCCAGAGCCTAATCGTTGAACGATACGAACGGCGACACGGTGTACGTTCCCTGCGGATCTGCCAGCGTGATCGCCGACTTCATCCAGGGCTGACCGTCGCAGCGCATCCCGAAGCGCCATGTATCCTTGCCTTCGGTGAAGGCGGCGTGTTCACTGAACTCGATGTACAGCCCGCCCTTGTCGAAGAGCAGATACGAACCGAGATCCGCCAGCACTGCACAGCCGCTGTTATCCGGCTGCGGCAGATGCTCGCTGCTGATCAGCGGGTAGCCGAGCAGCGACATCGGCATCCCGGCGCTCATGCTGTTGACGAACGCCGCGCCGCCCGTACCAATCTGGAAGACAGCGATGTCGTTGATCAGGCCGGGGTGATACAACCACGTCGGCGCACCCGCCACCGCCTTGAAGCGCCCGACCATCTCAACCGCATCGGCGTAGGTGAAGACGTTGTTGGTGTCCGGCGTGATGTCGATCTTCGCAGGTGCGTTGAGGATGCCGAGCGGCTCGCCCACGCCCGTGCCGCGCAGGATGTAGTATTCCAGCTTGCTGGCGACGCTGACGCCAATCACGTTCTGCAAGAACGCCTCGATGCCCGCCACGCTGTCCATGCGCAGTTCCTTCGTCACCTTGACCATGCCGCTGGCAGCGTCGGACAGGCGGTAGCGGATCATCTGGAACTGTGGTTCGGTCTCGGTATAGCTGCCACCTTCCGCGCGCTTGGTCGCCTTCAGCCCGCCCGCCTGCGCGGTGTTGCCGCTGCCCGCCGTCGGCGCAAGGTATTGATCGAGCGCCGGGTATTCGCCCATCGGCGCGTTAACCGGGATGCGACGCACCCGCGCCAGCACCTGCGATTGTTCGACCGCGACTTGCAGCAGCTGCGCGCTGTATTCGGTCGGTACGGTATACCCGCCTGCGCCGCCGCTGTCGCTGTTCAGCGACTTGGTGCTGCGGTAGACCGTGCGCAGCCGCTGGTCATCGCCGCGCATCACCGCCAGCAGCCAGTCACCCAGCGACTTGACCTGCAGGTCTGCCGCGCCGCCATCAACGGTGAAATAGCCCGTACTCTTGATGGCAGGCGCGTCTTCGATATAGCGCAGCACACGATTGAGCTGCTCATTCAACGATTCGAGCGTGGGAGTCGTGTCCATAGAGTCTCCATTGGAAAGTGAGAAGGTATTGTGGGTGGGTACAGGGTGCAAAGTGCAGCATGCAGAGGCTGTTACAGGTTGAGAGGTTATGTGTTGTGGTGCAGCAGCTTTCGCCTCCTGTGCATCTGATGTTGCACTTTGCACGCTGCACTTTGCACTATTTTTGCGGCACTCTGCGCTAGATGCTGTGCCTTGTAACGATTTCACCGTCACCACCCGCGCTCGCGGCTCGGCGGGCGTCGGCGTCAACGAGGCTTCGGCAATCGTCCAACGGGTAACATGGTGCGGAGGGCGGGGCGTGCGTTCCACGAGATGCGCTGCCGCGCCCGACGACCAGCCGAGCGCGCCCTGCTGCGCCAGTTGATACAGCGCCCGTTCGTAGTCGTCGCGCAGATCAAGCTGCGCCTCAATCCAGATGCCGACCGGGTCGCGCTTCAGCAGTGCCTTGCCGATGCGCCGCTTGCCCAGCGTGGCATCCTGCCCGTGCAGGTAATAGACGCCGACCTGCCGCCCGTCTTCAACGTCGAAGTCGGTCGCGTCGGTGAAGAAGTCGCCTTCGAGGTCGGGCGCCTGGGCATCGCTGTAGACGACCAGGTAGCCGCCCAGTTTGCCATCGGCGAGCGCTTTGGTCGCACCGCCAAAAGCGACGAGTGTTTCACTCATACATGTCCTTTAGAGTCGTGGGGAACGCAAAAAGCCGCTTCCAAACGGAACCGGCTTAAAGAAGCGCTATGTTCAGGGGTAAAGCAGGCGCTTCTACCCGCTCATGCAAACTGCGGCATGTAAATTTCGCACCCTGGAAAGCGCACAGCAAAGGCGTACCAGCGCGAGAAGAGTTGTAACGGGCGCTCGACGGGTTTTTGCACCCCATCATGTGTGAAGACTGCGCCATCGCGCACAATGTCGCCATTATCCAGCACGATGAGCGTGCGACGGAATTCGGCAGTTGTGGCGTTTGTGTAGAACGCATCAGGCGTTATGGATACCGGGTCAATATAGACGAGTAAGTTGCGCCCGTTCAGGTTGTCGATAATGATGTTGTTCGCGCCGTGCAGATGTGAGATGGGATAGTAGCGACTGGTTCTGCCCGCCCAAACGCCTAACCCGATATCCAGTCGTGGCAAACGATGATCGTCATGTGCCAGCGTACTGAGCATACGCGCGCTCCATTCTGGCTGTGCTTCCTGTCGCCAGGCATCATCATCAAGCGCTTCGGTTTGTTGTTCCGCGCTCAACACCGAAAGCGCGACCTGAATTCCAGGGTGACTCACCAACGCCCTTTGCGCGGTTGAATGCAGCAGGTTAGACAGTCGCTTCAACTGTTTCCCTGACGACGGACCATAAACACAAAGTCCCGAGAGATGATCCCAGTAGGAATTTGTTTCATCGTCTCCCAGTAAGATCATCGCGTCATACACACCACGCGCGCTGAAATTGAGCGAAGTGTCATTGAATTGTGGGGAGAAGACCGCACCCCCATTGCAGATGGAGCAAAATGACACCAACCACGGCTGCCCGTCCATCATCCCTTGCGCGACATGGTGATACACCAGTTGGACCGTGACCAATGCCAGTGGCTTATGGTTCACTTCCAGCACCAGCAGCGATTCTTCTGGTTTCAACAGTCCTTTTTCAACGCATTGTTCCAGCGATGACAGCGTGGTCATATGCGCTGGTGGGTAGAAAGCTAACTCCTGCAGAACGGCTCGGTTGACGTCGAACGGTCTTTGTTCGGCGGCACTGTACATGATGACACCTTTGGGCAAGCTTTGTTTTGAACGATGGCTTAGGTGTAGAACCCTATCATCATTATTGTTACATCCATTACGTGGACATTACATTGAGAAATTCATTGTGACACCCCTAACTCCGCCCGCGCCTCTTCGCGTGTCAAAATGCCCGCGTTGACCAACACCGCCAGCTTGTCTGCCTTTTGCGCCTCTAACTCCTGATACAGTTCCAGACGCTCCGGCGCGAAGCGCAGCCGCACCCCCAGCGGCGCGAACACCTGCGCGTTCAATGCTGACTCGATGCGCCGTGCCTGCGGCAGGATCGTCTTGTCGTAGAAGTGCAGATCATCCTGGCGCGCGGTGGCGTAATTGGCGGCACTGCTGAAGAGCAGCGAATGCGGCACGCCGAGCGCGGTAGCGATGTCCTCACGCTTCTTGTCGGTCAGTTCCGGCAGCGCCAGCTTGCCCAGCTCGACATTGCCTGAAAGCGGCTGCACGCTCACGTTCGCCCGCAGCGCCAGCGCACGGAAGGCGTTGCGCACGCCGCCCATTGCCCGCTGCGCCCAGCTTTGCAGCTTCTCCATCTCCTGCGCGGGCGGCATCCCTTCGACTGTGATCAGCGTCGGCATCATCGCGCCGTGCTGAAAGTACTGGTCACCGAACGTGTCCGCCGCACGCAGCATCCCCGCTGCCATCAGCGCGGCGCGAGCGGGCGGCGTATCGTGTCCAAGTTCGGCGCGGCGGGCGGGCAGCGCAATCTGCACCACTTCGTCCACACCGAGCGTCACCCGTTCGCCGCCCACGCTGCGTTCGTAGCCGATCAAGCCGCGCTGTCCGTCGTACTGCGGCGTGACTGAGGCGGGATGCAGCGGTCGCAGCAGCTTGACGCGGCGAGCGGCGTTCGTCGCTTTGAAAAGATAAGCAGCGCCATACAGCACCAGCCAGCCTTCGATCATGTTGAGCAGATAAGGCAGGTCGAGCGCGAATGGCAGGCGCGGGGGTGCGGTCAGCGGCGTTCCAGCCGCGTCCGTCCACACAACCGGCAGGCTGGCGATGGCGTCGGCACGCGCGTTGACGGCGCGGTAGAGCCAGGGCGTTACTTCATACAGATCGAGCAGTCTTTCGCGCGGGGCATCTGTCCCGCCGATGACAGGCGTCCATGCCGCGTCCGCCAGCCCATCCAGCGACACCGACTTAACCTGCATCGCGCCCGGTGCGGACGTGACAACATATTGCTTCAACATAGGTGTTCCTCGTGGATTTTGGTGCAGGGTGCAAGGTGCAGCGGAGTTTTGCGGTAGCAGGTGCATTGTGCAAAGTGCAGTGTGCAGCGGAGGATGTGATAAAGTTGGACAGTACTGTGCAAAGCGCTGGGACAATGTAGCATCTACACCACAAGCAGGAAAAGGAAAGCATTATGGCGGGAGTACAGCGGTTTGAAGACCTGGTTGCCTGGCAGAAAGCACGGGAGTTTACAAAGCAGGTCTACACTGTGACACGTCATGACATCTTCGCGCGTGACTATGCCTTGTGCGACCAGATGCGTCGGACAGCTGTGTCTGTGATGGCAAATGTTGCAGAAGGTTTTGGGCGCAACAGCCCTTCTGAGTTTCATCACTTCCTGCTGATCGCGGTCGGCTCGTGTCAGGAGCTGCGCAGCCACCTGTATATAGCGCTCGACTGTGATTATGTATCAGAAACAGAGTTTCAAGTCCTGATGACAAAAGTTGTCGATTTAGGGCGGACTTTAAATGCGCTGCGTATGTCTGTCGCTAAAAACCGCGATAAAGATACCAGGAAACCTCGAACATGAACGCGATTGGGGCAGAGTGCAGGGTGTAGGGTGCAAGAGTGCATTGTGCAACCGCAACCCTGGATTGTGTCCTATGTTCCCAGTAGGAGCGAACCAAACGTAGCTTGCACCGAAAACATGCAGTCTCGTCCTAATCACTGATGTTCGCTGCACCCTGCACTCAAAACCTACACGCTCCCACTGAGAGATCACCGTCGTTGCACCCTGCACATTGCACAATGCACCCAGAACCTACAACTTACGCGCTAAAGATCACCAGACTCCCACTCCCCGCCGCGTGCCACGCCAGCGCCAGCGCCATTACGCAATCGTCGTGTTCGCCGTCAGGTGCGGTCAGCTGCCAGGCGCCGGTCGCGGTCTGGCGTGAGGTGAAGACTTCCAGTTCGTGGCGCTGTGCTGGGTCGGGCAGCAGCTTCAGCCCGCCTTCTTCCAACGACAACCGAAGTTCGGCGATGATGCTGCTCTTGCTGCTGTGCGTCGTCTGGAACGGGACGATGGCGGTCGGGCAGCCGGCGACGCCGAGTTCGGCGTTCAGCGCTTCGATGTTTGCGCCGCCCATGCTGTTGCTTTCGGCAACCAGCGTGCTGATGCCCCACTTCAGGCACAGATCGACAATCGCCCGCCGCATGTCTGCCCACGAGCGCTGCCGCAGCCGCAGCAGATCGACCTGCTCGCGGGTCGTCACATCCAGCACGCTGCACACGGTGTAGTCGTGCGACTGCCCGAAATCCAGCCCCGCCACATAACGATGCCCCATCCGGTAGAGCGCGGCGGGCGCGCTGAACATCTCGGCGCTCAGGCGGAAGTAGCGGTCACCGCCTTTGAGGAAGGCGGAGTAGGGGTCTTCGGGGTATTCCTGCGCGAACAACTCGCCCAGTTCAAGCTGCTTCTGCCGCCGCCATGCAATTTGCGCCGCGTCCAGCCCGTGCTTCTCCACCAACTGCCGCTCATCATCGCTCAGTTGCTGTATCCACTCCCCACTCATGACTTTCCACTCATCGCTCATCACTCGATAGCCTTCATCCCACCACCAGGGGAAGAAATGCACCGACCACACGCTGTTGCCTTCCAGCGCGCTCATGACCTGTTCGTAGAACCAGCCCTGCGCACCGTTGGGCGTGCTTTCCAGAATGATGCTGCCGTCCTGCGGCACACCTTGCAGCAGACCGGCAAGCACACGGCGCGCGTCTTTCCAGAACGCCACCTCGCTGCCATGCACATGCGAATATGTGCCGCCGCGCCCGCCGCGCGGGTTGCCCGCCGTGCCGAAGTAAACAATGCTCTTGGTGTCGGCATACTGCGTGCGCGTGGCGGTGTTGGCGCTGCGACGCGGCTGTTTATCTTCCGCTAGTTCGTCGTAGAAGGTCTGCGCCATATCGCGCAGCTTTTGCGTGGTGTCTTTGTCGTGAGCGAGTGTGCCGATGCGCGCCGTCTGATTGAGCGCGGTCATGAACAGCCACGCCTGCACAGCAGTGCTGATGCCAAGCTGACGCGCTTTCAGCACCAGGTCGCGCCCGGTCAGGTGGTCAAGCAGGTGGCGTTGGGCACGGTTGAGTTGCAGGGGTACAAGGTGCTGCTGCTTGTCGAAGATGCGCAAGTCGGCAAGCGTGATCGGTGGACGCGCCGCATCCGTCGCGGTCCGCCGCTTGCGTCGTGTCCTTTCGTCCATCGCGGGGTTGCCATCATCTTCCTCAAATAGTTGCACATCCGTTCTTATTCAGCAAAAACATTATACGCACCCTGTCAAGCCCCCCTCATGGTGCAGCGGTTGGGGTACCGATGCGCACATCCTGCGTCCACCATTCGATGCCGCTTATCGAGGGATCGGCCAGCAGCAGCGTGTGAACGTCCTGCGCAAGCTGGCGCAGCCGTTCGGGAGTTGCCTGTTTAGGGCGCTTACGATACAGCCACAGACACCCGGCGTCCGCGCTGATGTGTACCAACCAGCGCGATTCTGCCTGTCCCTCATACCCCGGTGGTTCATATTGTGTGGCGCTGATCCAGACGGGCGATTGGTCGAGTCGCAGCCAGAAGCCATAGCCATAATCTTCACCGATCACGTCGTCGGCATCGTAGCCGCGTGCGCGCAGCCCTGCCAGCAGCCATGCCGCCAGATCGTGTCCCAGAACATCGTTGATGGCATCGGGCAGCGGCGTAGTATCGAACCGATGAGAGTAGAACGTGACCATTTTCATAGAGATGTGCGCCCACCTTCGCGAATAGATCTTTTCTTGCTCATCCATAGGTTAATGCTCGCGCGTCGCACGCGCAAGCAGTGCGCGACGCGCATTCCGACCTCAACATCCAGAATCGCCGCGCGCAAGAACACATCGTCAATCCTGTCCAGCAGCCGCGCCACGTCGCGCGGTGAACAACCGACCATCCGCACGAGATAACGCGCGCGCTCCAGCGTCAGATAATCGCTGCGCACGTTGTCGCGCCCTGCCAGATAGCGCCTGTCGTAGTGCAGCAGCCGCTTCTCCAGCGGCGTCAGCCACAGCCGACCGCGTGCCGCCTGTGCGCGCACGGACACCACCAGCTCGGTTGGGCGGATCAGTGCCTCACGGTAATATGCGGCTTTCTGTTGTTCAAGCTGCTCATGCCGCTGCCGCCGCCTGAGACGGACAAATTCGGCGCGAAATTGTGCGTATTGAAAGCTCATTCCTTCACGCTCCACTCCACCCACACGGGCGACTCTTGCGGATTTCTATCGGACATCACAAAATTATAACGAACATTTGTGCGAACGTGAAGCGTAGCACAGATTTTCTGACCTGTGCGTTAGAAGTTGGCTACAAAATCGTTGTAGATACGCTGGATTTAGTGAGGATTTGCTTATGTATCAGTCAATGAATGAGATACAGTTTAAACATAATTGATGATCGGTTTGCAAGGCATTATGTTATAGTCAAGTTGTATTTATACTCAGGTCATGTGGCTTGGGCATTCTGAGGATATATTGGCGTTAAGGAACGGTTGGATCATGAGCAGTTCAGTTGACACACAGGCGGATTTGCATCTCAGCCGCACGCTCGCACTGGCACAGACGCCCCAAGAATTGCTGCAAGATTTACTGACGGGCGTTGATACATTCAATAATGCCTATTTGTGGTTGTATTTTTTTGACACGGATGCAGATAATCTTTTTGACCCACCCTATTTCACCGCCAGCACGTTCCCGCCAGGCAGCGAGCATCGCAACGCCCTGCAAAACTCGGACATCGGCAAAGCCTGGTTTGGCAATGAACCCGCCATTCATTTCAGCGCATCTATACAGGATGACCAGCGCTTCAGCACGTCTGGAAAAGCCCTGTACGAGCGCATGCGCCTACAGAGTTTGCTGGTTATGCCGCTCAAACATGGCGAACGCTGGGTAGGGCTGCTCATGGCAGGCTGGCATGAGTCGCAGCTGCTCGGCGGCAGCGTCATGTCTCAGCTGGAGGATGTTCGCCTGATGGTCACCCCCATCGTTGATAACCTGCGGCTGCGTCAACGATTGGAGATCGCGCAGGAAGAACTGGCACAGGCGATTGAACTGGCACAGGAAAACATGCGCATGAAGAGCGAGTTCCTGGCAGTGATTTCGCATGAACTGCGCACACCGTTGAACGGCATTCAAGGATATGCCGGGCTGCTGATGATGGGTCTGGGCGCGGGACCGGTTGAGGGAAAAACGCGTGACTACCTGGAGCGCATTCAGGCGAGCAGCGCGCGCCTGCTCAAGCACCTCGATAACTGCCTGGATATGTCACGCCTGAGCGCGGGCGGCATTGAACTGACCTACAAACTGCTGTCGCCACAGGCATTGGCACAGCAGTGGCGCGATGTCTACACGCCGCTGGCACAGGCGCAGGGGCTGACGTTTGAAGTGGTCGTGGATGATCTGCTGCCCGAACCGATCTACAGCGATGCGGACAAGGTGACGCAGATTGTGCATCACCTGGTCGATAACGCGCTCAAGTTCACGGCGACTGGCTCGATTCGTGTCCTGGTGGTTCAGCAGGATCGTTACTGGCAGGTCATCGTGGCGGACACAGGTATCGGCATTCCGCCGCACGCGCACGCACTGATCTTTCAGGAGTTCCGGCAGGTCGATAGCAGTTCGACGCGCGCGTATGGCGGGTTGGGGCTGGGCTTGTCGCTGGCGTTCCGGCTGGCGCGGGCGCTGCACGGCACGATCGAACTCACGAGCGAACCAGGACATGGCAGCGTCTTCACGGTCACGCTGCCGTTGATGGTGGGGCGGCGAGGCTGATCCAGTTTGATCAGGCGTAGCTGACGGGCATCTGTAGCTCCGTTACCAGGTCGTCCCCCATCTGTGCCTGTGCGGTTTTGAGCGTGATCTCGCGTGGCAGTCCCACCAACCGATAGCCATTCTGTTCCATCCATAATCCTAATTTGCCGTAACCCGCATGGATCGTCGTCAATGCGCCCGTCACAACCGTTGTCGCCATCATTGGCGCCGCAGGTATTTGGCAGGGAATCAATTGCAGTTGATCCGTCAGCACGACAGGGGCGTGGCTGGGGTTTTCGATCAGGCAGCCCATTTCCAGCGTCATATTTTCTTCGATCAGTTCATCATCATGACACATGATGAAGCACAATCCGTAGCCGCTGCGCTCTGGCAGCGCGGCTCTGATCTGTCGCTGCGTGATGACTGCCGCCTCAAACGTTTCAAAGACGTGTTTCACAGCCAATGCAGACTGTGCGGGAACCTGCTTGATCACCACGTCCAGCGGCTGCCTGTTTTCGGCGCTGCGGATGGCGCCCAATCGTGCTTCGATCTGGCGAATAAGTTGAAGTTCGGCGCGGAGCTGCTGCTCGATTTCGGCTTTCTTCAGCAGCAGCATCCCCTGCATTTCGTCAGTTGAGACATCATCATTCAACAGGCGGCTGATTTGATCGAGTGACAGGCCCAGTTCTTTCAGGACCAGGATACGGTTAAGCTGCGCCAGTTGCTCGGCACTGTAATAGCGATAGCCATTGAAACGATCGGTGTGCATGGGTCGCAGCAACCCGATTTCGTCGTAGTAACGCAGCAGCCGTTTGGAAACCCGCGCCAGTGTCGCAAACTCACCCACTGTGAACATGATGTCTCCTGAATTCCGCTAGGCGCGCTCGACGGCTGCGGAATTCCACACGCCGCGTGCAGCCGTTGCACGCGCATAGTCAGAGAAGTCACGCGGCGCTCGGCCAAGTGCGCGCTGGACGCCATCTGTCAGCGATGAGTTGCGCCCATCGAGCACATTGGTAAACAGGTAATTGACGAGCCAGATGTAATCCCCTGGGACACCCGCCGCGTGCATGGAAGCAGTGTACTGTTCGGGCGTGATCTGTACAAACTGGAGGTCGCGCCCGGTTGCGCTGGCGATTTCAGCGACAACATCGCGGAAGGTCATCAGGCGCGGTCCGCTTAACTCGTACACCTGCCCGGCGTGTCTGTCTTCGGTCAATGCCGCCACCACGACATCGGCAATATCGTCCGCATCCACAAACGGTTCGCGCACCTCAGCAACGGGCAGCGCGATCACACCGGAAAGGATCGGGTCAAGAAAAAAGCTCTCGTCAAAATTCTGATTGAACCAGCTCGCACGAACAATCGTCCATTCCGCGCCCGCCTGCTGAACAATCTGCTCGCAATACTGCGCTTCTTCTTCGCCACGACCAGAAAGCAGCACTAACCGCCGCACCCCCGCCGTCACCGCCTGAGCCGTAAAGGCGCGAATGTCGTCCGCCGCGCCCGGTACTGCCAGGTCAGGCTGATAGGTGATGTAAGCGGCGTCAATCCCTTGCAGCGCTGCTGCCCAGGTTACCCGATCTTTCCAGTCAAACGGCGGACTGCCCGCGCGTGAACCGATGCGTACTGGCAGACTGCGGGCGTGCAGCCGTTCAACGACGCGGCGACCCGTTTTGCCGGTGCCGCCGATGACGAGAATGGGACTTATCTGTGTCATGAGGGGTACTCCTGAATGTGTTCTCACTACACCCGCATCGTACAGATTGCCGTTACGTGAACCTCAAGCCCTTCTCATCATCCACTCATATTTGCGATCTTGAGCTATCTCTTTCAGAACAAAAATGCTATAATGGGTGTGAGATTAAACACAGAACCACACCCAACCATGAATGAAACACTCCTGACTGAACTGTTCCCGATCCGCCCCGACGCACTGACGCCGCTGTCTGCCTACGTGCCTGTGTATGCGGGCGATGCACCGCGCACAGGCGGCAAGCTGGCGTATCGCCTGCGCAACACCCTCGGTGGGCAGTGGCAGTGGCTCGACGGACGGCTGGTCAGCGACATGGAGCCGAACCCGGTCAAGCTGCTGATGGCGCTTGACGCCGTGAAAGCGGCAGCGCCGAAGACGTTCGGCACGCTGCAAAGCATCGAGCAGGATCATTTCTGGCAAGCGAACGCGCAGGAACAGGCGGATTTCGTCGTGCGCGGCGCGCTGGAAGCGCTCGCTGCTCCCATCCACGAAGCGCTGCAAAAGGTCGCCTTCCCGATGAAGAACGCCCGCGTCGAACGCGAATGCAAACCGCGCGGCTGGGTGGTCGATGGGCAGCCAGCGGTGGCACTGTCGATCATCACGCGCGTGATTTACGGGCGCAGCGTGGCGGAGTTCGCACAAACGCTGGCGGAAGAGAAAGAATTCATCGGGCTTACGGTCAGCGACCGCACGTCATCGCTGCAAGGCGAAATCGTCAAGGTCGTCGGCGGCGTGGCGAAGCACCGCGAACGGCTGATCGGCTTGTCGCAGCGGGCGGTCATGCGCGACATCATCGCCAACGCCCCCGATAATGCCTTTGTGCTGCGCATCGATAGCAAGGGCGAGCAGTACGATTATGTCGCCGACGCGCTGGAACTGGTGATCACGCTGGAAACGGTGCAGCGCTTCGAGGTGCCGGCGGGGCAGGTCGAAAAGGCGCTGCACATCAACCCATCGCTGCGGGCGCAGTTGGTCAAGGCGGCGGCGGACATTGCCAAGAACGCCGGAATACTCGACAGCGCCTACAGCGAGGCGAACACCCCGAACTGCTTTACCCGTGTCTTCCCGCAGCCGAATGTGCTGTGGGGCGGCGACAAGGCGCGCGATTACGACCGCGAGCTAATCGCAATTGACTTCAACAAGTTCAGCGCCTGGCGTCCGCCGGGCGACGCGCTGCATGTCATGACGATCAATGCGCTCGACGAGGACGCCGAAATCTTCGTTGAAGCTTTGGAACGCGAACTGCTGAAGAAGCACCGCATGACGCTCGACATCGTGAAAGAGCGCAAGATCAAGGTCGCCAACGAGACGAACATTGACAGCGCCATCCGCGCGCTGGCGAAAGAACGCGCCGACCTGCTGCTGGCGTTCTTCCCCGATGATCCGCCAAGCGATGACGAAATTTCGGCGCTGGATCGCTACCTCAAGGAGCAGGCGGTGGCGCGGGCGATCCCCGTGCTGGTCATCCACAAAGGCACAATCCACCGACCAGACACGATGCCGCACCTGGTCATGGGCATGATGGCGCGGGCGGGCGGCGCGCCGTTCGCGTTTGAAGAGCCGCTGCCGTATGCCGACCAGATCGTCGGGCTGGCACTGCAACGCCAGACGAAGAAGGATGGCGACCACCTGACGGCGCTGACGCGGCAGTACAGCAATCGCGGCGTGGCGTTAGGCTGGCGGGTGGCGCGGGCGGTCGTCCCGACAGGCGGCGGGCTGACCGAGGCGATGCTTGACCATCTGCTTCCCGCGCACGAGATCGGCATGAAGCGCACGCTGGTGCATATCGACGGGCGGCTGCGCGATGACGATGCTGCGCTGCTGACGCGCTGGGAGGAAGAGCACGACGCCGCGCTGTACCCGATTGAGATCAACCAGCGCACCAACCCGCGCCTGTACAGCTTCACCAAGGGCAAGATCGACGTACCGCAGCGGGGGAGTGCCTTCCTGATCGACGGGCAGACGGCGCTGCTGGCGACGGCAGGCGCACCCTACACCGCGACGCCGATGCCGCTGCTGATCCATTCGCGGGCGCAGATCAAGCTGACGCAGGTGTTGGACTCGGTGATGACGATGATTCTGCTGCATCACGGCGCGCTCGGTGCGCCCAAGCTGCCCGTGACGGTGAGCTATGCCGACGAATGGGCGGCAGGTGTCGAACGCGGCTTCTTCCCGACGGTGGATGGCGGGCGCGGCGTGTGGTGGGTGTGAATGAGAGCTTGATCGGGTTGCGAAACAGGTAATTCAGGTTGATAATGCAGTCTAATTCATGAGGCATCATCCCATGTCCACGTTGCTGGAACGCATCACCATTCATCCTGACATCTATCACGGCAAGCCTGTGATACGCGGGTTGCGCTATCCGGTCGAGATGATCCTGGAACTGCTCAATTCCGGGATGTCTTACGACGAACTCCATTCTCCACTATAATCACATTGGTCGGATAGTGCGTTGAGGCTTGAAATATGACATCTCGTTTGGCAGAAATTGAATCGCTGCTGCCAGATTTGAGCGCGGCGGAAAAAGTGCAACTCGTGTACAAGATTGTCCGCGACATCAGCCAACCGGACGCAGGGATTGAGCGAACGCCCGACGTTTGCGGCGGCGCAGCACGCATTGCTGGAACACGCATTCCTGTCTGGTCGCTGGTGCAGTTCCGTAACCTGGGTGCGTCAGAAGTCGAAATCCTCACACATTATCCTTCTCTGCGCGCAGAAGACCTCGTAAACGCCTGGTCTTACGCAGCCACGCATTATGACGAAATTGCGGCGGACATCGCGCGCAACGAGATGGACTAGCGTATGGCAAGGTTGTACGCAGATGAGAACTTTTCGCAGCCTGTTGTCAATCGTTTGCGCGAGCTAGGACACGACGTACTCACGACGCGCGATGTCGGTAAAGCAGATCAGCGCATTTCTGACCCGGAAGTCTTGCAGTATGCGAGCGAAGTTGAGCGCATCCTGTTGACCTTCAACAATTGGGATTTCGTTACGCTTCACGAGCGTATGCCCGATCATGCTGGCATTATTGCTTGTACCGAAGACCGCGATATAGAGGCTTTGGCGCAGCGTATTCATGCAGTTCTTGAAGCAAATCCTGACATGAAAGGCAAGCTGGTACGCATTAAGCGTCCTAACCTACTCTCCGGTGCATCTTCTAAATCAGGTTAAGATGAAATCCTTGCCGACTACAGCGATCTTGAACGCGACGACTTGCTTGCCACGTTAGAATTCGCCGCGTAACCCAGCCACATCAAGCGCGTGTACGCGATTACAGCATGAAATTCCTGGTTGACGCCCAGCTACCGAGACGACTGGCATTGACGCTGCGCGCTCAAGGGCATGACGCCTTGCATACAGCACACTTGAGTCGCTTCTGATGCCCCAACTTCCATCCATTGTTGAAGCTCTAATTGAGCATCACTTCGTAGAAATCACACGCGATACTGTGATTATTCATGTGTAACTGATACAGCGTCGAACGCGGCTTCTTCCCCACGGTGGACGGCGGGCGCGGCGTGTAGTGGGTGTGAGGAGGCGGCTATATCTGTCTCCTGAATGTTTCGCCCTCTGGTTTAGCACTGGCTATGAAGTAGAAATATATTGGTTGCCACGCTATCTCACCTTTTTATCATCTGCCTTTTAGCCAGCGTACAGGGCGCGAGGTGATCTTATCAGGGTCACCCACATGCTATCGAAAGTCGCGCTTATGAAAGTCGTCGTCATCACAGGCAGCACTCGCGGGATCGGCTATGGGCTGGCGCGGGCGTTTCTCGAACGGGATTGCAAGGTCGTTATCAGCAGTCGCACCCTCTCCAGCGTCGACCAGGCTGTCGAAACGCTCGGCGCGAAGTTCGGCAGAGAACACGTAATCGGGCAAATATGCGAGGTCACCGATTACCAGCAGGTTCAGGCGCTGTGGGATGCCGCAAAATCGCGCTACGGGCGCATCGATCTGTGGATCAACAACGCGGCGATTGGGACACCGAGGGAACCGATGTGGACACTCCCGCCGGAGATGCTGTATAACGTCGTCAACAGCAACCTGATCGGTGTGATGTACTGCTGTAAGGTCGCCATAGAGGGCATGATATCTCAGGGCGGCGGGCACATCTATAACATGGAAGGTCTTGGCAGCCAGGGTGAACTCAACAAAGGGAGTACTCCCTACGGCGCGAGCAAGTACGGGCTGGCGTACCTGACGAAAGTGCTGAATGCCGAACTGGGCGATTCACCTGTGAAGGTCAGCGACATCAACCCCGGTCTTGTGGTTACCGACCTGTTGATGGAAAGCGTTACCTCAGACGAGAACAGGCGCATCTTCAATATTCTTGCGGATAAAGTGGAGACGGTTACACCCTGGCTGGCAGAACGCATGTTAGCGAACGACAGGCGGGGAGCACGCTTCGCATGGCTAACACGTTCGAAGATCGTCACGCGACTTTTGACTGCCAGTTTCCGCAAACGGGATTTGTTTAGCGACATGGAAGTCAAACAGGTATAGCAACTCACGACAACAGCACTTACGTAAATGAGACCGGCGCTGGCTGTGAATCACACAAGCAGCCAACCTGTAGTTTGCTCCGCAGATCACCAAGCCAACAAAGTGGGATGAGCAGGTGAGCGACTAACCTGAATGTTTACTTTGTGTTCACCATGCTCGCCACCCTCGCCAGCAGCCCGTCCGCGTCGTAGAGGATGTGGTATCCATCGCCCAACACGCGCGCTGTGCCTGCGTCCAGAGGATCAACCGACGCCCAGCCGGGTGCACCGAAGCTGAACTCCACCTGCAATCCGCTGCCCAATTCCACATGCCGCGACCAGACAACGCCGTAATCCTTGTCATGCCAATGTACAACGGTCACAGCCGCCTGCGCCCAATCGATCTGTGTGAGCCAATCGGCGCTGCGATAGCGGTCTGGCGCAGCGGACAGGATCATCACATCCACGTCCGAGTCCGGTCGTGCCGTCCCGCGTGCATACGAGCCGACCAGCGCTATCGCTCGCACGTCGGCATGTGCGCGGCCCCAATCGGTGATGATGGTCAGTAGCGGTTCGATGTTCATGTCGCGGAACATCCCTGCCCTCCTGTCGTACCATTCTCTGCATTATACCCTGCTGGCGCGCATCCCCTTCACACCCGCTTAACACACCGCCGCTACTATCCCCCACAACAAGCGGAGGCAAACAACATGAACAGACTGATCATCCCCATCCTTGTCTGTCTGCTGAGCATCGTCGGCGCAGCGTATGCCCAGTCGGTCAATCAGCTTGAAGTCGGTGAAATCCTCTTCACGTCCGCCCAGAACGGCAATTTCGACATCTACGCCATGAACAGCGACGGCAGCGACCTGCGCCCGCTGACCGACTCGCCCGCCGACGATACCAATCCATCATGGTCGCCCGATGGCATGTCTGTCCTCTTCATCTCAGATCGCGATGGCAGCAGCGATGTCTACATCATGAACAGCGACGGCAGCGAGCCGCGACCACTAACCCGCACCGACACTGACGAAGTGGCGGCTGCCTGGTCGCCGGACGGCGCGCAGATCGTCTTCGCGCGCGGCGATAGCGACCTCTCGCCGCTGGCAGGCGGCACGGCACAGCTTTTTGTCCTGACGCTGGCGACGGGCGAAGAAACGCAGCTGACAAACGCCGAAGCGCTCCACAACGCGCCCGCCTGGTCACCCGATGGCGAATGGATCGCCTACGTGTCCGACGCCGACGGCACGCCGCAAATCTACAAGCGGCACATTGCCGATGGCACAGTTGTCCGTCTGACGAACGTCGAAGGCGCAACCAGCTTCAACCCCGCCTGGTCACCGAACGGCGCATGGCTGGCATACGACTCGCTGCATGATGGCAATCGTGACATCTACGTGATGGACAGCAACGGCGAACGTGTCCGCCGCGTGACTAACGATCCGGCGGTCGATATGCAGCCAGTGTGGACATTCGACGGCACACGCTTGATGTTCGCCTCTGACCGCGCGGGCAATATGGACTTGTATCGCACAGACTCATTCGGGCGCG
>JANRJX010000204.1:0-4860 GCA_033763755.1 Chloroflexota bacterium
GCGTCATGCGGCGGGACGGTGTGCAGCCCAAGCTGCTGCGTGTTTGGCACCGTCGCGGCAAGCTGCCCCTCGCCCGCATAGCCGTGACAGTGCGCGCAGTACATATTGTATGTTCGTTGCCCTGCCACCAGATTGGGATCAGCAGCGATGATAGCGGCGCGCTCAGGCGAGTCGGTTGGGCGCACAGCGACGCTGGGTGGTTCGCTGCTGGTCTGGCAACCAGTCAGGACGACCACCCCGGCTGCAAGCAGGAACATGAGCAGACGGGGAAACTGCATCATCGTCATTTCAGGATGCGACCGCGCGTGCGACAAAATCGAATTCCAGCCGTACCTGTTCAGCAACGCCGTGATACGCCAGCATATCGTCGTCGAGGATGCCGAAGTCACTGCGGTTGACAAACGCGGTTGCCTCACCGCGTATTTCCTCAGCGCTGCCCAACGTCAGCCGAACGGTGAAGCTCACCGGGCGTGTGACCCCGCGCAGCGAGAGATTGCCCGTCACCTGCAATTCGACCGTCTGACCGAGAGAAACCTGTGTTGGCAAGCCCGTAACCGAGGTGGGGACGAAATCGGTGAACTCATAGGCATCCTGAGCCGTGAGCAGAACACAGCAGCGGATCGAATTGTCGCGGTCAGGGTCGTCGGTTCGCAGGGTGCGCAGGTTGATGCGGATGACCCCAAGCTGCGAATTCGCCGGGTTCGCAAAGTCGATGATGAAATCGCCCGCGATCTGATTGGTTGTGCCAACTGCTGTCTGTGGCGGGATCGTTTCATCGACCGCGAAACGAACCACCGACTCACTGGTCGAGATGCGAAAGAGCTGTGCAGCCAACACGACCGGCACCGCCGTTGGCATGGCGACACTCGACATCGCCGCCATGTTGTGCGTTGGGCTGGGAACGACACTTACGGTCGTCGACGCGGTGGTGGGCTGAACGGTTGGTACGGCGGCTGCATTGGTCGGCACGGCGGTGAGGCTGTCCAGTGACAACGTGGGCGCGCTGATGGGGGCGCTGGGCTGATCGTTCGCGCCGGTCACGCGGATGAACACAAAGATACCGCCCACACCCCCAATGATGCCGCCGAGCAGCATCCCTGCCAGAAAAACACCAACGATAATAGGCATCAGTTTCCGAGCAGGACTGACCGTGTTGTAGTTGCCTTCAAAGCGTGCCACGTTGAAACTCCTGTAGGATAGCTGTCATGAGTTCTTCCGATTTATGGCGCTTGTAAATCCAATCGCCGCAGAAGCTGTGCATTGAACGCAACCACGACGGTGCTGACCGACATGAAGACCGCACCAATCGCCGGGTCGAGCGTGATCCCGAACGGCGCAAGCACGCCCATCGCCAGCGGGATCGCCACCACGTTGTAGCCCGTCGCCCAGATCAGGTTCTGAATCATCTTGCGGTAGGTGGCGCGGCTGAGGGTGACGATCTTCACGATGTCGAGCGGGTTGGAACGCACCAGGATGATCCCGGCGCTCTCGATAGCGACATCCGTCCCCGCGCCGATGGCAATACCGACATCGGCAGTGACGAGCGCGGGTGCGTCGTTCACGCCGTCGCCGACCATCGCCACTTTATCGCCGCCCTTTTGCAGTTCGCGCACCTTGTCTGCCTTGTGTTCGGGCAGCACCTGCGCGAAAAAGGTGTCGATGTCCAGTGCTTTGGCAACGGCACGCGCGACGGGTTCGCTGTCCCCAGTGAGCATCGCCACTTTCAAACCCAGATCATGCAGCTTCCGCACCGCTTCGCGGCTTTCTTCGCGGATCACGTCGGCGATGGCGAACAGCGCCAGCACTGCCGTTTCGCTGGTCAGGTAAATCACCGACTGCCCGGCGTTCTCCGCATTGGACTTAGGCGTTTCAAGTGAGGCGGGTACACGCAGACCCAACTGCTCCAGCAGACGCGGACCGCCGATATAGTAGGTCGCGCCAGCGACGACGGCTTTCACGCCGCGCCCTGCGATGCTCTCGAAGCGGCTGACGGATGCCGGTGAGAGGTTCCGTTCCTCTACATATGTGCGGATCGCGGCAGCGATCATGTGTTCGCTGTCGCCTTCCAGTCCGGCAGCGATCCGCAGTGCGTCCGCTTCGGCGATGCCATTGACGGCGACCTGCACCACGCCCTGTTCACCTTTGGTCAGCGTCCCGGTCTTGTCGAAGATGACCGTGTTCAGGTCTTTGGCGCTCTCCAGCGCGATCCGCTGGCGCACGAGCAAGCCGTTGCGCGCGGACAGCGTGGTCGAGATGGCGACGACCAGCGGCACGGCAAGACCGAGCGCGTGCGGGCAGGCAATCACCAGCACCGTCACCATGTTCTTGACCGCTTCGGACAGACTGCCCGTGAATACGAGCCAACCGACGAACGTCAGTGCGCCCGCCGCCAGCGCGATGATGGTCAGGTAGAAGGCGGCGCGCTGCGCCAGCGTTTGCGCCCGCGACTGGCTTTTCTGTGCATCCTCGACCAGCCGCATGATCCCCGCCAGCGCCGTGCCTGCGCCGACCTGCTGCACGTCAACGCGCAGCGATCCCGACCCATTGACCGTGCCGCCGATCACGCCGTCACCCGGCTTCTTGTCCACTAGGCGGCTTTCGCCTGTGATCATCGCCTCGTTGACGCTGCTTTCACCCTCAGCAACCGTTCCGTCAGCGGGGATGCTCGCGCCGGGGCGGATGAGCAGACGGTCGCCAACCTGAAGCTGCGAGACATTCACAGTTTCGGTCGCGCCGGAGGGCAGCAGCCGTTCGGCGGTGTCGGGCAGCAGCCTCGCCAGTTCGCGGAGCGCGCCCTGTGCCTGACCGACGCTCCGAAGTTCGATCCAGTGACCGAGCAGCATCACGGCAATCAGCGTCGCCAGTTCCCAGAAGAAATCCATCATTGGCATGGACGGCATCCCGGCCATGTCCATCGTTTCGCCGGGCGGGAACAGGAAAATGCCGACGCTGTACAGGTACGCCGCTGTGATCGCCACCGAAATCAGCGTCATCATTCCCGGCTGACGCTGCGCCAGTTCCTGCCGTGCCATGCTCAGGAATGGCAGCCCGCCGTAGAAGAAGATGAACGTCCCCAGCACCGGCGCGATCAGACTGCTGCCCGGAAATTCGGGCATCGTGAAGCCAAGCCACGCCTGCACCATCGGAGAGAACAGCACGACGATGATGGTCAGCGGCAGCACGACGAAGAAGCGGTTACGCATCATCGTCGCGTGACCTTCGTGCATCACGCCGTGTCCTGCATGTGCGTCGTGTTCGCCGGGCTTGCCATGTGCGCTGTCGTGTCCGTCGTGCATCTCGTGCATGTGGTGAGCCGTCTGATCCGGCTCCGGTTTCAGCAGTTCGCTGGCGCGATAGCTGCTGTCGTGCGCGGCGTGTTCCGCCGGGTCAACTGAGGACATGTGTGCGTCATGATGTACATGTTCGACGCGGGCAGCATGATCATCCATTGAGTGCGGCGTATCATTCGCCGCATCGTGCTTGTGTTGTGAATCGTTCATCAGTCCTGCTCCTTACATTCCTGCTTTTCAGCTTCACTTTTCAGTGTAGGCATAATGCAGGGGTATCGGATGCGCTGAATGGCGTGAAGCCCATTCAACCACCGGGATTGATTTGCAGCGGGTTGGACTCTCGTTCGCCTTCTGCGGCGGTCACCTGCATCTGGCGCGTGAGCTGTTCGTCGTTCCAGAAGGTTTTGATGTATGCCAGCGTGAGCATGATCTGTTCGTCTGTAAGCTGCTCAGCGAAGGCGGGCATCGGATACCAGTTGGTCGGGTCGGTCAGGCTTATTCCGCCGTTCCGCACATAATCGACCAGCATTCCGTCACCGTGATGCCAGGTATGACCGTTCCCGTTGTGCGGCGGCGCGCCAAAACGTCCGGTCGCATCGCGTTCGGTCGGAGCGTTTGGAAACTGCCCGTCGCCGTTCGCCCCGTGACAAGAGGCGCAGTATTGTGAATAGAGCTGCTGCCCCTGCGCGATCTGCTCGGCGTTGAACGTCGTGCCACTGACGACGATCGCAGCGGGTTGGCTGGAACAGCCGACAAACAACAGCCCAAGCAGCACGATCAAACCTAATTTCACCATAGCGGCGTACTTCCTCTCTTCTCACGGGCGCTCATGCCAGATCGTCTTGATATAGGCAAGAATCTGTGCGATCTGTTCATCGGACAATTGATCGCCAAAAGCGGGCATCGGATAGTACAGTTCCGGGTTTCGCAGGCTGACGCCGCCGTTACGCACATACGCGATCAACCAGTCGTCCGGGTGATGTGAGGTATGCCCGTTTCCGTTGTGCGGCGGCGCGCCAAAACGCCCCGTCTCATCCGGCAGTAGCGGAAAATCCGGGAACTGACCCTCCCCGTTTGCACCGTGACAGGACGCGCAGTTCTGCGCGTAAAGCTGCTGCCCCTGTGCGATCTGTGCCTCGTCAAAAATCACGCCGCTGACGGTGATGGTGGCGCTTTGGCTTCCACAGCCCACCAGCACCACGCCCAACAGTCCCGCCAGAAGGGAGGCTTTCAGCTTCATGAACCGCTCTCGGACATCAACAGGTCGCGCCCGCTGTCCGTCCAGGCATTCATCCCGCCGGGGACATCGACGACGTTGGTATATCCCGGTGCAACCAGGGCGCGGCTCGCCTCTTCGCTCATGCGACCGCTGCGGCAGTACAGGATGATCGGCGCGTTTCGGTCGGGCAGTGCCGCTGTCAGCGCGTCGATGTCGTTGTACGCGATTTGAGCGTCCGTGTTCGGCACTTCGCCCTCGTAGGGGATGTGAACGTTGATGACGGTGGAGTCGTCGGGCTGATCAAGCGCGGCTGCAAACTCCTCGATCGTGATCGTTTGATAGACTGCCTCT
>JANRJX010000205.1:0-77280 GCA_033763755.1 Chloroflexota bacterium
ATCAGCGGTATGCCGACAACCGAAGGCAGCTATACATTCACTGTGCAGGCATTCGATAGCGCGGGCGCAACGGGAACAGCAACGTTTGTGCTGACGGTCGCGCCGCCGGATACATTGAGTGGGAATTAGCCAGAGGGTGGCGTCATCAGCGCTCCGTCACAACTGCCTGTTTTTCTGCGTCGCTCATCAGTGGGTTGCGCAGCAGTTCTGCTTTGAATTCAACCACGCGCCAGACGGTGATAGCGGTCAGCCCGATGGCGATCACGAGCAGTACGATGCGCAGTCGGCGACGGATGTTCGCAGCCATGCCTCGCCATGCTGCCATTGCCACACCGCCGCCAAGCGCCGCCGTAATGGGTAACACAGAGACGAGAAAGCGCGGGTCATAACTCGCCAGCAGCCACCATGCGCCGAAGAACGGCACGAACCAGACGACGGTGACAACCTCGACCACCGCTGTGCGCGGTTGCCGAAAAGCGCGCCATAAGCCCCATGCGATGCCTGTCAGAAGCAGTACACCACTGATGCCGTAGTTATCGGGCAGCGTGACGTAGATCAGGAGGTTTACCAACGTCGGTTGCGCCTGATCGACCCATGCGGTATCGGGCAGCAGGAAGCCTGCTGCGAGCAGATTACGCACGTACCAGGGGGATGCAATTGTTCCGATGACAGCAACGCAACCGCTCATGTACTGCCAGTTGATACGCCGATTAGCCCGCGCCCACAGCAGCCAGACACCGAGCGCCCCGACACCGATGAGTGCGCTGTTCTTCGTCCATGCTGCCATCCCCATGCACACGCTCGCCAGCAGCGCGTCCACCATCGCGCCACTCTGCCACAAGCGCATGGCGAACACAGCGGACAACGCATAATAGAAACCCACGGGCAGGTCAGTATAGCCATGCGATGCCCAGCTGCCGAAGACGGGGGTGATCGCCAGGATGAACGCGGCAACCGCGCCTGCCTGCTCGCCCGCCATTCGCCGCGCCAGCAGCCATGCAGTCGGAATACAGCCGAGCGCCAGCAGCGCGGGAATTATGCGCGCCAGATACTCGTTGTCCCAGCCGGACGCCATGTAGCTGAATGTGTAGCTCAGGGGGATGAGCATGGGGTAGGCGTCGTGCAGACTTGTTTCGCTGATGGGCAGTAGCGCGCCGGTCCGCGACATCAATTGTGCCTGGGGATGATAAACACCGACCGCATCATCACGGCTGAAGGGCCACCAGGCAGCATTAAAGAGGACGGCGATGGCGATGGCGGCGAGTAATAAGTAAACAGCAATGAAGGATGACGAAGGAGTTCTCAGTTCTTGATTCTCAACTTCGAGTTCTGGTCCTGAATGGCTGATAACTGATAGCTGATAGCTGATACCTAAAACCCAATATCCAATACCCAATACCGCAACATAAGCCACGACGATGATCGCTACATCAAACGCCACAGCCAGCAGTCCTAACCAAAGCATGATCAACGTCAGGATGCCCGGTCCGAGCGCCAGCGCCAGCATCCACGTCAGGATGGGTCCATCATTGACAGGGCTGTACGCAAGCAGGCGGCGTGCCAGCGGGTACGCCGACGGGACGAGCAGTGCGATCAGAAGCCAGGCAAAGGCGGTTTGCAGCATAGGCGGCTCACGGTGCCAGGGCATAGATTGCCAGCGCGGGGCGTCCGGCAATGGGCGTGTCGATTGTCGTGAGCAACGTTCCTGGCACGTTCTGCGGAATGTACGGGTTGCGCTCCAAAATGAGATAGGTGCCGGGTTCGTGACTGCTATTGAGCAGGTCGAGCAATGCGTCACCGGTTACAGGATTAGGTGAGACTTGTGGGCAGGTGACGGGCAGGCTGCCGAGTGTCATGTAGCGCAGCGATTGGCAGTTGGGCAGTGCGCCGATCACCTGTACCACGTCGCCCTGTGCGGCAACGAAACCTGCTGACTCGCGCAGATTGAAGCCGGACGCATCGGAAAGCATATACTGAGCGCGGTCACGTTCCGGCAGCTCGAGCAGGTTAGGATTGTTGTAGAGCGCTGGCGCGACCAGCAGCCAGAGATAGATCGCCAACCCGCCGATAGCGACGAGCGCCAGCACGCGACGCGGACGTTCAAAACGCGGCAGCGTTTGCCCTACAGCAACGCCGCCCGCCAGCAGCAGCAGTGCCAGCGCCGTGACGAGGAATCGCGTCTCCTGAATGACGCTGAACCACACAGGCAGCAGCGGCGCGAAAATCAGCAGCGGCAGGTAGAACTGCTTGCGCACAAGCAGTGCGACGACCGCGATCAGCAACAGCACCAGCCCCATATAGCCCCAGTAAGGCGCAATTGACGTGAACGTCAAGCCGATGTTGCCGAGGATGCGTTCGAGCGAAAAAATCGTCTCGCTGTCAGCTGTGCCTCGCGCATTGATGGCATAGCTGAACGAGTTCGTCAGCACGTCCATGCCGCGCAGCCGGACAATGCCAATGTAGACGACACTGAGGAGGATGCCTGTGCCAAGGGCGACGGCGAGCCAACGGAGAACCTCAGCCCTATCCTCTCTCCAAAAGAGAGTAGTGCGACTGGCAGTAGAGTGGGAGGTTTGCGGGCTGAGGTATACACGCGCAACCGCTGCGGCAAGCGGAATGCCGAAGTAAGGCAGCGCGCTCACCTTCGCGCCAAACGCCATGAACAGCAGTACGCCCACCCATACCGCATCACTCAGGCGCGTGCGGTCTTGCAACCGTGCTGCGAACCAGACTGCCAGCAAGAGCCCCGCGCCTGCAATGTTATCCGCCAGCGCCAGTCGCTCGAAGACCATATGATAGGCACTGAAGGCATACAGCATACCTGTCAGCATCATGCCCCATACGCCGCCGTAACGCCGCGCCAGCGCCAACAGCGCCGCGCCACCGATTATGACTGCCAGTAGTGTGGCGAAGCGGGCGACGAATGCCGGAGCCGCCAACGGCGCGCCAAAGAGCGCGTACCACCAGATGGTGAACTGGCGACCGAGCCAGACCTGGAACAGCGGGCTGCTTTCGCGCAGCACACCTTCCGCTGCGAATAGATGCACGGTCTCGTCAATGAAGAGCGGGAAGCGGTCAAGCGCGGGCAGGCGCAGAACGTACAGCAGCAGCAAAAGCGCTGCGCCAAGCCAGACGATGGGTGCTTTGCGAGTGTTGATCATACGCGGCATTGTAGCGTGGATGATCAGCACTCTACAACGTTGACTGCCAGACCGCCGCGCGATGTTTCTTTGTACTTGGATTGCATGTCGATGCCCGTCTGCCGCATGGTTTCAATCACCGCATCCAGCGGGACGCGATGCGTGCCATCGCCATGCAGCACCGCCAGCCGCGCGGCGTTAATCGCTTTGGTCGCCCCCATTGTATTGCGTTCGATGCACGGCACTTGCACCAGCCCGCCAATCGGGTCGCACGTCAGCCCCAGGTTATGCTCCATGCCGATCTCCGCCGCGTTTTCGATCTGCTCGTTCGTGCCGCCCATGACCGCCGCCAACCCCGCCGCCGCCATCGAACAGGCTACGCCGACTTCGCCCTGGCAGCCCATTTCCGCTGCCGAAAGCGACGCATTGCGCTTGTAAAGCATCCCGATTGCGCCCGCTGTCAGCAAGAATGTGCGGACACCTTCGTCCGTCGCGCCGACCATGAAGCGGCGATAATACGCCAGCACTGCCGGAATGACGCCCGCCGCGCCGTTGGTGGGCGCGGTGACGACGCGCCCCCCCGCTGCATTCTCTTCGTTGACCGCCAGCGCGAATAGGCTCACCCAATCCATATGCCGCAACGGGTCGTAATCCGGCTTTTGCAGATTGCGATACAGCTTCCCTGCCCGTCGTTTGACCAGCAAGCCGCCGGGCAGGATTCCTTCGCCCTGGCAACCGCGCTCGATGCAACTGTGCATCGTCGCCCAGATGCGGTCAAGTCCGGCATTGGTTTCTGCGTCGCTTCGAAAACTGCGCTCGTTTTCTCGCACAACATCCGCAATCGACAGGTTCGTCTCCTGCCCGATTTCGAGCAGGTCGCGCGCTGATGTGAATGGGAATGTGACCTGTGTGCCGCTGCTGCTGCCGTGATGGTCTTCACGCTCGCTGACGACGAACCCGCCGCCAACCGAGTAGTAGGTTTCACTTGCCAACGCTGCTCCCGCCGCGTCGTAGACGGTGCAGCGCATTCCGTTCGGGTGGCGGTGGAGCGTTTCATCCATGTGAAACAAGAGGTCGGTCGGCTCGTGAAAGCTAATGTCGTATCTGTCATCCAACCGGATGCGGCGCGTTGTCCGCACCCTGTCCACCAGTGTTTCGACCTGATCTGGATCGACGGTGTCGGGGCGCTCGCCCATCAAGCCGAGCAGCACGGCGCGGTCAGTGGCATGTCCACGCCCGGTTAGCGCCAACGAGCCGTACAGATCGACCTGTACGCGCGTCGTCGCCGCTAGCTGCGTGGGTGTCAGTTCCTGCACGAAGCGCCGTGCCGCCACCATCGGTCCGACCGTGTGCGAGCTGGAGGGACCGATGCCGATCTTGAAGAGGTCAAACACACTCAACGACATAGGAGTTTTCTTTGGTAATGAGTGATGAGTTTTTGGGTTTGCTACTCATCACTCATCCTTTTCAAATTTCTACTTATGATAATACACCGACCAGCCCATGTACTTAGTCATCGACTCGTAGAGTGCGTCGGCGACGAGTGCCTGTGTAGCGCTGACGTGATGCTCGTAGCCTTCTTCGCAGATGTACTGAAGCAGCTGCTGGAAGCGTGGCACACGAGCCACCCCGAAGCCGCCGAACGTGTCAATTGGGTCGTTGGTGAATGCGCCTTCGCCGACGTATGCCTTCATTTTGCCTTCAAGATCATCCGTTGAGATACGCAGGTAGGTGAACGGGCTTTCCTTGATGCGTCCGTATATCGCGCCAAAGGTGTTCGGAATGCCGACCGTTCCGGCGATGATTTCCTGATACGTCATCGTCGGAATTTCATCGACAAAGACATCCTTGGGCAGGTTGGAGCAGTGGAAGACGACGCCCTTGTCCGGGTCTTCGCCGTAGTTGTTGTTCCAGTCCAGCAGGGCGCTGGGTTTGAACGACCCCAGCGACAGCGCCAGCATTGCCAGCGTTCCGGCGATGTCGGTTTCGCAGGCGGACGGCATGAGCGTGTTGCTCGCCATGCTCATGACCGTGCAGGGGACGACGCCGTAAAACTCTTCCATGGATGTCCAGCACTGCACCGCCGTCGCGTCCAGATCGTTGGCAAGTGTCCATTCGTCAATGACCACGCCGAGCTTGGTCATGCGGTTGATCGACTCTTCCGGTACACCCTGGGTATTGGCATAGCGCTTGACTGCTTCACGCTTGGCATCCAGGCGCGGATCATCATCGGCAATGCGCGACGCACGCCCGAACGCCTCGCTCAGGTCGAGCGTTTCGACGCTAATGCCGCTGCGTTCGAGCAGCTTTTCGCTGTAGCGCACGGTATTGAACGCGGTCGGACGCGCACCCATCGCCCCCAGACGCGCCTTGCGCAGCCCGCGCACCACACGGCAGACGGCAATGAACTTTTGCAGATCGCGCTTGAACGACGCGCTCTGCGGGTCAACGGTGTGCAGCTGCGTAAGCGAGAAGGGAATCCCGTACTGCCGCAGGTTATTGCACACGCTCATCTTGCCGCAGAAGCTGTCGCGGCGGTCGGCAAGCGTCATGTTACCTGCGTCGTCGGGGAAGGCATGTATCAGCACGGGCACGTTCAGCCCGGCGAAGCGCAGCGTATTGGCGACCGCGCGTTCATCGCCAAAATTGGGCAGCGTGACGAGGATGCCGTCAATCTGGTCGGCGTGCTGGCGGAAGAGCGCAGCACACGTTTGCGCTTCACTCAACGACTCGACCGCGCCGTAAGCGGTGTCATTTTCATCGAGCATGATGGCGTTGATGCCCGCTTCGGCAAGTACCTGCTGAATAATGGGACGCGCCTTGCCGATCAGATGTTTCGGAAAGAAGCCACGATTGCCAAAAATGACTCCAAGGGTGATCGGGCGGAACAATTTTGGTACTGCTGGGGCGGTTTGGGGTGAAGCAAGAACCATGAGCTATTCTCCTGTTAAAAGTGATGAGTAATGAGTGATGAGTAGAGCGAGGCATCCAGTAATGGGCGAAGCATGTCTCGTCCCTACGAGTATCCTTTTATCTATTCTAACGCTGATCTGTGAGCGTTCACAATGATCTGGTGGGCGGCGATTGTGATAATATTATCCCAAACTGGGTAGACAAGGCACGAAGGAACTCCTGTGGACGCACCGATTGAACAAGAACCTGTCGCACAACCCGCGCCCGTATCGGCAGCGCACACCGAACCGGTAGCGATGATCCCGCGCTCGACGCTCAATTACTTCTTTACCGCCGTCCTGTGCTTTGCGTTCGGGCTGGTGGTCGGCATTGTGCTGATGGATGCGCAGGCACAGCGTATCCGTGAAGAGAACCGCACGCTGATCAACCAGGCGGTGTCGGAGACAGTGCGCGCCCTGGGCGCTGGAGCGCCACAGGCAGCGGTTGACCCGCTGGCGGACTCGACGCGCCGCTTCACGGTCGAAACGGCGGCTAACCCGGCACTGGGGGCTGAGGGCGTGCCAGTGACGGTGATCGAGTTCGGCGATTTCACCTGTGGATTTTGCAAGCGTTTCAACGATACGACACTTGACGCGCTGCTCCAGCAGTACGAGGGGCGCATCCGCTGGGTCTATCGCGATATGCCGATTCTGGGACAGGCATCGCGCGACGGGGCGAACGCGGCGGAGTGTGCCGATGACCAGGGGCGCTTCTGGGAATATCACGATCTGCTGTTTGGCGATCAGGCGTCATTCTCGCGCGACGGCTTCATCGCCAAAGCGACGCAGTTGGGGATGGATGTGGAAGCGTTCACCGCCTGCTACGACTCGCGGCGGCATGACCCGGAAATCGAGCAGGACTTGATTGCCGGACAGAACCTGGGGGTGGGCGGCACGCCAACGTTCTTCATCAACGGGCGTCCGGTCGTAGGTGCGCAGCGCATTGAGGTGTTCCAGCGCATCATCGAAGAAGAACTGGCTGCGGCGGGGTAATGGATGGTAGGGCAGAATGCATTTTGCCCTATGTAACACCTATCAATTTGGGGGCAGGACACGTCCTGCCCCTACAACATCACACCCAGCTAATCACCGCCTCGCGTTCCGGTCCGGTCGTCGCCATCAGCGGTGGGCAGCCGAGCGCCTGCGTCAGGAATGCCACGTATTGCACTGCTGTCGTGGGCAAGTCCTCCAGCCGCTGCGCACCCTGGAGCGCCGCTCCGTCCCACGACGGTAGCTCGCGGTAATGCGGCGTGATTGTATTCAGATAGTCCTGATCCGGGCGATACGGCGCAAGCTCGCCACGTGCGTCCGTGTAGTGTGTGCAGACGCGGATCTGTACGTCCGGGTAGGCGATGTCGAGATGCGTCAACACCAGCGCGTTCGCGCCGCTGACATCGGCATAGAAGCGCAGGCACGGCAGATCGATATAAGCGATGTCGCGCGGGCGGCGTGTGGTTGCGCCGTACTCATGCGCATCTTCCCGGATGCGTGTCGCCAGCGGCTCATCCATGTGCGTTGGCAGCCGCCGCTGCCCAACGCTGCTGGTGTACGTCGCTTTGATCGCTGCCGCGCGCACGGCGATCTCGTCTGCCAGCACAATGCCTTCGGTCGAGGCGCTGATGCCACTGAACGTTGGGTCGCTGGCGGTGATGTCCGGGTAGACGCCCCAGCGTGGGTCCAATCCTGCTGCCTGTGCGCCTTCGAACACGAACGCAGCCTGTGTCTCTGCCCATGCTGTGCGCACGGTGGGGTGCATGTCGGTCCTGATGTAACGGCGCAGCGCAGCGGATTGTTCCTGAAGGCGGCTCAGGAAGGCGCTGCGGGCACCTACCGTTACTTTGCCTGTGCCGAGCGTTGGTACGCGCAGACTATCGAGCGAATCGCCCAACCCCTTGATGAGCGCTTCGTAGAGGTCGTAATGCTTGCCGAGTCTTTCCTGCCAGTTATTTGCGATCAGGTCGCCCGCGCGCACCGGGTGGCGCAGAAGCACGTCAGCATAGGCGGGCGAGATGCCGCGCCCGGTGCTGCCCTTGCCGCCGCTTGCCCAGTCCCACAAGGCTGCTTCAAACGCCCGATGCGTATCCAGCGATAGCACCGCCTGCGCGTCGATATGCAGGTCCAGCGGCGGGCGACCGCTCAGCAGCGGGCGCAGGCTGTCGATTTCCGCCAGCAAGTCGCCGGGATGCACGACCATGCCTTTGCCCAGAATAATCGTCGCACCTGCGTGCAGCGCGCCCGATGGCAGCTGGTGTAGCGCCACTCGCTGCCCACCGACAATGATAGTATGTCCGGCGTTCGCGCCGCCGTTCCAGCGGTAGATTATCATCCTGCGCTGGTCAGTGCTGAAGCGCGCACAAAGTTCATCGACAATGCGCCCTTTGCCTTCGTCGCCAAACGCACCGCCCGCAATCGCAATACTGTCAGGGCGCGCGCCGGGGCGTTGCAATGGGCTATTGGACAAGGGGCGGTCAACGCCAAAGCGTTCACCACGTTCGTAAACTGCCGCATAAAGTGATTGAATGGTGTCGGGGGACAACATCGGTGGTAGCCTCGCCAGATGTTAAAAGAGGATTATAGCGTGTGTGCTGGTGTTCACACAGAAATTGCAATCCGGTTTGGATTTTGTAGCCTGTTCGCATAAGTTTCTCTTCCCTAACTTTTGGTGTAGGATTAGGGTCTATCACCGCATAAAGGTGGGGCATGTATGCCGCCATTGACACTGAATTTTGAAGTCGCGTCGCTGCCAGACGGACGCTATCGCATCAACCTGAAATCGCCGGTCGGTGAAGCGCAGGCGGAGGCGAGCGCCCCGTTCACGCCTGCCGAGTTGGAAGACTACCGCGCGATCTTTGCCCGCCGCAAAGACGGCATCACGCGCGCACAGGAAGCAAACGCTGCGCGCCAGTTTGGGACGCGGCTGTTTGACTTTCTGATTCGCACGCACGACCAGGTGAATGCGGCGTATTTTGCCAGCCTTGCGCAGGCAGGCAGCAGCGGCTTGCTGATGCGTTTATCGGTGGAAGGAGCGGGTGAACTGGCATCGCTGCCCTGGGAACTGATCCGCGACCCGAACCGCGACTTTCTCTCGCTCAGTCGCCAGACGCCGCTGGTGCGTTACACACAGCAGTTGAATACACGTGCGCAAACGCCGATCCAACTGCCGCTGCGAGTGCTGGTCATGATTAGTTCGCCGTCTGGCTATCCGGTGCTGGATGTCGAAGGCGAGTGGGCGCGGCTGCAAGAGGCGACGGCGGATTTGCAGAAGCGCGGGATGCTGGTGCTGGAACGGCTCGATCATGCCACGTTGATCGCCTTACAACGCAAGCTGCGCGTCCGCGAATACCATATCTTCCATTACATCGGTCACAGCGTCTTCGATACGCTGGCGGGGCAAGGCTTGCTGGCGTTCGAGACGGAGCAGGATCAACAGCGGGCGCAGCTGGTCAGCGCCGGGTCGCTCAGCCGCGAAATTGGCGAAGAAAGCTCGATCCGGTTGGTGCTGTTGAATTCATGCGAAAGCGCGCAGCGCGATCAGGATGACGTGTTTGCGGGCATTGCGAGTGCGCTCGTCGCGCGCGGCGTGCCAGCCGTCGTCGCCATGCAGCATGAGATCACGGATCCGGCAGCGAAGGCGTTTGCCGAAGAGTTCTACCGCGCCCTGGCGGAAGGGCTGTCTGTCGAAGCGGCGGTAAGCGAAGGGCGGCGGGCAATCGCCAACCGCATCCAGAATATCGAGTGGGCAACACCAGTTCTGTTCATGCGCTCGGACAATGGCAACCTGTTCGGCATCAACCCGCCGACCGCTACGCGCCCGGTCATGTCGCGCGTCGAAATTGCGGACCGGCAGGCAGCCAGCGCGCCGCAACCGGAGGGGCAGCGCCCATTCCCCTGGATTGCGGCTGCCTTCGGCTTAGCCGTCTTCGGCTTCGTCATCGGGCTGCTGATCGCTGGCTTCACGCGCACGACACCGACCACACCGACCGCCACGCCGCCGCCGACGGTTGATCCTGCACTGCTGCCTGACCTGGCGATTACGAACGCGCGTAACGTGCCGCTGCGCCCCGCACCCGGACAAATCTTTCGCCTCAGTATCAGCATCACCAATCAGGGGCAAACGCCGTCTGGCACTTTCATCTATTCATGGGATGCGAGCGCTTTGCAGGGCGACGCGCAGGTTGCCGAACTGGAAAGTCTGCCGCCCGGCGCATCGCGCAATTTCACCATCACATTCGCCTATGGTTGGTGGGGTATTTACGATTCGGTCGTGCGCGCCGATACACTCAACAGTGTGGATGAACTGGACGACCAGACCAACAACCGCCGCACGCAAACCATCGAAATCAACCCGACCGCGCCATTTGAGATTGACTATCTCCTGCTGCCGACACTGGAGATCAGCGAACCGGGGATGCTGCTGCCCAATGACCTGTTCGTCGCCTGGAACATGATCCTTGAAGTGGATGCGCGCGACCGAATGCAGGAATGCGGCGCGACACCGCTGGTGTTTGTGGACGCGGGCGCTGGCGATATGGCAGTGCAGGCGCAGGCACAGGCGGGTGGTGTGACAGTGGATGAAAGCTGTACACAACTGCCATTGTCCATCGAGATGCCCAATCGTCGCGTGGACCCGGCAAGCAACGCCACCGCCGAGATCATTCCGGTAGCAGGTGGCGAAGGCACGATCATTCTCTATCGGGATGAGGCAGGACAGCAGGAGGTGTTCCGTGCGTCTGCGTCCCTCATCCCCGGTGAATCTGTTGTGCTGGGCGATGCAGGCGCGAGTTTGCCAGGCGGTATCCGTCGCATTGACATCGTGACGACGCCGGGGCAGGCGTTCCAACTGACGACGCTGACGTTGTTCCCACCCGCATAAGATAGCAGGATTATCCTGCCTGTACTTCATCTCGTGCGGTGATGCGGTACAATCCGCACGGGAGAACTTATGATCACGATCGTCAATCTCATCGATCAAGTTGCCATTGCGTTGTACATCTTTCTGGCGGTGGGCGCGCTGCTTAATCTGCGCGGGCTGCTGCGGGCGCGCGGCGCGTGGCGTGCCACTCAGTATGAGCTGGAGCGCGAGCTGGCGCGTTATCAACAGGTGAGTGCGTTCACCATGCTCATCATATTCGCGCAGGCGGCGTTGATTGTGCTCGGTGTCCAGCGCGTCGCTGCGCCCTACCTGAATGGCATCGCGCTGGCGGAGTCGGGGGCGCAGGTCATCCAGCTAGAAGATGGCACGCTCGTGACTTCGACTGCGCCGCCGCCCGGCGATCCGTTTCGACCCGACACCAGCGGTGTGGTGATTGGTGATCTGGGCTTAGGTGAAGCGCCGTTGGCGACGCCTGTGCCGACAGCGACGCTCGTAGGGACGCTCCAGCCGAACCCTCCAGCAGCAGTCGGTTGCGACCAGCCGAGCAATGCGGTGCTGCAAATTCCAGCCAATGGGATGGTCGTATTTGACCCGATCACAATACGCGGCGTCGCCAACGTCGAGAACTTCGCTTACTACCGCCTCGAACTGGGCGGCGGGCAGTTGGGCAACTTTGCGGTACTGCAAACGGTCACGGTGCCAGTGCCGGAGTTGGGCGACCTGGGGCAATTCACGCCCGCCGTTTTTCCGAGCGATGAGTACCGCTTCCGGCTGACGGTGTTTGACATTAGCAACACGCTGCGCGCGTCGTGCGAGTTGACGATTTTCATCACCGACCCGCCGCCGACCGCAACACCCTTCGCGACAGCACAGCCCGCGGCGGCAGCAACCGCAGGCAACTAAACCACGTTCGGGTTCTGATGTTGGGGCAGAGGACTTGCAGGGGCGTCCCGGCGGGGCGCCCCTGCATAGCACCATCTCTGGCTCAATACCTTTGCGTCAAAGAAGAAAGAAGTTACGGGCGTGGTGTGGGCGTAACTTCGGCGCTGCCTAACTGTCGGACTTCGATGATTTCGAGCGTGTAGCGTCCGCCTGAACGATCATCCCAGCTCCGCACTTCAATCGTATATGTCCCCGTCACGGGCAGCGTGATCGTGACGCTGGAATTGGTCTTCTCTACGTCTTCATCTGGGAGGTCTTCATTGTCGTCGTTTTCGGCAATCAATTCCCCGTCAGGTCCATAGACATAGAGATAGGTGTCGAAAAGGTTACGTTCGAGACGTTCTTCGTTATCCGACTGCCGACCTGCTGGGCGATCTGCCAGCACGCGGATCGTCACCATCATGCCTTCTTCGCCTTCAAACGCCCATGTTTCACCACCGCCGACTTCGATTTCACCGCGCTGGGTGCCGATAGCGGCTGCATCACTGGCTGCGACGGGGGTCGGGGTTGGTGTCAGTTCGGGCAGTTCGCCAATCGGGTAAATAGTCAGATCTTGGTAGGGGGTGTTCGCGCCGTCAACTTCAGTGAACTCATACATACCCGTCCCAAGGGCGACATCGCCTAAACCGCTGTGATCCGATAGATCCAGCTGTGCGATCAGTTCGCCGTTGAAGTTGAACGCGCCCGTATCGCCATCGACTGCAAGGCGTATCGTATTGCGCTCGCTCTTCTTGTCCAACACGTTCGTCAGCACGCCCGTCTGGATGTTGCGGAACTCGCCGTTGAGGACGAGTGTCAGTTCCCAGTTGCCCGCCGCATCAAAAATGACGCGGTACTGACCTTCTTCATTGTCACGGAAAAGAATGCCATGACTCCAGCCGACTGTATCGACGTTATACGGGTTGAGGAAAGTGACCTCGACCACAAAGTTCTCAATTACAACATCAGCGTAGAAGGTCGTGATAAAGGTGTCCTGCGCATTGTGAATTAATGAGCCGCTATCCGGACCAAAGATCGGGTCGAGGGCAAAGTCGCCCGTGACGCCCGCAGAGAGTGTGGGGTCGAGTTCCGGCATTTCTGTGGCCGTGCCACCTTCCGCCTGTGCGGTTGCCTGCGCAACAACATGCGTCGCCGTCATCTCGAACGGATCAAGGGTTGCAACCGCAGCCTCGGTCGGTAAGGCGGTGGGGCGAAACGGGGTGGGCGTGGGGGTTGCCAGTGTCGGCGCGCGGGTTGGCGATGGCACTGGCGTCAAGGTCGCGTCACCAATTGCGGCGGCAGTCGCTGTCAGGTCGCTGGTGATGGCGGTGGCTGCGACTTCCAACGGCGACATGCCGCTTGCCTGCGCCGTTGCAGTTAGATCAGACGCGATGGCGGTGGCTGCGAACTCTAATGGGGACAGTGTGTTTGCTGGTGAAGGCGTCATGGTGAGCAAGAAATTGCGTTCGCTGTGAACGTCTCCTGCGCGCACCCGCGCACTCGGGCCAGTGCTAAATGTCATGACAATGGCAATTGCGATCAGGATCAACAGGGAAAGACTTAACAGCAGAAGGCGGCGATACTGCATGAGCATACGTCCTTTCGGCTCTTATAGGCAGACATAAGCGAGTATAGCACGAAGCGATTCACGGTGTATCCTGCTAAAGATGGGGGAATAGGTGTCATCTTGCGGATTCAATCCGCTGTTGAATAGGACTAATTCACCCCCTGCCGTAGGGTTTGCGTCGTCTCTACCATCAATAATCGTCGCTACAATGGTTTCTGACGAACGGGAGCGGAGGAGGCACAAATGCCCATGCGCCGTAGCGACTTTCTGAAGCTTGGCAGTATCAGTGCCTTCAGTCTGATACTGGCAAGCAAAGTCCACTGGTCGGGTGCGCGTGTCGTTAATGCGACACAATCGCTGAGCAGCGATCGACTACATGTTTTGAACCGCATGACCTGGGGCGTAACGCGGGTAGACATTGACCGCATCAACGCACTTGGAATCGAATGCTATATCGATTGGGCTCTGGACGCAGACAGTATTCCCGATCCGCTGGTTGAGCAGTTTGTTGCCGAACACCCGCTGTACTGGCAGCCTTATGAAGAGCTTCAAGCGTTGGCGCGCGAGGATTATGGCGTTGTGTATACGGCAGCGTTGTATCATCGCTGCTTCTGTGCGGCATACAGCGAGAAGCAGTTGTACGAAGTGATGGTCGAATTCTGGACGGATCATTTCAACATTCCGATAGAAGATTACCTCGTGGACAAGATTATGGATGACCGCGAGGTCATTCGACGTCACGCGCTCGGTAAGTTCCGTGATTTACTGTTTGCCAGCGCGCAAAGTCCGGCAATGCTGTATTACCTCGACAACGCCTACAGCTACAAGGATCATCCCAATGAGAACTACGCACGCGAAGTGATGGAACTGCACACGCTGGGCGTTGATGGCGGCTATACCGAGCAGGATGTGCGCGAACTGGCGCGCATTCTGACAGGCTGGGGCGTGCGCGATGGCTTCAATAACCGCTTCTACTTCGATAGTCATAACCACGATAGTCACGAAAAGGTGTTTCTGGGACGGGTGTTCCCGGCAGGGCGCGGCATCGAAGAAGGGCTGGAAGCGCTGGACATGCTGGCGACACACCCATCCACAGCGAATTATGTCTGTAGCAAGCTGGTGCGCCGTTTCACGGGCGATGTGCCTCCGCAAACGCTTGTCGAAAGCGCTGCGCAGGTGTGGCAGCAAACCGAGGGCGACATCAAACAGGTGCTGCGCCATATTCTGCTTTCGGCTGAGTTCATGCTGACCGCCGGGCAGAAGTTCAAGCGCCCGCTGCACTTCGAGGTCAATATCCTACGCGCGTTTGCACCACATTTTGAGATTTACGACGAGAATTGGATCATCTGGAATACCGAAGCGCTCGGTCAAATGCCCTGGGGCTGGCACCCGCCCAACGGCTACCCGGATGTTACCGCGGCATGGATCAGTACCGGGACGCTGCTGGAGCGCTGGAATCTGGGCATGGGGATGCCGCAGGCGGTCGAAGACTGGTGGGACGGCGGCAGGTTGGATATGGACGCGCTGATCCCACAGGTCAACACGGCGGGCGAGCTGGTCGATCATGTTGCCAAGCAGATGTTGGGTGGAGATCTGCCTGCAGCTGATCGTGAGATGCTGATTAACTTCGTGACCGATAACGCGGGCGATCAACCCATTAGCTACGAGCAGCGATTGGATCGTATTCAGACGTTGATGGGGATGGTGTTTAACTCGCCGTACTTTCAGTGGTATTGAGGAATCAGGCTTCAGGTATCAGCCAGTGGGACATGCAAAGTCCTGTATGGCGGTGAGGGATGAGCGATGACGATTTCCAGACGAACACTTTTGAAGACAGCGGGCGCGGCTGCGGTCGTGGGTGTCGGTCAGACATTGTTCCCGTCGTGGATGCCCAAACTCGTTTTTTCGCCGACTGCCAAGGCGCAGGCGGAACGTGATGTGCTGGTGGCGATCTTTCAACGCGGCGGCATGGACGGGTTGAACGCGGTGGTTCCATATGCCGAAGGTGCGTTTTACTACGACCGTCGCCCGACCATCGCAATATCAGAGCGAGAGGTAATCGATCTGGATGGCTTCTTCGGGCTGCATCCCGCGCTCGCCTCGCTGAAGGATGTTTATGATGCGGGCGCCCTCAGCATCATTCATGCAGCTGGGTCTCCGGATCCGTCGCGCTCGCACTTTGATGCGATGGCGTACATGGAGAAGGGCATCCCCGGTGACAAAGTGACGGCGACGGGCTGGATCAGCCGCCACTTGCAGAGCGCAGCGTGGGAAAACGATTCACCGTTTCGAGCGGTCGGCATCGGCACGATGGTGCAGAGTTCACTGCGCGGTCCGGTGAGCGCGTTATCGTTACGCTCCATCGCGGACTTCCACTTACAGGGGCGTGAGGATCATCTGGCAACGATTCAGCAGACCATCGCGCGCATGTATCAGATCGATGCGCCGAACGATTTGCTTCAGGCGCAGGCGCGCAATGTCTTCAGCACCGTTGACTTGCTGCAAGCACTGAGTGGCTCTGAATACCAACCCGCCAACGGCGCGGTCTATCCGGACAGCGATTTCGGCATGGGCATGAAGCAGATCGCCCTGCTGATCAAAGCGGGTGTGGGGCTGGAAGTCGCATGTGTCGATATTGGCGGTTGGGACACCCATGAATACCAGGGTGGCAGTGACGGCGAGTTGGCGAACCTGCTGCGCGATCTTGGTGATGGGCTGGCTGCGTTCTACACTGACCTCGCGGACTACATGCACGGCGTTACGGTGGTTTCCATGAGTGAATTCGGGCGGCGCGTGACCGAGAATGCCAGTCAAGGCACAGATCATGGACATGGCAACGTCATGTTCGTGATGGGCGGCGGCGCAGTCGGCGGCATTCACACCGATTGGCCCACACTTGCGCCGGAAGCACTGGACGAGGGCGATCTGGAAATCACGACCGATTACCGCGATGTGCTGGGTGAAATTCTCATCAAGCGGCTGGGGAACAACGCGCTCGACCAGATATTTCCTGCTTACTCCGTCAACACACGCGGCATCATCAACGAACGCTAGAGGAGGCGACTATGCTGAGGCGATGGCAGACACTCGCATTGATAGCGCTGCTGGCGTGGATAGCGACCCTGACCGCACTCCCGCACCCGACCGATGCTCAACAGACGTTTACGCCGGATGATGTGATCGCGTTGGTAGCGCAGTCAGCGCAGTTCAGCGAAGGGCTGGCTGGATCGCCCGAATGGAGGGCAGCTGCGTTTCCAACGGGCAATGCTTACAGCATCTGGCGGGTGACGTTCTGGGACAGCGAAGGCGAAGAGATTGGGACAGCAGACATCAATCCTGAGCAGGCGCGCATCTATAGCTATAATTCCTACTTCATGCCGACAGTTGATCTGAGACAGGCAGCAGAAGCGTTCCTGCGCGATTACGTCGCGGCGCTGCCCGAGGTGACGGAACTGCTGCCTGACGCCGCCGATTACGAGATGTATATCGATTATGATCGTTGGGGTAAGTTCTGGTACATCTATATTGATGTCGCCGAAGACTCGCTATATGTGCTGGTACAGTTTGATGGTGGCTCAGCGACTACGCTCGATAACCCGCGCCTGCTCCAGGTAGGCTTTCCGAATGTGATGAGCTACGACGACTGGCACGCCGCCAACAGCGCCAGTGCTACGTCAATTGCATTCACTCAGCCAGAGATCGCCGCATATCTGCGTGACCGCGCCGGATGGACGAGCGCAGCAGGCGTTGCTGAAGACAGTGACGGAGCCGTGTGGTGGGTGGGCTTTTATCTTGACGATACCCTGTTGGCTGAGGCAACAGTGAATGTGTTGAGGGGTGAAGTTCAGTGGTGGGAAGTGCATAGTCAGTGATGAGTGATATCTGGGACGCGCCACAGCGCGTCCTTTTTTATTCTTAAGTCATGAATTCTGTAAATTTTTCGCATGTCAATGAGCTATGTGTCCTGGATAAGTAGCCAAAAAGTACTAACCGCGTTAGAATAGCGCTATAGTTCCGTTCATAGCAGGTATTGATACCGGGCAGGTGCTATGGCGCAGGTATTCGTATCGTACTCACGTTCCAATAAAGCATTCGTTGACGAGCTGCGTGCACAACATGCGCGCCTGAAAACCGAGCTTAATCTGGACTTTGATCTGTGGATCGATGAACATCGGATTAAAGTTGGTACAGGATGGACAGCGGAAATCGATAGAAACATTCGCGAGTCGTTTGCCATCGTGCTGGTAATCAGTAAAGCTTCGCTCGAGTCTCGCTACGTAAATTACGAATGGGCATTTGGATTGGGTGCAGAGAAAGTTCTGCTTCCGGTACTGCTTGAGCCCACAATCCTTCCCTTGATGCTTCAAAATCTCAACTATCTGGACTTCACTGATAATCGTCGTGACTGGGTAACACTCCTTCAAGGGTTGTACGATGCACAGAACGAAATTGGTGATCTAGACGAGCTTGCAATGCTGAGAGTGGCAATTGACCGTTTGCGTACTGCACTCAGCGACCTGGAACGTCGTGACGCAATTGAGACACTTGGACAGATGAAGCATCAGCCGAAGGCGATCGATGCGTTGGTGACAACGATCAGACGCACGATTTTGTCACAGGAAATTCGTGTGCTTGCTGCCGAGAAATTGTTGCTAATGAACACACCGGATAGTTTGAAGCCGCTATCCAACCCCGAACTTGCACTCCTACTGGCTATCATGATGCAACCACGCTACGACCGCGATGTGCGTTCGCGAGCAGCAGACCTTTTGTTGCACATAGGTAGCGATGACGCACTCATGGCGATCACTCGGTCACCAAACTTGGAGCCTTATAACTCACTTGCACTTGACAAACTGATTGATCGTAAAGAGAAGGCTCTACCCGTGTTGTTGCGAATGGTTGATCACGATGATTACAACCTGCGCCGTGCGGCTGTCATTGCATTTAGGCACTTTCCGTCGCCTTCAAGACAGATTATCAAAAAGCTTGTCGCACGCTTAAGTGATCCTGAGCCACGCATCCAACGTGAAGCTGCAACGACGTTACTTGCCCTGGAAAGTCCAGAGGCTTGGGTTGCCGCCCTGTATAGTTATGACTCCGACTCTGTCGCGCTTGCTGCACAGAAATTGAGTAAGGCTGGCGACACGGCGTTGCCTTTGCTTGCGGAAGCGTTAGGCAAAAGCAGTGGCAGAATATTGCAGACGATCATTGAGGTCATGATCCAAATGGGTTATTCGGCAGCGGGCCGCTTAATGCATGCGCTGGAAAATGAGCGCCCTGAAGTGCGCCAGGCAGCAGCAAGAGCTTTAGGTGAGATTGGTTATGCTAAGGCTGTTCATGTGTTAAATGCCTATGTAACCGATCCTGTCAAGAATGTACGTGCAAGTGTGGTAGATGCTTTGGGACAAATTGGACATGTCGACTCCATCGATACATTGAACACTGCGCTTTACGATAGTGATATACAGGTACGGTTGGCAGCTGTGCGTGCTATGGGAAAAATCCGCACCAGTAAAGCCGTGGAGCACCTGTTTGCGCCACTTCATAATGCGCCTGTCGACGTGCGTATGTCGGTAATTGAACAGTTGGCTGAACTGCGCGATCCTGAAGCGGTTGCACCCTTGATTGACGTTATTGAAAGTGATCCTGTATATGAAGTACGGGCTGCTGCTGAAAGCGCCTTACTGATGTTCGATACGATGGAAGCCTATTCGACCGTCATACACAGTCGTCAGGAAACGATACGCAGTACCGCAGAACATAAATTGTTAGAGATTGACACGGTCGAAAGTCTGGCGGTTGTGGCGGATGAGGGCAGTCTAAGTGGAAGAATACAAGCAGTTGAACGTATGAGTAAACATGGGCTTGTAGCTCTACATGGCTTGATTGCTGCACTGGACGACGAAAACCCAACAGTACGCAGAAATGCAGTTCTAGTAATTGGCACTCTGGAAACCACTCGTGCAATACCTGATTTAGTTGCCCAGCTCAACGACGAAGCCACTGCTGTACGGGAGGCGGTTGTGCGCGCTCTGGGACGAATTGGTGTGTCTAGCATTATTGAGCCGATGCTAAACACACTGGGCGATAACGATAAGAACGTGCGTGATGCTGCTGTAGAGGTGTTGAGTGGCATGAATCATGCTGTGGGCCCGAAGCTAATAGCAATTTTGAAGCAGTCGGACAATCCTTGGTGGATGCGCCATGCAGCTATCCGTGTTCTAGGAAACATTCGCTATGCAGGCGCGCTCACAAGCCTGATTGCCGCACTGAAAGACGAGAAAGGAGAGGTGCGCGAAGAATCTGCGAAGGCGTTAGGTGCCATCTGTGATAGCAGCGCTGTTAAGCCATTGCAAGAACGGCTGAACGACCCCGATGATGCTGTTCGTGTTGAGGTCAAGCAGGCACTTAAGAGGATTGGAACGCCTGAGGCGAAGTTAGCACTCCAACGCAACGGCGGCACATAAAGTAGAATGATTTGCCATCATGTATGGATGTCTACTGCCGATCCTCCACATCCGGCACATATCCGCCTTCGACCCAAGTGCTGCCGTCTGGACTGACTTCTTTCTTCCACACGGGGACAATCTCTTTGAGGCGGTCTATGCCATAGCGCGCTGCCTCGAAGCAACCGCCATCGCGATGTCCGCTGGCACACGCGATCAGGATTGTGTTCTGCCCGACTTCCAGCCGACCGATACGCTGAACGATAGCAATCCCCTGCACGCCGGGGAATTGTGTGCGTATCTCCTGCGCCACCTGGCGCATCTTTGCCAGCGCCATCGGTGCGTAAGCCTCGTATTCGAGGTAATCGGTCTGTTGTTTTTCCGTGCCCGTTTCACCGCGCACCATGCCACTAAAGACACAGATTGCCCCTGTCGCCGGGATCGTGATCTCCGCCATCAGTGCGTCCAGATCGAGCGGCTCAGCTGCTAACTGAAAGACTTCGGGGTAGCCTGCGCCGCCGCTGACGGGTGGAAAGAACGCCATCTCGTCGCCGTCGTGCACAGTCTCTTCATCCTGCGCAAATTCCTGATTGAGTGCTGCGATCGCGCTGGGCAAGTAACGTTGCAGCGGGGGATGCTGCGCAGCCAGTGCTGCACGCACCTGTGTGACCGTTGCATCGGCAGCGGGAATAAACAGCGACGTGCGGTTTAAGCCCGCCGCATCCTTGAGTGTTGCAAATAGAAGCACGGTGATATTCATTCGTCCGCCGCCTTATAGTCGCCATGTGCGCCGCCGCGTTTTTCGAGCAGCCGAACGTCGGTAATGCGCATTGAGCGATCTACCGCTTTCGCCATGTCATAGATCGTCAGCGCAGCGGCGGTGACGGCTGTAAGTGCTTCCATTTCAACGCCAGTTTTGCCAACCGTGCGCGCAGTGGCGGTGATGTGCGCGGCGCTCATGGTCTCATTCAGCACTATTTCCACATCCAAATGCGTGAGGGGTATCGGATGACAGAGGGGGATCCATTCGCTGGTGCGCTTTGCTGCCATGAGGCCTGCGATGCGGGCGATGGTCAGCACGTCGCCCTTCTTGATTGCACCGTCGCGAATCAAACGTAACGTCTCCGCCTGCATGACGACGCTGCCTTCAGCGATAGCAATACGCTCGCTGTCCGGCTTCGCGCCGACATCCACCATACGTGCGTTTCCAGCACTGTCAATGTGAGTGAGATTTGCCATAGCTACCCTTTCTCTCGCGATTATAGCAGGCGGTTTGCAAAGTCTTGTATTCTCAATGGCACATTTTTTGAAATCGTGATAAGCAAAGAGATGTATTTTGTTTCTCGCAAGGGGAAAATCATGAAGTGGATATTGTCGCTGATCCTGACGATCATCGCCGCTGTGCTGGTCGGGTTGGGACTTTATTTTGCAGACTCTCTCGGATTTTATCTCATCCTGCTGATGCCGCTTCTGGCGGGCGCGATCATCGGCTTTTCTGCCGTGCTGCTGCATATCAAGCAAAACCCGCCTGCACTGCCGCTGGTGGTGATCGCCATCATTGGCAGCCTGATCGCGATGGGTGTGTACTGGGGTGGGCAATACAACGCCTACAACCAGCAGCTTGTGGAAGTTGTGCAGGATAACGACCCGCGCGCCACACCCGAAGAGATTAACGAATTGATCGCCGACTATCAGGAAGAAGAATTTGGCTCGACCGGATTCACTGCCTTTCTTGCCGAATATGCCGAGATAGGCATGAGCATTGGGCGACCGGGCAGCAGCAGCACGGGAATTCCGTTGGAAGGCAATGTTTTGTACGGCTACTGGATTGTTGAGATATTGGTGGTTGTGGGCGTCGCAATCTCAACAGCATTGCGACGCCGCAGTGTTTAGCCAAGGGGGATGATGCAGCTACCATTGCCGACGGGCAGGCAAACAGCAACGATGGTTGCATCACGCAGGACTGTAAACTGGCGCAACCAGACAGCACGATTTGGGGGCAGGAATGTGGCGCTGGTGAAGGTGCAGCCTGTCGGCGCGGGGGACGGATTATTACTGACATTGATGACGATGCAGTCGTTGCGATTGAGTGCGTCGAGCGTGCCGCGAATGAAGCTCGCATTGACATTGCCAACGCGAATGGACGATGTGCCGTCCGTAAGCACCAACCCGCGTATGTTTACGCCCGAGCGCCCCGGCACGATATTAAGCGTGGTGTTGTCGTAAATCAGTGTCACAAATGCCCCGGTGGGCGTCGGCACAAACTGCGGCAGCGCTGTTGGCTGCGCAGGGACGAAGGTCGGCGTCAATGTCGGTGTGAGTGTCGGCTGCGCAATTGTCGCCTGCGCGGGCGGCAGCGTAGCGGTGGGGGCGATCAACGGCTGAGTCGGAGCGATAGCGATGCTTGTCCCCCAGTCATTCGCATATTGCGGCAGCAGCACGTCCGCAGGCAGCAGACTCACGGTGGTGGCGGTTTCGAGTGTGCCTTCGCGGTACACAATGGTGATGAAACTGCCGGTGGTTGCGGGGAGAGGCATTTGCCGTGCCCAAGGTATCCAGTCAGTCAGCGGGTTGTTGAGTTCGTCAAAAATGCGCACCTGTTGCGCATTGCGAATCCATGTCCCTTGTCCGCGTGTGTAGGTTTCGTTGCTCAGGTAAAGTGTGCCAGCCCGCACATCCGCGAGCGCGGGCAGAACATTTGGCTGTCCGCCGACAACGACCATATACAGAAAACCGCTGGCGTTACCCTGCGTATAGGGGATTGCTGCAACGCCTGCTTCGCGGTAATTGGCGTTGGAGACTGTGCGATTGTGAATATCCGATTTGCGCCAGAAACTGGTTGCACCTGCCGGATTGCGCTGAGCAGCCGCAATTTCGCTGATTACAACCTGCACTGGCTGACCGTAAAAGCGCCAGTTATAGTTAAACAGTGGAGTCACGGCGCGCGTGCGAGGGTCCTCACCTGTGCGCCCGGTATGGATTGCGCCACCTGCCGGAATTTGCGGCAGTGACAGGACATACTGCGCCTGGTCAATCGCCATGCGTTCAAGTGTGGCGTTTGCTGCGAAGGGACTTAAGCCAAGCTCGAGACGCCAGGCATTCAGAGCAGCAAGCAGGGTGCGCGCCTCGGTAATGTTGGACGTGTTGGGAGATTGTGCCGTGATGAGTAATGGCTGGAACAATGCCAGTACTGCGCAGGCGGTCAAGACAATCAGACCATAGCGAACTAATTTCATATTTGGCAACCCCTCAGGATGGTGATGGTGTAACATTCTTGTATCATCACCATAATCTTAATTTGCATCCGCCTAAAATAAGCCTGAAGATTTTCGATAATTTTTGCATCCTCATATGAGAATATCGCATAATCCTTTATTGTTGTGGTTTACAGGAAGGCTGTGCGTGATGGAAATCGGACGCGCATTCAATATCATCTTCAACGATCCGCAATGGGCGACGAAACTCGCCATCACTGCGATTGTAACCCTCTTTGCGTTCCTGTTTACGCCGCTGCTGGTCGGACTGCTGGGGTGGGCGGTGCTGACCGGCTATCAAGTCGCGCTCATCAGCAACATCCGCAATGGCGCGGCGCATCCTCTGCCCATGTGGGACGACCTGAGCGAATACTTTGGCACTGGCTTGCAGGCGTTAATGGCGGGCATCGCTTATGCGCTGCCGTTTATTTTGGTCAGCGGCTGTGGGGCTTTAACGACCGGTCTGATGGGTGACCAACTGGGCGGCGGCGCTATTATCCTGGTGAGCTGCTGCGTACTGCCTCTGTCATTGCTCTATCTCGTGATCGTACTGCCGATGTATGCGCTTGGGTTGGGACGCTTTTCTGAAGAACCACGTATTGGGGTGTTCTTTGACTTCCCGGCGTTGTTTAGCCGGCTTGCGTCGCATCGCGATCAAGTCGTGATGTATCTGTTGATGCTGCTGCTGGTGAGCATCATTTCTGGCATCGTCGGTGCGATTCCATGTGTGGGGTGGGTGGCTATCGCCGCGTTGATCGTGCCTATCAACGGGATCAACGCGGGCATGTTCATCGATAACGTCTCACGACAGCGTTAGTTGCTAACGGTTGCCACTGGATTTGCCTCGGCTGCTGCTGTTCCCATCAGTCGTAATTCTGCGTCCGCCGTTTGCGCAAGATGCAGGTAGGCAGTTGCCGTGATTTGATAAGGCGCGGGCGTAGGCGTAATAGTCGGGATCGTCGTTGGAGTGACAGCGGCTGCCGCTGCGCTTGCTGCTTTCAGTTGTGCCTCAGCCGTCAGCGTGACACCTGCCTGCGCCTCGATACTCGGATTGAGCAACAACAAGGGTGTCGCGGTCAGAAGGGCGGGGGCTGCTGTTTGTGGTCGCGTCAGCGTAAAGACCAGATAGCCGAGCAAACCGAGCAGTACCAGCCCGGCGACACCGACTGCTGCAATCATAGCGACGGAACTGCCCGTTTTTCGCGCAGCTTTGGGCTGGTTGGCTGTCGAGTGTGCCACAGGTGTACCCTGCCCGCTGGTACCCAGTTTGGCAAGCGCTGCTTCCGCTCGCTCATGAAAAGGATCGACCGCCAGCGCGCGCTGCAAGAGCTTGGCGCGCTGCTCCGGTTGTTCGCTCATCATGGCGGCGTAGTACCAGGCATCGGCATTATCCGGCTCTGCCTTGCAGATCGAAGCAATCAACTTGCGCGCTTCAAGTTTGTCACCACTCTTGTAGAGGTCGGCGGCGCGTCGCAACTCGCTCATGACTAGAACGCCTCCAGGTTATCAATGGCAGGCGTGAAGACGTTGAGATAGAGATTGTCTTTCTCGAACCGATCCGTTGCCAGCAGTACCCAGTAGACACGGGTATCGCGCGTGGCAGAGGCGATGTACAGGTAACGGTCGCCGCGCCGGAACTCATAAATCATCCACTGGAAGCCGTTAGCGCTGCGAGTCTCGATGGGCGGTGGCAGGTCGTAGACATCGAAATCAGCCGCAATGTCGGTGAGCAGATAGTCCAGCACAAATTCTGCCGAAGCTGTTGGGTTGTACTCGCGCACTTCCAGACTGCCGAAACTCAGCAACGTATCATCTATGCTGACGGGATAAAACTCTGAACCCCAGCCATCCCACGACTCGGGACGGACACTACGGATACGCTGCTCGTCGTCGGTAAAGGCAACGAGATTCAGGCTGTCATCCGCGATGAAGAAGTAAGGCGCTTCCATGTCCTCCATGCAGTTGTCGTCGGGTGCCTGTGTCGGTTCGTCAATGAAGTCCAGTGCCATTTCCAGCGGGCAAAAGTCCGAAACGGATGCGCCGTGACCCATTGCACGGTACTCATAATTGAAACTGCCAGGCAGCGAGTCTGCCACCATCGCCCCCCAGCGCGGCGGCGTGATCGGGTCGTACTGCCCACTCTGTACGAGTGTGGGAACATCGCTGATGACAGGTGCGTTCTCGTGAGCGGCTGGTGCGCGTCCTGTCCACAGAGCACAGATGTCCAGCACCATGGTGCCAGTGTTCGCTTCTGTCTCAAAGTACGAGTGCAGTGCGGGAAATGCGTTGAGCGAGGCGGTCACGCCGTCAGATGTTGCGAACGGCGCTTCTTCACTACACTGGACAGCGAAGTGCATGCCCATACTGAAACCTTCCTGATCCTCCAGCACCGACTCTAGCGTGCTTGCCAGCAGGCTGTAATCACCGTTACGTGTGTCATAGATGATGGCGGGAAGAAGCGCAAACCAGCTTGGACTATACAACGCCCCAAACGCCAGACCGATCAACTGATTGCCGTCAATACGGACGACATACTCCACCTGGGTTGTCGGGTGGTTGATGCGCGCTTCTCCGGGATTGGCATTGAGTTGTGCAACGGTTTCGTAAAAGACTGTTCCCAGTCTGGGATAGGCGGCATTACAAGCCTCATCGAGCGTGCAATCGAGAAACAGGACGTTCAAAGCACGGTCAAGGTTGGCGGGCATGTCGTCATACAGGCTGACTTCGAGCGGTACGACCGAGTCGAGAATAACGCTGCGAATGCCTTCGGGATGGTCGCGCATGGCGGTCAGCGCCAGCCGCGTGCCGTAGGAGATGCCGTATAGATTCCACTCGCTATAGCCAAGCACACGACGCAGATCTTCCAGATCGGCAGCATTTTCTGCGCTGTTATAGGCGGGGATATTGACGCCGCGACTCTCCAGACGTCGCTTGCATTGCGCCAGCGCGTCCATCACCCGTTGGCGACTCACATCGCTAGTCACGTCTGCGCCGAGCAGTTCATACAACGTGTTATTGTATTCGGGGCAATCAAGACCCGGGCGTGACAAACCTGTGCCTCGTTGGTCAAATAAAACGACTGTGCGCTTTTCGTTGAATGGCTCCACGACGCCATACGACATGGGCATGTAGGGCAGCAAGTCGCCACCGGGACCCCCTTCCAGATACACGACCGGATCCGCCACAACATCATCGCCATAAGGCGGGATGACAGTGAACCTTAGCCGAATGGTCGGGCTGTCAGGATTGGTGCGGTCTTCAGGAACGATCAGGTCTGCGCACATCAGATTATCGTCCCACCAGTCAAAACCGCAATCCGTCGCTTCCATGCGCGGCACGATATTATTGGTCTGTGCCTGGGCGCTAGCAACTACAAGCACAGTGAGAGTAAGGCTGGTAAGCCATCGCCATAAAAACAAGAGAAACTCTCCTTTGCATGATTTCTCTTGTTCTATTATCAGATGATAGTGTTGAGCCGATGATATGGATTTTTGGGTTAGCGCGTCGCTTTAACAGTCACCATCGGCAGCTTTATGGTGAACGTGCTGCCTTGCCCCAGCTTGCTCTCAAAGCTGATGGCGCCGCTGTGTGCCTTGACTGCCTGATGGACAATCGTCAAGCCCAAGCCCGTGCCGGGAATCGTATCGGCGTTGCGTCCGCGATGGAATGGTTCAAACAGACGCGCCTGATCTTCTTCGCTAATGCCAATGCCATGATCGCGAATGGTGATGGTGGCGTAGCGCCCGTTGGTATCGAGGTTGAAATGCACCGTACTGCCCTCTGGCGAGTATTTGATGCCATTGGAGAGCAGGTTGGTCAGCGCACGGCGCAGCAAACGCTTGTCAATTGACGCGCGAATGAGCGACGCAGAGCAGGCGAATTGCACTCGGTGCGTTTGATGGTAGTTGAGCTGGAACTCCTCGACAATCCCTCGGCAGTACGTAATCAGGTCAATGACTTCGGGCATGAATTCTTCCTTCATGCGTTCGGCGCGGCTGACCGTCATGACATCGCTGATCATGTCGGTCAGGTGTTCGACCTGGGCGCGGATGCTGTCGAGGTATTGCAGTCGTTCTTCTTCAGGCGCGATTTTGCCGTACTGCCGCAGCATATCGTGAGAAAGACGAATAAGTGCCAACGGAGTGCGCAGTTCGTGCGACATCATCGTCAGGAATCTATCCTTCAGTTCTCGCAGTTCGCGTTCCTTCTCCAGTGCGACGCTGATGCGCTCGTTCTCGATTTGTTCCGCTTCCAGGAACTTGCGGTCAGTAATGTCATGCTGCACGCCGACAATATGCGTCAGGCTTCCCATATCGTCGTAAATTGGCGACAGGCGCAGTTCCGACCAGATGATACTCCCATCCTTGCGCTGGCACTGGATCGTGCCTGCGCATTCAAAGCCATCCTGCAACGCGCGGTCGATATTTGCGTTCTGGTCCAGGTCAGGATTGCACTCGTAGAGAAATCGTACCGGTCGCCCTAGCACCTCGCGGCTGTTGTAGCCTGTGATCTGCTCGAATGCCGGATTGACGTAAATGAGCGGACGATCCCGGTGGCTGGCATCGATAATCATAAGCCCGGAAGCGCTCGATTCGATGGCGCGGTGTTGCAGCGCAATTTCTGCCTGTGCCTTTTTGCGCTCGGTGATGTCACGCAGCGACGCCAGAAATGCCTGCTCACCTTCCCACTCAATGGTGACTGCGCGCATCTCTACTGTCACGGTTTCGCCTCTTCGCAGGAGGTCAATTTCTGTTGTTTCTCCCGCGACCATCGGCGAACCGACCACGGTTCCAATCAGCGCCTGTGCCGGTTGACCGAACAGGCTCTCCGCTGCCGGATTGCAGAAGCGAATTGCCCCTTCCCGGTCAATGACCAGAATGCCATCGGCGTTGCGCTCAATGATCGTATGCAGCAGATCCGTCAACATGGTGTTGGATTACGGCTCATCGCCGTCGAATAAACTGCGCATCCGGTCGATTTCGTTCGGCTGAATGTACATGAACGTGCCACTGAGAATGCCGGAGACATCGCGGAAGGCGCGACCGATGTGCATGCCGTGCAGGTCGATACGGAACTCACGAATTTCCTTATCGTGCATCGAGCCACGCATCTTCAACACCGTGATCCCGCGCCGCATTTCGCCGTAGATTTCGACATAGCGCAGCAAAATGATGGAGTCAGTGATGGTCGAGATATGTGCTTCGGTGGTCGATTCGCCGCCCAGCAACGATGGTGTCGTGGCGGTAAACAAGCCCGCGATCTCTTCATGCTTGATGTAGCTGGTCAACCCAAGCACAAACTCACGGAAGCTCTTGATGGTCGAAATACGTTCGAGCGCCGACAGGCTGTCAATCGCGACACGATCCGGCTTGAACTCGTCGATCAGACGGCGGATTTCCAGCAGATGATCTTCCAACCCCGCGACTTCAGGATAGACGCAGTGGACACGCAGTTTGCCTTCACTCTCCATCGTCTCGAAGTCATATCCCCAGCCAGTAGCATTACGGAACAACTGGTCGCGGCTTTCCTCAAACGCGAACAGCATACAACGCTCGCCGTTCTGGATGCCACCCGCGATGAACATGGTCGAGACAAGCGTTTTGCCCGTCCCGGTCGCGCCTGAAACCAGAATGACCGAGTCGCGGAAAAAACCACCGCCGCACATCGCATCGAGCGCCGGGTTGCCGCTGGTGATGCGCACGGTGGACGAGCGCTGTTTGAGTTCGAGTGCTGACAGCGGGATGACGACGATGCCCTGTCCCGGGATAATGGTAAACGGAAATTCGCCTTTGCGATGCATCGCCCCGCGGAACTTGAGAATTTCGACGGTGCGACGGCGCTTCTCTTCATCCAACACATTGCGCAGGATGACGACGTTATCTGCGACGAATTCTTCTATGCCGAAGCGCGCCACGCTGCCATACTCATCGGTGCGTTCAGCGGTCATGATGGTGGTGACACTCATCTCTTTGAGCGCCGCGCCGATACGAAATAATTCATTGCGTACAGTCTGCGAGTTGGGGAAGATCGTGAAGATCGCCGCCAGCGAGTCAATCGAGACGCGCGTTGCGCCGATTTGATCGACACAATGGCTGATTCGGGCGATTAGCGCGTCAAAGTCGTAGTCACCCGCGAAGATCGTTTCTTCCGCTCCGCGCGAGGCATCGACAAACAGCCACTTCCCCTCTGCTTCCCACTGACGAATATCCCAGCCGAAGCCGAGCATGTTGTTGCGAATGTCGTCAACGGACTCCTCGAACGTGACAAAAACACCTGTTTCCTCATGGCGCACGATGCCTTCGATTAGGAACTGGCAGGCGAAGACTGTTTTTGCGGTTCCGGCGGTTCCGCTGACCAGTGTGGTGCGCCCACGCGGAAGTCCTCCCTGGGCGATGTGATCAAAACCGGGAATACTCGTGACTAACTTATCCAGTTCTACCATCATTCCAATACACCGCCATCCAGAGTAGATACTACAAAGAACCGATCTCGCCAATATTGAGTGCTTTTAAGACTGTCTCTTTATCCGATAAATCTCCAATAATGCGGCGCTCCGGGCGTGGCTGCTCGCGCACCAGCGTTGGCGTTGCAATGATGCGGGCGCTTTCCGCACGTTCGGGACGTTGCAAAACGTCCACAATCGACACAACCGCGCGCCCTGCCAGATAGTCTCCCTCAAGCTGGCGTAGATTATTAATGGCGCGTTCGCTGCGCGGATTCAGTCCCGCTACGTATAATGTCAGAATGACCTGTTCATTCATGTAGTGTCGCTTCGCGCCTATCTTCCTAGAGACCACGTTGTTCCAGATCGCGCATAACTATATCGCGATAATACGTTGCAAGATAGCCCATGACCTCAATCAGCAGTAGGCGACTTTCTTCGAGATAGACCTGGAGCTTTTGAGGTGGGGGTGATTGCTCCTGTATCCACTCCAACACCTGTGTGTGCAGCCCGATCACATCACGCGGTCCAGCTGACTGCCTGCCAAAAATTGCGGCAATCGCCTGTGTTTGTTCTGCCCGGTCAAACTCCACACGAAAGGCACGCGCCTCGACGACCTGCTCCAGCAAGCGTTCGTAGCGTGCCACCAGATCGTCTGCCGGGAGACCCGGCGGTGCAGAGGCTATATTGTCGGCGACGGTTTGGATCCCGCTCATCTCGCGTGCCTGACGCCGCCGATCCTGCTGGCGTTGCGCGCGCCGCGCACGTGCGCGTGAGGCAAGGTGCTGCACGGTGATGTCAATGTGTGAGACGACAATACCGCGCGGCACATCGCTTTTTAGCGGCGTGACGCGCATGAGATACCAGTGTTCTTCCGTCGGCGAATGGCAGGGGTAGCGGAGTTCGTAAATATCCCGCTCGCCCTTCAGTACTTTTTCCATGCCCGCCAGCGCTTTCATCGCTGAGGTATCGCCTGCTTCAGCCGAGCGGCGGGTAATATCGACATAATTCACCCCGATGCCCGTGTGCGACTCGTCAGCATCGCCCCCTTCACGCGCCGCTCGCGACCAAGCATCGTTGACCATGAGGATCGTTCCCTGTTCATCGACAACAGCGATGCGGGTCTGCAAGGAGTTGAGGATGGCGCGGCTGAGCGAGTCGGAAATGATCACGATGATCTCAACTGAATAATCAGGGTGCTGCGCGCCGCCAGTTCTGGTACGGGGAGGTAGCTATCGAACCCACCTGCGTCATTCATCGTCGGCACTGTTACCGCTGTGCCACCGTACAATCCCGCTGCGTCGCTGATGGCGTTCAGTGTACTTTCCTCCAACGACAGGGCATAGTCCGTGACAGGATTGCGATCCAAATTGATTATGATGAGCAGCGTATCACCTTCGTACTGGCGCAGGAAGGCGTACACACGCCGTGAGTCGCTGTCAACCAGCGTCCATGTGCCGCGGCGCAGTGCGGGCTGTTCGTTACGCAGGCGGATGAGCGCGCGGTAGTGGTTGAATAACGAGTCAGGGTCGTCTGCCTGATCAGTCACATTGGACTCCAGACCGTCGTCTGCAAGTGACTGCCAGGGCTGTGCCGCTGTTGTGAATCCCGCCGTGACGGGATCGGCTGTCCACTGCATGGGCGTGCGGATGCGCTCGTCCGGCTTCACACCCATCATGCCAATCTCCTCCCCGTAATAGAGGAAAGGAACGCCGGGTGCTGTCAGCAGCAGGCTTGCGGCCACTTTCGCCGCTCCTGCATCGCCCCGCAGTTCGCTCATGACGCGGTTCTGGTCGTGGTTGGTCAGGAAGCTGGCATACTGCCCGAACGGATATAGGTCGAGCGCTCGCGCCTGAAGCGAAGCGATGCCGCCGGGATTGCGTTGCTGCGCGCTGGTGACCATTGCCGTTGCCAGATCGAACTCAAAGGCGATATTCACACTGTTCGGCACGTAATCGGCAACTTCAAAACTGGTGCTCCAGATTTCGCCGACCGTCATCGCTTCAGGATTGATGGCGTGGACGTGGCGATTGAACTCTGCCGCCCACGCGCGTGACTCCGGTGTGTTTTCCTGCGTTTCGCCGTCTTCGATGAAGTGCTTGACAGCATCGAGCCGGAAGCCGTCCACGCCCAGGTCTTCCAGCCAGTAGCGGGCAATGTCATGGAGTTCAGCCGTGACATCGGGATTGGTCAGGTTGAGATCGGGCATGCCTTCCCAGAAGACCCCGTAGTAGTAGCGGTCTTCGTACTGATGCCAGACGGGCTGCCCATCCGGTCCGCGGTAGCCGGGGTCTTCATGGCGCCAGACATACCAGTCGGCATAAGGTGCTTCGCCGCGCAGGGATGCCTGAAACCAGGGATGCAGATATGAGGTGTGGTTCAACACCAGATCAACAATCACCACAATATCGCGCTCATGGGCCGCCGCCATCAATGCGCGGAAGTCTTCGGCAGTGCCGTAATCCGCGTTGACCGCGCGGTAATCATCGACATCGTAACCGTGATAGCGCGTGGCTTCCTGGATGGGCATAAGCCAGATGCCTCCGATGCCAAGGTCGCGCAGGTAGTCGAGCTTTTCGATCACGCCGCGCAGGTCGCCGATGCCGTCACCATTGCTATCATAGAAGCTGCGGACGAAAATTTCGTAAAAGACTCGATCATTCCACCAGGGCAGTTCATTGGTCGCCTGAAGTTGCTGCGTTGCAGACACAGGATTTGTCGAGAGAAGGATTGACACCAGCATGACTCCCAGTACTTGGAACAGCTTGCGCATTAGTCAATACTCACTACTTAAACTGATTTGTGTCAATCGTAGCGGAGTATGGCAATAAGGCAAGCATCGAGCGCCAAAGACTCAACCGCTCTTAAGCGTTTCCAGGGTGGACGAGCGGAGTTGCGGCGATGCTTCCAGAGGGAGACGTAGTCGGAAAGTGCTGCCAGAACCGACTTTGCTAACTACTTCAACACTGCCTTCATGCATTTCTGCGATCATCTTGACAATCGTCAAGCCAAGACCCACACCGCCACTAGAGGCAGTGCGGGCATCATCAAGCCGGGCAAACGGCTCAAAGATGTCGTGCAGCTTGTCTTCGGTGATGCCTTGTCCAGTGTCTTCGACTTCCAAAATAACGGACATGGGTTCACTTAGTGTGCGAACGACTATTTGTCCACCAACTGGTGTGTATGTCAGGGCATTGTTGAGCAGATGATAAACTGCATGTTCAATCTGCGTTTCATCTGCCATCAATCTGGGAAGTGCATCCGCCTGAACAAACTCTAGCGTTATCCCTGCCTGGTCTGCTCGCTGCTTAAAACGTGCCACAGCCAGCTCGCATGTGCGGTTAAAGCTAATCCGTTTGAGCGCAGGTGTCGTTAGGGAGGTCAGGGTGGACAGGTTGTTTAACTGTTCACCAATTTGTCCCAGGCTGGTTTGAATGTTTACCAGTCGCCGCGTCACCTGCTCATGAACAGGCGATTCAACAAGCTTGCCGATCAAATAGCGATTGCTTTCGATGATAGACAGTCGATTGCGGAAATCATGCGACAACGCAGAAATGAATCTATTCAGCAGGTTGAACTGCTTACTGCGCAATTGAGCGTCGTGGAGGCGTTCGCGCGCTTGCTTACGCTCATGAATGTCGTTCACCAACCCGTAAAACCCAACGATGCGACCAGAACTGTAGTCCATGACAGGAACTCGATAGATGTCTACCCAGCGCGCGCTGCCATCTTTGCGAATGATACGACATTGGGTTTTGACTCTTTCGCCGTGCACCATGCGCTGGCGATCTGTGCTGACACGTTCCAGGTCGTCGGGATGGAAGAACTTGTCGCTACTTTCAAGCTGTGCAAATTCCTCTGGCGTATACCCCGTGACGGTCTCGAGTGCCTCCGTGATCCAAGTCAGTTCGCGTGTGCCATCAGGATGATAATTATAGTAAAACGCATAATCGGTCATCAGTTCAGAGATCATGCGATAACGGGCTTCGCTCTTCTCCAATGCCTGTCGTTTGGCTGTCTCGCGGCTGCGCCAGTTTGCGAAGAATAACAGTGTGAACAGCGTGCAAACCAGATTAAACGGAACGGGTCCTCGCAGCATGACAGATGACTCAACCTGAAGCAGAGGCGGGAGAACGACCACGAGAATAAGGCAGTAGAGGACTGTCAGGATAATGGCGGTTCGTAATGAAGCGAAGTAAGCGACAAAAATACTGACTGTGATGAAGTAATACAATGACTCGATGCCCGCTTGAAAGGCAGCACCCACAATATTCGCGGTCGCCAGTACGCCGAGTATTGTCACCGCAGTATTGACACGTCCACGACGACTCTGCAAGTATGGAATGCTATTGACACTGATTGCCAGATACAGGAATGCTGCGAATGCAGGTTTGTCTGCCCACACGGTAAACAACGAAATGGTGTGCGCCACCAATGACATCAGCAGCACACCGAGCGCTATCGACGCAACGAGCTGCGCATGCTGGCGCTTGTCTTCGTCCTCAATAGTAATCAGCGGTTCGGTGTAGCGACGCCACAAGGATTGAAGCGTCTGTAATACAGTTGGCAATTCAAATCCTGTGTAATGAGTCGTACTTCATATTTTACCAGTGTAACACAGGCATAGTACGTGCTCACGGAAAGAATTTCATCCAGGTGGCGGGTTGTGGGCTATAATGCTTGCATACATGCAACCAATGAGGAACATTCATGCGGCATCTTATGATCTATGCGTTTGTGGCGCTGCTCCTGGCGGCGTGTAACGGTGGTGCGCCCACTGTGCCTTTAACAGATGAGTTTGATGCTTTTGCACCTGTTGAGTGGGATCGTTCGCCTGAAACCATCCTCTTCCGTGCGGATATTGTAGGCGGAAACCGTGAGACGCAGTTCGCGGCGCGCAACGACATTCCGATCTGTACAGTGTATGGCGATAACCGCGTTGTGTGGACAAACGACCTGGACGTGGATGAGCAGCAAGTCTTGTTTGATGTTGTAACAGATCAGCAAATTCAGACGTTCATCGAATTTCTGACTATTTCAGATCGTATCTTCAGCTATCCCGGTCAGGTGGATGTACAGCTTCCCAGTTCGGAAGCGCCGGTTTACGAGTTAATCGAAATCAACATTGCGGGCGAAAGTTTTACCAGCGACTCGTTCTCTGGCTGGCCCACCGATCTTTTTACGCGCGTGGTTGAACGCTGCAAGAATATAAGTGTTGCGCCCGTCTTATTCGAGCCGACGGGCGGCTGGCTGTCTGTAACGGGTGCGGACTTTAATTTCGACTCTGCGCTGTATAACTGGGATCGCAACGCGACAGGCATCAGTCTGGCAGAGATTGCCGCCAGCGGACAGCGGCGCTGGATCAGTGATCGCAATGTCGTGCCATTGTGGAACCTGCTGCGGACAACGCCACCGAGTCGTCTGCTGACTGAAGACAACTTTGTTTATGAAGTTGCGCTGGAAGTGCCACGTGTCACCCGTTATTCACCACCACCGGGGTAACGATGATCGATAAACCGAACGCATTAGCGAACGCACTTGACTTTGACTCCGATGATTTGCAGGTGAACCGCGGCGGCATGATCAGCGAACGGCAGCGGGCGCGGCTGCGTGCCAGCCGTTCGCGCGCCACCCTGATAAACGCGCTGGCACTTGTGGTGATCGGCTTGGTAGCGGCGGGGGTGCTGTTTTTGGCGCAGCAGGGCAATTCGCTCATTGCCCTGCTGATCGGTATTGCGCTGACGGTTGTGAATGCACTCATCATGGCGCGCATGTTGCAGAATTGGCTGCGGACGGCGGGCGATTTGCAGCGAGCGGAGGTGCAAACGCTGAGTGGCGTTGTCACACGCACGGTGCGCGTAATCGGACGGGCAGTGATATATGTGCTGGCGGTTGACGGGCGCGAACTGGTGGTGCCGAAAGAGGTTTTCAACGCTATCGCGGACGGTTCGCGCTGGCGGCTGTACCGCGCGGCACAGACTGGCACGCTGCTGGCGGGGGAGCCGGGGTAGGTTGGTACAGAGGCGACCCGTCGGGTCGCCTGTATATTTTTTGCTATTTCAACTCCATCGACTGCTCACCAATGACGCGCGATGCCAGCGCGACGAAATCGCTCAGCGGCATCTGCCCCAGGTCTTCGTCTGTACGCAGTCTGACGCTGACGGCGTTGGCATCCCGGTCGCGGTCGCCCATGACCAGCAGCCAGGGGATAAGCCGGTCACGTGCGGCTGCGATCTTCTTCTGCATTCGTTCCTTGCTCTGGTCGATTTCGACACGCATTCCGGCTTTCTTCAGCGTCGTTGCAACCTGCTCGGCATACTCGACATGACGATCTGTGATTGGGATGAGCAGTGCCTGCGTTGGCGCCAGCCATGCCGGGAACGCTCCGCCGAAATGCTCGATGATGATACCGATGAAACGTTCCAGACTTCCGAACGGCGCGCGATGGATCATGACCGGACGCTGGCGCGAACCATCGGCAGCAACGTATTCGAGATCGAAGCGCTGCGGCAGATTGTAATCGACCTGCACCGTCCCCAACTGCCAGCGACGCTTGAGGACATCGCGGAAGATGAAGTCGAGCTTAGGACCGTAAAACGCAGCCTCACCTTCTTCAACCGTGTGCGGCAGATTCAGTTCTTCGCATACCTGGATGATTGCGCTTGTCGCGGCGTTCCAGAGTGCGTCATCTCCAACGTACTTGTCGCTTTGCGGGTCACGGATGCCGACGCGGGCGCTGAAGTCCGTCAGACCGAGCGTGCCGAAGACGTACTGTATCAGCTTGACGACCTTCTCAAACTCTTCTACCAACTGGTCCGGGGTCACAAACAGGTGTGCATCATCGACCGTGAAGCCGCGCACCCGCGTCAAACCGTGCAGCTCGCCGCTTTGCTCATAACGGTAGACCGTGCCGAACTCGGCGTAGCGAATCGGCAGATCGCGGTACGAGCGCATCTCGCTTTTGTAAATCATGATGTGATGCGGGCAGTTCATCGGCTTGAGCAGGAACTCTTCGTCATCCGACTCAATCGGCGAGAACTGGCTGTCCTTGTAATACGGGTAATGCCCGCTCGTCTTGTAAAGGTCAATGTTGCCGATGTGCGGCGTGACGACAGGCAGATAGCCATTGTCGATTTGTACCTGGCGCAGCCAGCGTTCGAGCGTGTCACGCATGATCGCACCCGACGGCTTCCACAACGGTAGCCCCTTGCCGACCATCAGCGAGAATGTGAACAAACCGAGCTTTTCACCGACAACGCGGTGATCGCGCCGCTTTGCCTCTTCGAGTCGGAACAGGTAGTCCTGCAAATCCTGCGCCGTCTCCCATGCTGTGCCATAAATGCGCGTCAACTGCTGACGGTTTTCATCGCCGCGCCAGTATGCGCCGGCGGGCAGCTTGAAGCTGATGCTGATGGCGTCAGGGTCGATTTCGTTCGTGTTGCCAACGTGCGGACCACGACACAAATCCGTGAACGTGTCCTGTGTCCAGAGCGTCAGTGTGTCAGCAGGTTCGGCGATCTTGTTGCCGTTGTCATCCACGCGCCCGTTGACCAGATCATCGATCAGTTCGAGCTTGTAGGGCTGGTCCTTGAAGACGGCGCGTGCCTCATCTGCCGATACTTCGCGCACCGTGAACGGGTGATCGCCGCGAATAATCGCCTTCATGCGCTCTTCGATCTGCTTCAGGTCATCTTCGCTCAGCGGGCGCGGTAGTTCAAAGTCGTAATAGAAGCCATCCTCAATCGGCGGACCAATCGCGATTTTGGCGTCGGGCAGGCTGTCGAGCAATGCCTGTGCCATGATGTGCGCGGCAGAATGCCGGATGCGGTAGAGACGGCTGTCTTGATAGCGTTCGGACATGGATTTCTCACTCCAGGCGTGATAATGGGCGAAATTATAGCAGCGGATCTGGCAGGCGGCATTGTCGCGATGCCGCCCCTGTACGACGAACAGGGACGCACGAGTGTGCGCCTCTGTCGTGTTGACTTGTCAAATCGTGGGGGTGTGGTATGTCGTCGCGCTAGGCGACGGTGTTGGGTTCCATCAAAAGCACTTCGCTAACGACGACCGCCGCGATTTCCTGGGTAGCACGCTTGGTCTGTGTTGTCTGGTGCTGCGTTGGTTGCTCGGGCTGGTCTTCTTCCGGCTTTTCCGTTACCAACGTGAACACGCTCTCGAACGTTTCTAGCGCGAGCAGGTTATCGATGCTGTCTTCAATCGTATCGCGTTCGAGATTTGGCACGATGACGTGCGGCGTGTCGAGTACTGCGTGGTAGACAGGCGGCGCGTCTGGCACCTGACGACTGAGTTCGTGCGTCAGGATCATCTGGCGCTCCAAATAGCCAAACGTGACGTACAGTGCGGTGTACATCGTGTCATCTTCCATCTGGACGATGACATCACGGGCTTCCGGCTCGTTCAGATCATGCCACTCCACCCAGACGTTTTTAGGTACGTAGACATCAACCATTATCGTTTATCCGCTTATCTCATGAATGCCGCTATTGGCATTTTTCATTCGTTTTGTATAGTTTCTAATAAGCAGCATAGGACAAAACGGGGTTTTGTGTCAAGCAGTTTCGCGTGAGAAAAGCGTTACATTTCGTAATAATCGTAAAGGATGAATTTATGGTCGGCAAACTGGCAGTCGTGGCAATCGGCGGCAACTCACTTATTCAAGACCCGAAGCGCCCCGACATCGATCATCAATGGCAGGCAGCGCGCGAAACCTGCGACCACATAGCCCATATTATCGCTGAAGGCTGGAGCGTGGTGATCACGCACGGCAACGGTCCACAGGTCGGCTATATCCTGCGACGTGCAGAGATTGCCGCGCGCGAGGGTATCCACAGCGTCCCACTGGATTTGATCGTGGCGGATACGCAGGGCAGCATCGGCTACATGATTCAGCAGACACTCGACAATGCTCTACGACGGTTGGGCATTAATCGCACGATTGTGACCGTAGTGACGCAGGTACGAGTTGATCCGCGCGATCCGGCGTTTGACAAGCCGACCAAACCCATCGGCGGCTTTATGAGTGTAGACGAGGCGCAAAAGTTTGCGGCTGAAGGCTGGCAGGTGATGGAAGACTCCGGGCGCGGCTGGCGTCGGGTCGTTGCGTCTCCGCGCCCGCAGATGATCCACGAGATCAACGCTATTCGCGCGCTGATGCTGAGCGACTACATCGTCGTCACGGTCGGCGGCGGCGGCATTCCTGTTGTGCGGAGTGAGGACGGCGAGTTGCGCGGGACGTATGCAGTCATCGACAAAGACCTGGCGAGCAGCCTACTGGCGCAAACGCTGCGCGCAGATATGTTCGTCATTAGCACAGGTGTTGAGCAGGTGGCGCTGAACTTTGGCAAGCCGGACGAACGGCGGCTGAGCGTGCTGACGCTGCGCGAGGCGGATCAGTATATTCGCGAGGGGCATTTCGGTGTCGGGAGTATGCTGCCGAAGATCGAGGCAGCGGTGGAGTTCGTGCGCATGGGCGGACCGCAGGCGCTTATCACTGATCCAGCGAACTTGCTGCGGGCGCTGCGCGGGGAAACGGGGACGCGCGTCGTGCCGGGGTAGCATTTGCAAGTCTCAACTCAGTACGGTTTCCATGTCTCCTTCCTCAAACTGCCGTCGGTACAACTGCGCGTAGAGGCCATCGTGCGCCAGCAGTTCGTCATGGCTGCCGTCTTCGATGATGACACCGTGCTTGAGGACAATAATGCGGTCGGCATCGCGCACGGTGCTGAGGCGATGCGCGATGATGATGCTGGTGCGATGGGCAAGGATGTTCGCCAGTCCTTGCTGGATCAGCGCTTCGGTCTCGGTGTCGATACTGCTCGTCGCTTCGTCCAGCACCAGCACACTGTTCGGACTGTGGATGAGCGCGCGTGCCAGCGCCAGCAACTGCCGCTGCCCTTGGCTGAGATTCGCGCCGCCGGGCAGAAGCATGTAATCATACCCGTCCGGCAGTCGCTCGATGAACGGCGCAGCGCAGGCAACCACCGCCGCCTCGCGCATTTGCTCATCGCTAACAGCTGGGTCGAACAGGCGTAGGTTGTCTGCAATCGTGCCGTTGAAGCAGTAGGGATTTTGCGGTACGACGGCAACATACTGGCGCAGGTCGTCACTTGCAAGGTCGCGAACATCGATACCGCCGACGCGCACATGCCCGGCTTTGACATCGTAGAAGCGCGCTAACAGGCTGGCAAGTGAGGTTTTACCCGCTCCTGTTGCGCCGACGATTGCTATTTTTTGACCCGCTTCGACGAAGAAGGTGACATCTTTCAGCACGGGCGCGCCATCAACATAGCTGAAATCGACATGCTCAAACTGCACTGTTGGTGTGAAGTGCTTTAACTTGACAGGTGTCTCCGGGTCGCGGATGTCCGGCTCGACGCGCAGCATTCGCGCGATGCGTTCACCTGCGCTGAAGGCGGTTTGTATCTGCGCAAACTGTTCGGAGAGTGTCAGGATGGGTTCGACGCTGCTGCGTGTGTAGTCAATGAAGGCGATCAACATGCCTAGAGTCGCCCATCCCGCTAAGACGCCCGCGCCGCCGCCGTACAGCACGATGCCCAGCCCGACAGCTGTCATGATCTGCAGGAATGCTGAGTAGTATGTGTAAATGTCACGCAGTTCCATGTGTGCGCTGCGATAAGCGTCGTTCAACTGTGCGAATTCGCGGCGGCTGACAGGTTGATGTTTGAACAACTGCACAATTAACATGCCGTTGAACTGCTCATTCAGGAACGCCAGGTATTCCGCCACCAGTTGGTGCACGCGGCTGGCAATCGGTCGGATGCGCCTACGAAAGTAAACGCTGGCGACGATCAGGATGGGCAGTGTACACAACGCCAGCAGCGCCAGCCGCCAGTTGAGCGCGAACATGACGATGACGATGCCGACGAGCGTGATGAAGTTGCTCAGGACCATGACGATGCTGGTCGAAAGCAGCTCGGTTAACGACTCAATGTCGCTGGACAGGCGTGACACCAGTTGACCGACAGGCGCGTGGTTATAGAAGCGCATGTCCTGCCTGAGGATATGCTCGAACAACGTCTGGCGCATGGTCATCAACACGTTCTGACCGATGGTTTGCAGCCAGTAAGTGTAGCCGAGTCGCAGCACGAACACTATTGCAATGATGCCAAAGTAGGCGAGCGCGTAAGGCAGGATGCCACCTGTGTCGCCATTGGCAATCGGTCCATCTACTGCCTGCTGGATGATCAGCGGCAGGGTCAGAGAGATTCCGGATACAGCCAGCAGCAGCAGCAGTACCGCCGCGATCTGCCAGCGATACGGGAGTAGGAACCTGCCGAGCATCCACAGTAGGTAGCGGTCGCCGACTTTCTGCCCTTCCTGCTCCAGCAGCCGCGCGTCTGTTAGTGCAGATGAGACGGGTGCAGTGCTGTTCGTTTGCCCTTCCTGCAGAGGCTTATGCGCGCCGTTGGGGGTGTGAGTTGTCTGTGGTGTCATGCGGACACCGCCTGCGTTTCCTGGGCTTCGCGCGCGACCATCCGTGCGTAGATGCCTGCGTGTGCCAGCAGCTCGTCATGGCTGCCCTGCTCGATAATACGTCCGTCGTCCATGACGACGATCAGGTCGGCGTCTTTCACTGTCGCCATGCGCTGCGCAATGATGAAGCTGGTGCGTGTTTCGACCACGTGTCGTAAGTCGGACAGAATATCGGCGGCGGTCTGCGTATCGACGCTGCTCAGGGCGTCATCGAGCACCAGGATCGCCGGCTCACGAATGATCGCCCGTGCAATGGCGACGCGCTGCTTCTGTCCGCCGCTGAGCATGACGCCTTTTTCACCGACCAGCGTTTCCATGCCGTAGGGGAGTTGGGGGAGGTCGTTGCTGACGCGGGCAATGTGAATCGCGCGTTCGAGTTCGTCGTCGCGGACATCCGCGTAGCCCATGCTGACGTTTTCGTGCAGCGGCTTGCTGAACAGAAATGTCGATTGTGGCACATAAGCGATGACATCGCGCAGCGCTTGCAGGTCGTAATCGCGCACATCCACGCCATCGATCAACACGCGCCCCGCGCTTACGTCGTTGACACGCGCCAGCAGATTGACCAGCATCGTCTTGCCGCTGCCCGTCGCGCCGACCAGCCCGACAACTGTTCCGGCTGGCACGTCGAGCGAGACCTGATCCAGCAGGCGCACGCCGTCAATATCGACGCTGACATTCTCAAAGCGGACATGCCCACTGGCGGAGCGCAGCGGGCGCGCGTCCGGCTGAGTCGTGATCTGCGCAGGTTGCAGCAGCGGCGTCAGGCGAGTAAGCGCGCCGCGCGTTTGCTGGAAGCGCTGGTAGATGGTGCCGATTTCGAGCAGCACGCGGCTGATGAGCGCCAGAAACGTGAGAAATTGAGCGAAGTTACCGATGGTCATCTGCCCCTGAATGGTCAGGATCCCTCCGAACAGCACCACCAGCCCGACCGTTCCCTGACTGATCGTGTTGGGCAGCATACCAATTGGCTCATTGCGGCGTTTGAAGTACAGCCAGCGGCGGCGATGCTCACGATTTTGCGCACGGTACGCATTGGCGACGCCTGCGTCCTTACCGAACGTCTTGATCGTCTGGATGCCGCTGAAGGCATCCTGTGCCTGCGCTGCCAGCGTCCCTTCCTGCTCCTGTACCTTCTCAAACACGGGTCCCAGCAGCGTGCCAACCTTCATTTGCAGCGCAGTGCTGATGACCAGCACCACAAAGACCGCAATCGTCAGCGGGATGTTGATGGTTGCCAGCAGCACAAAGGCAATAATCGTCGTGACAATAGCGCTGCCACCGCGCGAAAAGCCAAGCATCATCAAGCGCCAGATCGCCTGTATGTCGGTGTTCATACGCGAGATCAGGTCACCTGTAGCGTAGCTTTGGAAGAAGCGCTGTTCCAGCGTCAGCAGGTTGTCGAAGAGCGTTTCACGGACATCATAGTTGACGTTGTAAGCGACGACGCCGCTCCAGTAGCGCTGCCCGAAGAAAGCGATAACAGTCAATACCGCCAGCCCGACGAGCATCAGCACATCGCCCAGAATCTGATTCAGGTCAATGCTCGCGCTGACATGATCGACAATCACGCCGATTAGAAACGGCGTGGCAGCCGTTGTCACGCCGCCGATAGCACCGCTGACTAGTGTGGCGATTGCCGCGAAGCGATGACGGTTGATGAAACTCAGCAGCCAACGCAGGTCAGCTTTGGGGGCAGACTCGGCGGATTGGCTGGACGTTCGGGTGTGGGGAAGATCAAAACTGGTCATGAAATTATGATACACCGCTGGAAGCATGACAACTGGGTTTTGGTTGTATCCATCTCAGTCCAATCGAACTTATTGACAAACGTGATGCTGCACGCTACATTTGCTGAAAACGTTTACAGCATATGCGATTTTGTTTATGACTGACAAAGAACCGTTACTGATCATTGATAACGTCGTCAAATCCTATGGTGCTGTGCAGGCGCTCAAGGGCATTTCGTTCACCCTGTATCGCGGGGAGATCGTAACACTCGTTGGCGATAATGGGGCGGGTAAATCGACCCTTGTCAAGATCATCGCCGGCTTATATCCGCCTAGTTCAGGTAGCTTGATCTTCAAAGGCACTCCTGTACACTTCCGTAACCCTGCGAATGCGCTGGCACAAGGCATCGAGACTGTCTACCAACATCTTGCGCTTATTGAGCAGCTTGATGTTGCCGATAACGTCTATCTAGGACGTGAGACGATGCGCTGGGGCTGGTTCGGCAGGGTCTTCGGCATTTTGAACCGCGCAGAAATGCGCCGCGAAACCGCCGATGCACTGAGCCAACTGCACATCAAAATCCCCGCGCCGACGCTGCCCGTGCGCAGCATGAGCGGCGGTCAGCGGCAAGCAGTCGCAATTGCGCGGGCGGTGACGTGGGGACGAGAACTCCTGATCCTGGACGAGCCGACCGCTGCACTCGGTGTTGAGGAGACCGAACAGGTACTGCAGATGATCGAAAAGCTGCGCGACCAGCAAAACATGAGCATGTTGATCATTAGCCACAATATGCAGGATGTCTATCGCATCTCCGACCGCATCATTGTGCTCCGGCAGGGGCGGCATGTCGCGACGCTGCTTAAGCAGGAGACGACACCACAGGAAATCGTCGCCTACATCACCGGTGCCAAAGACCCAATGGTTGACCTGTAAGGCGGTGAGTAATGACGACGATGCGTGAAGTTGCCGAACGTGCCGAAGTCTCTGTTGCTACCGTATCGCGCGTGATCAACAACGTGGGCTACGTCAGCCCGGATTTGAAAGACCGCGTGATGCAGGCGATGCGTGCTTTGCAGTATCAGCCAAGCGCGCTGGCACGCAGCCTGCGCCGACAGGAAACGCGCACGATTGGCGTGCTGATCCCACAAATTGACCAACCGTTCTTCGCGGCGCTCGCCTATGCTGTTGAGAAAAAACTCTTCGATAACGATTACCGGATGCTGTTGTGCAGCGCTCAGGAAGACCACGACAAAGAAATGGCTTATGCCGAAATCCTGGTGCGTCAGCGGGTGGACGGACTGATCGTCGTACCAACGGGGCGCAGCAGTGAGTTGTTTGATTTGTTTGACCAGCGTGATGTGCCGATGGTGCTTGTAGACCGCGACATCGCTGAAGCGAAGGCGAGCCGTGTGTTGGTCAATAACTTCCAGGGCGGCTATACCGGAATGGCGCATCTGCTGGAATTAGGTCATCGCCATATCCGCATCATCGGTGCGCCCGCCTACAGCCGCGCCTTACAGCAGCGCAGCGATGGCGCGCACAAGGCGCTGCACGATTACGGCGTTAATGGCGACGGGGAACTGCTGGTCGCCGGGACACTGCAACCATATGAGATGGGCTACAACACAGCGTTGGAGCTATTGCACCAAACGCCTCGCCCCACGGCGATATTCGCTCTGACAGACGTGATCGCAGTTGGCGTGATGCACGCAGCCGCGAAGCTTGGACTGCGGTTGCCGCACGATTTATCGGTGGTCGGCTTTGACGACATCCCGCTGGCGGGCTTCATGATCCCCAGCCTGACCACTGTCGCACAGCCGATCTACGAGATGGGCGCGCACGCGGCGCGCCTGCTGCTGGAACATATCGCCGAGCCGGAGACTGCCGAACACGAGACAGTTCAGTTTGAGACGCGCCTGATGGTGCGCGACTCCAGCGTTCGTCTGCATGAGGATAAACGATGACCGCACCCGCGCTCAAACGCAAACGTACGGACGACGTGGCGCTCGATAACGGACGCTCACTGACAGAATTTCTGGCGCAGTATGGCATCGTGCTGGTGCTGGTGCTGTTGGTGATCGGCATGACGGTGCTGTCGCCGATCTTGCGCGACGGACAACAGTTGTTCCTGACACCGCGCAACATTATTCAGGTGATGCTGCAAGCCGCCATTAACGCCATCATCGCCGTGGGCATGACGTTCGTCATCACGAGCGGCGGCATTGATTTATCGGTCGGGTCGGTCGTCGCGTTGTGCGGTGTGCTGGCAGCGATGGCGATGCGCGACTTGAACATCGGTCCGTTGGGTGGTTTCATCGTTGCTGTGCTGGTCGGCTTGTTGTGCGGCTTTTTCAACGGCGTGCTGATCACGCGGCTCAATCTCTCACCTTTCATCGCTACTTTAGGCACAATGGGCATCTTTCGCGGGATTGCGCTGGTCGTCAGCGAGGGACGCTCGATCTACGGTTATGACCGCGCTTTTAACGACATCTTTGCCGGGCGTATCCCGCTGGGTGGAGACATCGAACTGCCGATTGCGGTCATCATCGCAGCGGCGATTGCGCTGCTCTTTTGGTTCATTCTGACGCAGACCAAACTTGGCAAATACACGATTGCGATTGGTGGTAATGAAGAGACCGCGCGGGTCGCGGGTATTCCTGTGCTGCGCTACAAGATCGGGTTGTATGTAATTGTTGGCGTACTCACGGGGATTGCCGGGGCGCTGCTGCTAGCACGTTTGAATTCTGGTGACCCGACCTTTGGCGGCTTGTTTGAGCTGAACGCCATTGCAGCCGTCGTAATGGGCGGCACGCGGCTTTCGGGTGGGCAAGGCTCGATTGCTGGCACGATTGTCGGCGCGCTGATCATCAGCCTGGTTCAGAACGCCATGAACATCTTCAATGTGCCAAGCTACTGGCAGCAGGTGGTCATCGGTGCGGTGATTGTGTTCGCCGTCGTTCTGGATCAGTGGCGGCGGAAGCAGTCAAGATATTGAGCGGATTAGCGAATGTGCGGAGTTGCAGTATGCGGAATGAGATTGTGCAAAGTGCTGAGTGAAACAGCTAAAAGCTAATGCGCTGCATTTGGTGTTTGACGGGTGCGTTGCCCGATAACACAACGAATAGATTGGTTGTATGAAGGGAGTGCATCATGAAAATTGCTCGTTGGTTCTTGTTGGTGTGCCTGATCTTCCTGATCGGTGCCTTCAGTGTCGGGGCGCAGGACGATACGATCCGTATCGGTGCGTTAATTAAAAATCTGGATAACGAATATTTCCTCACCATGCAGCAAGGCTACGAATTTGCCGCCGCCCGTTATGGCATTGAGATTATCGTCGGCGCGACGCCAAACGAGAACTCGGAAGCGGAACAGCTTGCCATTCTCGAAGGCTGGCTCAACGAAGGCAACTTCGATGGCTTCATCGTTACGCCGTTCCGCGCCACCAGTCTCAACAGTGGCTTGGTGCAGGCGACGGAAGCGGGCATCCCGATTATCAACATTGACGAGCTGATCCCGGCGGACGCGCTGGAAGGTATCGCATTGTCGGCACAGATCGCCTCGAACAACGTGCGCGCCGGGAGCGCAGCCGCCAACTGGGTCATCGCCAACGTTGAGGCGGGCAGCGAAGTTGCCGTCATTGAAGGCGCACCGGGCACGACGAGCAGCATTGACCGTGTGAGCGGCTTCACCGATGGGGTGGCAGCAGCGGGTTACAACGTCGTTGCCAGCCAGACGGCGAACTGGGATCGCGCGGAGGCGTTCACCGTTGCCAGCAACATCCTGCAAGGCAACCCGAACGTGCGCGCGATCTTCGCCGCTAACGATGGTATGGGTTTGGGCGCGGTCGAAGCGGTCGAGGCGGCTGGCTTGAGCGAACAGGTCGTCGTTCTCAGCGTCGATGCGATTCCGGAAGCCGTTTCTGCTGTGGCTGACGGTCGTTTGGCAGGCACAGTCGCACAGTACCCGGATGAAATGGCAGTGCTTGCGGTCGAAGCGATGCGCAAGGTCGTTGATGGTCGCCCGATTGCGCCGTTCATCGAATCGCCTGTGCAGTTGATCACGGCTGAAAATGCCGCTACCGCAGGCAGCCGTCTGCCGGATGATCCGGCAATTCCGGCGCTGCGTATTGGCGCGCTGACCAAGAACCTCGATAACGAGTTCTTCCTGACGATGATCTCCGGCTACGAAATGGCAGCTGCTGACTTTGGTATCGAAATCGTGACGGGCAGCACGCCGAATGAGAACTCGGAAGCTGAACAGCTGGCGGTACTTGAAGGCTGGCTGAACGAAGGCAACTTCAATGGCTTCGCTGTCACACCGTTCCGCGCCACCAGCCTGAACAGCGGCTTGGTGCAGGCGACGGAAGCTGGTCTGCCGATCGTCAATCTGGACGAGTTAATCCCGGCGGATGCACAGCAAGGCATCAATATTTCGGCGCAGGTAGCATCGGATAACGTCAGTGCAGGACGGGCGGCAGGCAACTGGGTCATCGCCAATGTCGAAGCGGGCAGCGAAGTCGCGGTGATCGAAGGTGCGCCTGGCACCAGCAGCAGCATTGACCGCGTGGCAGGCTTTACGAATGCGGTCAGCGCGGCGGGCTACAACGTCGTCGCCAGCCAGACCGCCAACTGGGATCGCGCCGAGGCATTCAATGTCGCGAGCAACATCCTCCAGGGCAACCCGAATATCCGCGCCATCTTCGCTGCCAACGACGGTATGGGCTTGGGCGCGGTTGAAGCGGTCGAGGCTGCTGGACTAAGCGGACAGGTCGTGGTCCTGAGTGTTGATGCGATCCCTGAAGCGATCGCGGCGGTTGCCGACGGTCGTCTGGCGGGAACGGTCGCGCAATACCCGGATGAAATGGCGTATCTGTCTATTGAAGCGCTGATCAAGGTGATCGAAGGTCGTCCAGTCGCGCCGTTCATCGAGTCGCCTGTGGTGCTGATCACGACTGCGAACCTGCCTGAGTAACCAGTTTGAAATACCAAGACGCCAAGTACGCCACAACACTTGGCGTCTTGGCGTTTTCAATACTGGCTCTAATATCAACCACGTTTCATTATTCATTGAAGGACTTATCTTCATGGTCAAGTTTGGGTGTCATGCATTTGTATGGGTTGGCGAATGGACAACCGATAGTGGAAATTACGCGATTGAGCAGGTGGGCAAGACGGGCTTTGAGTACATCGAAATCCCACTGCTCAAGCCTGACGAGTTTGACGCTGCCAGTCATCGCGCAGCGCTGAACAAAGCGGGCATTCAGGGGACAACTTCGCTGGCGCTGCCGAAAGAAGTCCACATGCCGTTTTATCCCGAAGCCGCACGCGACTTTCTTTATGCTGCACTCGCTAAAACCGAAGAGGTCGGCAGTCAGTATCTTGGCGGCTGTATCGCCTATCATCTCGGAACGCTGACAGGCAAACCGCCGACAGCGGAAGAACGGGCGATCGTCGTGGAGATGCTAAAGGACGTGGCGGCGGAAGCGAAACGGCGCGGCATTACGATCCTGCTGGAAGCCTGCAATCGTTACGAGACGTACCTGTACAACACACTCGCCGACACGCGCGAGACGATCCTCGCAGTGGGCGCGGATAACCTGAAGCTGCACGCCGATACCTATCACATGAATATCGAAGAAGAAGGCTTCTACACACCGATTGTCAACACCGCCGATGTGCTGGCATACATCCACATGAGCGAGAGCCATCGCGGGTTGGTCGGCAGCGGTACGGTCAATTGGGATCAGGTGTGGCGCGGACTGGCGGATATTCACTTTGACGGCTTCCTGGTGCTGGAGTCGTTCGCGGCGGTCAATCCCGATTTGCAGGCGGCAACATGCCTGTGGCGACCAACCAACCAGCCGTCAGAAGTGTTGGGCAGCGAGGGGATCAAGTTCCTGCGCGAAGGTGCGGCGAAATACGGGTTGGGGTAATCTTTGTGACCGTGTAGCTCATGAAGATGCAAACAGGACAGTACGCTATGTTGAACCCTCAACGCACCATTGATGAACTGAAAGAACTTCGCGCCCTGACAGGCGATGACAACGGCGCGCAGCGTGTCGCCTGGACGGACACCTGGCTGACAGCGCGCTCGTGGATGAAGGATAAACTCGCCGGACTGCCCGTTGAGTATGAACGCGATGAGGCGGGCAACGTGTGGGTGACTTTGCGCGGCAGCAGCGATAACGAACTGCTGATCGGTGGCCATCTGGACAGCGTGCCAAATGGCGGTTGGCTCGATGGTTGTCTAAACGTGATGGCGGGCATTGAAGTGCTGCGTCGTATCGCCAGCGAAGGAACGCCACCTGTGACCATCCGCGTGGTTGATTGGGCGGATGAAGAGGGGGCGCGTTTCGGACGCAGCCTGTTCGGTAGCAGCGCCTGTTCCGGCTTCTTCGATGCGAACGAAATCAAGGACTATAAGGACAAGGACGGCGTCACTTACGAGCAGGCGACCGCGCGCTGCGGCGTTGACATCCACCGCGCGAAAGAGGCGGGCAAGCAGCTCAAGAACGCCAAGGCATATCTCGAACTGCATATCGAGCAGGGACCTGTACTGGAGAGCATGGGCTTGCCGCTGGGCGCAGTCCTCGGTACGTTCGGGGTTGAGCGCCATGCTATCAAGTTCACCGGGCAGGCAGCACATTCTGGCTCGACGCCCATGGACAAGCGGCGCGATGCGCTTGGGGGTGTGTCGAAACTGCATATGGAAATTCGCGAGATCGCCAATCGCTACAAGGGCGTCTGCACCGTCGGACGTGTCGATACCAAGCCGGGCATCGTCACGTCAGTGGTCGCTGAAGCACGTATGACACTGGATCAGCGGCATCTGGATGCGGAGGCGCTGGCGGGCATGTATCGCGATGCACAGGAGGCGAGCCAACGCATCGCCGCTGAGGAGAAGATCGATGTCGATTGGGAATACATCTGGCGCATCCATCCGATCCTGTTTCATCCAGAACTGATCGAGATGTGCGACCAGGCGATTCTGGAGACGGCTGGTGTGTCGCATCGGCTGCCGAGTGGTCCGCTGCATGACGCGGCAGAAGTCGCCCGCGTTGGGATTCCGACGATCATGATGTTTGTCCAGAGCTTGTACGGCATCTCCCACAACAAGATCGAAGACACGAAGGAAGAGCATCTCGCCATGTCCGTCGTCGCGCTCGATAAGCTGGCGGCGAAGGCGATGGCGTGGGTGGCGGGGCAGTAATTGTGGCTGGGTCTTAGCCAGCCTTACCTGCCAGCCGCCACGCCGCTTTGACCGTGTTCGCCATCAGCATGGTGATCGTCATCGGTCCGACGCCCCCAGGGACCTTGCTGATGGCGCTGGCGACCTGTGATGCTGACGCAAACTCGACATCGCCGACGAAGCGATAGCCCTGGTCGGTTGTCTGATCATCGATCTTGTTCGTGCCGACATCGATCACTACCGCGCCCCGCTTGAGCCAGTCCCCTTTGACGAACTCTGGTTGCCCAATCGCCGCTATCACGATGTCTGCCTGCTGCACAATCGCCTTCATATCGCGCGTGCGGCTGTGGCAAATCGTGACAGTGGCGTTTGCTTTCATCAGCATCAGGGCGACTGGCATCCCGACGATGTTGCTGCGACCAATGACAACCGCGTTCGCACCTTCCAGCCTCGCGTCGACCTCTCGTAGCAGTACCATGCAGCCGGTCGGTGTGGCGGGGGTGAACAGCGGCTCGCGTCCTTTCATTGCCAGTGCGCCGATGTTCACCGGATGAAAGCCATCGACATCCTTATCCAGACTGACCAGACTCAGAATTGCCTGCTCGTCTACCTGTGGTGGCAGTGGAAGCTGCACCAGAATGCCATGCACACGCGGGTCGTCGTTGAGCGCACGCACTACTGCTTCTACCTCTGGCTGGGTCGCGCTCTGTGGCAGTTCGCGCGCAAACGATGCCATGCCCGCGCGCTCGCAGGCACGCCGTTTCATGCGCACATACTGATGGGATGCGGGATTATCACCGACCAGTACTACACCCAAGCCCGGGGGATAGCCATACTGCTCGGTAAAGCGCGCTGCATCAGAGGCGATGTCAGCACGCAGCCGCTCGGCGATTTGTTGTCCGTCAATGATAGTGGCTGTCATGGGCGCTTATCCTTTGGCGAGTAACGAGTGATAAGAAGTCGTACTCATGCAAACGGTGTAAGTACAGGGAAAGTCTGCTATTGCATGCTTAGAACATCAGTGCTATGATAAGATAATTGCGAGTACTGGCGAATTGTCAGATATGAACTAGACTTCTATTCTACGCGCGCACGCTATTTGTGGAAGGATTAACCGCGTGGCACCTCGTAAATCAAAAGACTCAAAAGCGGAACAACAGCCGTTTGAAATGCCTACCACAGACGAAGGGCGGCTGAAGGCTCTCGAATCGACTTTGACTGATTTGACCAAGCGCTTCGGTGACGGTACGGTTATGCGGTTGGGGGATGCGCAGCATCTAGTGATTGATGTCATCCCCAGCGGCTCGCTGACGGTCGATATTGCCGTCGGTGTGGGCGGTATCCCGCGCGGACGTGTGACCGAAATCTACGGCGCGGAAAGTTCTGGTAAGACGACACTGTGCCTGCATGTGATCGCTGAGGCGCAGAAGCGCGGCGGTTTGTGTGCGTTTGTCGATATGGAACACGCGCTCGATCCGTCATATGCGGCGCGCATTGGCGTGAATGTCAATTCGCTCTACGTAGCGCAGCCGGACACTGCCGAACAAGCGCTGGAGATCACTGAGGCGTTCGTGCGTTCGGGTGCGGTGGATGTGGTGGTGCTCGACAGCGTGGCGGCGCTCGTGCCGCGCGTCGAAATCGAAGGCGAGATGGGCGATAGCCATGTCGGTGTGCAGGCGCGTTTGATGAGCCAGGCGCTGCGCAAGCTGGCAGGCGCGATCAAGTCGTCGAACGTGGCAGTACTGTTTACCAACCAGCTTCGCGAGAAGATTGGCGTGATGTACGGCAGTCCCGAAACCACATCCGGCGGGCGTGCCCTAAAGTTCTATGCCAGTGTGCGCCTGGAGTCGCGCAAGATCGAGTCGCTCAAGAACAGCTCCGGCGAAGTCATGGGCAGCCGCACCCGCGTGCGCGTTACCAAGAATAAGGTTGCTCCGCCGTTCCGTGAGGCAGAATTCGACATCATGTTCGCCGAAGGTGGTATCAGCAAAATGGGCGAGATACTCGACCTTGCTACGGAACTGGGTTTGATCGAGAAGCGCGGCGCGTTCTTCCGTTACAACGATGGCTTGCTGGGGCAGGGGCGTGACAACGCACGCACCTATCTGTTTGAGAATCCCGCTATCGCTGTCGAAATCGAAGATGCCGTACGTGCGCACTACAGCCTGCCGCTCATCGGGCGACCCAGCCAGGGTTGAACCCCATTCCTACCTCTTCTCCCTCACTGAGAAGGGAATAAAGTTCCGCTTTTGCCCCGAAAGGGGCTTTTTTGTTTCCCATCAGCACGCCGATTTCCCTCGTTCGAGGGATAGCCGATCACCACCTGCGGACGATATGCTGTAGCGAGGCATTGTTTATCATACCCTCATCGTTTTGTGTGTGCAGGATTTGTGTCTATGATTAAGTTGTCCCCGCCAGAAACCTCCGAGAAATATGCCGGGCGCATGACACGCATCGGCATGACGACATTTTTGGTACTCTTACATGTCGGGCTCGCAATCATGGTAATGGTACTGGTCAACAACCTTGAGGAATGGGACGGTTTACTCGTATTGCTGGTTGTGGGCTTTGGCAGTGCGCTCTATGCATGGCTGTTTAGTCATGCGGTACTGAGCGATTTGGAGCGCGTTGAAACTGCATTAATGAAACTGGCGCGTGGAGAGGTTATCAATCCTTTGCCGACGCGTGGACGTGAGCCCGTGCGCTTTATGATGGAACATGTTAACGCGCTTATCGAACGGCAGCGCGAACTGTTCGCCATGCGCCAGCAGCTTGCAGGACAAATCGGCGAGGCGGCGGCACAAGAGGAACGCAGTCGCCTGGCGCGGGACCTGCACGACTCCATCAAACAACAAATCTTCAGCATCAATGTCAGCGCAGCGGGTGCACAGGCGCGCTGGGAAAGCGATCCGGACGGGGCGCGTGCAGCATTAGCGGATGTGCGCAAGAGTGCGCAGGAAGCGATGGTCGAAATGCGCGCGATGTTGCAACAGCTTGCTCCCGCGCCGTTGGAGAAGGTTGGCTTGGTGCAGGCACTGCGCGACCAGTGTGAGGCCCTCCAGTATCGCAGCGGTGCGCAGGTCACGACCGAGATCGGCGACCTGCCACCGGATGAGCGGCTGCCGGTCGGTGCGCAAGAGGCCATCTTTCGTATTGCGCAGGAAGCGCTGACGAACATCGCGCGTCATGCCCGTGCACAACAGGTGATATTGCGATTGCACGCACCGGGCGAAACTGTTCAGCTTGAGATAGTGGATGATGGACATGGATTTGACACGGACGCACCTGTCCAGGGCATGGGGTTGGGCAACATGAAAGCACGCGCTTCAGCGATTGGCGGGACGCTTGATATTGTGAGCGGGACAGGTGGGACTCAGTTGCGTCTGCGGGTGCCGCAGCTCGCGCCGCTGCCAGCGTTGGTAACTGAGTCGCCAACGCTCGCGCCGGATGTCGCGCAGGCATTCCAACACAGCAAGAGCGTGATTGCTTCGCTGGGGGTGATCATCTTTATCGCATTAGTCATGGGATTTGTGCCACTACTCGCTATCGGTCGTCCGGATCTGCCCTTGTGGTTAATTGTCGTTAACATCGCGTTCGGGCTTCTTTCGCTTGCAGGCATCGCCCACGTAGTGCTCAATACGCGCAAGGCATGGCTTTCGATCCAGCAAGTATTCTCAAGAACGGGACAGTCTAGCGTACACTCGCTGCTGCTGCGCTATTACATCTGGTTGAGCATGATGCTCGTTCCGGTGTTTGGCGCAATCTTTCTTCCCGCGTTAGCCGTAGAGTGGTTTGGAACGAATGTAGGAATGATCCTGGGGAGCATTTCGGTAGCAGCATCTGTGGCTGCTTTCGCTCATGCATTCAGGCTGTATGCCCGCTCCACAAAGCAATTGTCCGCTGATGCGTTACGGATTGCTGCGCGTGACAATTTCCCTGATAGTACGTGGACGCGCTACTGCTGGGCGGCGTCGATCCCAATGTTGATGAATCTAGGCTTAGATTTTCCACCGCAGTTTCCGCCGCAGACTGCCGGGGATTGGCTCGACGTTTCACTGCCGGGGGCAGGGGTGTTTTTCCTGCTGATGTACTTTTGTTACTGGCAGTATCATCGGCGGCTTCGTCGGCAAGTGGAGGTTACAGGGGAGACGTTATGAGCAGTATACGAGTAGCTCTGGTCGATGATCATCGTGTGGTAAGGCAGGGTTTGCGCAGTTACCTCGCCGCTTTTGGAGACATCGAGATTGTGGGTGAGGCGAACAGCGGTGAGGAGGCAGTGCGGTTGGTGGATGGCTGGCTGCCGGATGTTGTGGTGATGGACTTGCTCATGCCCGGTGGTATTGACGGTATCGAGACTACGAAACGTGTCCGTTCGCTCTCGCCGCACACCCAGGTTGTCGTGCTGACGGCTTTTGCGGATGATGCGCGTGTGGTGGCGGCACTGCGAGCGGGGGCCATCGGCTATATCCGCAAGGAAGCGGAGCCGGAACTGCTGCTCTCTGCGGTACGTGCGGCGGCACGCGGGCAGAGTGTGCTGGATCCGTCAATTGCGGGCAGCGTGCTGCATGACCTGGTGCGCGGGCGGCTGCCCGGCAACGAACTGACCGAGCGCGAAATGGATGTGCTGCGCCAGCTTGCCAACGGACGTACCAACAGGCAAATCGCCGAGGCGCTGGTCGTAAGCGAGGAGACGATCAAGACGCATGTCGGCAATATCCTCTCCAAGCTGCAACTGGCGCATCGCGGACAGGCGATCATTTACGCGCTCAAGCAGGGCGTGATCTCAGTCGAAGAACTAGAGTTATGAGTGGACTGAGTCTATCCACCAGCGAGTATTCGCCTTAAGATTGGCACACATAACGATGGTGCAATGCGATACAAGGCAATTATGCTGTGGATGACAACGACGGAACTGGAAGCGGCGCTGGCGGAAGCGGGCTTTGTCGAGCCGCATGTGGATGGCGGCTTTATCTGGGTGTGGCGGCACAACCGCGATATGCGTGCCTGGGGCTACACTGCCCGTTTCTCCTCCCGGCTGCGTTCGCGCAAGGCGATTCGGTCGCGGCTGCGGCGCACGCTGGCGCGGTTGGGTGAAGTCGAAATCACCTGGGTACACGCCGATGAAGCCGATTTCTACTTCATCAGTGATCTGGTCGATAGAGAGTTACACGAACAGCCAGATGAGGATGAGGAGTAATGTCCATACCTCAAGCGCTAAAACCCAGCAGTGTCGAAGATTATGTCAATGCCTTCGCGCTCGACATGCACCTGAAGTCACACTTGCTGCGCCAATTACGAATCGTCCATTATGCTGCGGGGCAGGAACTTCTCAGCGAAACACTTGAACAGCCTTGCCTGTTTCTATTGGTGTCCGGCAGCGTCCTGGTAAGCCGCTACTTGACCGATGGAAAACTGGCGGTGTTGGCACTTCTGTCGCCCTTGGCTTTGATCGGGGACGTAGAGTTATTTGATTATCCCAATGTACAATCCAATGTCGTTGCGTTATCCGAATGCGTGTGCCTAAGACTGGAAAAAGCAGACGTCATTCGTTTTGGCTATAGCGATCCCGACTTTCTGCGCTTTATCATTCAACACCTCACAAGGAAACTTATTCAAAGTAGTTACATTCAGACAACCTCGGTACAACCTCTGCGCAAACGTATCGCAAGCTATCTCTTGCAGCAAGCTGGATCCCCTGTGAAGGCAATCCAGCTTCCTTCAAAGTCTCATCTTGCTGCTCTGTTTGGTACGACACATCGCCACCTCAACCGTGTGCTGAACCAGCTGCAATCCGCTGGGTTATTCCAGATCCAGAATGACTGTGTCAGCGAGATCAATGTGCACGGTCTGCAACTCCTCATCACATCGTGATATCTGGACATTTGTCCTTCCCCTCCATAAAGGGTTCGGTATAGTCGCAAATAGTCGCAGTAAGCGGAGGCATGATGATGCGAAGACTTCTGATTGATACTGACTGTGCTTCAGACGATGCGGTGGCGATTATTGCGGCACTGCGTGACTCCACTGTACATGTGGAAGCAATTACGGTGGTCGCTGGCAATGTGCCGCTCACACTTGCCGTCAAGAACGCGCTCGTTTCTGTGCAGATAGCAGATACCTATGCCCCACCGGTCTATAAGGGCGCGGCAAAGCCGATGATGAGAGACTTGTTTACGTCCGAGTTGGTTCATGGTGAAGACGGAATGGGCAATATGGACTTGCCGGAGCCGGTTCTCAGCGCGGCAACTGAACACGCTGTAGATCAGATTATTGCTCTGGCGCATGCGTATTCCGGGGAACTCGAAATCGTCACGCTCGGTCCACTCACCAATCTGGCGCTGGCATATCTGAAAGCGCCGGAGATAACCCAGCTTGTCAAACAGGTCGTCGTCATGGGTGGACAAGGATTAGGTCCTGGAAATGTGACACCCGTAGCAGAATACAACCTGTTTGTGGATGCAGAAGCGGCTCAGATCGTAGTCAACAGCGGGATGCGACTGATGTTCGTCGGTTGGGATGTAAGCACTGACGATACGTTTATCTCACAATCGGATATCGATCATTTGATGGGGACCGGCTCCGCTATCGCGCAGTTTTGCATACGCTGCAACCATACCCTAATTGGGTACAACGCGCAGTCTTGGGGAAAAACAGGATTGGATCTGCCTGACCCTGTCGCAATGATGACCGCGCTATATCCGGAAATCATCAAAGAACAGTTTGATGGTTACTGTTTTGTGGAGTACAGAAGCGCTGAAAGCTACGGTCAGTTAGTGTGTGACCGCTATCGCCTTCTCAATCGTCCATCCAATGCCACGATATGCACAAAAATCGACGCGGCACGATTCAAGGCGCTTCTCTTTGAGCGCATCATTTAGCTTAACGGTACTGCTTTAACGCCTGTCGCCCAATCACTTCCGGCATGATACGGTGTGCCAGCAGCAGCAGGTGGTCGAATGGGCGCAGGATGACGCGTTTGCGTTTGTGCTCGACAGCATCGACAATCGCATTCGCTACTGTGTCGGCACTCATGACCGGAACGCCTTTGCGTCCGGTGGCTTTGCTCGTCTGTCCCAATCGCTTCTCGTTGAACTCGCTCTCTGTGCGCCCGACCAGCATATCCGTCACGCCAATGTTATCTGGCTCGAGTTCCAGCCGCAGTGAGCGGGCGATACTGCTGACAAACGCTTTGCTCGCCGCATAGACAGCGGTGTACGGCGTCGTCAGCTCAGCGGTCACAGATGAGATGATGACGATCTGCCCGCCACGATTGGCGCGCAGCGCCGGAATGCCCGCGCGGATGGTGTGCAGAACACCGTCCATGTTGGTACGCATGAGCGTGTCAATGTCTGTCCATTCCGCCTCTGCCAACAAGCCGCGCTGCCCTAGCCCTGCATTCGCAACCACTGCATCCAGTCGTCCGTAACGCTCAACGGTCGCCTTTACCGCCCGCGTGAGCGACTCAGAATCGCGCACATCCGCCTCCAGCGCCAGTATGTCGCCGTGCGGGGCATGCAAAGTAGTGATGGAGGACTCTAGCTGTGCGAGGCGATCCGTGCGCCGTGCCAGCGCCGCCACATGCCAGCCGCGCCGCGCGAACGCCAGCGCCGCCGCGTAGCCAATGCCGCTGGACGCGCCGGTGATGAGGGCAACACGAAATGATGAGGCTGTGGGCATGTTTGCTATTCCGCTAATTCGCTCTTGTCCTGCCGCGCTGTCATCATCTTGCGCAGCCGCCCGCTAAACAGGATTGGCAGCGAGAGTACCACACATAAGGCGATGATGCCTGCCATCAGTAATGCTTGATTTTCGCCGCCCAACTGCGATCCCAGGAACACCGCTGCCGACGTAGGAATAAGCCCAACGATCAACGACACCCACAGGTAATGCACATACTTGACTGGTGTGAAGCCGATGACGTAGCTCAGGAAGTCCCACATGGCGAACAGGACGACACGCGCGATCGCCAGTCCGCGCCATTCACCGACAAGATGATAGTACTCCTCAGCCTTTTTCAGCCCCTGCTCGCCCGCGATGCGCAGCACAACCGGGCGCCCGAACCTGCGTCCGATCCAGAAGTTGATGCTGCCGCCGAGCGTTTCGCCAATGATCGAATAGAGGATGCCTTCCCAGATGCCGAAGAGCGCGCCGCTGGCAAACTGAATGGGACCTGTCGTCAGCGGCGCGAAGATGTACGTCAGCGCACGCAGGAGCATATAGGCGATGGGTGCGAGAGGACCTGCATCTTCGACCATTTGCTGAAGGCGTTCCGGTCCGATCGTACTCATCAGATAGATCAATCCGCCCGTGACGATGACGAAGGCGGCAATTCCAATGATGATGCCGCCCCAGGCGGGCTTTTGCGGCGTTGAATGCGTTGTATCTGACATTGATAAGGTCGTTTCGATAATCGTACAGTCTCAATAACCCCATTCTACGGCGTTTTGATGCGGCAAGTTGCGTGAAGAGCAAGAAAAAGGGCTTATTCAGGAGGTTAGAGGACTTCCATCAGCACTTTTTACTTGCTTTCTACTGCCGTTGTCATATACGCACCAATCAGCTCTGCACTTCCGCGCAGGGCGTCGCGGTGGGTGCGCTCGTAGCTGTGCGAGCCACTGACACCCGGACCGATCAGCGCCACGCGCGCCGACCCGCCTGCGCGCCAGTATGCCGAGCCATCGGATGAGTAGAACGGGTAGATGTCGGTGCGGTAAGGGATTCCATGTGCGTCTGCCAGTCGGCGCAGCTTGCTGATCATCTCGTAGCTGTATGGTCCGCTGGCGTCTTTGGTGCAGATGGTACAGTTGAACTCGTCAGAGTTTTGCCCATAGCCAATCGCCGCCATGTCGACGGAGAGATACTCCTGCAAGTCTGGTGACCAGTCCGCTGCACCGCCATGTCCGACCTCTTCGAAATTGGAGATGAGAATGCGGGTATCGTTTGCCGGACGTTTGCCTGCGTGGTGCATCGCCGCCATCGCGCCGTAAATGCAAGCGACGCTTGCTTTGTCATCGAGAAAGCGCGAACGGATGAAGCCGGTGTCAATGACTTCGACGCGCGGATCGACAAAGATGAAATCGCCGACTTCAATGCCGAGCGCTTGGGTTTCCAGCGCGCTGCGCGTCTGTACATCCAGCCGCACTTCCATTGTGTCTTCGTTGCGCGGCTGCGTGGCCAGGTCGCGATTGACGTGCGAGGCAGGGTCGTTCATCAGCACCGTGCCGCGATACTGCCGCCCATCAAACGTCCGCACTGTGACGTTTTCGGTTTCGACACCGCTCATGACGATGCCACCAATGCGTGTGACCTTGAGGCAGCCGTTGGGTTTGATCTCCTTGACCATCAAGCCGAGCGTATCGACATGCGCAGTGATGCCGACCTGCGCCCGTCCTTCACCGCGCCAGTGCAGCATCAAGCTGCCTTTGCGTGTGCGCGCCATTGTCAGGTCGGGAATGCCCAGTGCTGCGAACTCGGTTTCGCATAGTCCAATTGCATCTGTTGTATTGCCTGTCGGACTGTGGACATTGAGCAGCCGCACGAGGAAATCAACGGTCGAGTCAAGATCGATAGTCAGCGCCAGCAATCTATCACTCATTTAGCCTGCCGCTCCCACAAACCGCACCTCGAACACACGGGGCCACAACTTGCCTGTAATGTAAAAGGTATCAGCCGCTGCATTGTACGCAATCCCGTTCAGTACTGCGCCGCCTTCCAGCGCTGCATATTCCTCATCCGTCAGCAGGAAACTGGCATCAATGTTGGCATTCACGTAGCCCGTCGCCTTGTCGATGCGGACGATATTGTTCGTCTGCCAGACATTGGCATAGACATCGCTGCCGACGCATTCGAGCTCGTTCAGGTTAAACACGGGCTGACCGTCCATACGCACCGGGATCATCGCCAGCAGCCGGAAGCTGCGCGGATCGCGCACGAACAGGTTATCGCTGCCGTCGCTCATGTACAGCCGTTCGCCATCATAACAAATACCCCAGCCATCGGTTTCGTAGAGGAAACTGCCGATGATCTCGAATGTCTCCAGGTTCCAGACAAATGCTGTGTTTTCGCGCCATGTTAACTGGATCAGGTAGGGTGGCACAACTGTGCCATCGCTGGCAACCAGATTATCGACCAGTGTCAGCCCTTCCGCGAAGTACTGTGCATCCAGCGCGACCATGCGTAGGATTTCGCCTGTCTCGATTTCGACCTGACGGACATCCGACTCGCCATATTCGCCCGCACTCTCATAGAATGTTCCATCATGCAGCAGCAAACCCTGGGTGAACGAACCTGTGTCATGTGGGAAGCTGGTGATGATTTCTGGCGTTAGCTGCTCAACGACAGGAGGTTCAGACGGGCAGGGGCACGTCTGCGCGGCACTCTGACCGACCAGGAGCAGACTGATGACCAGGACAATCAATAGGAGCAATACACGACGCACAACGACCTCCACCGGAATCGACAGACGACACTGGCAAGAGTATAGTTGCGCTGCGCGTGAACGCAAACGCGCGTTGTGCTTGTTCCATCCGAGGTGTTCATGCGCCGCCGTCTCCCCGACCTGCTCGTTATCGCCCTGCTGTTCCTGCTGCCGATGATCCTGTTCTGGCAGCAGACCGTCGGCGGGCGCACTTTATTGCCGACCGAAAACATTTACCAGTACGAACCGTTCGCCACATATCGGGACGCCGCTGGAGCGCCGCCCATCCCGCATAATCACCTGCTCTCCGATCTGGTGCTGCAAAACGTCCAGTTTAAGGACTTCATCCGTGACCAGTTCGCCATCGGCGAGTTCCCACTGTGGAATCCACATCAGTTCGCGGGGATTCCGTTTTTTGCCGCCGGGCAGCAATCGACGCTTTATCCGTTCAGTATACTCTTCTACATCATGGACCTGCCCGCTGCCTACGGTTGGTTTACCATCGTGCAACTGTGGCTGGCTGGCGTGTTCATGTTTATCTTTGCGCGCGGTCTTGGAACAGGGCGTTTCGGCGCGACGGTGGCGGGCGTCACCTACCAACTGAGCGCCTTTTTCGTCATCAGCGCCGTGTTCCCGATGATCATTGCAGGCGCGACGTGGCTGCCGCTGATCCTGTTGATGATCGAGTACATCACCCGAAGACAGCCTGCGCTTCGTGGGCAGGACGGCACACCGCTGTGGGCAGCCCTTGGCGCGCTGGCGCTCGGCTGTAATGTACTGGCGGGGCATGTCGAAATCACACTCTACACACTGCTGATAGCGGGATTCTACGCGGCGTGGCGGCTGGTGGGCGAGTGGTTGCCGGAACGTAAAATGCGGACGAGGTATGCCTCGTCAATAGCATCTGGTCTTACACGTGCAGGATGGCTGCTGGCGATGGTGGTGCTGGGGATGGCGTTGGGCGCGGTGCAGTTCATCCCGACGTTCGAGGCAGCGAACAGCAGTTTCCGCGCCGGGCGTGCTACGTTCGAGCAAATCCTTGATTACGCGCATCCGCCGCGCGACGTGCTCCAGTTCATCATGCCCAACTTCTACGGCAACCCTGCGCATCACACGATTTATGACTGGTTCAGCGGACAGACGATACAAGTCACTATCAATGCGCTGAGGGAGACCATCACGCATACCGAGTGGGGCATCAAGAACTATGTAGAAGGCGCACTCTATGTGGGGATATTGCCGTTGGCGCTGGCAGTCTATGCTGGGGTATTAGGTATCGGCACCCGCTCACTCCTCTTCACCATACTCGCGCTCATTTCGCTGACATTCATGTTCGGCTTGCCGACGTATGCACTCCTGTATTATCTCTTTCCTGGCGTCAACCAGCTGCATTCGCCGTTTCGCTGGGTGTTTGCTCTGACGTTGTGTGTGTCGGTTCTGGCGGGTTTCGGTGCTGATCGGCTGATGATAGCCCTCACCCCCAACCCCTCCCCCTCAGGTAGAGGGGCGAAGATGGCGCGGGTGTTCGGATATGGGCTGCTGGCGATAGGGACGCTCACGCTGGGCGGGCTGCTGGCATCGCGGTTGCTGTACACGCAGGTAGCCCCGGTAATCGAAACGATCTTTGGCGCGCTGGCGGGTGCCAATCGTGCCTATGCCGATGCAACGCAATTCTACACCTACCAGTTCACGAATGTGTTGGTCTTCGGCGTGATGGCGGTGTGCAGCGGAGCGCTGTTCTGGTGGGTGGCGCGGGTTGGGGCGTTCGAGCGGACGCGACATGCCGCGTCCCTACAGATCGGTGTGGTAGTGTTAATCGCCGTTGACCTGATGATCGCGTCGTGGGCGTTCAATCCGGCGTCGGATGCAGTATGGCTGGACTACACCCCGCCTGCAATAGAATGGTTGCAAACGCAAGACGATGACTGGCGCTACACAACGCTGGAGACGCCCGGACGCCCCGCCATCATGAACGCCAATCTGGGGATGCGCTATGGGCTGGATGATGTGCGTGGTTACGAAAGCATCATATCGCGCCAGTATGCCGAGTATATGGGGCAGCTTGCGCCGCAATACCAACTGGCATTCAACCGTGTTGCGCCACTGTTCACTACTGATGACGGTTGGGAAACACGCATCGAGTCACCGCTACTCGATGCGCTGAACGTGCGCTTTCTGCTGACATACTCCGATCAGGACGTGAGCGTGCCGGGCTGGACGCTGGCGTACAGCGATGACGCGCTCCGCATTTACGAGAACACGAACGTTTTTCCGCGCGCCTATCTGCTGCCCGCTGATGCGAACCTTGCTGCGCTTGCTGACTCAATCAACCCCGCTGCATTGGTATTGTCTCAGCCCAATGCCCGCGAACGCTTGATCGAAGTGGTTGCGGACGCGGGGTCAATCGTCGTACTCAGCGAAACGTATGCTTCCGGTTGGCGCGCGTTTGTGCGTCCGCAGGGCGGCACGGATGCGGAAGAAGTGCAGGTCGAGACAGAGCTGGCATTCGCTAACTTCATCGCTGTGCGCCTGCCAGAGTCCGGCGAATGGACGCTGCGGCTGATATACAGCCCGACAAGCTTTCAGGTGGGTGCGTTCGCCAGCTTCATCGGCGGCGCGCTGATGCTGCTCATTGTCGGTGCGTGGCTGTGGCGCTTGTTCGTCAACCGAACGCAGTCGGAGACGACGGATAGCACCGCACAGCGGGTTGCGCGTAACAGCCTCGCGCCGATCATCCTCAACCTGTTCAATCGCGGCATTGACTTTGCGTTTGCCGCTGTGATGCTGCGCCTGCTTGGACCAGAACTCAACGGCTTGTATTACTATGCGATAGTGCTGTTTGGCTGGTTCGATATCTTCACGAACTTCGGCTTGAACCTGTACGTGATGCGTGAAGTGGCACGCGAACGCGCCGCCGCGCTGCGGCTGTTCGTTAACACGAGCGCGCTGCGGCTGCTGCTCTCACTGCTGGGTATTCCGCTGCTGCTGCTGTTCCTCGCTGTGCGCCAGACCGATACCGCCAATCCGCTGCCAGATATCGCGACACTGGCGATCACCTTGCTCTACATTGGCTTGATTCCGAGCAGCCTCAGCACCGGGCTGACGGCGCTCTACTATGCGTTCGAGCGTGCCGAAATTCCCGCAGCAGTGACGACTGTCGCGACGATCTGCAAGACGATCTTCGGGCTGGCTGTGCTGCTGGCGGGGTGGGGCATTGTCGGGTTGGCGGCGGCGAGCATCATCACCAACGTAATTACACTGGCGATCCTGGCGTGGAACGCGCGCGGCATGCTTAGTATAAAACGTCAGGACGCGAAGGATATTCGCACGGTCGACCCGCCGGGTCGCCCCTTAGTTGCGTCCTCCGCGTCTGAGCGGTTCACAATCCCAAGCCTCGACTTTTCGTTGATGCGGAACATGATCGGGCAGAGCTACCCGCTCATGCTCAATCACTTTCTGGCGACGATCTTTTTCAAGATCGACATCATTCTGATCGAGGCGATTCACACGGCGACCATGGTCGGGCAGTACAGCGTGGCGTACAAGTGGCTGGAAGCGCTCAATATCATCCCGTCGTTCTTCACCCAGGCACTCCTGCCCGCCATGTCGCGACAAGCGCACGACGATCGCGCGGCATTCCGGCGCACGTACCAATTGGCGCTTAAGCTGTTGTTCAGCGTCGCGCTGCCTGTCGCCATTGCCTTCACGTTCATGGCGTTCTTCCTCGTGAACCTGCTCGGCGGCGCGGAATATTTGCCTGATGGGGCGATTGCGCTGCAACTGATGATCTGGAGCATCCCGATTGGCTGGATGAACAGCCTGACACAGTACGCGCTAATCGCGCTCGATTTGCAGCGTCGTGTGACGTGGGCATTTGCGGCGGGTGTCAGTTTCAACATCATCACTAATCTGCTCTTCATCCCGACGTATGGTTACCGCGCTGCGGCGCTAACGACGATTGCGTCGGAACTTGTGCTGCTAATCGGCTTCTGGTGGCTACTGCGCACGGCGACCGGGCAGATTAATCCGCTGGCGATCATCGGTCGTCCGCTGCTGGCGGGGGTGGCGATGTTCGCCGTGCTGCTGGTTGGCTGGCAGGCTGCGCCGTTAGTGGCGCTGGTTATCAGCGGATTGGTGTATGGCGGGGTGCTGCTGGCGTTACGTCCGTTGACAGAGGATGAGTGGGCGCGGCTTGCCCCACTCCTCCCGTCGCGGCTACGCCGGCTGGTGGTAGCAACATAAAGCCCTCTCTCCGCAGTTGCCTACGGAGAGAGGGATTAGGGGGAGGAGGAGCTTGTCTATTGATTCTGCGCGTAGTCCGGCAGTTCCCAGTGATCCGGTGAGCGCCAGAAGTTCGAGAGCAGCAGCTCGCGGATGGCGAGGAATTCCTTCGGCAAGCGGTCATACAGCTTGACGAACAGTTCTTCGTGCATCAGGATTTCGCGCTCCCAGTCAGACCGTTCCACGTCCATCAACTGGTGGAACTGTTCACGGCTGAAATCCAGCCCGTTCCAGTCGAGATCGTCATACGTCGGCATGTAGCCAATGGGCGACTCAATTGCCTTCGCCTGACCGTTGGCGCGTTCAACAACCCACTTCAGGACGCGCATATTTTGACCGAAGCCGGGCCACAGAAACTTGCCATCGGCGTCCTTGCGGAACCAGTTGACGCTGAAGATGCGCGGCGGCTGGCTGATGCGACGCCCCATGTTGAGCCAGTGATTGAAGTAGCTCGCCATGTGATAGCCGATGAAGGGCAGCATCGCCATCGGGTCGCGGCGGACTTCCCCAATCTTGCCGAAGGCAGCGGCGGTCATTTCTGAACCCATCGTCGCGCCTGTGTAGACGCCGAACGCCCAACTGAGCGGCTGGTAGACCAGTGGCACCACCGTGCTGCGGCGACCACCGAAGATGATAGCGCTGATGGGCACGCCGTTCGGGTCTTCCCATGCCGGGTCAAGCACCGGGTTGCCGGACGCATGAACCGTGAAGCGGGCGTTGGGGTGCGCCGCCTTGCGATCGCTGCCGGGCGTCCAGTCCTGCCCCTGCCAGTCAATCGCATGGGCGGGCGGCTCCCCATCCATGCCTTCCCACCACACATCGCCGTCATCTGTCAGTGCGACGTTCGTGAAGATCGTGTCGCGTTCGATGCTGATCATCGCGTTCGGATTCGACTTGTATGATGTGCCGGGAGCAACACCGAAGTAACCCGCTTCCGGGTTGATGGCGTACAGGCGTCCATCGCTGCCGGGCTTCAGCCAGGCGATGTCGTCGCCAATGGTTGTGACCTTCCAGCCTTCCATCTCTTTCGGCGGGATGAGCATGGCGAAATTGGTCTTGCCGCAAGCACTGGGGAAGGCGGCAGCAACATAGGTTTTCTTGCCGCTGGGTTCTGTCACGCCAAGGATGAGCATATGTTCCGCCATCCAGCCTTCATCACGACCCAGCACCGAGGCGATGCGCAGCGCCAGACACTTCTTGCCGAGCAGCGCATTGCCACCGTAGCCGCTGCCATACGACCAGATCGAGCGTTCTTCCGGGAAGTGAACGATGTACTTGACCTTGGGGTTGCAGGGCCAGGGAATGTCTTCCTGACCAGGTTCGAGTGGCATCCCGACGGTATGCGCGCACGGCACGAACACATCGCTGTCGCCGAGCGCCTCGTCCACCGCGCGTCCCATGCGTGTCATCAGCTTCATGTTGACAACAACGTAAGGTGAGTCGGTGATTTCGTAGCCGATGTACGAGATGGGCGAGCCAATTGGACCCATCGAGAACGGAATGACATACAGCGTGCGACCGCGCATCGAACCATCAAACAATTGGTTGAGCGTCGCGCGCATTTCCTTCGGGTTGATCCAATTATTGGTTGGACCGGCGTCTTCGCGGTTGAGGCTGCAAATGTAGGTGCGGTCTTCCACGCGGGCGACATCGCTGGGGTCTGACCAGGCGAGGAAGCTGTTCGGGCGTTTTTCAGGATTCAGGCGCTTGAACGTGCCATTTTGGACGAGCAGATCGCACATGGCGTCGTACTCTTGCTGCGAACCGTCGCACCAGTGGACGGACTCAGGCTTGCATAGATCGACCATCTCGGTCACGAAATTAATCAGACGTTGGCTTTTGACGTACTCCGGGATGACGAATGTGGCTGTCGAGGCAGTCATGATTGATCCTCACCAGTAGGAATATCGAACACACATCCACACTATAGCACGCTACAACAGCGCAAGACTGTGCCAAACGTCAGTACATTTTACGCCAGGTGTCACATATTGTGAATAAAATCACAAATCGTAGTTGTGGGGGGGACTAAATGGGGATTCTCAAAATTATAAATTTACCGCACGCTGTTTGTAGAACTTTTTATACACATGCACATAATGAGTATGGTGCGTGTACGTTGAGGTGTGCATATGTCCTTGATGGATACCGCCCCAGCACCGCGATATTTCGATGAGCAGAGCTGGGTCGAAAAGCTAAAGAAGGGTGATGAACTCGCCTGGGAGATTCTGGTTGCCCGCCATGCGCCGGACCTGCGACGGGCAATTCAGCAGCAGTTGCACTCGAACGGGCTTCCACTGGATTTACTGGACGATGTCGAAGGCGAGACATGGCGGACGGCAATTCGCAAGATGGCGGATTTTACCTGGATGGGTGATGATAAGCTGCGCAACTGGCTAAGCAGTATTGCCCACCATCACATCCAAACCTTCGCGCGGGTTGACCGTAAATACTTGCCTTCGATGGAAGACGTCGAAGGGCGTAACCTGGAAAATGAATTTGCGCTCGATCTGTTCTTGTTCAGTAATGGTCTTGTAGATATGAGCGCCGAAGATTGTGTGTTACTGGCGGAACGACTGGCAGAACTGGACAGTGCATTACAGGCGCTATCGCTACGCGACCGCGAAATCTTTCTGGCGTCACTCCTGGATAACGTAGACCGGGCTGAGCTTGCCGAGCGCTACGAAATCGAAGAAGACTCGGTATCGCAAATTCTGTGGCGTTGCAAGAACCGACTGCGGGGACTGCTTAAGCAGCGCAGTCACGATGAGGAGACGGTCATTGATGAAACGAGGAGACGGTATGGATAAGCTGCGGAACCTTGTCCGTAATCAGTTTGAGCGCGACTATGGCAACATCAAGCGCGTTGTGAAAGCGGAACTCCATCGCGAGTTTGGCGTGTCTGAGGCACAGCGCAACGCTGGACGTGCGCGTGCGTTCGGTTTATTTGTGAGCGTTGTCGCGAACCGTTTAGGGATTGCACCCGCAGCGCTGGCAGACAAGACCGGCATGGAGGTTGCGGACGTCGAGAAGTTGCTGAAGGGTGAAACGCCTGCTGAGGCACTTCATGACGATCTGCTCGTTAAGCTGGCAAGCGCGATTCACTACCAGCCGGAAGTGCTGCGCATCATGCTTGGCAGGTCTCGCGACGACAGCGAAGTGTCTGCATAGGAGACACGGATTGCCGTGCCTCCTTTTTTGCAGCGTTAGTGCGCTTTTTCGCCCGCAACCATGTGGTCATGTCCTTCTGCGTCATGCTCGTGATGAATCTGGTAGGGGACATTGGTCACGACCACGCGCTCCAGTCCGGCGAGCGCCAGATTGAAGATGAAGGCACTGTTCTGGTGTAATGCCTGTTCCCAGAACGTGTCCATCACCAACTGACCCATGATGACGTGCACGTAGCCATCGGGCGTTTCATCAAGCAGCTTGTCGACATATTCGCGTATCGGCTCTGCCAGCAAGCGCAGCGGCGAGTCGATCACCTCAAACGTGCCTTCCCCGATTCGTTCATCCCATTTCGCTTTAATCTGTGCTGCACGCTCAGGATTCGTGCCGATGTGTATCGCTTTCCAGGGTGTGCCGAGCGATTTGGCAAAGTTGACCATGCGCGCGGTTTCGGCGTGTACGTTATCGATCAGAATGAGCGTTTGGATCGGGCGCGCGTGCGTATCAACCTTCGTGCGCGGCAGACTGAGTGCCTGGGCGACTTCCTTGTAGTGCTTATGAATCTGGAAGAAGATGTAGACCAGTACCGGAACCAGAACCACAATGAACCACGCGCCACCCGTGAATTTGGTAATCGCAAAGATCACCATAACAACGAATGTGCAGACTGCACCGACCGCACTGATGATTTGGTGGAAGCGCCAACTGGGTTCATAAGACATGTCGGTCTCCAACCCCTTGATGACTTCGCCCGGCTTCAGCTTACTGATCTTGTTGTAGCGCACGACCATACCCGCTTGCGAGATGGTGAAGCTTAGGAAGACGCCAACCGCATAAAGCGGGATGAGGAAGGTGACGCTGGCGCCGCTGATGATGATGAGCAAACTGGCAAACACCGCCAGAGCCATAATGCCCCACGAGAAGACCAGTCGACCACCGCGATAGGTGAGCTGGCGCGGCAGGAAGCCGTCACCTGCATGTAGCGCAGCCAGACGCGGGAAGTCTGCGTAGGCGGTATTGGCTGCCATTAACAGGATAAGCGTAGTACCGGCGATTACCAGGAAGTAGAAGAACGTATTCTCGCCGTGAATGACGCTGGCAAGCTGGGCAATGACCGTCGGTAGTTCAACCGGGTAAACCTGTGCCTGGATTGACAGGAACGTTATGCCGAGAAACAGGACGATCAGAATGCTGCTCATCCAGACGAGCGTGATCGCTGCGTTCTTGCTCTTCGGTTCCTTGAATGCTGTGATGCCGTTAGAGATCGCCTCAATGCCTGTCAACGCCGTGCAGCCAGATGAGAAGGCGCGCAGCAATAGGAACAGACTGAAGCTTAAGCCAGCTTCGTGGTGAAGGTCAACTTCCATTCCCGGTGGCATCGTCGGTAGTGTGCCGGTGGCATAGCGGAAGAAACCGATGATGAGTGTGATAAACATCACTGCGAGGAAGAAATAGGTCGGTATCGAGAACAGGACGCCGCTCTCTTTTACACCTCGCAGGTTGACAACCGTCATGAAAAGGATGACTAACAGGGCGATTTCAACCCGGAATGGCAGCAATTCAGGGAATGCGGACACAATCTGTGCTACGCCTGCACTGATACTGACAGCAACTGTGAGAATGTAGTCGGTCAGCAATGCCGCGCCCGCGACCTGCGCCGTGACTTCGCCCAGGTTGTCACGCGCAACGATGTAGGCACCACCGCCATTGGGATAGGCATGGATGGTTTGGCGGTACGAGATAGTGACGATGGTCAGCAGCACCGCAATCGCAATGGCGATGGGCATGGCGAAGTGACCGAGTGGCGCGGTGATGCCCGCAACCGTTTCCGGGTTGGTCCAGATGGCAGTACCCGCGACAAACGACAGGATAATTAGGATTTCCTGCGTTGCATAAGCTGTACTTGAGAGTGCGTCTGATGCAAAAACTGCCAGTCCGACAGGTTTGCTGATCGCCTGGTGTGGCAAATCCTTATTGTCAAGGCGCTTGCCCAGAATCAGGCGTTTGATGTCAACAGTCATGAGTGGTCTGTCCCCCTTACGAAACCTTAAGAATCGTAAGCCTGCAATCATGACTTGTCAATGTTGCAAGTCATAATATCCCCCAATTTTGCGGGGATTTTATTTGTGCAGTGTGACAGAACTTTTGTTCCGTCTCGGAGTCAAGTCAGTTCATAACCCGTCGTGCGCTTGATGTAGTCAATAACATCCTGATAGGCACCGGGGTCAAGGCTGAGCAGGATCGAGTGTGCTTCTTCACCCGCCAGCACTTCAACATATGATTCATTGCCACTCTCAAAATGACGGAAGCGAATAGCCTGTTCGAGATTGACAATCACAGTCACATTGTCGCTGTTTTTGTATTTCAGCCAGTTGCCAGCCATGAATAGGACTCCACCAATCGGATCAGCGTGAAGTTTACTTTACTGCGATTTTGCGACCATCGCTAGCCTGTTTAGTTGAGCGCGAGCGGCGGGTAACGTCAGACGGTGGTAGATCATTGCCGCCGTCTGGCGCAGGTGCGCCGGACGCAACGCAGCCGGATTACGCATCAGGGTTCGCAGCTCGGCGGCGGTCTTGCGCGAGCGATAATCTTTATGCACGACGGTGTGCAGCTGTCGGTAAAAGTCCGTGCCAAACGGACCCTGATAAAGCATGGCGAGATCGGCGCTGTCGACCCAGTTGGCGCGCGCTCCCAGTTCATGCTTCACATGGTCGTAGAATTTTGTCCCCGGCAGCGGATAGCTGACCGAAATGCCGATGTCGTCCGGCATCAGGTCGCGCACCATTTTAAGCGTGAGCTCGATGTCTTCGCGGGTTTCGCCCGGATAGCCAAATTGCAGGAAGAACGCAACTTTGACGCCGTGCGCGTGGAGTTGGCGCGTCGCCTTGTAAATCTGCTCGACTTTCGTCCCTTTCTCCATCGCGTCCAGTATCTTTTGTGAGCCGCTTTCTGCCCCTACCCAGACGATCTGTGCGCCCGCCCGCGCCAACGCCGGAATCGAACGCCCGCGCAGGAGCAAATCAACTCGATTGAGGGACTTGAACGGGATGCGCAAATCTGCTGCGTCAAGCAAGTCGGCAAAGCGCTCAATCCAACGATCCTGAATGCCCATGATGTCGTCCATGAACCAGATGTGATCAGGCTGGAAGTTGTCCTTGAGCCATTGCATCTCTGCAACGACATTCTCCGCACTGCGCACGTTGTAGCGCTGTCCCCAGATCGGTTTGGCGCACCAGTTGCAGTGAAAGGGGCAGCCGCGCGTCGTCACCAGGTTCATGCTGTAGTAGCCATGATGCTCCAGCCATACGGCGCGGTACTTGTCTCTATCGACCAAATCCCATGCCGGAAACGGCAGGCTGTCGAGATCGCTGATGACGGGGCGTGGGGGCGTGCGGACGACACGGTCGCCTTCGAGATAGGCCACACCGGCGATAGACATGGGGAGTGATGCGTTCTCAGATGCAATTTGTACTTTGTGCTCTGTACTTGCCTGATGTCTTTCCACTACCTCCGGCAGCGCCGCATCGCCTTCGCCGATAATGACGACCTCCGCGCCTGCTTTCAGGTACACATCCGGGTGGTCAGTGGCGTCCGAACCACAGACAATCACGACGCAGCCGCGCGCTTTCGCCTGCGCGATCATCTGGATAGCGGCTTCTCGCATCCGCAGCAGACTCATCTTGCTTAAGTAGTTAAAGTTATCTTCATAGATCACTGCGTAGCGCGGCGTGTGCTGGTCGAGCGCGTTCGCCCATTCGTGCGTACCTTCGCTCAACATGGCGTCGAACAGTGCCACATCGTACCCACGCTGGCGCATGACGGCGGCGGCATAGAGCGTGCCGAGTGGGGGATATGGCTGCATGGCGGCGTAGAGCTTGGGGTCAAAGCGCAGGAAGTAGGATTGTCCAAAAAGAATGTCGGTCATCGGGATTTGGCTTTTGAGTATTGGGTTTTGGGTACTTATTCTTCGTTTTCTGACGCAAGAATGGTTTCGATTATAGCCTGCTCTGTTCTAACTGCTGTACTCTAAGTCCTTATGCAGCTAAAATCTGCCATCATCACTCTACGAAACAGGGACAGAAGTTTACCATGACAGACGAGCATACAGTAATTACCGTCGCGGTGCTGGGCGGTACAGGCAAAGAAGGCAGCGGCTTGGCGATGCGCTGGGCGCTCAACGGCTACCGCGTCATCATCGGCTCACGCGACGCAGCACGCGCGGCGGAGAAGGCGGCGGAGTTCAACGCCAGTCTGGGCGGTGATTATCTGGTCGGTATGGGCAACCCGGAAGCGGCTGCTGAAGCACAGATTGTTGTGTTGAGTGTGCCGTACAGCGCGCATAAAGATACGATTGCAGGCGTGAAGGAACAGCTCCAGGGCAAGATCGTAGTGGACGTGACCGTGCCGCTGCAACCGCCGAAAGTGCGCACCGTGCATGTGCCAGATGGCAAGAGCGCGGCGCAGGAAGCGGCGGCACTGCTGGGCGACCGCGTAAGGCTGGTCTCGGCGTTTCAGAACGTCAGTGCCGAGAAGATTGCTGATCCGAAGATGAGCGCCGACTGTGACGTACTGGTCACGGGTGATGATGTCGAGGCGAAGGCGGAAGTCATCAAACTCGTTGAGGCGGCGGGGATGCGTGGCTTCGACGCGGGACCGCTGGCGAACGCAGCCGCCGCCGAGTCGCTGACGCCAGTGCTGTTGTACATCAACAAGAAGTATGGTGTACATGGCGCCGGCATCCGCATCACCGGATTCTAATGCCGCATTCGAGCGGATCCTATGAAAGCAGCTTGAGCATGACTGTGTCACAGGTCGCTGCTGGCGGGGCAGGATGTACCCTGCCTCCGCTAACATTTACGGTTGTACGATGAGTTCATACATGACGGTTTCGTTTCCGATATTTGGGTCTCCCGTAACGCTCGTCAGGCGGAACTGAATGAAGAGCGTTTGTCCAAGTGTTTCCGGTGCCAGGCTGAGCGTTATGGTGAGTGCCCCGCTAGTGCCGCTCGTCAGATCGTCGAGCGCTAGCCTGTTAGTGCTGCTAATGAAAGCGCCATCACTGCTTGATACAAAGCTTACTCCTGGCGGCAGGATAAAGCCGATAGTCGCGCCAGATGGCTGGTCTGGACCGAGATTCATGTATCCCAGACTCAGGACAATATCACTATCGGCAGCGGGTGTTGTGCTGTGACCGCCCAGGTCAAAGAGCACTAGATCAGCGCTGCTTGTCACGCCTGCGGTCACGGTAAACCCTACAGACGGATTGTTATTGGCGCTGTTCGGGTCGCTCGAGGATGTCGATACGCTGGCGCTGGCAGGGGTGTTTGTACCGGGTGGCGCATCGACGCGCACAGTAATCGCAAAGTCGATAGACTCGGATGGCATGAGTTGAGGAACGACGAATGTGCTCGTATTGATGTCATAGCCGATTGACGCGCTGACCAGGCTTGTGCCAGAAGGTGCCCCCAGCACAACGATTGCATCCGTCACGTCGTCCGGTCCGTTATTGCTCAACTCTGCGGTCAACGTCAACAGGCTGCCCTGGGGGGGCGTGGGGTTGCTGGCACTGAGCGAAAGTGAAGCATCGGCGCTGCTGCTTGTACCATCTGCTACTGTCACAAATTCTATAAGAGAATTATTGGCATAATTGCAATCCCATAGCTGGCCATCAATCCAGCTACTAAAGATGACGTGCTGATCCTCCATCCCAGAGTTAATGCGTACCATCAACCCAACCGAGTAGTTCTGCGTGTTTAGAAGTTCGCCGTCTACGGTCCAGAAGCTGGTCACTGGATCGTAGGTCACACCTGGGAAACCTATATATCCCTCGTAAGTAGTTCCTCCAGGAATGGGCATGTAGATCCTCACGTTCGGAGCATTTTGCGGTCCAGCATTGCCAAAAACGAATCCGAACGTAAGCACTTCACCGACCATCGGACTGGTGTTGCTAAAGGTATGCCCACTGTAGTTCAAGTCTATGTCACAGCTTCCGCCACCGGTAACGCTGAACTCCCAGAAGATGGTGTTGTCCAGCAACACGTTGTCTGCCGGAGTTGCGCCTGTGATCACGACTGGAATCGTGAAGTCGGTTCCGGTCGCAACGCCTGAGTCGACCAGCAGCTCGACTTCATATTGTATCCATTCGCCTGGCGCGAACGGGGAAGAAGCGCTTCCCATCTCCAGAACAAGATCGCCGTTGTTTGAACTTGAGCTCTGATCGCTGCTGGCACCAGGGCTGCGGGTCAGTACTTCATTACTGAGTGAGAGACCAGCGGGAAGGGACAGGGCCAACTGCACCAGCTCATATCCGATGGTGTCGTGATTCGTCAAACGGAAGGTGCAGCTTACCACATCTCCAGGATTGACGTTAAGAGGCCAGCAGCCACCGGTCACCGCAAGATCAATGCTCATAGCGAGAGTCGGTGTAGCGGTCGCCGTTGCGGTTGCCAGATCGTCAATCACTGTGAAGGTAAGCGTGACAGGCGCTCCAGCAGTACCCGCCAGATTGTCAGCACTAAAGGGCTGCACTGTCCATGTATAAATACCCGGCGCGAGCGGCGCAGGACTATTGTTCAAGTTGCCAGCGGTATCTCCGAAAGCAGAATAGGGTTCGATGTTCTCATCATTGGTATTGGCATCAAAATTACTGCTGATGAAGTCGACACTTTGTGTTTGAGCGTTTGTGAGGACGACGATACTGTAATTGGAAGGGAGCGCCGGCGGACCAGATATGTTCAACACTGCTCCATCGGCAATATCCATGACGAATGTATCCGTCGTAGCATCCCACAACTGAAAACCCGTAATTGCCGGCAACCCTGTCATAGTTGCGGTCGGTGTTGGTGTGGCAGTTGCCGTGGGGGTCGCTGTGGCAGTTGCTGCGACTACCGTCATGCTTGCGCTGGTGTTGTTATCGGACAGGTTGGGGTCGCCTGATTGATTGGAAGTTGCTGTGATGGTCACAATTGTACCGTCTAGAGTACCGGGAACGATAAACCCGCCGTCGAACGTTAGGGTGACGAAATTGCCGGGGAAGAATTGTCCGCTCGGTCGCCAGGTAAAGTTACCGCTAAAGCCGTTAAGGGTATACCCGCTGATGGAGCCACTATTGGTGGATTGAGATGTGCCGCTAAAGCTAAACTGCGATGGAATGGTGAGCGACACCTGCGGCGAGAAAATGCTCTGTGTACCGACGTGTGTCAGTGTAATCGAGCATGATACTGCACTACCTGCCACCGGATTGGGTGGAATACATGATGACGATAGGGCGACATCACGAGCGGTACCGGGTTGGGGCGTTGCGGTTGCCGTTGGTGATGGGGTGGGCGTTGACGTCGGGCTGCCTGCGCCGCCTGTTCCTGCCTGCCAGACTTCGACGCCGCTGATGTTGGCATGACCACCTGTTGATACAAATGAGATCGTACCGTCCGTCACGGTGACGGCATACGGACCCATACGGCGCCATTCACCTGGTGGCAGAGCAAGTGTGGTCACCGGCACACCCTGCACAAAGTGTGTGATGGTTTCTGTGAAATTGTCTTCCCAACGGTTGAAATAGAAGTCATAGCTGCCGTTGGAGAGGTTCGTGAGGGTGATTTCCAAAGTGCCGCCCCCGTCCCAAGCAAGACAGCGCAGCATTGCCTCTCGGTTGGGATCTGTGAGTGGTGTAAGCGGATCGCCAAAGCAAGCTGTTCCGTCGCCTGGACCGAACGTGTAATTTGGCGATGTCTCGCCTTCCCACAGGTTGCTATCAATGACAAGTGGAGGTCCCCCGATATTGATGGCGCGTATGAAGTCTCCAGTAGGTGTTGAGGTCGCTGTTGATGTTGGCGTGCTGGTTGCCGTCGGCGTGGCGGTTGCAGTAGGTGTAGCTGTCGAGGTTGCCAGAGGGGTGACCGTCGGTACAGATGTAAATGTCGGAAGCACGAAGTTGAAAGAGATGGATGCCGTGTTGTTAAGCAGATTAGAGTCATCAGGCGCCGAGATTGTGACCCCGCAACCGCCGGCAGCGGAGTAGTTTGTGACGACATTAACGACCAATTCTTCGACCGTCCCCGGTGCTACTGTCACAGTCCAGGTCGAACTAGGCTCGTTGAAGGTGCCAGCACTAGCTGTAAAGGACTGTAGCGACAGCCCGAGAACGCAAGCGTTCAGGACGGATGCGGTACCGCTGCTCAGACCATTGTTTCCGACCCGAATCCTCATCTCTGTAACTTGTCCCACGATCGCGTTGAACGGATTGGTCACGAAGGCGAAATACAGATCATTCGGGATCGGCGTTGAAGTGGCCGTTTCCAGATCATTGACCGTGAGGGTGACGGTAGCGGAATTGTTCGAAGGCACAGAGTCAACGAAACTGACCGGTGCCAGCGATAACGTCACATCGTAGGTGCCCGGACTGGTCGACACCGGCACAAGGATGTTTACCGATTCAATCCACCAACCTTGAGTAGTAAGGCTCCCTAGGCTAACCGTTGCAGGACCATCAACGATCGTTGAGCCATCGCTATAACTTAGACCTGACGGGAGTGTGAGGAAGATATCGAATGTGACAGGTGTTGGTGCGTCGGCAAACAATTCATAGGTAAGGTTAGCTGCATTTCCTGCAATTGCACAGCATCCTTCGAATGCTAGGTCCTCAATGCTCACGTCTGCGAAAGGCAGCGGCGTGGCTGTTGCGGTGCTGGTTGCCGTCGGCGTTTCTGTGGCGATTGGCACTGCTGGGGTGCATGTCAAGCCGAAGGACGAGAGGTATGCACCTGAGATAATCTCCCGCGATATACCCGGACCTTCCCAGGCAACTTCAACAAAGTCATCACCTTCACCTTCCTTGTGCAGGGCTTCTATATAGTATGGCTGTCCAGCAACCAGACTGACTGGTGCAGACCGCAGCTGAGGTGACCCATCCCAGTTTCCAGCGATACCCGATGACAGATCATCAAAGGCGATTGTAACTGCGTTTGCGGGAGAGCTGTCTGTGCTAAGGCGAAGCTCTGCCTGATCATCGCTGTTGATCCAGAACGTATAACTACCACTTGCGAGCGGCGTAATAAAACCACGCAAGCGCTGCCCATAGTCCTCCGCATATCCTGTTGGACTTGCGAAACTGGAAACTGTCGCGCAAATATCCGGGCTGCCGGGATATGTAGGATGAGATAGCAATGACGCAACTGATTCGCCGCCGACTTCGTTCCAAACTTCGCGCAGGAGCGAGCCTGCTGGGAGCGGCGTGCTCGTCGCCGTCGCTGTGTCTGTCGCCGTAGGCAGAAGGGTAGACGTTGCAGTCTCGGTCGGTAAAGGCGTACCGCTGCTGCACAGGGTCGGATTGCTCGCAACGACTTCACCCGTCTGCCCGTTGACTATCACCAAAATCACCGCCGT
>JANRJX010000206.1:0-6200 GCA_033763755.1 Chloroflexota bacterium
CCAGATCTGCGAAACGAGCCTCTGACCCGTCAGGAACGCTGCGATGATCACACCGACCCTCACCACCGCTCAATATCTCGCGCTGTATCGGCAAATGGTGGAGATTCGGCGTACCGAGGAGCAGCTCGCCAAAGCGCATCAGGCGGGTCTGATCCCTGGCGCGTGCCACACGTACGTCGGGCAGGAGGCGATTGCGACGGGCGTCTGCGCCCATCTCACGCATGAGGATGCCGTCTTCAGCACGCATCGCGGGCATGGGCATGCGCTCGCCAACGGTGTCACGCCGCGTGAGGTGATGGCGGAGCTGTTCGGGCGTGTCACGGGTTGCTCACGGGGTCGCGGTGGGAGTATGCACCTTTTCGCGCCAGAGGTCGGCATGATGGGCACCAGCGGTATCGTCGGTCCCTGCATTCTCCAGGCAGCGGGAGCGGGCTACAGCGCTCGGCTGCTGGGTAACGGCACTGTCGGTGTGGCGTTTTTCGGTGACGGCGCAAGCAGCAATGGTGCGTTTCATGAAGGGCTCAATCTGGCGGCAATCTGGGATCTCCCGGTGATCTTCGTCTGTGAAAACAACCTTTATGCCACTGAAGTCCCATTTTCCTACGCCACCCGCAACACCGACATGGCGGAACGCGCCCGGACGTATGGCATGAACGCCTACACAGTGGACGGTAACGACGTTCTTGCGGTCTACGCGGCGGCAGGCGAAGGCATACGCCGGGCACGCGCAGGCGAGGGACCGACCTTCCTCGATTGCAAGACCTATCGGACACGGGCGCACTCAGAAGGCATGCCAAGTCTGGGCACCTATCGCACGCAGGAAGAGTTGGACGCCTGGAAGGCGCGCGATCCAATCACCACCTATCGCACGCGGCTGCTGACGGAAGAGGTCGCCTTTGAAGCTGACTTCGCGCTGATCGATACAGAGGTGCAGGCGCTGGTCGACGAGGGCTTCGACTTTGCCAAGTCCAGTGCCTATCCTGACCCAGTGACAGTGGCAGAGCATATCTTTAGTGACCGGCAGTGACTGAAGCAGCTTCTCGAAACGAATCGTGAGCGGATGCCTAGAAAGGCGCCCCCAGCACGATCCTGTAGGGGCGGCATTCTCGCTGCCCGTTGAAAAGATGCGAATGCTGACTTTAGAAATGAGACTACAGGTAACGAGGATGCAGAACTGATGACGATGCGCGAGCTGACCTTTACCGCTGCTGCCCGTGAGGCGCTTGCCGAAGAGATGGCGCGCGACCCGTCGATTTTTGTCGTCGGCGAGGGCATCGGACAGCGCGGCGGCAACTTTAATACCACCACCGGGCTCTATGACCTGTATGGCCCTATGCGGCTGCGCGATACACCGATTGTCGAGCGCGGCTTCATCGGCATGTGTACCGGGGCAGCGATGACGGGGACTCGCCCGGTCGTCGATTTCATGTTTGTCGATTTCATCCTCGATGCCGTAGGGGAGCTGATCAACCAGGTCGCCAAGATTCAGTACATGAGCAGCGGACGCCTAAAGATGCCCATGGTGCTGCGCGGCAGCATCGGCATTACCGGTGCGTCGGCAACCCATCATTCTGGCTCTTACTTTCCGATGTTCGTCAATATTCCCGGTTTCCGCGTCGTTGTGCCAACCAACGCCTATGATGCGAAAGGCTTGTTCAAGACGGCGCTGCGCGGAGATGACCCGGTGATATTCCTCGAGCACAAATCCCTGCTCAACAGTAAGACCCTGGTGCCGGAAGAGGAGTATTTCGTCCCGTTTGGGCGCGCGGCGGTCGTGCGTGAAGGAACGAGCGCGACGGTGGTTGCGGTCGGCTCGATGGTGCGCAAGACGCTGGAAGCGTGCGAGACGTTGGCGGGCGAAGGCATTGCCATTGAGGTAATCGACCCGCGCACGCTGGCACCTCTGGATACCCCGACGATCCTCCAGTCCGTCCACAAGACAGGACGACTGCTGATCGTGGACGAGACATTTCAGCCGTGCGGCATTGGAGCGGAGATCGCTGCGCAGGTGGTGGCGCATGGCTTCGATGATCTCGATGCGCCGATCATGCGCTTGAATGGCGTTTATACGCCGACGCCTTACAGCCCACCGCTGGAGGCGGCCGTTGTACCGAGTACAGTGCAGGTCACGCAGGCGATCCGTGATCTGCTGGCGGAGTGAGGAGCGGCAATGGCGGTCGAAATCGTAATGCCCAAACTTGGCTGGACGATGGAAGAAGGCATCCTGGTCGAGTGGATCAAGCAGGACGGCGACGTAGTACAGCCCGGAGACATCCTCTTCACGGTCGAAAGCGATAAGGCACTGAATGAGGTCGAGTCGTTCGAGGCAGGCATACTGCGCATTCCACCGGACAGCGATGTGCTCGGCACGCCGCTGCCCGTCGGCACGCTGCTGGCGTACATTGTCCAGCCCGGCGAATCGCCGCCCTTCGAGTCCGGCACGATGACCGCACCTCTGGAGAAAAGAGGTGATGCATCCGCGCACCCATTGGCCACGCCAGCGCCTTCAGAACCGGAGTCCCGCACGAGGCCACACGCTGCAACGAACGACGAACTGCCCACGATCAGCCCGCGCGCGCGCCGCGCTGCCGCTGAGTTGGGCGTGGAGTGGGAGCTGCTCACGGGCAGCGGGCGTACGGGACGCATTGTCGAGCGGGATGTGCGGGCGGCCGCAAAGGCGTCGTCCACTCCCACAGTCCGTGAGGAGCTGGCAGCGTCCATTGCCCAAGCACCGGAAAGCAGCATCGAGCGAACGTCCACCAGCATACAGCCGAGTACGACCATCAGCGTGACTACCGAAGCAGACGTGACTGAACTTGTTAACCTGCATCGTCGAATTCAGACGAATATGCAGAACCACAAGGGGCCTGTACCACTCTACGACGATCTGCTGCTGAAGCTGGTCACCGAAGCGCTGAAGCACTATTCGCAGCTTAACGCGCGCTTGGAGGATGGCACATTCACTGTGATGCACCTGGGCATGTACGACATTGACGCATTTACGCCGGCGTTGACTGTGGCGCGGTCAGTCATCCTCGGCGTCGGACGTGTCGTCGCCAAGCAGGTCGTGGTCGATGCTGAGCGGGAGCAGGTGGCGATTCGACAGATGACGTTTCTCAGCCTGACGTGCGACTCCGAGTGGGTAGATGTCGAGTCCGCCGCGCGCTTTTTGCAGAGGGTCAAGCATTGTGTCGAGCAGCCGTATTTGTGGTTGGTAAGGTAGCTTAGGAGACATCATCATGAAGCTCATTTCCTTCGTTCACCAGGGGAGCACGCGTATCGGTGCACTTGTCAGCCGCAATGGCGACGAGTATGTCGTCGATCTGACTGCCGCTGATTCGTCCTTACCAGGCGATATGATGTCGCTGCTGGCGGGCGGTGATGCGCTGCTGACCAGGGCGCAGCAGAGCATGAATGGTGCGAAGACCCTTTCACTGGGCGACGTTCGCCTGCTGCCACCCCTCCCGCGCCCCGGAAAGATCATCTGCATCGGCTTGAATTATCGCGACCACGCCGCCGAAACCGGGCAGCCCATTCCACAGTATCCCATCGTCTTCTCGAAGTATGCCAACACCGTCATCGCCCATGGCGACCCTATCGTGCTGCCGCGTGTGACCGATCAGGTCGATTACGAGGCGGAGCTGGGATTTGTCATTGGCAAGCGAGCGCGATACATCAAAGCAGCAGATGCGATGGACTATGTGGCGGGCTACCTTCCGATTAACGATGTCAGTGCACGTGACTACCAGACACGCATCAGCCAGTGGACCATGGGGAAGACCTTCGATACTTTTGCGCCGATGGGTCCCGCGCTCGTCACGCGTGATGACGTGCCCGATCCCGGTAATCTGCGCATCAGCCTGACGATTGATGGCGAAACGCTGCAAGACTCGAACACGCGCGAGCTGATCTTTGGTATCCCGCAGTTGGTCGAGGCGCTGAGCGAGGTGATGACACTGGAACCGGGCGATATCGTCTCCACCGGGACACCGCCGGGTGTTGGCATGGCGCGTAAGCCACAGCGCTACCTACGCCCAGGCGAGAGCGTGAGCGTCATGATAGAAGGACTCGGAACGCTGACGAACCCAGTCGTGGCAGAGTGACGGCCTAATCGCACCTCATGATCCTGCCACAGCGTATTTTGCGCAGACGCCACCTTCTGCATCAGAAACACCCGCAGCATCCGTCTGTAGGGGCGCAATATATTGCGCCCCTACCCGGTGCGCATAACAAATGTGATACGTCTTCTCAGAATGTCAGAACATCAGGAAGAGCGGGCGAGACGCAACCCCCAGTCGTAGCTCCAGTAAGCGGGGGAACTGCCGTCACGACACGCAGCGCGTAAGAGATCGATACCGTAGATGAGCCACGAACCGCCGCGCAGCACGCGCCGCACATTTGTTCTATCTCCTGTATCATTTTCACGCCCGTCCTCACTCTGATACGGATACGGTTGATAAAGCGAACTCGTCCATTCCCAGACATTCCCACTCAAATGCATTGCCCCCACCCAGCTAACGCCTTCTGGTTTACTCTTGACTGAATTCGGCTTGCCGCCGCTGGTCTTGTCCCAAATCACGCGTTGACCATTTTCCCACTCGTTTCCCCAGGGATATCGTAAACTTTCAACGCCACGTGCCCCGTACTCCCATTCCGCTTCACTGGGCAAGCGACAGCCCACCCACGACGCGAAATCGCGCGCCATGAACCAAGTCACCCCCACGACAGGGCAGTCTGCCATCGCGCGGTCACGATACCATTTCAGACTGCTATCGTCGCGCGGTTCTGGAACGGCACCCGCCTGCACCGCCTGCGCCCACTGCGCGTTGGTCACCGGATGCTGCGCAAGCCAGTACGGCTCCGTAAAGGATTGTGGGTGTACAGGTTCTTCATCCGCGTATTTGCCATCCTCGCTGCCCATCTGAAACGTGCCTGCTGGCACAAGACAAAACGACATATCGGGGAGTTTCAAATCCGTAAACGTAGCGACAAATGGCTCCCAATCCTTGTTGCGCCTGCCGGAAAAGCCACGGGCGCGTGCCAGCGCCGCCTGAACGGGGTCGATAGGTCGTAGGGGTGGCGCTGGTTGGGGACGGATGGTCTGTATAAGGGTGGCAAGCTCTTTGGGGTCAAACGTTTCGCCATCCAGATATTCTGTCGGAAGGGCTTCATACGCTGTCCAGGTTCGTTTGAGCGCAAAACCTGGACTGCGCTGTTCAACCATTTCAATCAGCTCGCCATACAGTCGGATACGCTCCAGCCAATGTGCGGATGCGTCCGCATAAAGCGGATCGCTGCGCCGCACCAGCGCACCAAAGTGTTTCTCCGCATCGGCAAATGCCAATCGATAGGCATAGTCACGCGCGGCGGCATAGACGCTGTGATTATTCCCATGCACGCTTTTGCTATCCGGATTGAGCGGGCGCGGCGCGGGGATGTCGCGCGGCCAGTTGCGCTCGAATATCGCAACAGCTTCCTGAAACTTGCCATAAAACTCGGTGGCGACATAGAACAGAAATTGTGCCTGCCCCAGCCACTCCGGCACTAACGCCCAGGTCTCGGCAGGCAGATCGTATTTGCCCGACTGGGCATTGAGGAAGAACTCATCATCCAGTACCACCGGGATGATCGGACGGTTGCGCTTATAGGCATACTCCAGTTCGGCGCGGCACACGTCGCTCATCAGGCTGGCACGCGACAGGTTGAACACGAACATGTCGCACTGCTCAATCGCATCGACGATGGCATCCCACCAGTTGGGGCTGGCGGGCGGCAGATTGTGCTTATCCTGCCAGGTGGTGTAACGCGGCGTACCGTCGTCATATTTCAGCAGCGACAGGTCCTTAGCAATCTTATCCACTTTGACGGCGTCGCTGCTGCGGTAGCTGATGAATAGTGTGCGCGGCATGTGGAGTTCCCAGCGGGTTGGTCTGTGTTTAAGCTATTATGCGCGTTTGAACTCAACAGCGCAATCTCGCTGCTTGGAGTGATCGCTTAAATCATCCGGCACCGCCGACGCATTGTCGCGGCTCTCCCATCATCAGCGCGTCGTGCCGCCTTCGGTCGTCGAGACGAGGTGCGACCCGGCGAGCGTGTACGAACGCAGCGGCAGGCCCGCGCCGCACCTATCGTCACAACCTCGATGTCCTCCAGGTTGTGGGCAAGCCGTTCAACCTGCCGACGGCGGCATATCAGGTGCG
>JANRJX010000207.1:0-36005 GCA_033763755.1 Chloroflexota bacterium
GTGGTGCGCTAACCCTCACCCCAACCCCTCTCCCTCATGGAGAGGGGCTTAATACCCCTTCGCCCTGAGGGACGACCGAGTGCAGAACGTAGGGAGAGGCTAGGGGATGAGGGTGATTGTGCGCTAACCCACCGTCACCACGCGGCGCACGCCCGCAATCGTGCCGACCTGCGCCATCAGCGCCTCGACCTCGCTGTCGGCGGGCAGCTTCCCCGACAGCACCACCATCCCCCACTCGACATTGGCGATCACGCCAGCGGGCATCAGCTTGCCCAGCGCCAGCCGGATGGTGTCGTCGTCGTGCAAGCCGCTGGCATCCACCGATTGAACACCCTCTACTTCACGCATATGCTCCTGCACGTACTTGCGCGTGACTGGCGACTTGGTGTTGCCATGCACGTATGCTGTGCCGTTCTTCATATCCACCTGCACATGATGGCGGTCGTTGACGAAAGGCGGATAGCTGTTCATCCAGCGCTGGATGTCAGCGAGGATGTCTACGTCCGTGCGGACGGCTTGTGTTTGTTCTGCCATGAGGAGTCCCCTGAATAAAATCACATCGATTTGCCACAGATTGTGCCGCAAACGGCAGGGGAATGCTACGGAGTGACGAGTAGGGACGAGGCATGCCTCGTCCGCGATAAAAGGACAGACGCCTCATGGGGCGTCGGCATCTGACGACTTCGACTCGGGAGGGCGTAGCGCTAGCACTTCGCTTGCAGTAATACGAATATTGAGGGATGGGTCGTTTGAGGACATGTCTTGCAGTACAGTCCACACATCGTCAGACACTTCAGACTGATGCTGGAAAAAAGCTACGGCGCTCAAACGAGCATCTGGCGAAGGATCATTCAGATATTCTCTCATCAAACTTGTTATGGGCACACGCATGGAGTCAGGTAAGCCATTGTTCCAGTGGAAAATGTGACTCGCAATAGATCTTCTAATTTTAGTAAGCGAGTGTTTGCCATGTGCAATAAGCCATAGCAACGCGCGCTCTGGAAGATGCTGAAGAAATTCGCTTACTACCGTACCTGTAATATCAATAGCTCCTTTGCCATAGTCGGGCATAGGCATTTTGCGCCTGACGAGATCATTGTCCAGGCAACGGTCAACGTAGTGCATAACTGTGTCTGCCCAAGCAGCACGATCATGCCGAGAGAGCGCGATTGCTGCGGATAAACGGGTGTCAAAGGATTGTGCCTCATCGCCAAATACGCTTGAAAAGTATTCAATCTGACCAGGAGACAAGCGGTTGAGTTTCCCATCTGTGTAGAGCGTGTTCAGCGTACTCACGCTGACAGTACGCACTTCTTCACTTACATCACTGGCAATATGCTGAACGAGGACTGGCTCAATAATTGATATTTTTTCGGCAAATTTGGGGTAAAAGGCGAGAAGCTCAGCAGTCTCGATACGAACTTCAGCATCCGGGTCATCCATTTGCCTAAGCAGTTCAGGTAGCTCATCAACGAGATATTGCTCTGCGATCTTCTTCCAAAGTGATCCAGCACTCATAAGTTTAGTGAACCGAGAAAGAATGCTTACAAGCCTATATTTATCATGAACTGTTGGTACGCTCATCAGGTAGAAGAGAGTCGGAATGATCTCCACTACTTCATCATCAAACAGCATGCCTTCAGGAAAAAGGACATCTGTTAACCGTCTGAAAGCGTAATCTCGAACTGCTGAGATGTCCGAAGTAAACATGCGCAGAAGATCTGGTAGCTCTTTGTAGTCTAAAGTTCCGCGCATCGATTGCCAATCGACTTGATTGAGATAAGGCAATAATTCGCGCCCTCGCTCTGCGGGAATGCCAATAATCTGACGAAACCGGACACCATGCGTGCGGTCGAGGGTAAAGTTTGGGTCCTCTTCGCCTTCACGTAAAAGATGGACTGCAAACAAGGCTGCCGAGATGTGTTTCAGGAGATCGATTACCACCTTGTTTTCTTCGACCCATCTTGCGAAACGAGGGAGATCCTGACGTAAATTGCTGATATACACGGCAGTAAAGTAGGGTTCTTGTTCGAGATCAATAGTCTCAAGTTGCGATGGTGTAATTTTGCCCTGGAACGGAGCGAGATGTTTAGGAATTCGCTCAAAATCGTAGTCCAGTGATTGAAAGAAATAAGTGATGACTGGGTCCAAAAAATTTATGTGGCGGGGATCTTCGATAGTACTCACCATAGTCTGATGATCTCGCCATTTATCGCCAACACAGATTTCTACCCTTTTGATCCCAACCGCGCGGTTCTCGTGCGTCGTGATCGCCGGGTCGGTCGAGATGCGCCAGTCGCGCGGCGTCACATCTTCGATCAGGAATGGCGCAAAGCTGTCGTTGATCTGTGCCAGCTTCCACTGCACGACCCTGCCGTCGCCGCGCAGCCGCTCGCCGGGCAGAATGTCGCCGACGACGATATGCGCTGCCTCCAGCCGCGCCTTTTCCGCCGTCAGGTCATCCGTACGCAGCGCATAGCCCGCCAGCCCCATGCCGTTGGCGAAGACCGCGCTGAAATCAACCATCTCAGGCAGCGGCGCTTCACCTGTTTTCGCCAGCAGTTCGAGGTAGGTGCCGTCTTCAAAGACTATCAGCGCGTTTTCGGTGGCACGGTTGGCATGAACGCCGCCGCGCACGACGGTGAAGCCGAGCGCCTGATAGTCGCGGATGGCAGCGTCGAGGTCGGCAACGGTGATGATGATGTGGTCGAGGGTCAGGCTCATGGTGCGTAGCTCACGCTCTGCGGACGTGGTAGCGGCGATTGTGCCGCAAACATCAGTCCCTTACAACTTGTAAGCCACTGACGACGCGCTATGATTGCTTGAGAAATTCCGAAAGTTCACCAGTGGACATGACCAATGGCAACTGCAAAATCCCCCTCCAAAGTCGCTGAGTTCTTCCATACGATGCCCTACGGACCCGCGCCGGAAGACGCGGCGGCGGCACAGGCATGGCTGGATGATCACGGGCGCAAGCTCGACCTCTTCATCGGCGGCGCGTGGATAGCACCGAAAAGCGGCAGAACCATCGAAAGCCGCAACCCGGCGACGGGCGACCTGCTCGCTGCCTTTGCCGATGCGGGCACGGACGACGTAGACGCAGCCGTCAAGACCGCCCGCAGCGCCTTCGCGTCGTGGGGGAGCGCGCCCGGTCATGAGCGCGCCCGCGTCCTGTACGCCATCGCGCGCGGTATCCAGAAGCACGCCCGCCTGCTCGCCGTCATCGAAGCGCTCGACAATGGCAAGCCGATCCGCGAGACGCGCGATCTGGATATTCCCCTCGTCGCCCGCCACTTCTACTACTACGCGGGCTGGGCGCAGTTGATGGCGGCGGAACTGCCGGGCTATGCGCCGCTCGGCGTCGTCGGGCAGGTCATCCCCTGGAACTTCCCGCTGCTGATGCTGGCGTGGAAGATTGCGCCTGCGATTGCGATGGGCAATACAGTCGTCATCAAGCCCGCGCCATACACCAGCCTGAGCGCGCTCGTGCTGGCGGAGATTTTGCATGAGGCGGGCTTGCCGCCGGGCGTGGTCAATATCGTCACGGGCGGCGACGAAACGGGCGCTGCCATCACCGCACACCCGGATTTCGACAAGATCGCCTTCACGGGCAGTACCAACGTCGGCAGGATCATTCGCCGCGTCACGGCAGGCACAGGCAAGCGGCTGTCGCTGGAGCTGGGCGGCAAGTCGCCGTTCATCGTCTTCGACGACGCTGATCAGGATGCGGCGGTTGAAGGGTTGGTGGACGCGATCTGGTTCAATCAGGGGCAGGTCTGCTGCGCCGGATCGCGGCTGCTGGTACAGGAAAGCATCGCCGACCGTTTCCTGGCGAAGGTCAAACGGCGCATGGATACGCTGCGCATCGGCAGCCCGCTCGACAAGAGCATCGACATCGGCGCGATTGTCGATCCCGTCCAGCGCCAAACGATTGACGGCTGGGTGCAGAAGGGGCTGGCGGAAGGCGCGGAGATGTATCAGCCGGAATGCCCGCTGCCAGAGAAAGGCTCGTGGTATCTGCCCACGCTGCTCACCAACGTCCAGCCGTCGTCGGTCGTTGTACAGGAGGAAATCTTTGGTCCGGTCGTCGTCGCGCTGACGTTCCGCACGCCGAAAGAGGCGGTCGCGCTGGCGAACAACACGCGCTACGGGCTGGCAGCCAGCATCTGGAGCGAGAGCATTAACCTGGCGCTGGACATTGCGCGCAAGGTCAAGGCGGGGACAGTGTGGGTCAACTGCACGAACATGTTTGATGCTGCCAGCGGCTTCGGCGGCTATCGTGAAAGCGGCTTCGGGCGCGAAGGCGGTAAGGAAGGCTTGTACGAGTACGTCCGCCCTGCCTGGCAGTCGCGCCCGCGCCCGACCGTCGGCGCGCTCGACAAGTGGGGTGCTGCCGTGCCGGGGCGCCCAGCGGCATTACCCTCATCCCCTAACCCCTTCTCTCTCATGGAGAAGGGGAACCAGAGCGCTCTGGAAGCGTCTGTCCCAGGTGGAGAGGGGCTTAACACATTCTCCCCTCGCCCTGAGGGAGAGGGGCAGGGGGTGAGGGTTACATTGGATCGAACACCCAAACTCTTCATCGGCGGCAAGCAGGTGCGCCCGGACGGCAATTACTCGCGCGAGGTCTATGGCGCGGACGGGGCGGCAATCGGGCAGGTGGGCGATGGCAACCGCAAGGATGTGCGCGATGCCGTAGAAGCGGCACACGCGGCGGCGGGCTGGGGCGGACGCACGGGGCATAACCGCGCGCAAATCCTCTACTACATCGCCGAAAACCTGAGCGCACGGGCGGCGGAATTTGCAATACGTATCGTGCAACAGACGGGCAAGAGCGCCGCCGACGCCGCGCGCGAAGTCGAATTGAGCATTGAGCGCCTGTTCACCTACGCTGCTTACTGCGACAAGTTTGGCGGCACGATGCAGGAAACGCCGCTGCGCGGGCTGACGCTGGCGGTCAACGAGCCGATTGGTGTGATCGGCATCGCCTGCCCGGACGAGTACCCGCTGCTCGGCTTCGTGTCGCTGGTCGCGCCCGCAATCGCGCGCGGCAACACCGTCATCGCCCTGCCGTCACAGGCGCACCCGTTGAGCGCAACCGACTTCTATCAGGTGTTGGAGACGAGCGATGTTCCGGCGGGCGTGGTCAATATCGTCACCGGCGACCGCGAGCACCTGACGAAGACGCTGGTGGAGCATGACGATGTGGACGCGCTGTGGTACTTCGGCAGCGCGGAAGGCAGCGCCAAGGTCGAGGAGCTATCCGCGCACAATATGAAGCGGACGTTCGTCGGCTACGGCATCGCGGTCGATTGGGCGGACGCGCACCAGGGCGCGGGCGAAGAATTCCTGCGCGAGGCGGTGCAGGTTAAGAACGTCTGGCTGCCGACGGGGGAGTAGCGGACGAGGCGTGCCTCGTCCCTACCGCCCCTGCGCGAACAGAGCCTCTAATTGCTTGGCGGCGGAAGCACTGTAGTGAGGTCTACAACGTAAACTTCCCGCTCAGTATGAAACGCAAACCAATTCGTGTCTGGAGAAAACATACCGACTCGTTGTACGCGCGGAGCCAGACCTCTCTCGGCGAGAATGGGGTCTGTAATCAAGATTTGTGTTGTGTTCGTTGCAATATCCAACTGCACTATTCCCAATTCGCTGGCGACCAAAATGGTGCTTTCGTCATCATCGCGAAATGCAGCCGCAAATACCTGATTTCCGGCTTCACTGCTGATCCATTCAGTCTGGGTAGGATCAGACATATTGATTGATGCCAATCGAAATTGCGGAGACATCGTTCCAATCACAGGTATCCTGATTAATGCGCGCGTGCCATCGTCCGACAGATCCAGCAGTGTATGAACAATGTGTCCTTGCCCTGCGCCGTCATTTGTGATATTGAACCATAATACAAGTGGATTAACAGGGTTAGCGAAGTTCACAAGCTGAAACGCCAAATACTCTACAGGTGTCTGTACAGCAATCAGGGCTGAGATACTATCTTGTGACCACAGCACTGCATCGGATGTCAGGGGAAACAGCAGAATTGTCCCAAGCGTTTGTATTGTCCCTGTAGTCCTGTTGCTCAAGAGGAGTGGAGAGGTATAGTCTGCCAATCTTGCTCCAGCAAAGACAGCAAACTCGCCGTTGGGAGACACAAAAGCGAAGTTTTCACGTTCTCCCATTGCCAAGCGTTCACTGCTGGTAAGCATAGGCTGCAAGGGCCATCGTGTAGTGCGAGCGAGTTGTTGAGTAGTTACATCATAACTTTGCCAAAACCCCTCCCCCTGGCTTCGTTCTACCAGAGTGTAGCCATAGGAGTCACCATCGAATACAATGTTCCGGCTATCGGCTGACCAGACAATCGTTGACGGGTAACCACCGATCCCCCCTGGATCAACTGAAGAAAAGACCCTTTGAACTCTTGCTGACTGCGCCTGAACAAGTTCCACATCAGGTAAATGGAAAACTGAGAAGCACAAGCAGAGGGTAATCCATGAAACCACGTATAAAGCAGATGAACGTCTCATGCCAAGCCTCCTGAAAAGAGATTACGGGCTATATGTTGTACGAATGGCTGGATCCTCAGCTGCCTGTCCAGAACCGGCGAGGAGTTGTCCGCGATAGCCATTGGGCAGAATTGCCCATGCTGGTGTCACAGTTCCTGATGCTCCACTACCCATCGATAATGTGCGATATCGTACTGGACAATTGAATCCATTGATTTGAAGTAGCTGATCGTTATTGTTAGGCACATTATTCAACCCAAATAGACCAATACTGCCTGATGAGTTATCAGGAATGCCTACTGTAGGCACGAAAAACTGCATCGGATCGTAAGTATGGATTAAAGCCTGTTGACTCGAGTCAGTCGCAAGTATCCCATACTCATTTTGATCTGACCCATTGATATCCATAAAGCTCGCATCTTCCTGTGCGGTTGATAATCCCGCTGTACGTACTTCGAGATGTAGATGAGGATCTGAATTGGGAAAAGTGCCTACATAACCCAATACCTGTCCCGTGCTTACGGGTGCCCCCACATACACGTTTAATGGAAGGTCCGCATAGAGAAGATGCCCATACAGCACGAATAGATGTCCGTAGCGTACGATGACTGCATATCCTCTTGCACCAGCAACGCTATTTGCCCGCCAAACAGATGCAGTACCAGGTACGAGATTGCCATTCGCCTCACTAATTCCAATACCGACTACGATGCCGTTAGCACCTATAGAATAGGCTTCTGTTCCAGCTTGCGCAGCCGACTGTGGAACAAAAAAATCAGTCCCATAGTGAAGGCCATTTGGACTATAAAGAATCATTGGGTTTTGCGTGCCAGCATAATATCCCCAACCGTCAACACGCCCATAGGTAACCCCACCTCGACATGTATCATCAGCCGATACAGGATAGGTGTTGAAGGGGACAATTGTTGTTGGAGCTGCACTCCACGTATTTGCAGCCGCAAAAGGATATTGGGCTGTCTGATTTGGGATCAACGTACTGCACGCATTGAGTTCAGCGATAGGTGTCCTGAGCCAGCCATTAGGCTGATTTGCAGGATAGGCACTTGCATCAGCAATTCTCACCCACCCGTCTGTAATCGAACCCGGATCGCTATAGGTTCTAACACGAAGCCAGGTATGTGATCCGAGTTGTGATGGATTTATGGCGTATGCTCTTGCGCGAATAACCAACGTGTTTGCAGCAGCAAGATCGCCAGCGATTTGTGGATTGCCTGTAATAGGAGCCAAGAAGACTGATACGCTTGCACCAGTTGCAGATGGATTAAGCAAAGTACAAACTGTCGCTCCATCTCGATCCTGCTCTGGCAACAGCCCAATGTCGCTAATACAGGTTGATGTCTGTACGTCATCAAGAATGTAGAGCATGTCAGGGTTGGTAATCCAGCCGACGTTGGTTGCACCACCGCGCGCGTACGAGACGCGATACCAGTATCTGTCATTGATACCATCTGGTCGAACGCGATAGCGTCCTATGACCGTGATGACGAGCTGTTCGTTAGCGTAGCTGCTTGGTTGTAATTGAACTGACAAGCCAGTTACATCAAAAGTTTCACGCGGATTGGCGTAGATGGGTACCAGAATATCATTCTGATTGCTGCCTGTATCCTTTCCGATGGTCACAGTTACCGTGTTGCCAGAGTTTCCTGGCAAGCCACTCCCGCCGTTACCTGTACATGTTTGAGTCTCAGGTGGATAGAGATATTGCTGTGGGATGATTTGCGTAGTGATTTGACCCGCAAGTTCCCACCAAAGTGTGATGCGAGCGCCACAACATGGACCATTAAAGTATTCTACCTTAATAGAATAAGCTTGACCTGCCTGCAAAGTGATTAACTGATTAGATTGAAACAATCCAGCAGGCGGATTAGGAGGGTGTCCTTGAGTCCCCCAATTATCAATGAGAAGAATGCCGTTGACCCATACGCGAACGCCATCATCCGAGCCAGTGTAAAAGCGGTAGTTACCCGTGAGAGGGGGACGAATTGTGCCCCGCCAGCGCACAGAGAACGGACTTGTAGCGGTAATTCCGAGACCTGTAAGCGGATCATTGATGAAGTCAATATCGATCTTTGGATCATATCGCGTGCCTGATGGAGAGCTCAAGTTCGTACCGTTATGATATGTCCCTAACAGTCCTGTTCCTGGCGGAATTTGCGGCGGCGGATTTGAAATGCCCCAATCGGGATTGTTGGTGTTATAGTTGGTCTGGTTGATGCGCGCAAAAATCAATGGGATTGGACTCATATTAGCGATATATAAACCTGTGTCGTACCAGGCAACCATTTGCGCACCGCTTGGGGAATAATCAGGTTTAATCGGACCGTATTGTGTATTCGAGTTGGTGATGTTCGTCGTCAACCACGGACCCGTCTGGCGCGAGGTGTAGTAAATCCAGTTGTGCATTCCCGGCTGTGGGCTGGGGGCGGGTGCAAGCGCGCGGAACAGGATTTCGTTGCCGTTATTGCTCCATGTCGGTTCAAAATCGGCGGCATAGGGCGCGCTGGCAATAAAATAGGGATTGGCAGGCGCGTTGATGATGTAAATATCATTCGTCCCAGTGCCGCCGTTGTAGACGGAAAACGCCAGTTCATCATTGACGGGTGAATAGTCGGGGTTTTTGCCAACCGCAGCCAATACACCTGCTTGCGAAGAGGTTTCATTCACCCCAATGACAAAAATCGACTCGTTGTTATTGCGGTTGGAAACAAATGCCAGCGCCTGTCCATCCCGTCGCCAGGTCGGGCTGTAATCGTTGGCAGCATGAGCAGTAATTTGCCGTCTGTCTGTGCCGTCGCTGTCCATCACCCAGATATTGTAATCAATTGTGCTTCCTCCCTGCGGATTGCGGTTGGAGACGAAAGCGATCTTGCTACCGTCCGGCGACAGCACCGGGTCAAGTTCTGCGCTGTTCGTCCAGTCGCTCGTCAGATTGGTCAAGCCTGTCCCCGATGGGCTGATAGTGTAAATGGCGTAATTGCCCTCAGTATTCAGTTGGTAGTCAAAGGCGATAACTTCTGTTACTGCGGTCGCGCCCAAGCCTTCCGGCGCGGATGCAAGCGTCTGTTCCGTCACAGGCGGCACAATCTCCGGCAGCGGAATATTGCCACTCACGGCGATTTCATCCACCCAGATTTCGCCTTCCGGGATACCATCCGTACCCAACCAGACTTTGCCCGGTGGCAGCGGCGCATCGTCGGCAAATGTCAGCACTTCCACGCCCTGCACAGACACGCGCAGGTTGCCGCTGGTGGACGAGAAGCGCACCGTAATCCATGTATCGGGAATTGCGCCGATGCTGGCAGACGCCACAACCTGCTCGCCGCGATACAGTTCGACCAGACCGCTGGCACTGATTGCAAAGCGATACCATGCGATGTCAGTCACATGTGTGTAGATCGAGAAGCGTCCGCCCGTCATACGCACATTGGCGCTCAGGATGATGTCGTTTTGCACTGGCACGCGCGAGCGCACATACCATTCCGAGCGGAAGTGCAGCGCAAAGCCGCTGTCGCGCGGCTCAAGGACTTCTTCGGCATAGTCCCAATCGCTGACATAGGGGGCATCAAACGAAATCGCCTCAATCTCCGGCATGACGGGTTCGGGCATCAGCGTGCGCACGGGTGTTGGGAAGTCGAGGGTCAGCGTCGGCAGAAAGGTTGCGGTTTCGGTCGGCGTGCCTTCGAGCATCGGCGTCCAAGAAGCGGTCGGTGTGCCGCTGCCCGACGCTGTGGCAGACGGTGTTTCCGTAATGCCTGCCGTCCCCGTAATCGTCGCCACCAGCGTCTCGGTCCACGTCGGGCTGGCGGTCGCGGTCTCGCTCGGTGTCGGGAGCGACGTAGCACTTTCGGTTGGCACAGGCACAGGCGAAGCAATAATCTCAGAAGTAGGCAGTAGGGGGGGGGGGGGTTAATAGTGATAGGTCTATGGTTGCTGATGGGGTTGCGGTGAGGGAGTCGCTATCCTGCGCCCACGCGCCCCACGAAAGCATGAGAAAGAACGACGCAACCAAGAGAATGACGAGCCGCAATCTCCCTGTGCGCATCATGTTCACTCGATAAACTATTGTCTTTTCTTGACCATAGCCCACAATCACCGCAAGAGTCAAGTGTTTTGGCTAAGATTTAACAGAGCGTAGGGCAAGCGTGCGATTGGTCATACATAAATCGTGAGGAATAACACTCCCCCGCGAATTGCGGGTTGCCCGCGCGCCCGCTTCATGCTCCAATCAGGATGAACTGTTCAAGGTTCTATGTTCAATGTTCTCAAATGCGCACCCATTGAACACTGAACCCCGAACACAGAACAATAAACATGCCCGAAGTCCAAGAGTGAGTATGTGCCATGATGTATCCCCCCAACATACGCCGCGTGACGCAGATCGAAAGCGACCAGCTCATCGGGCGGCTGCTATCATGCCTGCCCGCTGCCACCTTCGAGATGGAGACGTTCTGCCGTCTGGCAGGCATCAAGGCGAGCCGCCGCATCCCGACCGCCGCCGTCGAAGTCGGGCATCGTTCGCACATGCTGCTCAACCCGGATTTCGTGAACAAGTACTGCAAGCGCGACGAGCATCTGTTCCTGCTGGTGATGCACGAACTCTGGCACATCATCCTGGCGCACACACGGCTGTATCCGCGCGCGACGATGGCGAACAACATCGCCTTTGACGCGATCATCAACGCCGGGCTGTCGCGCCAGTTCACGGGACCGGAGTATCGCGGTTTCTTCGAGGCACTTAACCCCGCCGATAACTTCCCCAGCGTGCTGCTGCGTCCGCCGCCCGGCTGGCCCGAGAATCCGGTCTATCCCGATGTTGGTCCGCCGGGGACGCGGCGGGTGCTGGAACGATTGTACCCGCGCAACAACAAGGCGCGCGTGGCAGCGCCGCTGTACGAGGAAATTCTAGCGCTGATCAAGGAAGACCTGAAGCAGAAAATCGAACGCGGCGAAGTCGTTATCGAACCCGTGCTGATCGGCGATCACGACTCGGCGGACGGCGAGGCGGGTGTGTTGGACGACCCGCTGATGAAAGAGGTGCTGCGGCGCACCACGCAGGCATGGCCCGCGCCGCCGTTTGCCACGCGCAAACGCGGCGACAGCGTCGTCTTCACCGACTGGTTCAGCGCGATTGGTCCATCGTCTGAAGAGGCGCGGCGCGTCTTTTCGCGCGTGTTGCAGCGGGCGCTCGGTCCGCGCACGGGCAAGCAAAAGCGCAAGGCGCGCGTGCTGCTGCCCGGCATCAGCGGCATGAACGTGCTGCCCAACCCGCGCGACCGCATGGTCACGGCTCGGCGGCGGCTCGGCGTGCAGGGGGTGCTGTACGGGCAGCCGGGACTCATCCGCGCACGCGCGCCGGAACGCCCGGCACGCTCGCATGTCTATCTCGATGTCTCTGGCTCGATGGCGAACCTGCTGCCGCACCTGCTCGGCTTGCTCGTGCCATATGCGGCGAAGGGCTACACAAACGTCTTCCAGTTCTCGAACAAGGTCGAGCCAATGCCAACCGACGAACTGAAGCGCGGCAAAATCCGCACGACACAGGGGACGGACATCAACTGCGTGCTGCGACACCTGCTGGAGAACAAGCCGTTCGCGCGCAAGGCGCTGATCGTGACCGATGGCTATGTCGGCAAGCCGCACCCGGAATACATCCGCGCCATTCGCGAACGCGGCATCCGCATCTATGTCGTGCTGCCTGCCGAAAGTGCCTATAAGGACGACATGACCGAAATCGCGCGCAGCTTCACCGTGCTGCCGCGCCACAGCGCCAAAGCATCGCCCTGGCATCTGCCGAAGTAAAGGGGACAGAATGAAGTACCCACGCATCCATCTCGCCATTGATAACTGCTTTGCTTCCAAACGCTGGACCCATCCGCAAGAGTGGATGCAAATCGCCAAAGACCTCGATATTCGCATGATCGAGGCAAGCGCCGACAACGAATGTGACCCGCTGTACAGCCCACCGGAAGCGCTTGCCGAATGGCGCAAACAGGTGCGCAGCGCGGCGATGGCGTCCGGTGGGCGCGTCGCCAATTTCTACAGCGGGCATGGTACGTATGCCACGCTGGGGCTGGCACACCCGGATAAGCGCGTGCGCGATCATATCCAGCACCACTGGCTGGACGTGATGATCCAGCAGGCGGGGGAACTGGGGGCGGGGTTGGGCTTCTTCTGCCATGCCATCAAGCAGGACATTTTGCACGACCCTGAGCAGTATCAGGCGGCGATGCATGATCTGTATGTGCGGCTGGCGCAACTGGCGCAGGCGGCACAGGCGGCGGGGCTGCCGTCTATCGGCGTCGAGCAGATGTACTCACCGCATCAGCCGCCCTGGACGATTAACGGCGCGCTGGAACTGCTGCGCGAGGTGTTTGCGCGCGGCGGCGCACCGTTTTACCTGACGCTCGATCTCGGTCATGCCGTCGGGCAGAGCCAGTTCCTGCGCCCGTCGCCCACGCAGATCGAAGTGCTGTGCGAAGACATCAATGCCGACCGCGCACTGCCTGAGATGTGGTTCCCGTTCTACACCAGTGAGTACAAGGTGACGCCGCGCCAGATCGTCGAGGCGTTTGACGCGCGACCGCACCTGTTCGCCAAACCGGAAGATGGCGACCCGTATGCCTGGCTGCGAGTACTGGGTGCGTATTCGCCAATCGTACATTTGCAGCAAACGGATGGCACGGTGTCCGCGCATCGCCCGTTCACGCGCAAATTCAATGAGACGGGCATCATTGACCCGAAGCGTGTTTTGCAGGCGTTGAAGGTGAGCTACGACGCGCCGGAACTGCCGGGGCTGCCGCCGCGCGTGACGGATGTGTACCTGACGCTGGAAATTTTCAGCGGCACGGCGCAGCGCTACGACACGATTCTGAAAGCACTGCGCGAGTCTGCCGCCTACTGGCGCGCAGTCGTGCCGGAGGACGGGCAGCGGCTGGATGAAATAGTGCTATCCTAACCATACGGACGAGTGCGCCACACGTGATCTCAGGTTAAGATGGCGTCATCTGCTGGATGATCGGTTTCGCAGGTCACGAGATCATGAAGAGAAGATATTTGCCTGCTTTCAGCATCCTGACCGCGCTGCTCATGGTCGGCTGCTTCCAGTCTGGTGCACCTGCCGAGGACATCACTCCCACCGCCACGATCATTGAGCCGCAGGTTGTGTCGCCCACTCCAGTGCCGACAGTCGAGGAAACACTTGCGCTCCCGCTTGACACATCAGCCGCTGCGTCTGCCCATCCCCTGAGCATTGCCAGTCTGCGCGCGCGCAGCTACGAAGGCAGCGATTTCGTCGTCGAGCAAATCCTCGAACCCGGCATCAATTACAGCCGTGCTATCGTCTCCTACCAGTCGGACGGTCTCAAGATTTACGCGCTGCTGACCGTGCCGCTATCGCCCAAACCCCCAGCAGGCTATCCGGTCATCATCTTCAATCACGGCTATATCCCGCCTGACGAGTACCGCACCACCGAGCGCTATATCGCTTACGTCGATGCCTTTGCCCGCAGCGATTACATTGTTATCAGACCCGACTATCGCGGTCACGGCTTTTCGGAAGGCGAGCCAGAGTCCGCCTATGGCAGCCCCGGCTATGTCATTGATGTGTTGAATGTCCTGGCTTCGGCACGCCGTTACCCGGACGCCGACCCGACTCGCATCGGCATGTGGGGTCACTCCATGGGCGGGTACATCACCATTCGCGCGATGGTTGCGGATCAGGGCATCCGTGCGGGTGTCATCTGGGCAGGTGTGGTCGCCTCTTACCCGGAACTGTTCCAAACCTGGTTTCGTGGCGGCAGCGGCTCGCGCCGCAGTTGGTTGAGCGATGCGGTCACGCAGTTCGGTACGGTCGAAAGCAACCCTGGTTTCTGGAATGCGCTTTCCGCCAACAGCTTCCTGGACGATCTGAGCGGACCTGTACAGATCCATCACGGGTTAGCCGATGCCACTGTGCCATACGATTACTCGATCCAGCTTGACGAGCAGATTCGAACTGCTGGCGGCACGGTCGAGCTTTACCTCTATCCCAATGACGATCACAACATCGCAGCCAACCGCGATGGGGCTTTGGCTCTGTCGGTTGTCTTCTTCAATCGATACGTCAAAGGCTCATACGAGTGATCCGCTTTAGCGGGGCAGCATCACACAGATACGACGGATCGCTCAATATCGCGCCAGTGCAGTCATCCGCGCATCGTAGATGACTATAATGCCTCGTAGATGCGATGAGGTGCTGAGTTAGCTCTTTCAGCCGTTTAATTCCGATGGCAGCGGAATTGATCGTCCGTCTCGGAAAGCCAGGTCTACCCATTCTGTATACGTCAACAGCATGATGCGCGGGCGTAGTGAAATCAGCCAGGGCTCGCGGTCGAAGTATTGTCGTAAGCTTTGAACGACGTGAGTTTATCCAGTGTTTTGTCTGTAAGGTCTGAGTCCAGCGTTTTCAGAAATGCATAAGCCAAAGGGCGCAGCAGCACTACCTTGAGGCGATAGAGTTCGCGTTGTTCGAAACCAAACCGATCAAATGACTGTGGATCATAAGACTTAGGATTGACTGTGAGCGAATGATGGAGAGCATGAAGAAAGTCTTTGTGGCGTGGTACAGGCAAACTGTGGAAGCCATCATTGATAACACTGACGATCATGTTCATGACTCCTGTCTGACAATAAAGTACGGAAACCAGGTAGACATCAAACTGTTGTAGAAGCCTCAATATCGCGCCAGTGCAGCGTGTTATGGTAGATGGTGAAGTAGAGCATTTCGCGCACGGTTACCGCGCCAATCGCCGGGTGGGGAAGCTGGTGGGTATCGAGATCTGCCTCTGCCCACGCTTCAGCTGCGGTGATCAGGCGGGTATTGCTGTCGTTCCAGGTATCGATGAGATAGCGCTGCTCGTCGGTTGTGCCTGCGGGCAGCCGGAAGAAACCGGGCGTAACATTCTCGTAGTCTTCCGCGCGGATGCCCTCTGCCAACCGCGTGCTGTAAGCTGACACGATCTGGTCGTAGCTGCGCGATGGCTGTGCAGGCGCACCGAACAGGCTGAGGATGCGCGTGGGCGGCAGGGCGAGCGCCTTAGCAACGGGCTTGATGCTCAGGATCAGGTGCTTCAGGTAACCCGCAGGCGACCAGCGCGTCTCCGTTTCGTGAAAGAACTGCTGCTGGCTCATGCCGTCTGTCAGCGACACGACTGCCTGCTGAATGCGCGCCAGCTCGGTCACTATGTCCGCCAGTGTGGATATATTGCGTGTCATCGTTTCCCCCTACAATCACTCGTAATATTCAAACGCTTTATCAACAGGTCAAGCATATGCCCCGCTACCAATACCTGCAAGTCGATGCCTTCACGAATACACCGCTGACGGGCAATGCCTGCCTGGTGGTGCTGGACGCCGACGACATGCCCGCCGATACCATGCAAGCGCTGGCGCGTGAGACGAACCTGTCCGAGACGGCGTTCCTCCTGCGCTCCGACCGCGCCGATTTCCGCGCTCGCTACTTCACGCCCGCCGAAGAAATCCCGCTGGCAGGGCATCCGACGCTGGCGGTGACACGCACATTGATTGACAGCGGACGGCTCGATCTGGCGCACAAGCGCACGTTTACACTCGAATTGAAGGCAGGTGTCATTACGGTTGAAATCGACGACCGCGAGAACATCACGATGGCACAGCGTCCGCCTGTGTTTATGAACACCTACGACGCGGCGGCGGTGCTGCCGGTCTTCGGCTTGCGCGCCGACGATGCGCTGCCGGGCGTGCCGCTGCAAACTGTCAGTACAGGGACGCCGCAGTTGATGATCCCGATACGCCGTTTGGAACGCCTGCGCGAGGCAGTCATGGACATGCGCGCGTATCTGACGTTGAAGGCGCAGGGCGATTTCTTCAGCCCGCATTTGTTCTGTCTGGAGGGCATCAGCGCCGACGCGAAAACGTTTGCGCGGCACTTTGGCTCGTCGCCGGATACGTATGAGGACCCGTTCACGGGTTCAGCGACGGGCGGTATGGGCGCGTACCTGTGGCGTTACGGACTGATCGCACAGCCACGTTTCATCGCTGAGCAGGGGCATGGGATGCAGCGCCCCGGCAGGGCGATGGTGGAAGTGGTCGGTGCGCCGGACGCGATGACGACAGTCAAGGTCGGCGGTGCGGCGGTGACGGTAATGCGGGGGGAGATTTTGTTGTGAGTCCAGTAGTGCGGTAATCGGTGTATCTGTCGGTGTATAATCAAACGAAGTTGTGCTGTGAGGTGGCGGTATGCTGTTACAAGACGTGTTCAAGATTATTGACAGTCTGACGCCAGAAGAGAAACTTCAGGTCAAAGCCCACATTGAGTACCCGCCAGAGGAATTAGCGCAGTTGAAAGCGGAGATCGATGCAATTCTCGCGACTGCCGAACCGGTGACGCTCCAGGCAGGGACGATGGATGTCGATAAACTCATTGAAGCGACTCGCCAGATGTGGGAGGGTCTTACCGACGAGGAGATCGATGAGGTGGTGGCGATGATGAACGAGGAATACATCGAACCAGAGCGTCCAAATGATGGCTAAACGGGTTTATGTGTTCGATACCAATATCGTTTCAGCCCTCAATCCAAGCAAGAATCCTGCTTTGTATCGCCGTTTTCAGAAACATAGAGATGAAACTCTCTGTCTGTGCGAACCAATCATCTTTGAAGTTGAGCGGGGGCTTGAGCATACTCAGTCCCAACAAAGACTGGTGGAGTTTCGTACAAACGTTATCCCACTGTTCGTTATGCTACCTGTTCAACTGGTGGACTGGCGCACCGCAGCAAAACTTTGGGGCGATGCACGGCGACATGGACGCCAGTTTTCGGACGTAGATGTGTTATTGGCGGCAATAACATTGCGCCTGAATGGGATTTTGGTGACAGACGATAACGATTTCGCCAGCATCCCCTTGATTCAGACGGAAAACTGGTTACGTAATAATTCTTGATCTGCGACCATTGAAAGGGCGCGCGCTGGCGGGCGTTCCATCCATTCATTGGACGGGTTGGTTCGCTGCGGATTTCAATCCGTAGCGAGGGGCTGCGATTGCCCTAATAATGCTTGAACCCAGTCTTCAAGAGTCATCGTATCCATGCCGTAACGCTCCAACGTATCGTACGAACAAGGATTCGACTCAATGAACAGTTGCAATCGTTCCCACGCTTCAGCAAGCTGTCCGCGAATGTGATAGCTCATCAGCATACGGTAGACCAAGCGATTGGGAATGAAGCAGCCGGGCGTCGTTTCCACGTACATCCAGCCGATGCCAATATCAGGAAAGAAAATCGCCTCATCAAGAGATGCAGATATATCGATATAGCCTCCGTCTGTCCAATCGTAGTAACGGCGCACACCGTCGTTGAAGTCATAGATTGTGCGACAATTCTCATAAAAAGAGGGCGGAAAAGGGGTACAGTCAGTATTCGCGATTTCGAGAACGGCATCGTTGTCCAGGTTTACAAAGGTAACCGGTTGTGAAACTTCACGACCAGGGGTTATATCAGTAATGCTTGCGTCGTGTCCGATTTCAAGGATCAAAAATGTGGACGCGCTGTACGGTCCTCCTGAAATATGAGCAACTAGATCCACCAGTTGGTTTTGATTGATGTCGCCAAAGCCACCGAATCGATACTGCCTGTAATTGCTTCCCCTTCCTAAACTGATTCTTGTCACCCCAGGATGAGAGACTCGACTATCCAAAATCAGATTAACAGGATCGCCCTGCTGGAAGATTTGCAACCTGCTGGTGCTGCTTATACCTCTACCACTCCGGGTTACCAAAGCTACGTAGCTGTTGTTGTCTTGCTCAATGCGATCAATATCAAAGCTTGTGCCAAAATCGACAGGGTATGCGCCAAGATTCTCATTTTCCTCGTAGCGACGAATCGCTCCTATATATTCATCGGCAATAGCGGGAAGTGTTGGATACGAAAACCCAAGCGCATCTTCAAGCGTATTCAGATACTCGTCGCGCAACGCCAAGAGTTCCGACTCGCTGCGTAAAGGGACATCAGTGGGGAAGGGAGTTGAGGTGGCTGTCAAAGCCAGTTGGGTAGCAGTCACATACCTTATAGCGTCTTGCTGACTGAGCGCAGTAGCGGTGATATGTAAATCGACAATGGATATGGTTGGCATTTCAGTCGGGTAGGGAACACCTAAAAATGGAAAAGTTGGAAATGGTGTCGCTGTAGGTGTGCGTGTGACTTGCGGGCTAATGGAGGGTAGCCCACCCACCTGCATTACCGCCAGCAGTCCGCCCGCCGCCAGCGCCAAACACAGCCATAGCAGTTCACGCCATCGGTTGCGCATCGGTGTTCTCATCCCGGTTACTCAATTCATCCATTACGAGGCTACGAGAAATTGGAAAACACGCTTAAAATAGCAACATCAATAAAAGAGGTATGACGATGATACCTGCACCTCCTAAAAGCATCAAAGACATCGTGACAGACTTTCTCAGTTCTGCACCGACGCTGGATGAGATTGCCAGCTATCGACTGCCGGATGATTTGCAAGACCGTGCACATCAATTGCTGGACAAGAACCGCGCCGGAAACCTCTCACATGAAGAAAAAATAGAAATGGATGAATTTCGACAGATCAACCACCTGCTAACACTCGTCAAAGCAAAAGCCAGGCAAAACCTCAAGGCAGCGACATCCATTGAGTGATTCTTATATTTCAACTGCACTGCGGCGACAGGTCGTGGAACGTGCGCAAGAGTGTTGTGAATATTGTCGATTGAGCGCAGACGCCAGCCCAATCAACTTTGCAATTGACCACATTATTGCGGAAAAACACGGCGGTGAAACCAACGCGCTAAATCTGTGCTTGAGTTGCTACTGGTGCAATAGTTACAAAGGCAGTGACTTGAGCTCTGTTGACTGGATCGACGGGGGGAAAATCGTACCGTTGTTTAATCCTCGTCAACAATCGTGGGACGATCACTTTGCCTTGACAGGCTCCAGGATTTCGCCGTTAACATCTACCGGGCGAGTCACTGTGTACTTGTTGCGTCTGAACGCAGAAGAACGCCTGGAAGAACGTGAACTGCTATTGGCACTTGGCAGCTATCCCTGTGGATAAACATGGGGTCTTAATCAGCACCAGTCACAACAGAAGCAAAAACATGGCGGAGATCACTCCGCCTTCACCGCCTTGCCTTCTGCCTCGTCTTCCGGCTTCTGCTCCCAGATTTCTTTGGCAATGTCGATGTACAGCCGTCCGTCCAGATGATCGATCTCGTGCTGGAAGATGCGCGCCAGCCAGTCATGCGCCTTGATGCGCACCTCCTTGCCCTTGCGATCCTGCGCCCGTACAACGATGCTCTCGTAGCGATCCACCTTGCCTGCATAACCGGGGATCGACAGGCATGCCTCCGCGCCTTCTACCATCGTCCGGCTCACTTTGATGATCTCCGGGTTGACCAGTACATGCACCACGCCCGCCAGCTTGCCGTATTCCTTCTGCCCCTCTACGTCGTCCGGCAGCCGCGCCACCAGCAGGCGCTGCGGCACGGCGACCTGGGGCGCTGCCAGTCCCACGCCCGGCGCTTCGATCATCGTCTCGATCATGTCGTCCACGAGCGTTTGAAAGTTCTTGCCGAAATCTGTAACGCGGTGCGCTTTCTTGCGCAGCATCGGGTTTTCGGGGGTGATAATCTTGCGAATAGCCATAGCTGTAACTCAATCATGCCTTGCTGCTGAATGATACATCCTATGGACTATTCAACCACAAACGCGCGCCGAAATCTATTGACAGCCTCAAATGATGCCTTCATCCCCTAACCCCTTCTCCCTCAGGGCGAAGGGGGGCAGAAGAGTCTTCTTAAGCCCCTCTCCATGAGGGAGAGGGGTTGGGGTGAGGGTTCAACCCCGCAGTAACTTTGGCAGTTCGCGCAGCTTGGGCAGGTTGCCCGCCAGCAGTGTGTTGACGCGGAACAGCCGCCCCGCCAGCCACATCACGCCGACCACGCTCAGCGCCAGCAGCGCGATGCTCAGCGCCAACTGCCAGCCAGGGACTTCGCTCACTGCCAGCCGCTGCGCCATGCTCAACGGTGCGGTCAGCGGGAACAGGCTGAGGATGACGGGCAGCGTGCCGTTGGGCGCTGTCGCGAAGAGACTGATGAAGTAGAACGGCACGAACGCTGGCAGCGTAAAGATGACCGCGTACTGCGGACCTTCACGCATCGAGTTTGAGAGCGCGCCGACTACGCCGAACAGCGCCGCGAACAGTAAGTAGCCCAGAATGAAGTAGACAATCAGCAGCGGGATGATGTCCAGCGGGATCGTCAGGTTGACCAGCACGCCGAGCGCAGGCAGGATGGCACGCAGCGTTTCGCGCGTACTCAGCCACAACGTGAACGCGAACGCGCCGCCCCACACCAGCATCTGCAAAATGCCGAGCAAACCGAGCGCCGCGATTTTACCTGCCAGCAGGTCGAACGGGCGCATCGTCGAAAGCAGGATTTCGATCAGCCGCGTCTCCTTTTCCTCGATCACTGTTTGCAGCAGGTAGCCATTCGTCAGAAACAGACTGCCCATCAGGATGATGGCGAAGATATAGGCGATCAGAAATCGGCTGTCGAACGCCGACTCGCTGTCCGTGCTGGTCGCGCGCTGCGTATCGACCTCACGCATGTTCAGCGGGTCTTCCAGCCGTGTGAAGACTTCCGGCGCGACGCCGCTGGCAAGCTCCCGTAACAGCAGTTGTTCGATCAGGTCGTTGTCGATCAGGTTAATCATCAGGCGCGGCATGACCAGCGTCACATCGCCCGTGTCGAAGTAATCCGCCGGAATCAGATAGTAGGTGTCGATCTCGCCCGCAGTCAGCGCCGCCTGTGCCGCCGCTTCATCCTCATAGCGGATCAGACTGTCGCTCAGCTCGCCCGGTTCGCTAAAGCGCCCGGTCGCATCAACATAGCCGACCAGGTCTGCCTGTTCCATGATCTCGGTCGGCAGGTTCGGTTCGGTGATGTCTGTCGAACGTTCCTGATTGCCCAGCCCGCTCAGCAGCACCGGCAGCACCATTGACGCGACGAACACCAGCACCGGCACGCCGAAGGTTGTGAAAAGATAGCCTGTGCGCCGGAAGTTGCGCCGCAGTTCGTACCAGAAGACCTGTGATAAACGCCCGTTCATCCTGCCGCCTCTCCAGTTGCGGTCGTCCCCATCTGGCGACTGCGCAACGCCTGCATGATCGTCTTAAAGCCCACCTTCTTGCCATACATCAGCAGCGTCCAGCGGAAGATGCGCGCCGCCGCCCATGTCACCGCCACCGTCGTCAGCGCCAGCAGCGCCAGACTTGCGATCACCTGCCACGTCGGGATCGCCGTGAACGCCGAGCGCAGGATGTACACCATCGGCGATGTCAGCGGAAACAACGTAAGGAACGTCGGCAGTGGTCCGTTCGGGTCTTCAAAGAAGGTGAAGATGAAGAAGAACGGTATCGCCGTGATGAAGCCGAAGATGCCCGCGATCTGGCGGCTTTCCTGCTCGCTGCCGACCGCCGCACCGATACCCGCCATGATGCTGGCTGTCAGGAAGTAGTTGAGCAGGAAGTACACCAGCGACAGCGCAATGAGATCAGGCGGGAAGCTGACGCCGGACAGCACCCCGACATCACGATTGAGCGACAGCACGACCGCGCCCGCCACCAGCCAGATCGCCAGTTGCAGCAAGCCGAGCAAGCCTAGCCCGATGACCTTGCCGAACAGCAGTTGGAAGGGCGTCACGCTGGTGACGAGGATTTCCATCACACGGTTGCTCTTCTCGTCTACCACGCTCGACATCAGGTAGCCGCTGGTGGTTTGCACAGCAACCAGGAACACCACCATGAAGATGAACGGCGCGATGAACAAGCCAATGATGCCTTCGGCGGTGACGGTGCGCCCGCTGTCGAGCGCGCGGATCGATGCATCCACCGGGTCCTGCACCAACTGCGCCACGTCTTCATTGCCGACCTGCGCGCCCAGATTGGCAAGCAGGTAGTTTTCGATCGCATTCTCCACGCTCGGCGGCACATCGCCGCCGCGGTAGAGCGTGACACCGCCCGTCGCCATGTAATCCTGCGCCACTACGAAGTACGCCAGCAGGTCACCGCTTTCCAGCGCTGCTGCTGCCGCCGTTTCGTCGGGGTAGGGCGTGAACATCTCTGGACGCTCAATCGCATCTGTCAGCACGCCGGACAAATCGACATAGCCGATCTGCTCGGTGATATCGCTTTCAAAGCTGTTGATGATGACGCCGAAGACCAGCACCATGATGCCGATCGTGAACAGCGGTGCGCCAAATGCTGCAAACAGGAACGAGCGCCGCCGCACGTTAGACAAAAATTCGTGCTTAGCGACCAGCCACCACTTTCCCATTCGCCTTCTCTCCTTCTACAACCTGGATAAAGATGTCGTTCAAACGTGGGACTGCCAGTTCAAAGCGCTGCAACTGCACACTGTCATCCGCCGCAATCGCCGCCAGCACATCATCGGACGTGGTATTGGGCTGCAAGTAGAGCAGCGTGCCGCGCCGTCCGTCTTCCGCCACCTGCACCCGCTCCACGCCGGGCACATGTGACCATTCTCCTGTGCCTTCCACGATCACGGCGTTCTGGGCATACTCCCGCCGCACCTTATCAACTTCGCCATACAAACGCTGCCGCCCCTGGTAGATCATCAGCAGGCGGTTGGCAAGCTCTTCGACCTGGTACATCTGGTGCGTACTCATAACGATCGCGCCGCCGCGCTTGCGGAAATCGAGCAGTAAATCCATGATGAAGCGCGTATTGACCGGGTCCAGCCCTGAAAACGGCTCATCAATGATGATCAGTTCAGGCTCGTGCATGACGGTGACGGCGAACTGGACTTTTTGCTGCATACCCTTGCTCAGTTCGCTGACCTTGCTTTTTGCGTGCTTGCCCAGGTCAAGCTGTTCCAGCAGCGTCATCCCTTTGCGCCGTGCATCGGCGGTCGCCATCCCCTTGAGCTGACCGAGATAGATCATCATGTCGATGACCTTGACCGTGCGGTACAAGCCGCGCTCTTCTGGCAGGTAGCCGATGCGGTTCTTGGTCGCCTCCGTCAGCGGCGCGCCCAGCACGCGAATGGTGCCGCTGTCCGGCTTGAGGATGTCAAGGATCATGCGGATCGTCGTGCTTTTGCCCGCGCCGTTCGGTCCCAGCAGCGCGAAGATTTCGCCGCCATATACCGTGAACGTCAGGTCATCGACCGCGCGGAAATCACCATACGTTTTGGTGATGTGTTCTACCTCAATCGCGCGCATTTGTGTCATGGTTGGTCATTCCTTTGCTTTCATAACAATCTTCAAACCCGAAGAATTCGTAATATCTTTAGCCTTCTGGCGCAATTATCGTCCTACACTATAAATCAAACGGTAATGACGGGTGAGACACTCTGCGCTCCGAAGCGTACAGACTTTTGAAGGAAATCTGATGAAACGGCAAATTCTGGTTGTGGATGACGAAATTGGCGCGCTGACCCTGATCGGGATTATGCTGGAGCGCGGTGGGTTTAGCGTGCTGCGCGCACAAAGTGGCGTCGCGGCATTGCAGATGCTGGATGAAGTCACGCCGGACCTGATCATCCTCGATGTGATGATGCCGGGCAAAGATGGAATCGAACTGTGCGGCGATATTCGCCAGCGCGAGCAGACCGCCCGCACGCCAATCATCATCCTGTCGGCGCGCGGTGATGCCGATGCCATCATTCGCGGTATCGAAGCGGGTGCGAACGATTACCTGCTGAAGCCGATTTTGCACCACGATCTGGTCTCCAAGATTCGCACAATGCTGGGGCAGCCGGTCGTCCCAGTCTAGACCGTCGCACCCTCAAACGTATACGTAAAAGCAGAAACGCGGGTTGTGGCAACGCAACCCGCGTTCGATTCTCGCACACATGGTTGTGAATGTGTATCCCTCGCGCGGGGGAAGTTGGGTGGACACGTAAGCTCTTGCGGTGCCAATGCATCTGGACTTGCGTCCGCTTTAAACAGCTCGTCATAGTGGAGAATTGAAGATGCTGCTCACACGACGTAACTTGCTCAAGGGATTGGGCGCCGGTGCCGCTTTGGGCCTCGGTGCGTATTTCAGTGTACTGCCCAAACGCAGCTTTGCTCAAGCCGCTGCCGCGCCTGTGCGGGCACTCAATCGCTTCCAGCTGGGTGATTGGACGCTAACGGCGATTCAGGATGGCCTTGCGCAGCTGCCCGCCAGCGTGCTCGGTGCCAATGTGGATGAAGCGACGCTTGCCGCATATCTGGCGGAAAACAATCTGCCCACCGATGCGTTCCGCGCTACCGTAACGGTGATGCTGATCGAAACGGGCGATGATGTGATTCTGATGGATACCGGCAACGGTGCGGGCGAAACCAGCGGTAGCCTTGTGCCGACGCTGGAAGTGCTCGGTTTGAGCGCGGCAGACGTGACGCAGGTGATTCTGTCGCACTACCACCCGGATCATGTTCTGGGCGCGGGCGATATGAACAGCATGGCGTTCCCGAACGCGCTGTACCACATCGGCGAGGCGGAATGGAACTACTTGCAGCAGGATGCCAGCGGCACGCCGTTTGCAGAGATCGTCGCGCTGGCGAACGGCATTCTCGCCCCGGCGTCGGCTGCGGAACAAATTGCCCTCTACAGCGACGAACAGGAACTGCTGCCAGGCATTCAGGCATTAGCAACGCCGGGACACACGCCAGGTCATATGGCGTTCCAGCTCAGTTCTGGTGGACAGAATCTGCTGTTGACAGTGGATGCTGCTATCAGCTCGCTGGTGTCGCTGCAAAATCCGGGCTGGTACTTCGGCTTTGACTCCGACCCGGTACAGGCGGTCGAAACGCGGACAGCGCTGTTCGGGCGTGCGGCAGATGAAGACCTGCTGACGTTCGGCTATCACTTCCCGTTCCCCGGCATCGGCTACATTGAGCGCATGGGTGAAGGCTTCCGCTTCACGCCTGCGCAGGTATAAGCCCCTTCATCGCAGCAATTCTTCTGTGAATCAGCAAGGACGAGGAATTCCTCGTCCTTGCTGATTCAGTGCTTAATCTCAGGGCGGTCTGCGAAGGCGATCTGCCTCCATACCCCTACAACAATTGGTGCGCGCCTCGTAACGTTACTTCTCCGGCTGTTCCGCGCGCTTGCCGTCCGCCACCAGTGTGACGGTGTGATGCGTGCGGAAGAGGCTGTACTGTCCCGGTCGCCCTGGCACTTCGTTCAGTACATTCTCCGTCTGCATGATCGACAACCACAGCGGCAAATCCCAGCGCCCGTTCGGGTCGATCACGCGGATGCTCTGTTCCGAGATCAGGATGTTGCGCTCATACAGTTGCAGCAGCGCCCGCACGAACGTGTCGCGCTCCACCAGAATCTTGCTGCACACCTCAGACATCAAATCGAGTGAGATGCCTTTGGTGCGGAAGTCGCTCTGCGGATTTTCGTACTCTTCCACGACCGCGCCATCATTTGCCAGCAGGTACTCGACGGCGCGTTGGAAGCTCATGGCGCGGTCGAAGTTGCGCAGCCGCTTGTGCAGGCTGCCGAGCGGACACCAGGAGAAGCCGCGAAAGCTCGTGAACTGTTCGACGCTGACGACGATACGCCGCACCATGTCCGACGTATCCGGCTCCTGGCGCTCCAGTTCCGGCATCGAAACGCCCGCCCAGCTTTGCTCGCTGATGGCTTCCATCTCGTCGCTGCGCATCTGTGCTTCCGGCTCCATCTCGTAATCGGCGCGGAGCTTGATCACCGGCACGAGATCGTCCGGGTTATGGCGATGCGGCACCAGTTCGCGCGCCAGCACCTCTTCGCGCACCAGGCAGTCGATCCAGTTCGAGCGCCACTCGTCGCTGTAGTTCAAGCCGGGACGGTCGATTTCGCGGTCGCTTGCCAGCCCCTTGAGCAGGAAGCCGTAGTTGACGTACTCCCAGCCGCGCAGTTTGAGCGTATTGGCAACGCGCAGCGTGATGCGGTCACGGATCACGCGAGTCTTTTCGACGACCTGATTCGTCGGGTCCAGGCGCACGGTATTCTGCGAGCCTTCTTCGAGGATGCCGATAGCGACCGCCTGCGCCACCAGGTCTTCGCCGCGCGCCGCCGACACAACCGCATTGACCTTCATCAGTTGCTCGATCAGCGTCTTGCGCCCGATCTGACGGCGACCCTTGATCTGCGCCAGTCGATCCAGCTGGATGATGACGCTCGACCACTGCGATGGCACGAACCCGCTGATCTCTTCTTCCGGCTCGTATTCCTGCGCAGCGACGGCGGCGGCAGTCGCGCCAAATGTGCGATGCGTTTGCAGGTTGGTGAAGTCTTCCACGTATTCAATCTGGACACCGGGAATCGCTTCCAGCTGGCGGCTCAGGCTGCTGCGCACGCTCCACAGCACCACCGGCTTCCCGCGCTGGCGCAGCGTCTTGATGACCTCGTTAAAATCGCGGTCGCCGCTGGCGACGATGTAGATGTCCGCCGCATCGCTGTGACCGCTATCCGTGATGATGTCTTTGGCGATCAGCATATCAGCACTGTTCTTGCCCGGCAGGTTGAACATCGGGTAGATGCTCGCCATCATCAGGCGGCTTGGCGCTTCGTCCGCCACTTCGCGCCCGGCGTCGTCCACCAGCGGCGGCAGGCTGCCGCGCTGTCCCCAGGGCGCATACGCTGCCATCTTGACGACCTGACCATGCGCCTTGCCCTGCATGACGAACGACTGGATCAGTTCGTTCAGGTTGACGGTGTAGCCCGCCTCGTTCAGGCTGATGGCGATGTTTTCGAAGTCGATATAGATCGCCACGTTCTTGGTCTGCTGGATACCGAGCAGGCTTTCCAGCGGCTGGAAGATGACTTCTTCCGCAAATTCGGTCCCCGTCAGCACATCGTCCGAACCCCACATACGGATGCGGGCATTCCGCGTCGTGCGGATACGGCGTACCAGCGGCACAAGGTCAGGATTGGTGGTCGCCAGAATCAGTTCATCGACTGGTTCCGGATCATAGGAGAAGAAGTTGACGATCAGCGCATCCGCCAGTGCTGTGCGCTGGGGCACCTGGAAAGTCTCGTAGCCCGCAGATTTGAAGATCATCTGCGCGTCAAGCGTCCCGCGCGTCTTGCGCCGTCCATTCGACACCTTCGACTCCCAGTCAGCGGCAGCGACAGCGCGCAGTTTATCCGCGCTCATCAGCCCCGCTGCCAGCGCCGCACCACCGCGCAAGCCGACCGCCAGCTCCTGGAGATCGACCGCGATGTTGCGGTTGCGGAAATGGTTCAGCAGGTCGTCAACATCTACAATTAAATATGCTGCCATACATGCGTCCTAATCTATAAAAACGAAACCACCGAGCTTGCGCTGACAGTGGTAGTAGTGTTGCTGCGTTTTTGTGCAGCGGTGTAACGAATTGTGTTTTTACACCTACCAAATGTTTTGCAAACAAGTCTCTTGTGTACAAAGCCAAATTGCATTTTTGTCCTATTTTACTATACTTCCTTATTCTAGCAACGTTATCATACGCGATCAATTGTCAGCAGCGTATAAGATATAGATGAGAACACTGTCACTATATGCCAACTTTGCCATTTTGATATAAAGAAACGTTTAAGAAATACCAAAAATCAGCCGAATGTCGCGATCATCTGCGCTAACCAGTCCTCCTGCACATAGCCATGTGACCGATACCAGTTGTACGTATCTACCAAACTCTGGCGCATCGTCACCTGCGGCGCGCCCAATTCTGCCCAGGTTTTGGCAGACTGGAAGTAGATCCGCTTAGCGCCCAACCGCACCTGATTGGCATCTACAGGCAGCGCCAGCCCCAGACTGCGCCCGGCATCAATCGCGGCTGCGACCAGCGGCAGCGCGAAACGCGGCAGCGGAAACGCCGGGGCGCGCACACCGACCACCTCTGCAATCAGTGCGAACCAGCGGTGATAGGCGAAGTTCTCCGTCGCCAGGATGTAGCGCTCGCCTGTGCGCCCACGCTCTGCAGCCGCCACATGCCAATGCGCCACATCGCGCACATCGGTGACAGCGACACCGCCGGGTGGCACGGGCAGCGTCCAGCGCAGGCGGCGTGTCTTCAGTACAAAATCGCCGGAAATGACGTTTAAGTCGCCGGGTCCCAGCACGACAACCGGATTGACGATCACCACATCCTGTCCGCCCGCCACCGCCTCGCCAACCACACGCTCCGCCAGCGCTTTGCTGTAGCCGTAGGGGAAACGCTCCGGCGGCAGATTGAACGTATCCTGCTCGTTGGCGGGGCTGCCATCGGTGCGCGTGCCGACCGCCGCCGCGCTGCTGGTGAAGACGACACGCTGTACGCCCGCCTCGCGCGCTGCTCGTAGCACAAGCTGCGTGCCGCGCACGTTGGCGTCGAACATCTTCGCCTTGTCCGCGCGCCAATAATCGGAGACTGCTGCTACATGAAACACCCGGTCGCAATCGTGACAGGCGGCGCGCACTGCATCCTCGTCGAGAATATCGCCCATCGCCGACTCGTAGCGCACGCCTTCCAGCGCATCCAGCTTTGACGACGCGCGGTGCAGCACCCGCACCTCATGTCCCGCATCCGCCAGCGCCCGCGCGACATGCGACCCGACGAACCCTGTAGCGCCCGTGATCAGTGCTTTCATCATATACCTTTACCTTGCCGCCCATACTTTATGAAATTGAACACGGTCAGGGATCATCATGGTCGGTTCACCTCATCAATCTCATTCGGACGGTCCGTTGCGTGTCCCTACCCGCCGCAGGATGGAATGTCGGCGCTGGTGGTCGGGCGCATCGTCAGCAGGATGGGGACATCAAACGTCGTTTCGCCGCGTATCATGCGCAGCACGACCGTATCGCCCGGACGGTAGTCCAGCATCAGATGATACAGCAGGTCGTCCATCGAATGCACGGCGCGTTCGTCAATCGCCAGCAAAATGTCACCACCTGTACACACCTGCCGCCCGCGCACCACGACCTCGCGCGTGCCGCCGCGCAGCCCCGCTGCATCTGCGGGAGAGCCCGGCGCAATGCCCGCGATCAGGATGCCCGTCTGCACGGGTAGACGCAGCGGTTCCGCCAGCCCTGCTACGCCGAAAGCCGTCCCCACAGAAGCGCTGCCGATGCCGAGCCATGGGTACGCAACGCTGCCATGATCGATCAGTTCCGGGACGACGCGCTGGATGGTGCGCGCGGGGACGGCGAAACCGACACCTTCAAACGCTCCGCTTGTCGTGGGAATTGCGGTCGTCATGCCGATGACCTGTGCGTGCGAGTTGAGCAGCGGTCCGCCGCTGCTGCCCGCGTGAATATGCGCGTCGATCTGGATGATCGACGGGTTGTGGAAATCGCCTGTTTCGCTGCCCATCAGTTCGGCGGACGGTAGTTGGCGCCCCAAGCCGCTGATGATGCCGACGGTCATCGAGCTTGATAAGCCGAACGGGTTGCCAATCGAAACGGCGCGTTCGCCCACATGCAGCGCGGTGCTATCGCCAAACGTGACGGGCAGCAGCAGCGGTGTATTGGCATTCACGCGCAGCACCGCCACATCGCTGAAAATATCTAACCCCAGGCGCACCGCCGACGTGACGTAACCGTCGCTGAACGTGACGAGGATCGAACTCGAATCGCGCACCAGATGGGCATTGGTAACGATATGCCCGCTGCCGTCGATGACGAAGCCGGAACCGCTGGCAGTCGGCTGGTTGCCCTGGGCGTCCGGCGCAAACGTGACATCGACATAAACCACCGACGGCGCGACGCGCTCATACAGATGCGCCAGCACGCGGTATTCGGCATCGGCAGCGCTGATAATGTCGTCAGGCAGAGCGGTGGGTGTGGGGCGATAGGGTGCAGGCGCGGCGGCGTGCACGCCAAGCTCTGGTACGGGCGATAATGCCAGCGGGCGCATGGTGTCAGGCGCGGGGTCGTCCGGCTGGCAGGCAGTTATCAAGGAACACAGCAGGGCGAGAATTAAGGCCAAGTGCGGCTTCATTCGCCCTCCTTTTTCTACTCATTGCATCGGTCGTCACATTATACAGCGATGAGTGAAAGATTAAAAGGAGATAAGAGCGCTGGCGCAGGGCAATGTTCTGCCCTTTGGTTACATCACGACAAAACGCATCCTGCCCCTATGAAACGGCGGTCATAGATAGATTTGTGCTAAAATCAACATAAGCGTGATAGACGCCTTTGCAAAGGACTGTATATGCACACCCGACTTCTGCGCGTGCTACTTCTCCTGCTCGCTTTTTTCCTGGCATCATGCAATCTCAGCGGTGAACGCCGCGAACAGGTCTTGCCAACGGCGACAGGTGCGACCAGCGCGCGTCCTGTTGTCACCATCGTTTCGCCCGCCAATAACAGTGAAACGGTCGTCAACCAGCCGCTCGCCATCAGCGCCAATGCGGTGGATACCGTCGGCATCACCCAGATTCAGCTGCTGGCAAACGGTCGAGTCGTGCATTCCATTCGTTCGGAACAGCCGACGGGCAGCCCAACGATGACACTTTCGTACAGCTACACGCCGCTGGAAGCGGGGACGCTCAATATCGGTGTGATCGCCTACCGTTCGTCGGTGACGAGCGACCCGTCTACGGTCACGGTCAATGTGCGTGCGGCACAGGCACAGGTGACGGTGACGAGCATTCCCGCGCCCAACGTGCCGATCATCAATCCCAACGACCCGACGTGCCGTGCGCTGGCGAATACAGGCATCAACCTGCGCCAGGGACCTGGCACGAATTACCCACGTATCAGCGGCATTGCGGCGGGAACACAAATCCCGATCACGGGACGTATTGCTGACAACAGCTGGTGGCAGGTGCGCGTTGGCGTCAATGTCGGCTGGGTGATCGACGACTTTGTGACGATCTACGGCATCTGCACGGCGATCCCGGTGGTGCAGCCGCCACCGCCGCCGACCAACACTCCGCTGCCCGCCACCAATACGCCATTCGTCTTCCCGCCAACCTTCACGCCGATTATCGTGGCGACGGCAACCCCTGCGGCGGTCGATCTGGAAGTCGTGCGGATCAGCGGTTCTCCAGCGCTGTCACTGGCAGTGGGCGGCAGCGTATCGTCCACCTACGAAGTGCTGGTGCGCAACAACAGCGGGGGAGCAGTGCCAAGATTCGAGTCCGCCATCGTCATTCTGCCGACGAACCAGACGGTGCAGTTGCCTGCTGTCGAAAATCTGCGTGCAGGTGACATTATATCGTTGACGGCGGGCATCACCTTCTCTACGCCGGGCAGCTATATTCTGCGGGCGGTGGCAGATTCAGGCAATGTCGTGACCGAATCGAACGAGGCAAACAATGACGACATCTTCCAGGTGAACGTCACTTCGCCCTGATCTGCATAAGCTGAGCAAGAGATTTCAGCCCTTGCAGCAAGGGGTTGAAACCCCTTGTTCGCAAAATCTGAGTGCGCGCGAAGGTTTAAATGATGTAACATATGAAACGAAGGTATGGCACATATACCTTCGTTACGTTTCAGAATGAGGATACGGCGATGGCGATTCGTGTGCTGATCATCAATCGGCAGTTGGCATTTTCAGTGGCGCTCAAACAGGCGCTGGAACGCACGGGCGGCTTTGACGCGCACCCGTTCACGACGGCGGATGCTGCCATCGAGTATCTTCAGACGCATCCTCAGGACGTGGTATTGATCGACTTCAACAGCGTTGCTCCCAGCGGCGCGTCGGTGGTCGATACGCTGCGGCGCATCCAGCCGGGACTGGCGATCGTTGCCAGCCCGCGCCAGACGCAGGAGGTGCTGGGGCGCTTGCAGTTGCAGGAAAGCCTCGATCCGCCGTTCAGCGCCCGCGACGTGATTCCGCTGCTTAATCGCGCGGTGGATGCCAGTCGTCGCAGTGCTGGGGGGGCGCTGCCGACATCTGTGGACCAGAACCGGACACAGGAGACACGCCTGAAGCCGCCCGCACCGGCTGCGCCGCCGCCGCCGCAGGTGAATACCGATGCGCTGAAGCAGCAGGAGCCGAAACCGCTGCGCCCCGGCGAGATTGGCGCGGAGCAGTTACGTCCGTACATGTACAGCACGGACCTGTTTCGCCAGCGTACGGAAGAGCTGCCGCCTTCGCCCTTGACGACGGGCATCATGCACGAAGGCGAAGAGGAGCAGCGCAAAGGTTTGCGCCCTGGCGAAATCGACGCCGCGCAGTTGAGCGCGTATCAAAATCGGACGGACGCGCCGGATGTACAGCGGCGCCCGGGCGAATATCTGACCGAGGACTTGCAACCACCCTCGACCGACGTGATGTACGGCGAAGGGGAGCAGCAAGGCTATATTCCCCCGCTGGAGCGCCCGGATCGACGGCGCACGGGGGTGTTCAATACCGAAGATTTACCCGCGCCGAACACCAACATTCTCAGCGATTCACCGCCTGCGCCGCGTTCCACTGTGCGCCCCGGCGAGTTCAGCGAACAGGATTTACTCAATCTGGCGCTCAATCAGGGCGGGTTGACGGATATGACGGCACAACCGCCGCCAGCGACCACGCCATCTCTGCGTGCGGGCGAGATCGGCGACGAGGAAGCGGCGCAATATCGCATCAGCACGGACATTTTTAAAGAAAACGATCCAGCGGAGTCGGCGCTGTCCGCCGAAGATGCCTACGCGATGTGGGAGCAGTTGACGCGTGAAAACACGCCGTCTGAACCGATGCCCGCCGTGAATTACGACGAGCCGCCGCCCGCTCCGCCGGACATCACCGATAACCAGGAATTTGCGTTTGACGAGTTCCGTTTTCCCGACGAAGGCGATACGCCAGAGCAGGGCAACCCCGCCTACTACGATGATGTCGAAGATATGCCGCTGGCTTCGCCTCAAGAGCAGCTGCCATCTATGACCGACTACCTGATTGAGCGGGCGCAGCAGGTCGAGGCGACGTTCGAAGAGCCGGTTGAGGACACGCTTAAGGAAAAGCCGGTGTCCGCAACCGACTTGCTGATCGCGCGGGCGCAGGAATATCACGAGGAAGTGCAGGATGAGCCGGAAGATCTGCCGCTGACAACCGACTGGGGATTTCCCAGTACAGCCTTTGAGCAGAACGACGCGGAAGCCCCGCCGCGCGATCCGGAGCTGGTGGCGCGCAGCCGCAAGACGACCAATCCGCTGGGCGGGAAACTGCTGCCCGATCCAGATATGATGGATGACTTCCTGGAGCAGCAGCTTCAGGTCGAGGCATTGACGACCGACGATTTACCACCTGCGCCCGTCAGTATTACCGACGAGGTGGCGGCACTTTACACAATGCCATTTAACGAGCAGGACGCCGCCGTGCCATTGACAGAAGGGCTGCCTGTGCCGCCGGATGTGCTGGAGGAAGAAGACGCCTGGCTGTCAAAGCCGGAAGATGTGGATGTGTTCCAGCCGCCGGCAGTGACCGCCGACTTTGTCAGTTCGTGGGGCGGTACATGGGCGGACGATGCGCCAGCGACACAGGGTGCCGCGCAGACTGCGCCGCATCAGGACGTGGACGAATGGGCGTTTGACGAGGGTGTACAGCGGCTTGAAGAGATCGCCGATGAAATCCGTCGCACGCGCGAAACAGGCAAACTGCAAGTGGGCGAGGTAGTGCCACCCTTCACAGCGGATGCTGAGGAGGTATTCCAGCGGCTTGCCGCTGAAGAACCGCCAATGCCGGATGTGCTGGAAGACTCTGGCACGGTCGGCGATTTGCGGGCGGTGGTGCAGGAGCCGGAATTCCAGAACGTGCTGCACATCCTGCGCGGTGAACCTGTGCCGCCGGAACTGCCGAAGCGCAAGACGAGCGAGCCAAGCGCCGATCCTGGCACGATCACACAATCTGAGATTGAAGAAATTTTCACCTCTTTCAGTCGTGCGCAGCCCGCCCGCGCCGATGTCGATGACTTCACGTTCCCGGACGATGACAGCGATTCGCACCCGGCGCAGATGATTTTGGAAACCGCGCTGGATGAATCAACGCCCGCTGATTCGTTTTCGCTGCAATCGCTGATCAGCAGCATCGAACGCCAGTTGGAGCAGCACAAGCCGAACATCCGTCCGCTGCCATCGTGGGAGGACACATCGCTGCGGGATGATCTGTATGTGCGCGAGCCGGAATTCTTGCAGCAGGTGATCGCGGATGTGGAAGTGCTGCCGCCGCTTGAAGAGGGGGATGCGTTTGGCGATGCGACGACGTTTGGCGGACAACTGGATGTGACGCCGGATTCGGAGACGGAGTGGCTGCCTGCGGTGACGACGCGCCCGTCACGGCTGCCGGAGCAGGCAGACGAGTGGTCGCTGATGCGCGAACCTGCGGTGACGGACGAAGACACGACGGGCTTTACCAAGCCATTTGAAGGCGTGAGCGCGGGCGAGGTCGAACGCCTGCCACAGCTTGCCGGGCAGGAGCCGGAGTTCAACACCGAGTTTGAACGGTTGGCGGCGTTTGAACTGGCGGAAGAAGACGCGGCGGAGTTCACCCCCTCGATGGGAATGCCGCCGATTCAGGACCCGGTGATCGCGCAGATCGCGTTGAGCCTGACGCAGGTGTCGCTGGAAGAGGTGGCAGCGGCGGTGCTGATCCGAGAGAACGGCATCATCGCGTTTGCCGGGCGGCTGGGTCGCGGCGATATTGACGAGATCGGCGCGGCGATTGGCGAGCAGTGGGAAAGCGACAGCGACCAGGCGAACGTGCGCTTTGTGACCGTGCCGAGCAGCGGCAAGGATTACATGCTGTACACGCGCGCGACGGTGAATGAACTGACACTGGCGCTGGTGTTCGCGGGTTCGATGGCACTCCGTGACATTCGGCGGCAGGGCAAGCGGCTGCTGGAAGCGCTGACGCGCGTCCCCGAACCGCTGATGGAACCCGCGTCAACAGCGCTGGCACCTGCTGCGACGATGAGCGATGTACGCAACAAGTATACGTATGTGTGGCTGCTGCGCGACCCGAACCAGCGCCTGAGCGATATGGTGGCGCGGGCGATTGAGACGGGCATGAGCGTGCAGTTGGCGGAACGGGCGTGGGACGTGCTGGATGTGCAGGTGCGTGACGAGTTTGTCTACCTGCACGCGGACGTGCCGGGCGAAGCGCCGCCGTTTGAGGTGGTGCGCGATTTGCAGAAGCGCGCGGCGGAGATTGCCCGCAAGCAGAACCCGGCGCTCGGCAAAGGCAACCTGTGGTCGGATGGTTATCTGATTGTCTCGCCAGGGCGGGCGCTGGATGACGGCGAGATTATGCAGTACATCCAGTTCGAGCGGATGATGTGAGGAGAGCGTGTCATGCCACGCACGTGACAAACCTCACGCTTGCCCTACGTTCCTTTGTCCAACGCTATGGCACGTCTGATTCGCAGGGCGGCACCCAGGACGTCGGTAGTTTCGATAGCGGGCGCTGGGTCGCTTTCAGCAATCAAGACCTCGGCGGCGGCGTGCTGCGCTTCCGGCTGCGCGGCAACGGACCGACGAACGTCAGTGGCTCCGGCACCATCAGC
>JANRJX010000208.1:0-19558 GCA_033763755.1 Chloroflexota bacterium
TTGCATTCTGGGGACGGACCTGCGGCTGGAAGACTTCGCCGCCTACCCTGACCGCATCGTGCCAAACAACACCCGACTGGGGTACAGGAAAAAGTAGCGGGCGTCAGATGAAGCAGCGGACGAGGCAGTGCCTCGTCCCTATAATTTTGCGGGATGTCACAATCCATCTCGACCCATTGCCAAAAAAGACACCACCATTATCGCTCCTGCCTCTTATACCTTCCCAGCGAACACTTCCCCGATCCGCACGCTAAATCCTCTGACGACGCTGCCGCCATCCAGCGTGTCGTCTTCGTACAGGATCGTCGCTTGCGTGCTGCCCGCTATGCGCACGGTCACAGTACGTGTCTGCGGATCAAACACCCACACCAGCAGCACGCCATCCGCCAGGTACGCTTCGACTTTCTCGTTCACGTCTGAATACTGGTCGTTCTTCGAGACCACCTCAATGCACAAATCTGGCACAAGGATGAACGGCTTATCCAGCCAATCAGGATGCTCGACACAATAAGCATCGAAGCGCGCCCGTTCATAGACTAGGATGTCAGGCACGCGCGAACCCTTGACCCAGTTGCGTTTGTCCACAAGCACAAACGGCGTTTCGCTAAACGCGATGATACCAGCACGCTCTTTTAGTGTATTCAGCAACTTGTATACGAAGTCAACAGCCAGAGTATGTCGTGGCAGTGTAGGCATCAACAGTCTCCTTCTGTCGTTGATCAGCTCAAAGGGCGCTTCGTGAAACTGCGCGATGAAATCCTCCATCGACAAGCCGACCTCAATCGCTGGCGCTTCGTGTAACATCACCATTGGCACACCTCGCTCACTGTTGATGCTTATTATACCCACTTTCTTGACAACTCCCCTGCACACGCGTTAAGCTGTCGGCAGGCTGTATACAGGCTGTACGTAGGCACTTATGATGGGCAGCGTGCGCGAAAAGCTGGAAACCTACCTCACGCATACAGGCGGCAATGGCAGCAGCGCCGACGGGCGGCTGCGGCGCGATGTCGCCTATGAGCGCATCAAGGACGCGCTGCAACACGCCGACCTTGAACCCGGGGATGTGCTGTCCGAAGTTCAGCTCTCACGCTTGCTCGGCATCAGCCGCACCCCCATCCGCGAAGCATTGCAGCAGCTCGAAAAAGAAGGACTGGTGCAGATGATCCCCGGACGGGCGGTCACGGTTGCCTCACGTTCGGCAAAAGATGTGCTGGACGTGCTGCACATCCGCATGATGCTGGAACCGGAAGCCGTGCGTCTCGCCGCCGAATGCGCCACCCCGCAGCAGATCGACCGCCTGCAAACCGCTATTCACCAGATGGAAGAGGCGGTGCGCGCGGGCAACTATCCGGCGTGGGCGGCGGCAGACGCGGTCTTTCACGAGACGCTGCAACATGCCTGTCCCAATCCGCTGCTCGGTGAAACCATCGTGCAAATGCGTGACCGCGTACACCACATCGCCAATACCGATTTCAAAGGCAACATGCCGCGACTGCAAGCCTGCACCGCTGAACATCGCCAGATTGTCGATGCGATTGCGGCGCGCGATGCCCATGCTGCCGAAAGCGCCATGCGTTCGCACCTGAATGCCTTGCGCGACAGCCTCCTCCGTCGCTGGACATACGGCTAATCCTCAGGAGACTCTATGCACTAAACCTCTTTAATCATCGTACAACGTCCCGACAACAAACGTGCTGTTGCCCGTCCCTACGCGTTACTCTTCACTCGTTACTCGTTACTACTTATGGAGACACTTCATCATGAACGTTTGTATGCACAACTGGATGCGCCCGGAACCGATTGAACGCACGATTGAACGCCTGGCAGCGCTGGGCTACGACGGTATTCAGATCATGGGCGAGCCGCGCAAGTACGATCACAAACAGGTGCGCGAGCTGCTGGACAAGCACAAGCTGCAATGCTTCGGCTCGGTCAGTATTATGATCAAGGGGCGCGACCTGCTCCACGCCGACCCCTACTACCGCGATATGGCGGTCGCCTACTGCTGCGAAATCGCCGATATGGTCGCCAACCTGGGCGGCAACTTCTTCACGCTCGTGCCGAGCGAAGTCGGCAAGGTCGTGGCGATGGACACACCGGAGCAGGAATGGGCGTGGGCGGTTGAAGGCATTCGCAAAGTCGCGAAGCATGCCAAAACCAAAGGCGTCAAGATCGGGCTGGAGCCGCTCAATCGCTTTGAGACCAACTTCCTCAACCGCCATGATCAGGCGATCAAGCTGATGGAAGATGTCGCCGAAGAGAACGTCGGTGTCTGCCTGGATGCCTTCCACATCAATATCGAAGAAGACGACATGTACGAAGCGATCCGCAAGACCGCGCCGTACCTGGTCGATTTCCACGTTGCCGATAACAACCGTCGCGCACCGGGCGAAGGTGCGATTGACTGGAGCAAGCTGATCAGCACGCTCAAGGAAGCGGGTTACAACGGGCAACTCACGGTCGAGTTTGTCGTGCCGTTTGACCGTTCGCCGCTGGCGCACAAGATGGAAGACGCCGGGACGACAGCCACCGAGGCGGAACTGAAGTTCATCCGCGATCACGGCAGCGACCTGATGGCAGACGCTGAATACACCAGGCACTGCGAACAGGCGATCAAGCACCTGCGCAAGAGCGGCGCGTAGACCCTCACCCTAAATCCCTCTCCCTCATGGAGAGGGACTTAACCAACCCAGTTGAACCCCTCGCCCTGAGGGAGAGGGGAAGGGGTGAGGGCTTGTGTTCTTCGTGTCTTTGCGCTTCATAAAAAGAGTTATTGACTATGGCGACAGTTTTACTGATCGGCACGCTCGACACCAAAGGTCCCGAAACGGCGTACCTGCGCGACCGTGTGCGCGCGTGCGGCTGTGACACGCTGGTGCTGGACAGCGGCATTCTCGGTGAGGCGGTTGGTATTGTTGCCGATTACGACCGCCGGGCGGTGGCGCAGGCGGCGGGCAGTGATATCGACAGCCTGCGCACGGCAGGCACGCGCGGCAAGGCGGTCGAAGAGATGCTCAAGGGCGTGCGCGCCATCGCGCTTGATCTGCACGCACAGGGCAGGATACACGGCGTCGCAGCGCTCGGTGGTGCGGAAGGCTCGGTGCTGGCGGCGGCGGCGTGCAAGGTACTGCCCATCGGTTTCCCCAAGCTGATCGTATCGCCGATTGCCAGCGGGCAGCGCAAGTTCGCGCCGTTCGTCGGCACAAAGGATGTCATGGTTATGCACTCGGTGGTCGATATTCTCGGCTTGAACACCATCAGCCGGGCGATATTTGACAGCGCAGGAGCCGCAATCGCAGGCATGGCGCGTGCCTATGCCGAACGTCTGAACGCACCCCACCCGCCAGCGCGCCCCGCCATTGCCGCCACGATGCTTGGCAACACCACCAAGCCGCTGATGCGTGTGCGCCCGGTCATCGAAGATGCGGGCTACGACTTTGTGATCTTCCACGCCAACGGTGTTGGCGGCGTGGCGATGGAGGAACTGATCGCGCAGGGCTACTTCAGCGCTGTGCTGGATTACACGCTCAGCGAGATCGCGGGCTGCGTAGCGGGCGGCTTCCACAACGGCGGTGCAACGCGCATGGACGCAGCGGGCAAGGCGGGCATCCCGCAAGTGGTCGTGCCGGGCTGTCTGGACTTCATGGTCTTCGGCGCGAAGCACGAAGTCCCGGAACATCTGCGCGACCGCCCAACGTATTACCACAACCCGGAGTTCACGCTCGTGCGCCTGACCGCCGATGAGCAGCGGCAAGCCTATCACATGCTGCTCGACAAGCTGAACGCGGTGCGCGGTCCGCTGACGGTGCTGGTGCCGCTGCGTGGCGGCTCTGTCATGGACATCGAAGGCGGCGCGTTCTGGCAGCCAGCGATCAACAGCGCACTGCGGCACATGCTGCGCGAGGGGCTGCGGGCGGACATTCGCTACCGCGAGGTGGACGCGCACATCAACGAGGACGCCTTCGCCGACGCGACGACGGAGGAATTGCTGCAAGTTGTAAGGTCATGAATTTGACCGCCAAGAAAGATTCTTTTTGACGCAGCGACGTGGAGGCGCAGAGCACGCAGAGGCTTAATGTCACTGCGCCTCTGCGCTAAAAAACCGAATGATGAGTATGAGGGGATAATGCAATGTCAGAACGTAACACGAAGGGGTTAGGGTTTCCGTCGTTTTGTCTGGGCGATCTCAGCTATGTGGATGTGCAGGAATACCTGAAGCATTCCGACACGATCCTGATCCCGAAGGCGAGCCTGGAACAGCACGGTCCACATCTGCCGCTGTACTGCGACACCATCACCGCGACCGAAGTCGCCCAACGGGCGGGCGAACAGGCAGGCATTCTCTACACGCCAACGCTCTGGCTCGGCTATTCGCCGCAGCACATGCGCGCGCCTGGCTGGGGGGCTGGCACGATCACCGTGCGCGCCGACACCTACCTCAATATGATCTACGACATCGGGCGCAGCCTGATTCATCACGGCTTCAACCGCCTGATCTTCGTCAACGGGCATGGCTCGAATATCAAAGTGATTGACCCGGTGCTGCGCCGCCTGCGCTACGAAACCGGTGCGCTCATTGCCTACTACAAGCCGTATGCCGAACGCTACATCGGCATGTTGAAAGACATCCTCGAAGGGCCGGTCGAAGAAACCCCCGGCTGGCACGCAGGCGAACTGGAAACGTCGCAATGTCTGGCGCATAACCCGACGCTCGTGCGGCTGGATCGCGCCAGCGTCGATAAGGCGCATGCCCCGCAATGGCTGGGCGAAGCATGGGCGAAGAAGGACGGGATGCCCGACGCCGAGTTCCAGGGCTACCAGTACTTTAACTTCCCGTTTGATCATGAAGAATTCACCGACAGCGGCACGATGGGCAACCCGCATCGCGGCACAGCGGCAAAAGGCGAAACCGCCTTCCAACGCTTTTCGCAGCACTTGATCGATGCGGTCGCGGAACTGGAAAAAGTCGAGGTCACGATCAAGAACCGCGACTGGACAGAAGGTAAAGCATGGCTGCCGTAGTCAACGATACGCTTGCCGATGCGCTTAGCCGCATCGCCGGCGCAGAGAACGTCATCGCACAGGATGCAGCACGGGCGCAGTATGCCAACGATCAGTGGTGGTATGCGGTCGCGGCTGCCGCCGCCGGGCAGCCCGTCAGCCGACCGGACATCGCGGTTCGCCCGCAGACGACCGAGCAGGTCGCAGCAATCGTCAAGCTGGCGAACGACCTGAAAGTGCCGATCACACCATGGGGCGGCGGCAGCGGCGTGCAGGGCGCGGCGAACGCCGATCGCGGCGGCATCGTCGTCGATCTGCGTGGGATGCAGCGCATCCGGCATGTGGACGAGCAATCCCTGGTGTGCGTGGTCGAAGCGGGGATGGCGTGCCGCGACTTTGAAGCGGCGATGAACGCGCGCGGGTTGTCGTTCACACACTACCCGGCTTCGACCGAATGGGCGACGATTGGCGGCAGCATCGGGGCGCGCGGGTCGGGCGTGCTTTCCACCAAGTACGGTAAGATCGAAGAGCATGTCTTGAGCGTCGAGTTCGTCACGCCGACAGGTGACATCGTGACCACGCCGTCCGTGCCGCGCCACGCCGCCGGCCCGGAACTGACGCAGCTGCTTGTCGGCGCGGAAGGCACGCTCGGCATCATCACAGCGGCGTCGGTCAAGCTGCACTATCTCCCCAAACAGCGCGTCTTCGGCGCATTCACGTTCGCTAATCTGCGCGACGGCATCGAAGCAGGGCGTCGCATCATGGTCACAGGGCTGAAGCCGCCCGTCATGCGCCTGTACGATACCTATGCCGCCTCGCACAGTCTGGCGCGGGCGATTGAGACGCCGCTGAGCGAGCCGACGATGGTGTTGATGTTTGATGGCGAATACCCCGAACTGGTCGAACTGGAAGCGGAGATGGCGTTCCGGCTGTGCCGCGAACACGGTGGCAAGGCGCTGCCCGCAGGCGTGGGCGAAACGTGGTGGGACAAGCGCTATGTCTTCTACTACCCGCCTTACGCGCCGGAACTGCCGAGCATCTGGGGCACGGTGGACGTGGTGGCGGATTTCGAGCATATCGAAGCGGTCTACGACGCGACGACGAAGGCGATTCACGCCGTCTGCCCGCCGGAGTTCAATCTGAGCCTGACGACGCACTTCTCGCACTGGTACGAGTGGGGGTCGATGATCTACGCGCGCATGAAGATCCCGACCGGACCCGCCGACCTGACCGAAGCGAAAGAGTTACACGACGCTATTTTCCGCGCGGGCATCGAAGCAGCGCTCGCGGCGGGCGCGGTGCTGAACGATCATCATGGCGTAGGCATGCGGCTTGCCCCGTATATGGCGGCGCAGTACGGCGCAGGCATGGACGCGCTGCGGCGCATCAAGCGGGCGCTTGACCCTAATGATATACTATGTCCAGGCAAGCTAGGTTTATGATAACAAGCACATGATCTACGGCGTTGGCGACGTTCATGGACATTTCGATGCGCTGGTCAAGCTGCTGCATGAAGCAGACCTGATTGACCGACGTTTAAAGTGGACGGGCGGCGCTAACACGCTCGTCTTCATGGGCGATTTTGTTGACCGGGGCGATGAAGCGCCCGGCGTCGTCGCGCTGGTGATGCGCTTGCAACAGGAAGCGGCGGCGGCGGGCGGGCGCGTCCTCAGCGTTCTCGGCAACCACGATCTGGTGCTGGTGCTGGCGGCGCGCTACCCCAACACACGCGCCGTTGAGATTGGTACGTTCCGCGACGCATGGCTGCGTTACGGCGGCGTTCCGTCCGACCTCGCTGCGCTCAGTCCGGCGCAGATCAACTGGCTGGCGGCACTGCCGATGATGCTCCGCGTCGGCGACCTGTTGGTTGTTCATGCCGACGCACTCTTTTACCGCCACTACGGTCGCAATATCAATGCTGTCAATCTCGCTGTCGGCTACCTGCTGGCAATGGATGAAACGGACAAGCTGGCGGCGCTGAACGAACGCTTTGGCGATCATCAGGCGTTCTGGCAAAATCCGAGGAGTGCTGCCGAACTGCTGCATCTTTACGGCGGCAGACAGGTCTGGCACGGACACACGCCAATCCATAAAATGATAGGCGGTAAGGCAAGTGAGATCGATCAGGCGTTGGTGTACGCAGGGGGCTTATGCGTCAATCTCGATGGCGGTATTTATCTGGGGGGGCGCGGCTTTGTCTACTCAGCGCCATCGTGATGCTGCTGGTGTGGCGGCTGCCTGCCGGGGCGCAGCCTGCGCCGCTGGGCGCACCGCTGATCGCCACCACCAGCGCGACGCTGGATCGCATCCTGCTCTATGACCTGACGGGTGGGCAACGCGAACTGCAATTTGACACGCAGCTGCATACTGCCTTCGCCTTCTCGCCCGATGGCTGCCGGGTGGTGTTCACGCTCACTGAGCCGGGCGGAGTCTCGCGCATCTACAGTGCGCGGCTGGACGGGAGCGATGTGCGTCCGCTGGTGCAGTTTGCCGATTTGCCTGCCGCCGATTGGAGCGCGTGGGAACCGGCAGTCAATCCCACTGACGGGCGCATCGCCTTCACCCTGTTTCGCCGCGAACGTCCGCCCGGTGCAGAGCCGGAGGAAACCTTTCATATCGCCTGGATACCGCTGGAAGGTGGCGCGCCCCAGTTCTACAGTGTCAGTGGCGCGGAGCATACGCCCGTCTGGTCGCCGGATGGTGCGTGGCTGGCATATGTCGCTTATGACGGGCGTGTGCCGGGACCGGACATCTTCTCGACCGTACCGCCCACCGACCCTGCCGCAGGCACGCCTGTGCCAGACGAAGACCTGCTCAACGAGGCGGATTTGTGGGTCGTCAGTGCTGACGGAAGTAACAAGTACCGACTGACTGCATTCCCGATTGGCAACGTCAGTATGCCGCGCTGGTCACCGGACAGCACGCTCTTGAGCTTCGTCTTTTCGCCGACGTTCGCCAACGATACCTTCTGGATGATCGGCAACGCAGACGAAGCGGAGCCGACGCAGCGCAGCTTTGAGACGGCGCTGGCAGTCGAAATGACGTGGCTGCCGGACGGCACGGCGTTTCTGGCGACAGTGCGCGATTTCCAGCAAACGAGCGAAAACCGCCTGTGGCGCATCCCACTGGTCGGCAATGCCGATACCGATGCTACGCCCTACCCGCTCGATCCGGTGCTGCGCTTCATTGATTACCCGCGCTTCAGCCCTGATGGGCGCTATCTGGCGCTGCGCAGCGAATATACACTGGTGGTGATCGATACGCAGACAGGCGGCTGGGGCTATGTGGACGAGGGGCAGGGCGCGAACACGCAGCCTGTGTGGAGTCCGGCAGGGTTCGCGGGTGAAACGACATGCGCTGACTGATTCGTATATCGCTTGCCGCGCTGCCCGTTTTCAGCTACCCTAACGGGCAGCGTGTGTGAGGATCAGCAATGTTTACGACACCGAATACCGTTCAAATTGCCTTGCCACAGGCAGCGATAGAAGCATTTTGCCAGCGCTGCCAAATTACGCGGCTGGAGCTGTTCGGCTCTGTTCTGCGCGAAGACTTCCGTTCCGACAGCGATATTGACGTGCTGGTGACATTCGCACCAGACGCAGCATGGTCATTGTTTGATCTCGTTGACATGAAAAATGAATTAACGTCTATTTTTCTGCGCCCAGTCGACATCCTCACGCGTAAAAGTATCGAGCGCAGTCGCAATCATCTTCGTGGTCGCAACATTATTGAAAATGCGAGACTTACTTATGAAAGATGATCTCACTTACCTGCGGGACATTCTAGACAGTGCTTATCATATTCGTGACTACGCCAAGATTGAAGAGATTCCTCCATTGATTAGACAACTTGAAGCCCTGATACCACCCGACTCATAAAGCCCAGACTGAGGACATATGATGAAGCCTCCGCTTAAGTACTCAACTCTTATTCTCAGTCTGATGATGCTCGTGCTGCTCCTGCCTCTTCGCGCGCAGGATGCGCTCAATCTGCCTGCCGATCTGTACGTGCTGCTCAATTCGGGCGTCGTCCAGCGCTACGGGTTGGGGGCGGCAGGCGTTACGAATGTGACCGACGAAAACACATTCGTCGTCGATTTCGGCATCGCGCCGGATGGCGACCTGATCGCCTATCGCACCGAGACCACCATCAACGTTATGAGCCTGTCAAACGCCGCCCCGCCGCGCACCATCGAAGAGCAGGCGGATGTGCCGCCCTATCGCGGGCGCGGCGACACGATCAAATGGTCGCCGGATCAGCAGAACATCGCCTACACCACCACCTACGGCGCGCGGGTCTACTTCAACCTGGGCGATGTCGCCGCCTATGCCGACCTGCGCGAAGGGCTGTTTGTCGATCTCGTCTGGTCGCCCGACTCGCGCTTCCTCGCCGGGCAGACCGACGCGGACGTGTGGTGGGTATACCGCCGCGACGCGACGACGATGACGCTCGCCAGCGTGATCCCGCAGTCCAACGGGATCGCCTGGGTGGGCGGTGGACAGCTCGTCTTTGCACCCCCCGATGGCGGCTTGTTCCTGATGGATCTCGACCAGGCGAATGCGCAATCGACCATCCTCGGCACGGAATGGCAGTACTACCTGCCCACGCTCAACGCCGATGATGCGCTGGTCTTCTTCGCCCGAGACAAGGTGGACACCAATACGCCGCCCAACTACGGACGGCTGCAAGCGCTGGCGCGTGGCGCTGCCGAAGTCACGCCCGTCAGCGAGACACCCGTGCTGACGACCAACGTCCGCTGGGCGCCCGGTGGCTCGCTGCTGATGGCATTCGACGGCGGCGTGATCGCGCTATATGACCCGCTGACCGGGCAGGGCTTCCCGCTGCCGATCAGCGGCGCGGTCGCCTATAGCTGGGGGCGCTTCAACCCGCAGGCATTCTTCGCCACGCAAGTCCCCGCTGCCGCCACGCCGACGCAGGAAGTCATCAGTTCAAACTTCGATCCGGTCAATGCTGTCGTCGGTGTGCTGCTGCCATATGATGCCTTCTTCCTGGCGTTCGGCGAATTCAACCAGCCGCAAATCTGGCGCTTGCCTGCCGATGCATCGCCTGCCTTCCCGCTCACTGCCGTACAGGGCGGCGTCAGCGAATACGCGATCGCGCCGGATTTGAGCGCGCTCGCCTTCGTCAGCGACAGGCAGTTATGGCTGTATAACCTGCTCACGGAGCAGGTGCAGGCGATTGCGGACATCGAAAGCGTGGGCTTCGTCACGCCCAGCTTCAGCCCGGACGCACAGCGCATCGCCTACACCGACGGTGGCATTCGCATCATCGGCGTGGACGGGGGCGAGGCGCAGTGGGTACTGCCAGATGCGCCAGACGCCGAGCAGCCATCGTTCTACGGTGAGCCGGAGTTCTCCGCTGATGGTCAGCAGCTGCTCGTCAGCGAATTACGCCCCGGCACAAACGGCGTGCATGGCATCCTGACGCTCGACGGTGTGCGCTACCAGCGGTTGGAGACGGAGTACGGCGCGCGGGCGCTGTGGCTGAGCGATGGCAGTGTCGTCACCTACGGCTATTCGCCGCAGACCACACCGCCCGCCGAACAGCAGATTGTGCGCTTTGCATCCGGCGCGTTCGACAGCGGCGAGACGATCTACACCTTGCCTTTGACCACGCGCATCGAAACCATCATCGAGAGTGTGCGCGGCGAAATCCGCCTGATCGCGCGGGAAGGCGACGCCCCGCGTCCGCAGATGATCGACGTGGCGTTTGCCACTGATGAGAATGCGACCATCACCGACCTGCCCGCCATCCTCGCGCCGCGCCTGTCCTACGATGGCGGCTTCGTCGCGGGCTACCTGACTCAGACTGAGGTCAACGGCATCGTGCAGGGCGCGCTGACGATTTTCAACGCCGAAAGCGCCGAGCAGTACCTGCTCGGCAGTCCGACGAGCATTTGGGGCTTTCAATGGTCACGTTAACTTGACTCTTATTTGATTGCGATACATTTGCGATAATTGATTATCAACTTTACCTCACCTCCTGACGCCCCTCTCATAAACGGAGAGGGCTTGGGGGATGAGGTCTATCACGAGCCTGAACCGTCTGAAGGGGGCATAGCCCATGTCTGGTGAACGAATTCTGCTTATTGAAGATGAGGCACGCATCGCGCAGTTTATCGAGCGCGGTCTGATTTACGAAGGCTACCGCGTCAGTGTCGCCCGCGATGGACAAACAGGCTTGAGCATCGCCCGTGATAACCCACCTGATCTGGTGGTGTTGGACTGGATGCTGCCGGGGCTGGACGGACTGGAGGTGTGCAAGCGGCTGCGCGCCGCCAGCGAAGTGCCGATCCTGATGCTGACCGCGAAAGATGACATCCGCGACCGTGTGACCGGGTTGGACGCCGGTGCGGACGATTACCTCGTCAAGCCGTTTTCGGTCGAAGAATTGATGGCGCGCGTGCGGGCGCTCTTCCGCCGTTCGACGCCCAATTCGCGCCCGGAAATCCTGCGCTTCAGCAACCTGACGCTCGACACAGGCACGCATCGCGCCTATCGCGGTGAACGGTCGATTGACCTGACGGCAAAAGAATACGAACTGCTGGAATTGTTCATGCGCAACCCGCGCCAGGTGCTAACCCGCGATGTCATCTTTGACCGCGTGTGGGGCTACGACTTTGGCGGCGAGAGCAACATCATCGAAGTCTATGTGCGCTATCTGCGCCAGAAGACCGAACAGGAAAACGAGACGCGCCTCATCCACACCGTGCGCGGTGTCGGTTATGTGCTGCGCGACGAAGAGTAAGTGATGACGCTGCGTTCCAAACTCATCCTCTGGTATGTCGGTCTGCTGGGGGTGATCCTGATCGTCTTTGGCGCAGCGTTGTACGCTGTCACGCGCTGGGTACTGCTGAACACCATCGACGCCTCGCTGGTCGAAACCGCCGATCTCGTTATCGACAACAGCAATGTCTACGATCATGCTGAGTTTGGCGCCTCTACCACGCGCATTCAGCTGCCGGAACTCGACCTGTTCCGCGCGTCCGGTGTGCTGGTGCAGGTGTGGGAACTGAGCGACCCACCGCAGCTAGCCGGGCAGTCGAGCAATCTCGACAATTACCCGTCCCCAATTGACACGGCGCTGCTGCACAGCGTCAACGCCACGCCGGACGAAAACGGTGATATTTTCCGCGACAACATCATCAACGATGCACCCTACCGTGTGATGACGCGCGCGTTCTTTTACCAGGAGCGCCCGTTCGCCATTCAAACGGCGACATCGCTGGCGACGATCAACCAGGCCAGCCGCCAACTGCTAACGATCATCGGCGTGGGCATGGCGATTGCGCTGCTCGGTTCGTTCGGCATGGCGACGGGCTTCGCTGACCGCGCGCTCAAACCGATTGACCGTGTCAGTCAGGCAGCCGCCAAAGTTGCGGAGACCGAAGACCTGAAGACGCGGCTGGAATATCACGGACCGATGGATGAGATCGGGCGCATGAACTCGGTCTTCAATCAGATGATGGACAGGCTGGAGCATTCCTTCCATGTGCAGCAGCGCTTCGTGGCGGATGTCTCGCACGAGCTGCGCACGCCGCTCACGGCGATACGCGGCAACCTGGACTTGATCAAACGCTACGGGCTGGACGACGACTCGATGGAGGCAATCGAAAGCGAAGTCGGGCGCATGTCGCGGCTGGTGAGCGATCTGCTGCTGCTGGCGCGTGCCGATTACGGCGGGCTGACGCTCGACCTCGAACCGATGGACATCGATACGACCATCAGCGAGGTCTACCGCGAGGGGCGTGTGCTGGCAAAAGACCGCAAGCTGAAGGTCGAAATCCACGACTTTGAGCCGGTGCGCATTCGCGGCGACGCCGACCGCCTGAAGCAGTTGTTCCTGAACCTCGTCAGCAACGCCATCAAGTTCACGCCCGACGACGGCAGCGTGACGATCAACCTGCGCCGCAATTACGATGATGCAGTGGTTGAGGTGATCGACACAGGCATCGGCATCGACAAAGACGATCTGGCGCGCATCTTCGACCGTTTCTATCAGACCGACCCGGCACGCGTGCGCAAAGGTGAGGGCGCGGGACTGGGACTTTCGATTGCCAAGTGGATCGCGGAGGCGCACGGCGGCCGGATCGAAGTCATGAGCGAAGTCGGCAAGGGGACGACGTTCACCGTCTACATCCCGCACATTGAAGAGAAACCGGTCGCACCGCACATGGAAGCGACGCGCCAGCGCATCGGCATCATTCGCCGCCCGCCCGCCGCGCCGCCGTCGCGGAAGTAGTGCTGTCGCGCACACGCCGGATACCGCTCACGTTCGTGTCCAGGACTGGCGGGACAACTGACACGCGCGCTGTTTAAGCCGCAGCCGACCACACGGTCAAGTCAGCGTCGATGTACAGATAATCGAGCATCTTCGCCACCGAGACGCGGTGATGCCCATCGACAATGTAGTAATGGTCACCCACCTGCACCGCCTGAATCGGCGGCAGGTTCGTCGGGTCGTCGAGCATCGCCTGGGCAACGGCGACCCAGCGGTCGCGCCCGCGCTGGTACAGTGGGTAAAAGTCACAGTCGAAGTTGAGCGTCCCCGCGCTGCCGATGATGTGTTCTACCCGAATGGTACGACGCTGTGGCGGCAGTGCGCTGACCGTGCCGAGCAGTTCGCGCGCCTCGCTCAACAGCGGAATATGGCGCGGCTTACTCGTGAAACGGGCAAACAATCGCCCCCACCAGCCGCGCCACCATGCGCGATCAAACAGTGTATTTGCCAGTTCGCGGGTTTCACGCTGGCGAGAATAGTTCTGTAGCACAATGGTCTAGGGTTTGCTGCCGCTGATGAGAATATTGACGTGATCAAAGCGCGCGTCCGACGTCCCCGCCGCAACCGGGCGCACGAAATCCGCGACTGCCTGCGGTGCCTGGACGAGCATGATGTGCAGCCGCGCGATCACATCCGGCGGGCAGTCCTGCATCTTCGCCCAGGGGACGAGATTGTGTGTTTTGCGCAGCGTCGTCATTTGTTCGACCTTGAGGTCCGCATCCAGGAACATGCCGCGCCATTCATATTCATTGTAGGCATGGTTGTGGCTGGGGTCACGCAGGCGCTCAAACGCTTCCAGATAGGCAGCCGCCTTGCGGTTCTCCGGCACGACCTGATCCTGCACCACCAGTCGTCCGCCCGGCTTCAGCACGCGCGCCGCATCCATGACGAAGCGGTGGACATACGGGAAATGATGCGGGGCGATGCGGCAGGCAACGAGATCGAGGCAGTTATCGGCAAACGGCAGCAGTTCAGCATCGGAACGCAGGTAGACAATGTTATCCGCGCCTTTGTTGTGGTGAAACGTGTGCGCGGCATTGAGCATGACGGACGAGAGATCGAGCGCGATCACCTGACGGACGTGCGGCGCGAGCTTGAGCGCGGTATGCCCGCCGCCCGTCGCGACATCCAGCGCGATCCAGTGCGGACGCGGCACGGCGAACGCCAGCAGTTGGTCGAGGTCATAACCGCTGGCGTGGGTGCTGCTGGTAACATAGTGCGAGGCGAAGCGGCTAAAGCGCTCCAATGATTGTGCGCGCGAGTCATGCTCGGTCGTCATGCAAGCGATCCCCTGTTGATGTCTGTTACGATCTCTATTATCGCGCGTTTGCGTGTGGAGATGCTATAGGAATTGGGTGGGTGGGCGTCACTGTTGGGAATAACAGGCGCGATGTCATGCCCTGTCGATGACAAACCTCACGATTGCCCTACGTTCTTTTAAGCTTTGGCTAAGGGTTATTGACTTCCAAAGTCGCTAGAGATATGGTGGAGCAAATGATATAGTTCATCAGGTAAACATGATGCGCACAGGGACATTGCGGCTCGTCGTTTTGTTGGTTGCGTCGTTCTTTCTGTTGATTTCGTGGAGTGCGTGGGCGCAGGATGCAGACACCCTCACCCCAACCCCTCTCCCTCAGGGCGAGGGGCAAACACCTGCACCCGTAGACATCACCCTATTACCCCCCCCCCCATACAGGTTAGTGAAACGCCATCGTTGACGCCTTCACTGACCGGAACCATGACTGAGACTCCGACCGCCAGCCCGACCTGGATGGAGACGCTGGTGGCGACGATTACGGGCGAAACGCTTACCCCAAGTCCAACAGTCAAACCGGATGACGCGCTCGCGACACCGACGCTCGGACCGACAGTGACCTTCCCGGTCATGCCCGGCGTTGAGCTGACGCCCGCGCTGGCGTTCCCGTCGCCGGAAGCGCTGGCGCTCGACCTTGAGCCGGAGCAGCCGCTGCCTGTGCTGGAAAGCACCGACTTCCGCGATCCGCATGATGTCGATTGGGAGTTTACAGAACCCGTGATGGAACCATCGGCAGATGGCACATACTGGCTGCACTTCCGCACACCGTATGCCGTCCGCGCGCGGCTGCCCGACCAGAACAATGTCACACTCACGCTCAATCTGCGCATGACGGGCGGGCGGGTGTCGATCCGCACGCACTATACCGAGGGCATCGGCTACTACCGTTTCAGCCTGAGCGCGGACGGACTGCTGGAACTGGCGCGCGGGGAAACCGTCGTCGCATCGGTGCGGTTGGTGCCCGTGCAGCCGGAGCATTGGCGCTCGCTGCGGCTGGCGGTGACAGGGCGGTCACTGCGCGCCAGCATTGACGGCGCGATGGTGCTGCATTACGTGGATCGTGCGCCGCTGCCGCCCGGACAGGTGTGGATGGCAGTCGATGGCATTCCAACGGGAGAAGTCTGGATCGACAACGTGCAGATGACAGGCAGCATACCGCGCGCGGAAATCGCGCCGCCGCCGATAGATATGGCGGCTGCCGATGTTGGCACAATGACTATATCGGGACAACCCGTTGTAATCTTTGACTACTATATGAATCCGACAACGGGCGATCATGACTTGTATCGCATGAATATTGATGGCAGCAACTTGACCCCTTTGCCCAATAACACTGCCTTCAAAGAGTATGAGCCTGTCTTATCGCCAAGTGGTACGCAAATCGCCTTCACATCGTGGCGGGATGCCAACAACACCAACATCTGGATTATGAAGACCGATGGCACAGGGTTGACACAGGTCACGACGCACGCCAGTTTTGACTATAGTCCGGTTTGGTCAGCGGACGGAACCAAAATCGCCTTTGTCTCCAATCGTGGTGGGATCGAGCGCGTGTATATCATCAATGCTAACACGACTGAAGCCCAGACGCAGCCGACGATGATTTCCACTGGCAGAGACCCGGCATGGTCGCCCACTGGCAGCAATGAGTTGGTCATTTCGGATTACAATCCCGCCAGCTATACGTATGACCTGTACATTGTCTTCTTGAACACTGGCACGCGCTCGTGGTTGGCTGGACAGGTGGATGCAGGTGGCGCACGCGCGGAGATATCTCCCACCTGGTCTTCTGACGGGACCTATATCCTCTTCACGTCGATTATCTATGTCGGCACTGAACCGCAATTCACATTGCGCAGAGTACAACGCAGTAACCCTGCCAACATTGAAGTCGTATCCGCAGTGAAGGATGCAGTGACAGCAGATTATGGTCCCGGTGGAAATGAACTCATTTGGCGCTTGACGTATTCGGTAAACAGCGCTGGCTTTGCTCGTGCATCGTCGGCGTCACCGTTCGGCGTCACGCATTATCCCGTAAACAGCAGCAACGGCAATACGTTCAATCCTGACTGGGGGAACTTCCAGATTGGGGAGCAGCCTGCCCCCAACACGGTTACGTATGACTTCCGCTACGGCAATCCGCATGGATTCCACCGTAATAGTGGTGGTCAAGGACATTCCACTGTTGATTGTATTCAATATACAGGCATAGCATGGAAATTACCTTTCAATCAACCATGCATACTTTCAATAAGTTTGGGGCGATGGGTCACACCAGCCCAAATATCGAAGATCACTGTGGATTTCACAGTAGTTGGGCGGGCGGTTCAATACTTTCAGAATGAAACATGGCTACAGCCTGGTCATTATACGCGAACCTACACCTTTTCACCCACTAATTCTGTGAATGTGAGCGGAAGTCATACCTACACTGGAGAATATCCAGTCGTGCTTGTCCATTGGATTGATGTCGAGCTGTATCAGCCACCACCGACAGTAGCATATCGCTATCGTTTCGCTGCCGCAGAGGGAAGTAATGCGTATACAACGGCACAAATGAATGCAATCGAGGACGGTATTGACGCTACCGTTAATGCCTTCTTACGCATAACGAGCAATCCGAACTATCCGGGTGATGTTTTCAACAGAATTTTAGTGGGCGGAAGTTCAACCGATAACCTGTGGTTCATTCGCGCCAATTCAACGACCAATACAGCGCAAGGCAGCGGTCCTGAACCCGATGTGACTGTAAACCTGCCAGGTGTCGACACTTTCACCTATGCTGACATTAACAATGGTATTTGCAAAACCTTCGGGCGAATTGCACCACGCCCTGCAGCGATCATCTGCAATGGGAATGTTCCGAACGGGAATGTTGCGATTAATCAGTTCACGATAGTCCACGAATTGGGACATATGTTTGACTATCGTGTAGGTTATCCGAACAATGGCGGCATTAGCATCGCGCTTGGGCTAAATCAGAGTTTTGGGGTCAGAGATTGTTCTGGTGAAGTCGTAATAGGGGAAGATAGTAATCAATCTGTAACATGGACTCGAGGTGAAGCTGGGTGGGGAAGCGGTCCTGCTGCAAGCGCACGAGATAGCAATGGAAATCCGACCACACGGCTCATTTCCAATTATCAGCAGAATCCCACCTTCGAGTTTCCTCCTGCTTTTCCGACTGGAAAAGGAGTTACAGAGATTTTCGAAGCAGCGGCAGATATGTTCCTTAATTGGGTGTATCGCGTAAACTCTGATCTCAGTTTTCCACCCACCAGACTCGATTGCAGTAATCCGTCATCTTTACCTCCACCGGGGCATTATGTCGGTTCAGGTTTTGTGAATCGCAATTGGGAAGGACAAACATCTTCCACCACTACCCCTGGCACTTTGGATACCAGACTTCATGGGGATATACGGCACTCCAGGATGCACGAGATCATGGTCAACATTTTTGCCGCTAACACAGGCTGGTAAAGGAATCCTGACATGAACAACAGACAAATTGGCACACTTTATATGGTCATTATCCTGAGCATCATATTGATGATGACATCCACAGTTGATGCCCAGGAATTGCCAAGTACTGCCGACTTCTACTTGCCGCCGCCTGTTTGGAGTCATGATGGTCAGTCTATAGCCGTCATGAATGGAAACACGGTCGAAATCTGGGCAGCAGCACCGAGTCAATTACGTTTGACTCTTACGGGTCACACAGATCGTGTTGACGCAGTTGCCTGGAGTCCTGACGACAACATGATTGCAACAGGAGGTGACGACGGGATTATCAAAATTTGGGAAAGCACAACGGGTACTATGGTACGCGAACTTCCCCAAATTGAAGATCGTGTAATCGGTCTTAAGTGGTCGCCTCAGGGGAATCGATTGGTCAGTGGGCATATTCGCTACACGAATGGTTTCATGTACTTGTGGGACACCATCACTTGGCAACGCATTGCAGAGCTTGATCACAATATGGGGGGTTCAGAAACTATTGCATATAGCCCCGATGGACGTTATCTTGCAAGAGTGGGCGGTTCTTATACACTGATTGACGCGCAAACATTGAACGTCATTGCTATGAGAAATTTACCTGAAGAGGAATGTTGTGGAAGTGTAAGCATTGTAAGTGCTGTATGGAGTCCCGATGGGCAGACTGTCGCAATTGGAACTTTGAATGGGCTGGTGCATATTTGGAATGCTCAAATCCTTGAAGTGCAACATACATTCTTGGTTGCTTCGCGAAGTGCGCCGCAATCAGTCCCTTATGCTGATCTACCTGATGTGTGGCTGCGAGCAATGGCGTTTAGCCCCGATAGTCAATTTCTGGTTGCTATTGCAGGAGATGGTTTGACATCGCGATGGGATGTCCATACTGGAGCGCGTATCGAAAGCGTTCAAACAACGTCATTAATCGCTGCCGCATGGAGTTCTCGTTCAGGACAATTGGCATCGATTCCCGCAATATTTTCGTCTGAAAATCTGGGCGTGCAATCAACTGGCCGATTGACGATATCCGTGCCGTTTACATCCACCGCTACTTTGAATTCTCTAGCAGCGGGCTGTCAACCAACAAGCGGCGAAACACTAATTTCAATGCAATCAAGCTCCGATACGTCAACAGAAACATTTATTACCACATTGACGAATATGCCGGAGACCGCACTGCCGCCCGGCTGCCGCGCCGACCTGCTGGCGGTCGCGGCAGCGATGGACGCGCAGGGGGATTAGGGGCGCCTAATGAGTCGTCCGCCTCCCTGTAGGCTGTCCCTTTCGTACATCGCACTGCCATAGCCGCTTCCGCCAGCCAGCTTCATCGCAGGTCGAGCAGCCGCGCCCGCAGCCGTTCGATCTGCGCGTCGTTCAGTCCGAGCGCCTGCACGTAGTCCGTCACCTGCCCGTACTGCGTCTCGATATAGTCCAGCAGCGCCAGCATAT
>JANRJX010000209.1:0-14273 GCA_033763755.1 Chloroflexota bacterium
CAACGCCAACTCCGCCTGGAGATGCCGAACACGCTCAACGCCAGCTACGCCAACACCGTCATCATCAGCCATACCAACAGCGAGGTCGTGTTTGACTTCGTGCAGATCATGCCCAACGACCCGCGCGCCCGCATCCAGAACCGCATCGTTATGACGCCTGTCAATGCCAAGCTGTTCCTGCGCGCGCTGGGCGAAAACATCAGCCGCTTTGAAGAACGCAACGGCGAAATCAAAGTGCCGCCGCAGCCGCCATCGCTGGCAGACCAGTTGTTCAGCACCATCCGCACGACGGACGAGGACAAGGACAACGGCAGTGAGTGATCTCGACCGCATCAGCGAGGCGATCCGCAGCCGCTTTGCTGACAAGAACGCCGCGCGTGACAGCGCCATCAGCCGTTCGCGCGAGCTGATCCGCGTCTGTTCCGAAGCAATCCGTGCCATCCACCGCCGCGAATGGGACGCAGCCGCAGCGAAGCTGGCGCAGGCGCGCACAGGCGCTGACGAGCTGCGCGCGGTTTGCGGCAGCTACCACGATTTGCTGATGAGCGGCTATACACAGGACGCGCTCAAGGAAGTCGTAGAGGCGTTCGCGACCTATGCCATCATCCGCAGCGAACCGCTGCCAACGCCGGAACAGATGCACACGGACGATGCAGCGTATGTCAACGGGCTGGCAGAGGCGGCGACGGAGCTACGGCGCTTCATCCTCGACATCCTGCGCCGCGAAGACGGCGACGCGAACGAGGCGGAGCGCTTGCTCGACTGGATGGACGCGATCTACGACAAGCTGGTGGCGTTCGACTTCCCCGACGCCATCACGGGTGATTTGCGGCGGCGGACGGACGTGGTGCGCGGGGTGTTGGAACGCACGCGCGGCGATCTGACGACGACGGTACAGCAGCAGCGCTTGCAGGCGGCACTGCGCGCGTTCGAGGGGCGGGTGTGAGGCTACACCATCGGCAGGCGCGGCGTGGGCGGGGGTTGTAACTGCACTGGATCGCTGAAGAGCGGCGCAATCACGGACGCCAGCAGACTGATCAGGATGACCAGCAGCACAATGCCGATCAGGATGCGCCGCGTCGTCCAGAACGGCTCGCTGTCGTCCTGGCGCAACCCCACATATCCCTCATCATCGATCAGGCTGTCTTCGTACAGCAGCGCCTCTGCTTCGTCATCGCTCTGCTCGTAGCTGCTGCGATGGTAGCGGCGGTAGCGGTCGGGGTATTTCATGATGACTATCCTCCACGCACATTCATCAAAAGCATAGCGCCGTGATGTTGGATGTGCGTGAGAATTTCCGGCTTTGTAAGCTGTAGCTTAATCTCTTCACTCAGGTAAAAGATAGGCGTACAATACAGGCACGAAAACAAGGAGCAGTACTCATGGTAATGTTTACGCTGCCCGGCAAAATCAACGAACACGGGAAACTGGAAGTCGATCTGCCTGAAGGAATTGCACCTGAGGACGTGCTGGTGACGATCGAGTCTCTCGCAGACAACGCAGACGCTGCCACGCCCTTCTGGACGGAAGAAGAGCTTGCCATCCTTAATGCACCTCACTCACCCAAGACGGGCGCTGAAATCGCTGCGCGCATCCGCGAAGAAGGCGGTGGCTGGGAGGATTTAGGGATTACAGATAGTGAAGCATATATTCAGGAATTACGCCGCAAGCGTCGGGATAGTCTGAAATGATAAGCGCAATTGTCGATAGTGCTGTCATCATCGACCTGCTGTGAACTGGATCGCTACACAGTCCGAACTTGGCATCACTTCTATCGTTAAAATGGAAGTTTTCCAAGGCGTGATCGACAAACGGCACATGCTCCGCGCTACCAACCAACTCAATGAATTTGACAACATCAAGATGTTTCAGAGTGATCTCGACTGGGCAACACAACATTTGCGAACATTTCGACTGAGCCATAACGTCGATATGATGGATTGTATGATTGCATCTGTTGCGTCTCGATTGACTATTCCCGTATACACACGCAACCTTAAGCACTTTCGTCCGCTGCTCGGACCATTGGCGGTGCGACCGTATTAGAGACACCGAAATGACCCCTGCGAGCAATTACCGCAGGGGCGGGAAAACAAAACGGAGTCGTTTCACCCGACTCCGTTAGTATTCGATGTAGCGCCGCCAGGCGTCGTTACCGCTGCCGATAGCAACCACCAGGTAGCTTGTGCGTGGTGTCTTTGGCTCCCACGCCATTTTCATGCCTGCCTCGTGCGGCAGTCTATCACCCTTTCGATGATTGCAGGCGTAGCAGGCACAGGCGGTGTTCGTCCATGTATCACGCCCGCCGCGCGACTTAGGAATGACGTGATCGACCGTGAAGTCGCTCTTCGCCAACAGCTTGCCGCGCATGACCTGCCCCGGCTGCACACCGCAGTAGATGCAGGTGAAGCTATCACGCACCAGCACACCACGCCGGCTCCAGTGTGCCTGCCTGCGCGGAACGTTGATGTACGTGCGCAGCGCAATCACCGATGGAATGGGGAACTTGTCCCGGATCGTCCGCAAGTACTCACCGCTCTGCTCAACCACGATTGCCTTTTCAGCAATGACAAGGTTGATCGCGCGCGGGATGGAGATCACAGAGAGGGGTTCCCACGTTTGCCCGTTCAAGAGCAAAACTCGACCTTGAACCATGATTCCCTCTAACCCATTGCCTTGTGTGATTTTTGTCACAACCTCGTACATTATACACGATTTTACACGCAAAAACCTGTCCATTTGTGCGGGTTTAAACGCGTGTTAACCCTGTCATAACATCATGCCATGCCACACAAGCGGTTTCAGTCGCTTATCTTGATCAAAACGAGGCGGCGCGAGCCAACACCCCTGTTGCACCAACGCCGCCCCGCACAGGTCTTCTCGACTGTTCACCGTCTGAAGTCCCCTCTCGTTTGCAGAGAGGATTTAGGGGTGAGATTACTATCACTTACAATACATCGCGTTCCAGAGTTTGCTTGTCGATTACATATGCAGTGCTGTTCGGTTGTCACCAGAGACTTCCGCTGCGCTCCATATGCTTCGGATACGAGCGCACGCCGTCATCACTGGCGAAGATGTTGCTATTAGGTTCACCACTAGACATAAGACGTGCAGCCTTTCCCGGTCGGAACCGGAAACCTTGCCTCATTCCCACTGAGGGTTGTGTAGGCGCAACATGTATGCTGCCCCTACATCATGAGGTCACAAGAACAATGCGACCAGCCGTGCTAGCCCGCGTAAGTTTGCGCGCCTGGCGCTGCGCCATTCACGGCGCGTCTGCGTTGCCAGCCGTTCACGCTTCGCGCGATATTCGAGTTCGCGTTGGCGTTGTTTGTAGAGTTTCAATTCGACGTACATGATGTTGGTTCCTCATCAGGGTTCAGTTTCAAGAAGACTTGCGAACTAGGTGTAACCGTGGTTCAGCGGCGGCACGGCGAGTCTCGATTTCATCAAGCGTTTCGCGCGCGACGTAGATCAGTTCGTACAACATGCCCTGAACTTCTGTGTCGCTCATGGTGGTCACGGCGTCCAGCGTACCATCGGCAATCGCCGTGTGCAGCTCATCCACCGCCTCCAGCAACCACGCAAGCCGCGCTTCGCTGTAGAGCATTTGCCGATTCTGGTGGAGCATCAGTCCCATCGTGGCACCTTCTTTGATCGAGTACAGACACACGTATCAGAGAAATAAAAAGGGCGTGAGCCTGGTTTTCCAGTCTCACGCCCCTTGGCTTAGGGACTTGCGGGGAGGGAGAAAACGCGCCTAGGCGTTTGTACCCTTTCTCCACCACTGAGACTGACCTTGCTGGCGTCCATCACCCGCCGTCAGACGCGCTTCGACGCCCGGACCGCTGATGAACGCGGGGCAGAATCCACCCATGACATAGGATGGAATGGCAAACTGCCGATTGTTATGCGGTTGTAGGACGATACGAATTGCGACTATTGACGACAACATGACTACGCCTCCTTCTCGACTGCGGTGTTATCCAGCATCGCCACGATGCTTTCACCGGTGATGAAGACACGGCGCATCCCATTTGGTTTGCTCACCCGCAGATACCCGTTCTTCACGAGCCGCTTGAGTGTGCTGAGGCTGATGCCGAGCGCTTCGGCTGCCTCTTGTCTGCTATACACCGCGCCTGCTTCGATACGCGGTTTTAAGCTTTGCACCATCGGAATACACCTTTCTACTACCAGCGCAGAGGGTAACATGGCTTTTAATGTATGTCAAGCACTTGCTGGTATTGTTAATAAAGTTTAATGGGTCAGGGGGGGCAAGAGGGGGTATTAGGTGTTGGGTATCAGGTGTCAACCTTGTGACGAGTACAGAGTACACAGTACATTTTGTACTCCGTACTCTGTACTCATCCCTGACACCTACTGAATACTGAGCAGTTCGACCTCAAAGTTAAGTGTGGCATCCGGGGGAATAGACGGCGGCGCTCCGGCTGCCCCATAGCCCAGGTTCGGCGGAATGATGAAGCGGAAGCGTGAACCCACGGGCATCAGTTGTAAGCCTTCCGTCCAGCCTGCAATCACCTGGCTGAGACCGAACGTGGCGGGTGTTCCGCGACTGTACGAGCTGTCAAACTCCGTGCCGTCCTGGAGCGTGCCGCGATAATGGACGGTGACGGACTGCGTGGCAGTCGGGCGTGCACCTTCGCACTGGCGCAAGACCTGGTACTGCAAGCCGCTGGCGGTCGTCTGCACAGGTGACGATGCCGGGTCGAGCTCCTGACAGTTCTGTCCCGTGGGCGCGCCGCCTGCCCCGGCGACAACGGTTGGGATGACGGCGGTCGGCGGTGCGCTAACGCCAGTCGTGTTGGAGAGATTCAGCAGCAGCGCCAGTATCATGATCGCAGCAGCGGCGAGCGCAATATACAGCACAGTATTGCGCAGATTGCTGTTGGCGGGCGCGGTTGAAGGTTGCGGAGAGGGTTGTTTGCTCATGAGTCTTATCCTGAACGCGATTAAGATGTACCACAGTGTAGCATCCCGCCTACGCCTTTTGCCAGCGCAGGGTCATCACCGTAATCTCGGGGCGGCAGTTAAAGCGCACCTGCGGAAACCAGACCATCCCCAGACCACGATTGGTGTACTGCCACATATCGCCCACCTGATACAGACCGCTCGGATATTTGCGTCCCAGTTCCGGCAGCAGCGGCATGTACCCACCCGGAGCTACGCACTGCCCGCCATGCGAATGCCCGGACAATTGCAGATCAAAACGTCCGCTGGCGGCGCTCTTGTCGGCAAAGTCCGGCTCGTGCGCCAGCAGTACCGCCGCCCCTGTCGCAGGCAGCGCATCCAGCACGCGTTCAAGCCGATGCTGGTTCTCCCACACATCATCCACGCCTGCGATATGCAGCTGCGCGTCGCCGCGCTGGAGCGTATGTACGCGGTTGTTCAGGTCGATCATGCCCGCCTGCCGCATCACGTCGCGAATGCTCGCGGCGCCCGTCCAGTAGTCGTGATTGCCCAGTACGCCGCCTGCCCCATCACGCGCTGTGAACTGGCTCAGCGGCGCGATCAGGCTGTCGCGGTACGTCTCGGTTTTGCCACGGGTGACGAAATCGCCCGTGAGGGCGACGAAGTCCGGCTGCTGCGCGTTGACCAGCGACACAATCCCCGTCAGCCGTTCGCGCGTCATGTGGCGATGATCCATGTGAATGTCGCTGATGTGGACGATGCGGTAGCCATCGAAGGCGGGATGCAGCCGGGGCAACTGAAGCGACACGTACTCAACCGCCAGCATCTCCGGCTCAATGCGATTGGCGTAGACCAGTCCTGCGCCGCCCGTGCCTGCCAGCGCCAGCTCCGCACTCGCCAGCTTGAGGAAACCGCGTCGCGTCATCCGGCTATTCTGAAGTTTCGTCATGCACACCTGCCTTGTATCACCTGCAATTCTTATGCAGTCTAACAGAGCTTTTTACACAGCGACGTGAACAATCCTCAGCCGTTGCTCAAGCGTCGGTTTGCGTACATGTCCACACATTTGTTGCATAGGTCAAATGTGGGTTTGAATTCACAAGCATAACGCGCAGTTATTTGCAGCATTTTTCATAGATAATACAATTACACTTTTGATCGACATTGCTACAAGCGCAGGGGGAAATAAATGAAACGGATTTCGAAGGCTTTTTTTAGGCTTACCATGCGAACACGCCTTCATTTTGTTATCGGTGTTTGTGTGCTGCTGATGAGCATGACGCTTCAGACAGCGCTTGCAGCAGGTACGGTCACGGGCACTATCTTTCGTGACTTCAATAACAACGGCGTACAGGACGCAGGTGAACCCGGCGCAGGCGGCGTGACCGTCACGGCGTATGGTGCGGCGGGCAATGTGCTGTCCACCTCTGTCAGCTTCCCGACGCGCTGCTTTGGCGCTGCCAACCCCGCACCTGCGTGTACAGGCGTTGGAGCCCCGGCGCTGGGTACGTACAGCCTGAACTGGGCAGGCGCGGATACACAGGCGCGCATTGAATTCACCGCCATTCCCAGCGGCAACCAGCCCGCCCCCTGGGGCGGCAGCAGCAACACGACTGTGCAGTTTGTTGATACCGCAGGCGGACCGCAGGTTGCCAACGTCGGCATACATCGCCCACGCCAGTTTTGCGACCGCAATCCGGCAAATGTGCGTGTCGTCACCACCTGCTTCGTCTCTGGCGATCCGTTGCAGCCTGTCAGCACGGCGCTCTCGTCAGTCGTGACGGTTCCGTATCTGGCGAACGACGCCAGCGCGGAGATCGACCAGGGCATCAATACACAAACCGGTTCGGTCTGGGGCGTCGGCTACCAGCGTTCGACACGCACCGCGTTGACGGCAGCCGCGCTCAAGCGGCACTCCGGTCTGGGTGCCGCCGGGCTTGGCGGCATTTACCGCACTACGATTGGTGTACCGAACAGCGCGACACTGCTGGTGGATGTCGAAGTGGACTTTGGATTAAACCTCGGCACAATTGGTGATAATGTCGCGCGCGGCTTGAATCCCGACGCAACCGTGGACAGCGCCGACCTGACCGCCTTCCCACTGGTCGGCAAAGCGGGTATTGGCGATCTCGACCTTGCCGACGACGACCAGACGGTCTTCTTCGTCAACCTGTTTGACCGCAGCATCTATGGCTTCCGCATCACGCTCAACAATCCGCCTTCGGTGGTGGGTGGCAGCTTCATCGCGCTCGGTGCACCCACCGTCGCCTGCAACAACGGCGTCGCGCGCCCCTGGGGCTTGGACATCTACGAAGACCGCCTGTATGCGGGCTACGTCTGTACGGCTGAACTGGGCGGCACACGCGCAGATTTGACCGCTAACGTCTACTCCATCCCGGTTACAGGTGGCGCATGGACCCCGGTCGTGACTGGCGTTCGCCTGGATTACGAGAAAGGCGACATCGGCTTTGCGACCTACCCGGTAGGGCATCCGCGCGCTGGCGAAAATGTAGATCAGTGGGAGACGTGGGAAGATACTTTCAGCGCTGCCACTTACTTCGGCTACAACGTCGGTGGCGGTGCGACCCAGGGGGTTGGTCGCCCACAGCCCATTCTCTCTGACATTGAGTTCGATAGCGACGGCTCCCTGATCCTGGCGTTCATGGATCGCACCGGGCATCAGCTTGGGCATCGCAATTCCGCGCCAGACGGCACCGGCACGCTGCTGACCACGATTGCGGGCGGCGATATTCTGCGACTGTGTGAAGTGAACGGTGGCTTCCAGGTCGAAAGTGGCGGCACCTGCCCTGGCAGAACTGCGCCGGCGAATGCCAATCTCCAGGGACCCGGTGGTGGCGAGTTTTACAATGGTGAGGCATACCCGGTACCGCCCGGCTCGGTTCATAACGAAACCAGCTTTGGCGGCATGGCATTCTTCCCCGGTTTGCCGGATGTGGTGCTGTCGGCGATGGATCCGGAAAACTTCGACGCGGGCGGTTTGATCTGGCTGTCCAACGCCAACGGTACCAAAGTGCGCGATGTCGAGCTGTACCAGGACGCCGGGCTGGGCGCACCAACAAGCGGCAAGGCAAACGGCATTGGCGATTTGGAATTGACATGCGGGGCTGCCCCCATCGAAATTGGCAACCGCGTCTGGATTGATACCGACCGCAATGGCGTTCAGGACCCGGATGAAGTGCCGCTGGCGGGCATCCGCGTCGAACTGCGCACGTCGGCGGGCGCGCTCATCGCCTTTGTCACAACGGCAGCCGATGGCACTTACATCTTCTCGAATGACACGGGAACGAATGGCAACGGGCGCGCCTACAACCTCAATGCGCTCCTCTTCAATACCGATTATCAGGTGGTCATCCCGCTGACGCACCCGACGAATGTGCCGCTGTTAGCCGGTCTCGTCCCGACCATTCCCAACGCGACCACCGCACCGAGCGTGTCCGACATCAACGACTCGGACGGCATTGTCGCGGGCAATGACTTCGGGACGACGTTCAGAACCGGTCCGGCTGGCAATAACAACCACACCTACGATTTCGGCTTCTCACCGCCGCCGCTGGCGACAGAGACACCTATCGGCGGCACACCCGGCGTAGGTGGACCTGTGCAGCCGCCACCTGGCGGTCCCGTCATCAGCAAGAGCGTTGACCGCACGATTGTCCAGCCGGGTGACACCGTAACGTGGACAGTGACGATTACTAATCCGAGCAACCTGTCGCTGCCAAACGTAGGTTTTATCGATACGCTGCCAAACGACCTGGAAGTGCTGGGGGCGACGGCAAGCGCAGGCACCGTCAACGTCAGCGGGCAAACGGTGACTTTCAGCATTGACCCGCTGACGCCGAACGCAACGGTGACGGTCAGCGTGCGCACGCGCGTGCGTTCCACCCTCCGCCCACCGTTCCTGATCGTGAACCTGGCAGCGCTGACAGGACCGTACAGCGGCAGCGCCAGCGCTCGCATTGCCAGCGATCAGGCGACGCTGTTAAGTGTTTCGGCACTGCCTGCGACGGGTGAAGCGCCTTGGTGGCGTATCCCGCTGGTGATCATTGCGGGCGGCGCCTTTATGATTGGCGGGCTGGCGCTGGCACGGCGGCGTCTATTGAAGCAATAGCGCGGGGAAATCTGTAACGCAGAGACCTTAACGTAGGGGCGCAAGATCTTGCGCCCCTACCCCCGGCGTCTCGACAACGCCGCGCCGAATTCTGATATTGCTATTCCGGTGCGCTCTCATTCTGTGCCGATGAAGTGCCGTGCGCGTCGGGAATATAGTGCTCACTGTGTTCGTGCTTTTCGCGCAGCACGTACCAGAATACGACACCAATCGTAACGGCGGCGATAGCAACCACGAGAAAACTGACAATTGGAACCAGCAGATCCATAAACACCTCAACACTTTATCTCAGGCTATTGCCTGATTTTAACATAGAACCTGTGCCAGCGACGACGTTAGAAAACCGCTAGGCTTGCGTTACTGGTATACAAAGTTTTGTAAGGTTTGTCACAAGAAATAAACTTTCTGCTATACTGATAATCAGGATTTATAGTGTCAGATTATGATGTGTGAATGTGGAATCATCGGCTATGTCAATCCAGGTCTCATGGGATGATGAGACGCAGCATATTCTTCGTTGGGATTACCATGAGGCTTGGACATGGAACGACGCAATGCAGGCAGCAGAAACGACACGGCGGCTGCGCAATGCGGTTGGGCATTCCCTGGTAGTGGTCATCCTCAATATGGGAGAAGTGCAAACCATCCCGCGTGATAGTATGCGAAATATGCGTCGCCTGCTGCAAGCGCTGCAACCGAACGATATTGTCATCATGAGTGGAGATGGCACGGCGGTCGGTGTGATCACGGTGTTCATGCGCAGCATCTTCCCTGCCAATGCCAACCAACTGTATACAGCACCCTCGTTGGCGGAAGCGCGGGCGATGGCGCAGCGCTTTATCGGCGCTGGCGAACACAAAGCGCCTACCCGCCCGAAACGCCACAGTTCGGTTGAAACGTCCACAGACGAACATCCGACGCAGCCGAGCCGCGACGATCTTTTTCCGTCCGATTAACCCGCGTCATGCTATAATGTCGCCTGTCGATTCACACGTCTACAGGCAATCATGTCGCTCCTGACCGCGCATCAACTCAGCAAAAGCTACGGACCGGACGAAATCTTCAGCGGCATTTCGATTGAAATTCCGCGTAATGCGCGCATCGCGCTCGTTGGACCGAACGGCGCTGGCAAAACCACACTGCTCAACCTGCTTATCGGCAGCGATACCGCGACCGAAGGCGATATCTTCCGGGCGCGCGGGCTGCGCATGGGCTTTTTGCCACAGCGCCCCGAACTACACGGCAGCCACACGCTCCACGAAGAACAGCTTGCAGCCTTCGCCCACTTGCGCGCGATGGAAGCTGAGCTGGCGCGCTTGAGCGAGGCGCTGGCAGATCCGGCACAACACGACGCGGTACTGGCAGCATATGGCGAATTGCAGGAACGCTTTGAGGCGGCAGGCGGCTACACCTACGAACAGCGCATCAAAACCGTGCTGCACGGGCTAGGCTTCAAGCCGACAGATTACGACCGCAAGCTGTCGCTGCTCTCCGGTGGGCAGAAGACCCGCGCACTACTGGCGCGGCTGCTGCTGGAAGCGCCGGATTTACTGCTGCTGGATGAGCCGACGAATCACCTCGATATTCAGGCGGTCGAATGGCTGGAAGGCTATCTGAACGAATTTGAGGGCGCGGTGCTGATCGTCAGCCACGACCGCTACTTTATGGACGCGGTGGCGCAGACGGTGTGGGAACTCGACTTTGGCGAACTGGAGACGTATCGCGGTAACTACAGCCATTACGCCCGCCAGCGCGCCGAACGCCACGAACGCCGCCTGAAAGAGTTCGAGGCACAGCAGGAATTCATCGCCAAAGAAGAAGAGTACATCCGCCGCAACATGGCGGGGCAGAACACGCGCCAGGCACAGGGGCGGCTGAAGCGGCTGCAACGCCTGAAGCGCGATGATCTGGCGCTGCGCCCGCGCAACCGCGACCACATGAAGCTGCGCATGGCGAAGAGCAGTCGCAGTGGCGACAAGGTGCTGATGACCGAACGACTGGTGGTCGGCTACGCGGACGCGCCCGCCCCGCTGTTCAAAGCGCCGGACATCACGCTCTGGCGCGGCGAAGTCGCGGCGCTGATCGGACCGAACGGCGCGGGCAAAAGCACGTTCGTCAAGACCGCCATCGGTCAGTTAGCGCCGTTGGGCGGCACGGCGCGGCTGGGCGCGTCGGTGCAGATCGGCTATTTCGCGCAAGCGCACGAAGCGCTGAACGAGTCCAACAGCATTCTTGACGAAATCCTGGCGGCGAAGTTCATGCAAACGAGCGAGGCGCGCAGCTATCTCGGTCAGTTCATGTTCCGCGATGACGATGTGTTCCGCCCGATCAAGTCGCTGTCCGGCGGGGAGCGCGGGCGCGTGGCGCTGGCGAAGCTGGCGTTGAGCGGCGCGAACTTCCTGCTGCTGGACGAGCCGACGAACCACCTTGACATCGAAAGCCAGGAAATTTTGCAGAATGTGCTGGCGGACTTTGACGGGACGATCCTGCTCGTCAGCCACGACCGCTATCTGATCGACGCACTGGCGACGCAGATCTGGGCGCTGACGCCGGGTGCATTGCAAGTGTTCGATGGCACGTACCGCGAATATCTCGATGCACGAGCGCGCGAACGCGAGGCGGCAGCAGCCCGCGCCGCGCCCGCGCCGACGAATGGCAAGGCAGCGACTACGAGCGCGAAGAAGCACGGGCTGAACCCGTTCCAGTTGCAGAAGCGCGTGACCGAACTGGAAGCGCAGATCGAAGCGCTGGAAGCGCGGCTGCACACGCTGCACACGCAAATCGAAGACGCCAGCGCCGCCGGGGATGCCGCGCGCGTGCACACGCTCGGCGATGACTACACGCGCACCGAGGCAGAACGCGACGCCGCGCTGGAAGCGTGGGGGGAGCTGGTGGAGTGAAATCCTACCGGCTGTTCGTCGGCGTCAGCACATTCCAGAACGACTCCAGCGCGCTCACCGTCGCGTCCGTCATGTCCCAATGCGCCAGTCCCATCGTCGGCGTGATGCGGCGCTCGTTCCAGTTCGGGCGCTGCTGGATCATGTGCGGCAGCATGTCGAAGTTGACGAACGGATCCTGGTCATAGATCACCAGCACGGGCAGTTCCAGCTTTTCGTAGACCGACTGGCGTATGTCCGGCGTGAACAACTGCCCGCTGACGAAGTACAGCGGCGCATACTTTGCGCCTGGCTGGTGCGTCGTGGCGTAGTCATACTCGACCAGCTCCTCGGGCGGGTCGCCGACGAAGCTCATCTTCAGGAACGCGCGTATGCTGGCGCGCGTCGTCAACAGATCGTAGATGAGCTGACTCCACAACGGGAACGACAACCACTGATAGGCACGCTCGCTCTTGCCTGTCGCGCTTGCCTTTTGCGATGCCTTCTTCTTGTCCTCGCCCGCCAAGCCGCTCGGCGAAATCATCGTCAGCGTCTCGAACAAATCCGGGCGGTGCAGCGCAGCGGCTGCGGCAAACTCGCTGCCGAGTGACAACGCCACAACATCGGCGGGCTGCCCGACTTCCTGCTCCATAAACTCGATCAAGGCGCGCGTGTACAGTTCCGGCGAATAGCGGCGATCCGAGCGTTCGGAAAAGCCGAAGCCGGGCAGATCGAGCGCGTAGACCGGGCGCGTACCGCGAAAGCGCTCGAACAGCGGGCGCATCTCGTAAGCGCTTGCCCCGGCGTTGATACTGTGTACCAGCACCAGCGGGCGACCGAGCGCGGTGGTGTCGGCGTAGTAGGCGACTGTCCCCGTCGTCGGCAGCGTGACGTGCGTCTGGCGCGCTTCGATGGCAGGCATCAACTGGGATTTGCGCGGAGTAAAGAAGCGGTTGTACAGGAACAGCCCTGCCGCCAGCGACACCCCGATTGCCCCGACCGCCGCCAGCCCTGTCGCGACTCGCTCATCGATCCTGATCTTCGGCGTCGCCTTGCGCCTGAAGGTGCGCAGGATGAATTGACGTTTGAGTTGTTTGTAGTTCATGCTGTTTTCCCTCGCTTGAGCATACCCATCATAAACGTTCACCGTGGACACGGCATGATCCACATTGCCCATTTTGCGCAGGTTGGAAAAACGTATGGCAAACGATTTAAATCCACCCCCTGCTCTCATCACGTAAGCCAAATGGCGTATATCACATAGACGCCACCCTTTCTTACCTGTCCGTCAAGGGAGAAGCAGAAATGCGCAAGCTCGTTATTCTTTTGGCAGCGTTGTTGCTCGCCGTCCCCGTCCTGGCGCAAGATGTCGCCACCACCCCCGAAGCCATGCCCGCTGATAGCATGATGGTCGAAGGCACGCCGATGGTCGCTGTCAGCGATCAGGTGTCGCTCGATGGCACTGTCGTCATTGACGAAATCTTCAGCAGCGGTCCCGGTTGGATCGTCATTCACATCGATAACGGCGGCGCGCCCGGTCCCGTCGCGGGCATGACTCATCTCGCTGCCGGCGTCAACGCCAACGTCACTGTCAAGCTGTACGGCGAAGGTATGGCAGACCCGACGCCGACGCTGTTCGCGATGCTGCATGTCGATGACGGCGAAGCAGGCGTCTACGAGTTCGGCACGGTCGAAGGGGCGGATGGTCCCGTCAGCGTTGATGGCGCGGTCGTCACACCATCGTTCGCCTTCAGCTCGATCTACGGCTGGGATCAGTTCATCGGCGATGACAACATGCTGACGATTGCGTCGGTGACGATTGGCACGCCCGGCTTCCTCGTCATCCACAGCGGCGACCCGGCGAGCTTCGGTCCGGTGCTGGCAAATGTCCCGCTCGCGGCAGGCACGACCAATGATGTGATGGTCGAAGTCCCCGCCGAAGGACGCACGGAAGTGCTGTGGCCCATGCTGCATGTCGATACGGGCGCGGCAGGCGTCTATGAGTTCGGCACAGTCGAAGGCGCGGATGGTCCGGTCGTGGTCGGCGGCGATGTCGCGACGACCGCGATTTACACCGTCCCGAACATGCGCGTCGCCAGCCAGGTGGTCCTGCACGGCGATAACGCGCCCGAAATGATGATGATGGGTGACATGATGGGCACGGGTGTGATGGCATCGTCGGTGCTGTCGGAAGGTCCCGGCTTCCTGGTCATCCACAGCGATAACGGCGGCTCTCCCGGTCCGGTGCTGGGCGTCGCGCCTGTCAGCGATGGCTTGAACCGCGATGTCTTCGTCGAAATCAGCGGCGACATCACCCCGGTTGTCTTCCCGATGCTGCA
>JANRJX010000210.1:0-28674 GCA_033763755.1 Chloroflexota bacterium
GCAACATCGAATGAGTTGACACGACCATCATTGATTGTGGGGACATTGATGTCGTCACTAGCAGCCACCACGCCAGTCCCAACACCCAGTACGAGAAGCCCAACTGCGATCAGTCCAAGAGTCCACTTCTTCATCTTCTCTTCTCCTCCGGCAGTGCCGAATATGTTTTGCTTGTCTTTATGGTCGCAAAACACTCTCGACATTGGTTAGAGGGATTGTCGGGAAGGTATGGAGGGCTAATGGAACTTTTCTGGAATTATGCAGAATTATCACTAGCCGTGTTTCGCAAAAATGCTGAAATGGGCATCATAGCGCCATCGCCACCAGCACGAAGCCTGTAATCTGCGATAGCACAAAGCCAATCCCAATCAGACGCCCGCGCCACGACGGGCGTCCCAGCACATAGGCATTGCGCACCATGATCTCGCTGATAAGCGTCGATGCCATGCCGATGATCAGCCCGCCGAAAAAGCCACATAGAATCGCGATGAAGAACAGGAACGGACGGTTGCTGATGACCGATACGCCTGCGGAGATGCCAAAGCTGACCGACAGTAGTGCTAACCCCATGATTCCTTGCAGATGAAACAGGTTGAGCCAGTTGAGCGGATTGAAGCTTAACGCTGCCAGCAGCAGCAGCAGCGGAATACACAGCAGCGTGACCGCCAGCCATGTCCCCGTCTGGTTCATGGCATAACGGATGTATTCCTCGCGGTGCAGCGCTTCGATCCGACGCGGGTCGAACAGCATCCAGCGGAACAGGTCCCATTGCAGCGCGGGATGTGAGGGGGACAATCCCAGCGAATTCCATTCCGGCTTGGCATTCGGCTTGCCGGGCTTGGGCTTTTCGAACAGATCATCATCATGCAGCGGCGGCAGTGTGGGAACGGATGGCTTGATGAGGTCGTAGAAGCGTCGGATCGGGTCTTCCCGCTGGGTATTGTCGGACATCGCTCCGCCTAAAGACTGTTTCTTTCGGTCATGTTCCAGTATAGGCTGATTACGACACTAGGGAATGGTTGGCATATTCATATTCAGAAGATTTAACAGAGGCACACCATGAAGTTGACACCCAAGATCATTCTCGAAGGCACGCGGCTGACGCACAAGACCGAAATTGCCTTCATGCTGAACGAACACCCGCGCATTGTCGGTCCGCGCAAGTATCGCTATCACTCGCCGCTGATTTCCGGCGAATGGTGCGCGTTCACCAACGTCCCCTGGGGGCGCGGACTGGTCAATTTTGAGCCGGACGAAGCAGTGCAGGCGATGGAAACCTATCGCACCTGGCTGCGGCTGTTCGAGTTGCAGCGCTACTACTCGTGGATGATCGACCGATTCCACATTTCGACGCAGGTCTATCAGGCGCGGCAGGGGCGGCACTACGACTTCCGCTGGCTGGAAGAAGGGCTGAAGCCGCTGAACTTCTGTGTTGTGTTGTGTACCCGCAGCCGCGACTCGTTCTACGCCGCGCGCGAAGCACGGCTGAAGGTGTCCGGCAATCCATCGCAGTACGATAACCTGGAGCCGTTCATCGAAGAGCAGGAACAGTTCCGCGCTGTACTGTCACAATCGATGCTGCCGCATCTGGAGGTAGACGTCACCGATGATAATCTTGAGACGGTTGTTGAGCAGATCGCCGACTGGATGGAAGCGAACAGGCTACTCTATATGGAGCGTTAACGCTGTAACAGCACCCCCACCCGCGCAATGACCGCCTCGCTCACGCGCGCCTTGCTCATCAGGTCGAGCCCCTCTTGCCCGCCGTGCGCGTCCAAAATGATGACGCGGTTGGTTTCGACATCGAACCCCGCGTCACTGGCGCTGATATCGTTGGCAACCAGCAGATCAACGCCTTTGCGCTGCATCTTGTCGCGCGCATAGGTCAGTAAATCGCGCGACTCCGCCGCAAAACCGACCGCCACGCGCGGGAAGCCTGTTGCTGCCCGCTGCGTCTTGACGGCTGCCAGAATGTCCGCGGTGCGCTCCAGTTCCAGCGTCGGTGCGTCGGCATTCAGTTCAGATTTCTTGATCTTGTCCCCTGCAACGGTGCGTGGGCGGAAGTCTGCGACCGCCGCTGCCATGATCAGCACATCCGCCTGTGCCGTCGCCGCCAGCACCGCGTCGAGCATCTGCGCCGCTGTGTCCACGCGCACAATCTCCGCGCCGACCGGATCTGGAAGGCGGGCGGTCGTAATCAGCGTCACGCGCGCGCCTGCGTCCAGCGCCGCCTGTGTCAGCGCATAGCCCTGCTTGCCACTGGAGCGATTGGTCAGGTAGCGCACCGGGTCGAGCGGTTCGCGCGTGCCGCCTGCCGTGACGACGACATGCTGACCGGCGAGCGCGCCTTTGGGTGCCAGCGCCAGCCGCAGCGCACCCATCAACGCTGGCGTTTCCGGTAGTCGTCCTTTGCCCGTCAAGCCGGACGCAAAACGCCCTTCTTCGGGTTCGACAATCATCGCGCCGCGCGCCCGCAGTGTTTCGACATTTGCCTGCACCGCCGGATGCGCGTACATGCTGCCATCCATCGCTGGCGCTATCACCAGGGGGCAGCGGGCAGCCAGCGCCGTCACGCACAGCAGATCATCCGCTCTGCCTGTCGCCAGCCGCGCCAGCACGTCTGCTGTCGCCGGAATGATCGCCAGCACGTCAGCGCTCTCTGCCAGCCCGACATGGGCGATATGGGTCGGCAGCCCGCCGCTGGCATCGGTTTGCCACAGGTCGGTGTAGACTGGACGCCCGGTGACTGCCTGGAACGTCAGCGGCGCGACGAAACGCTGCGCCGCCTCGGTCATAACGACATCGACGTACAAACCCGCCTGCGTCAGCTTGCTGGCGAGATCAACCGCCTTGTAACAGGCGATACTGCCCGTCACGCCCAGCACGATGCGCTTGTTTTCCAGCAGCGTAATTTGTTCCTGCATTCTCTATCCTTCAGCGACGGCGATGTTAACCTCCGCGCGTTCCCATTCTGCCGGGCGACGGCGCGTCAGCAAACGCCACTCCTGCGCAATCGGCACTGCGTTCAGATCGCGCGCGATTTGCCGCGCCGCCACGCCGACGATTGCCGCAAACGTTGGGTAAGAAAATTCGAGATTGGCGAGATGTTCGACGCGCAGATCGCCCGCCATACCCGCCGCGATCACCTGCACGACTTCGACCGCCTGCTCACCGACGACATGCGCGCCGACGATTTTGTGCGAGGCGCGGTCTACGATCAGCTTGCAGAAGCCGACCAGTCGGTCGTCAATGACTGCTCGATCCATATCGCTGTACGGCACATTTGCGATGATAACATCGTAGCTCTCCGCCGCCTCTGTCTCTGTCAAGCCGACGCTGGCATACTCCGGATCGGTAAAGCCGCCGTGTGGCACCAGATTATGCTGCGCGATGCTGTTTCTGCCCAGAATTGCGTTTTCTGCCGCTACCCTCGCCTGATGTGCTGCGCTCTGCACCAGCATCATGCGTCCGGTGATGTCGCCCGCTGCGTAGATGTGCGGCACATTGGTGCGCAGCGTATCATCGACCGCGACAAAGCTGCCACGCATCTCCACGCCTGCCGCCGCTAGATTGAGCCTGTCGGCATTGCTGGGCCAACCGACGGACAGCAGTACCGCCTCAGCCACTTGCGATTGTTCACCTGTTGGCATGGCGTAGTGCAGGCGCAGCCCATCTGCTTCTCGTTCGATGCGTGTCAGGCTTTTCATATGCGTGATGATTTTGATGCCGCGCGAGCGGAACTGCTCCGTCATTTGCGCACTGATGTCGGTATCTTCCGTAGGCAGGATGCGCGGTGCAATTTCCAGCAGCGTCACCTTGCAGCCGAATGCCTCGAAGATCGACGCCACCTGGCAGCCCGTCGCACCTGTGCCGACGATGATCATCGATTGTGGCATGTGATCGAGCGTCCAGACGTCGCTATGCGTGATGGCAAGTTCTGCGCCGGGAAAGTCGAGGCGTCGTGGACGCCCGCCTGCCGCGATGATGAACTTCTCCGCTTCGATACCGCCACCACGCTCAAAATCGAGCTGATGTGGGCTGGCGAAGTGTGCCATACCAACACTGGTAAGCGCATCGATTTTGGCGTCCTGAAGATGGGCGATGAGCTGCTTCTTTTCTTGCAGCTCATAGACAACCTGCTGGGTGCGCGCCAGCACTTTGCGGAAATCAACCGTTGGGCGCTCTGCGATTAAGCCGTATTCCGCGAATTGTTCCGAGTCGCGCAATAAACGAGCGGCTTTTGCCAACACGCGCGTCGGCGCGCAGCCATCGTTGGTACATGTCCCGCCCGGTAAACCACGCTCTACCAGCGCCACGCGCTCTGCCCCCAGTTCACGGGCGCGCAATGCCGCCGTCACGCCTGCAGGTCCGCCGCCGATGACCACGAGATCGTATCGCTCCATCTTCGTTCCTCGCTATCCCTGTTTGCTCTACCCGCAATCTTAACCGGGAATCTTGCATGACCCATCATCACAAATGGGCATCCCAAACAAGCGATTAATTTGATATCGATGACGGGCGATAAAGCGGTACATGCGCTGCCCCAGCCACGTCATGCCCGGCAGATGCAGCAGCAGCCACACGGGGTAGGTCAGCGGCAGTTCGCGCAGCAGTTGGCGCGTGCCGAAAAAGCCAACGTACAGGTTGTTGTTCGGTGTAAAGACATGGATTTGCCCCATCGCCGTCTGGTACTCGACCTCTGGGAAGCGGCGCGAGACCTCATCCCAGCGATGCACATCCAGCCATTCGACGCGCCGCAGCCAATCGAGCGTCGTAACGATGCGCCGCGTCTGGTTGCAGATCACACACATACCATCGTAGAGTGCAACTGTCATCATCCTGCTCCATGCAAACCTTCGCCTAGCATATCATGTCAAGCGTAAGAAACTCGATTACACTCATCCACGTATAAGCAAGATGACTGATCAACCTGTGAGGCGACATGACCTACGTGACTCCATCTGACCCCAATCAGCAAAAACCGTTATCAGGCACGATAACCATTGGTGGCGTGTTAAAAGGCTGCCTGATCGCGTTCTGCATCCTGGTGCTGGGCGCTGCGATTGTCATTGGCGCGTTACTGCTGACGGGCAGCGCCGCCTCGCAAGCGCTGTTGACGCAAATCACGAATGTGCTGAACCCTGCACCACAGGCGAGTATCAGCGCGCCGCAGGTCATCCTGCGCGGCATCCAGACGCCGGGGCAACTGGTCACGGTCAGTTCGCAGCTGGCACTGGCGGACATTTACGTCGGGGTTGAGCAGGGCGTATTGAATGCCTGTGGCTTTGGTGCCAACCATGTCGCGCAAGGCACGGTCGAGGCGGGGATTGAGCTGGCAAATGTCACAGCAGATAACATTGCCTATGATGCCGCCACAAACACCTACACCATCACACTGCCGCCGCCCATCATCACCAGCTGCCGTGTCGATTACATCCGCCAGTATGAGCGCACTGTCACCACCTGCCCGGTCGATTGGGACGAGGCGCGTCTGCTCGCCAACTATCTGACGCTGACCGAGTTTCGCGATGCGGCGCTGGAGGGTGGTTTGTTGGGGCAGGCAGAAGATCAGGCACGGCTCATCATTGGCAACATTGTCGAAGGCGTGCTGGCAGGCGTGCAAATCGACGCCACAGTGAATGTGCAGGTTGAACCTGTGCCGTCTGGCGCCGCGCCCGCGCTACCAGATTCGTGTGTGCCAAATGTGCCGGCGGGCTGGTCGGTCAACGCCAATGGACGATGGGTGAAGGCTGAGTCTTGATTGGTCTAAATCGATTGCCCAAAATTACGGGGTTTACAGAAATCCGGTTTCGCGGTACGGTAGCAGGTGTGTGAGGTGCACTATTCCTTTACACATCGTGACCATTTGTAAGCAAGGAACCAATGGACGCCAGCAGTACTTACGAACAGCAGCCGCCGTCATCCAACGGCGACAGCGTACTGGCAGCCTGACCCCCACACATAAGTAAGACCGGGGCGGCACGCTGTGCGCTGCCGCCGACCCCGCAACGCGGGGCAACCCGGATGACTACGCCCTGTTCCACACACAACCGTATAGGCATTATTTTGCCGCCGTGAATGCGTCGCGCTGCGCCGTCGTTCACCTATCTGTGGAAGGGTTTACGCATGTACAACGACCTGCTTCTCAACCGTATTGTCCCACCCGTTGCAGATCCTGAAGAACAGGTTCAGGACTTGATCGACGAAATCGAAGAACTGGATAACCTGCTCAGTCCTGAAGCGCAATATCTGATCCGTGATTTGCGCCCGCATATCGTCAGCGATGACGTGTATGAAGAGATTGACGAACACGCTTCGTTTGGCGACCGCCTGGCGGATAAACTGTCCTCATTTGCCGGAAGCTGGAAGTTTATCCTGTTCTTCATCTTCATGATGGCGGGCTGGATGGGGCTGAACTTTTATCTGGGTACGCAAGCGTTTGATCCGTTTCCGTTCATTCTGCTCAATCTGGCGCTGAGTACGCTCGCAGCCCTGCAAGCGCCTGTCATTCTGATGGCGCAGAATCGCCAGGCGACGAAAGACCGCGCGCAATCTGAGAACGACTATCAGGTCAACCTGAAGAACGAAGTTGAAATTGCCGACCTCCATCGCAAGATTGACAGCCTGACCGAAGCGCTGACGATGCAGACGCGGCTGGTGAATGTGTTAGTCGAGGCGCGGCGCAAGGAACTGAACGCGACTGTACGAATGATGGGGCACGTAAGTACACATCTGGAATAGGTCGAGTGGGTACAACGTTTTCGTCAGATTTTGCGTAATATTGATAGTGATCGCTACAATTGCGGTTATGTATCGGCATTACGCCAAGGGGAGTATGCTCATGTCGTTTGAATGGTTAACGCTCAATCCAATACTCTGTATCGGTTGGATCATCATTGGTGCGATTGCTGGGGCGGTGGCACGCTCGCTGATGCGCAGCAGTGATGCGCCCTTTATTCAGGATTTGATCCTGGGTCTGATTGGCGCGGTTATCGGCGGCTTGGTCGCGGGTCTGCTGGGACTTGCTCCAACCGCGGGCAGCACTGGCATCGAACGAGTGCTGATTAACCTTGTCATCTCTATTATCGGTGCCATTGTGGTGCTGTTCATCGCCCGTATGTTTACGCGCCGCGCGTAAGTCAACGCGCCTTAACGCAGGGACGCAGAGTAATGGAGAGCGCAGAGCGTTCGAGCTCTGCGTCTCACCCTCTCTGCGTTTAGAAGTCGTTCGGAAATATCTTCCCCGGATTCAGGATATTCTGTGGATCGAGCGTCGCCTTAATCGAACGCATCACGTCCAATCCTTCACCATGCTCAATCGGCATATACTTCGCCTTGCCCAATCCCACACCATGTTCACCCGTCGCCGTACCGCCGAGCGCTAACGCCTTCAGCACAATGTCGTGGTTCGCCTGCATCGCGCGCTCATGGCTTTCCCCCGGCGTATACGGGAATTCGACATGGATATTGCCGTCGCCTGCGTGACCAATCATGTAGGCGGTGATGTTGCGCTCGTGCTTGAGGCTCTCCACGTAAGCAATCAATTCAGGATAGGCGCTGATCGGCACAGCGACATCCATGATATAGAATTTCTTATCCGGGTGGGAACGTACCATGATCTCATACGAATGATGGCGGGCGTGCCAGAGCTTTTTGCGTTCGGCGGTGTCGGTCGTGGCGTGGATGGAGAGCGCGCCCAGATCCTCGCATATCTCACGCACCGTCTGAATACCCGTTTCGAGCGTCGCCAGATGAGCCGCGTGGAACTCCATAAACAGATGCGGATGCTCGCTCAGGGCGATGCCGTCGCTCTGGCTGAGCATGACGGCGTGCGCGGCATCGACGAATTCGAGTGCCGCAGGCTCCAAGCCGCTGCCACGCACGGCGACGACCGTCTCGATGGCGCTTTCGACCGACGGGAATGCCGCGACGACCGCGCTCATGTGCGCAGGCACTGGGATCAGCTTGAGCGTGGCTTCGGTGATGATGCCGAGCGTGCCTTCGCTGCCGACGAACAGATGCAGCAGGTCATAGCCCGCCGCCTGCTTGACCGACCGCGAGCCGACATAAATCAGCCGCCCATCCGCCAGTGCGACCTGCATCCGCAGCACGTTGTCCTTGCTCGCGCCATAGCGCACTGTGCGGATGCCCGCTGCGTTATTGGCGAGCATCCCGCCGACGGTCGCGTTCGCGCCGGGGTCAGGGGGGAAGAATAAGCCGTAACGCGCCAGTTCAGCATTCAGGTCTTTATGCCCGATGCCGGGTTGCACCGTGACCTGGAAGTCGTCGGCGTGAACTTCCACGATGCGGTTCATGCGCTCGAACGACATCAGAATGCCGCCATAGAGGGGGATGGCGTTGCCTTCCAACCCCGTCCCGACGCCCCAGGCGGTGACGGGGATGCAGCGTTCATGCGCCAGCTTCAGCACGTCCGCAACTTGCTGCGCGGCGGTCGGGAAGATGACGACTTCGGCGGCGTGGGCGGCGTGGTAGCTCTGGTCGCGGGCGTGAAGGTCAATATCCGCCTGCGCGATGCTAACGGCTTCGCTGCCGAGGATATTTTGCAAGCGCGCGATGATGTCGGCATCGACCGATTGATAGTGAGACATCGTGAGGAGTCCTTGTTTCGGATTGATGACGTATGATTATAGCAAGGGACACTAGGCGATTCCGAACAGTCCCCGCTTCACCACGACCCCGTGCGTAAGCGTCGTTAGACCGCCTGCGTAGGGATCGTACAACGGGCGCAGGTCGGCGAGCAGCGGCTTGAAGTCCTTGTGACGCAGCCTGTGATGCAAGATCTCCAGATAGCCACCGTGCGCGCGGTACACCGCCTGAACTTCGTCCGGTGTAGTTTTCTCCCACTGCCACTTGTCCGTGACATAGAAATAGTACATCGGATAGATCGCCGCCGTCGTCACCGACACGCCGCGCACTTGATACGCCCACAGATCGACGCCGACATGCGCCGCCGCCTCGGCCATCAGTGTTAGCGCGGTCACTGCCTGCACGCTGCGCTCCATGATCGTGCCGATGCCCGGCTCTTTGACGACGGGATCGATGTGCCCACGCGGGCTGATGTCGCCAGCCACCACCTGCTTGAAGACCTCGACACCGCGCATGAACACGGGCTCGCGTTCCAGCACAATGCCCGCGCACAGATTGAGCAGCGCCAGCCACAGGTGCTCGTGATAATGCTTGTCCGACAGGTGTTCGTTCAGCGTCGCCACGCGCTCGAAGAACCAGTCACGCCAGCGCACGTTGAATACGTCGTGCCCGGCGGTATGATCGCGCACCATCTCGAACGTATGGGCATAGACAATTGTCTCTTTGACGGCATCCAGATAGGGCATTGTGTCATCGTAGCTGCGGGACAAGGCATGATCTAGCGCTGCCAACGCCAGCGCGCCCTGATCCGCATCGTCGAGGAAGCGGCAGCGCAGCCCTGCCCACTGTGCAGCCGCGGCATCGCCTGATGGCGCTTGTTCGCGCAGGAGCGTGAACGCGCTGGCGAACGGTTCGCGACGCGCGTGCCGCTGCGCTTCCTGCACATGTGCCGGGGTGAAAAACAAGCCGAAATGATGGGGCGTGAACATGCAATTGCACCGTACTGACGAATGAACGCGATAAAGTAACTATAGCAAGCTTAGCTTGGCAAAAGGTGAGATGAGTAGATACAAAACGCCAAGACGCCAAGAACCCCAAAGAGAAGATTTTTGTTCAAGAGGTTTGAAAGTAAGAGACTTTCATACGATGGATACAGGGACGGCGCGCATTTTGTGGATGGTGCTGACGCACAGCAGCCCGGCCAAGCCGAACGCCAGCACGCCGCGATTGCTGATCGCCAGCGCGTTCGGTGTGACGGTCGCGGGCTGTGCGCCTGCTGCCGGGTTGATGCGACGGGCGTCGGCTGCCAGATCGATGGCAAAGCGCTGATGCGTCGGTGCGAGCGTGTCGCCGCTATGCACGCGGACGACGCCCGTCTCGGCGTCGGTCGTGACGATATAGGCGCCGTCGGGTGATGCCGCTAGCAAGCCAGGCGGGTAATGCAGTTCGAGGCGCTGCTGGATTTTGCCCGTTGCGTCAAAGCTGGCAACCTGCTGCCCATCGCTGATGATGATACGTTTGCCGTTCTGCGGCACAAACAGTGTCGGCGAGAATTCGCCCTTCAGTTGCAAGCCAGTGTCATAACTGCCGACGCGGACGCGCTGTTGATAGATGTGCAGCTTGCCATCAGCACTGAGCAGCGCGATCAAACCGAGTGCGCGATCCAGATCGACTGCGATGATGCGGATGCCATCATCAAGCGTCAGCGGCGCTTCTTTCTCACTCACTTCCAGACTGAGTTCGTGATCGCTCGGCTGGTACAGGCGCAGCCGCCCATCTTCGCTGGCGAACAGGCTCATGCCCGGCAGCCGGACGAAAGGCAGCAGCAGGTCGTTGGGCGCTTTCAGACCGCTGACGAACGTGCGCCAGCGCTCCTGGGTGCGGTCGGTGGATGCCAGCTTTTCAACGACACGCTCGCCGAGATTGCCACCATTGCGCTGATCGTAGAAGTGGATATGATCGCTTTTCGTCCAGACCGCGACAACGTTGCGCGCGCCCATCAGCAAATCGACACGGCGGATGTTGCCCTGCGGAAGTTGGACGCGCCAGGTCATGCATTACGCTTTCTCAGGACGCGGCATCTGCCACATCCAGCCGGATTAAGCCGCGCGGCGCGACCAGACTATAGCGCACGACGATCTCCGCAATGTCGATCAGGCGCGCTTCCAGCAGATCGCCAGGGGTCTGGATGAAGTTGTAGCGATTGGCGTCATATTGCGGCTGGATACCGCTGCCGCCACGATCCAGATCGAAGCGTCCTGCGACAATCTCTGGCACGCGGATGGTCAGGTCGCCGTTCTGCGCTGCCAGCGTGCCGAGCAGTTCCGCGCGCCCGGACGCGCGCGGTTGATATTCCGGCAGTGTGACAATGACGTTGCCGCGCGCCGCGTCCACGTTCAGGCGCTCCAACTGCGTGCCGCTCAAATTGAGCGTGATGTCGCCGTCGCTGCTGCGAAACTCAACATCCAGCGGTACATCCGGCGGCAGCTCAAGCTGCAACGCGCCGCGCCCGACCGTCTCCAGCGACGGGAAGCCGCTGGTCTGCGTCTCGGTCAATGTGAGTGTGACCGAGTTATCCGGCAGTTCTTCATAGCTGACTTCGACGCGGTTGTCCAGACTGCCGACGAATTCGCCTGTCACACTGTCGCTCTGGAAAGCGCGCAGCAGTTCGACATCACTGGTCAGCATGAGGACGCGCACGCGCAACAGGGAAACATCGGCGGGTAGTGCCTGCGCGATTGCCTGCTGATTTTCGCTGCGGGGCTGCCCGGCGCGAGCGTTGAACGCATAGACGCCAATGCCGACTACCAGGGCGACGCTGAGCAGCAGGGCGATTAAGCCGCTGAGTGGCAGTCGGTCACGCAAAAGGATGAGCAGCCCGGCAAGGACGAGCAGGGCGGGCCAGGCGCGCAGGATGAGATCGAACAAGCCATCGGGGATGGTGCCAAGCGCCCGCGCCATGAAGAGCGCGGCGATTGCCAGCAGGATGATGCTCCAGATAGGGGCGGTGCGGCGTTGCAGACGCATGGTTATGCCCTCACCTGTCGCAGGAAGAAGACGAGCGCGAGGACGAGCGCCAGCAGCGGCAGATAGAGCGACTCGCCTCCGGGCGCACGCAGCCACGCGGCATCACGCCCCAGCCAGAGCGCGACCGTCAGCGCGATGAAGACGAGCAGCAGCGGGAAGGGCAGCCCGCCGCGCTTGCGGGCGTAAAGCGATTCCTGCGGCATGACCCACCACAGGATGAGGTAGAGTGCGGCGAACGCGCCCAGGCTGGCGATTGCCAGCGCGACAAAGGCGGCTCGCACGATCCAGGTGTTGACACGCACCGCAGCCGCGATGCCGCCACATACCCCCCCCAGCACGCGATCTGTGAAACTGCGAAGCATGAAGCCCTCGTAACGCGATCAGAATGATAGTGCAACTATACCCGCGTGTGGGCGTGTGTGGCAAGGTGTGGGTTGGGTGGCGTCATGGTTTGACCATGACGTTTATCACGACTTAGCCCGCTTTCTTTAACGTCGTGCTAAGAACGCTTGACTCCGGCTCTGGAAGCGGATAAGGTGATGCCAGCAATGTTGTTCATTGTGGAGTCATTATGCGCACCGCACCCTTTAGACTGTTGTTTCTTCTTGCTGCTTCTTTAACATTCTTAATTTCATGGGGCGCGCTGGCGCAAGAGCCAACCCTCACACCTCTGCCGACCGAGACACCGACCGAAACCGCTACGCTATTACCCCCCCCCCCTACCGCCTACTGAGTCGCCGCTGCCCTCACTCACGCCGACGCAGCCGGAGACGCCCACCATCCCCCCGCCGCCAACGCCGAGCGAGACCGCGACGGCAACGCAAACCCTCACCCCTTCCCCTCTCCCTCAGGGCGAGGGGCTTACAGAGACACCGACGGACACCGCCACCGCATCGCCCACGTTTGACCCGCTGGCGACGCTCACCGAAACGCTGACCGCGACGATGACGGGGACGGCGAGCGCTACCGCCAGCGCGACGGGGACGATTACGCCTACACTGACCGTGACGCCGGAAGCGCCGCTGCCGCTGCTGCTGGCAGACAATCTCGAAAATCCCTATCAGCCCAACTGGGACTACGCCGCACCGGTTACTGCGTTTGTGGATGGGGGATTCCTGATCCGTTTCACCTCCAACTGGGCGATACGCCCGCGCCTGCCTGAACTGACGGATGCAGAGATTGACGTGCAGGTGCGTCTGACTAATGGTACGGTCATGCTGTTTACGCATGTCAGCAGCGTAGGGGCATACCGCCTGACGCTGACGGCACAGGGGCAGGCGACGCTTTATCGCGGCGCAACTGTTGTGACAACAACGAGCGTGAGTGTCCCCCAATCGACCTGGTTTACGCTACGCTTTTCCGTCATGAGCGGCGTTCTGCAAGCCTACCTGAATGGAATAGAATTCATCAGCTACAGCGACGCTACGCCTCTGCCTCCGGGCAGGGTGCTGCTGGGGGCGCGCGATCTGAATGGCGGAAACGTCCAGATGGATAACGTCACGCTCTATGGAAATGCAATTGTCGCGCCAGCTTCTTTTGAAGGACAGGCAATGGCAGTTGCTCCCGCTTCAGGCGGTGGTGATCCACAACCTCCCACTACTGTGATTGTGTTTTCGGCAAACAATGACATTTATCGCATCAATCCAGATGGTACAGGGCGGCAGAACATCACCAACAACGGACTTGGTAACGCCGATCCCACGCTCTCCCCGGATGGGCAGCAGGTTGCTTTTGTCTCCAGTCGCAATAGCAACCTCGACATCTTTGTGATGAATATTGATGGCAGCAATCAACGCCCCTTGACCAATCATCCAGAAGCTGACTATCAGCCCGCCTGGTCACCACTGGGAGACCGTATCGCCTTTCAGTCCACACGCGATGGTAGCAGCCGCATCTATCATATGAGCAGCACTCAGGGCGACCAGACAGCGCTAACTTCTGTCATTGCTGACGCAAATAATCCCGCGTGGTCGCCTGACGGAAGTCAACTGGCAATATCGTTACGCAATCCACAGACACAAAGCATCGACATCTACACGATTGGCAAAAATGGCGGAACGCCTACCTATCGTGGTGGCTACGCCTATGATGCCTACGACGATATGCCGACGTGGGCACCTGATGGCGGGCGGATTGTATTCAACAGCTTCTATAGCGTTGAAGAGGTCTTTGCTGTCGTCACCTTTAGCTCGACACTGGTACGTATAGAGCCTGGAAATGGAACGGCTGCAAATGCGCTTGCGGCACTGGAAGACGCAGGCGCGCCCAATTATGGTCTCTCTTCGGGCGAAGTCGTGTTTGATCGCAATGATGGTTTATACATCATTTCCGCAGCAGGGGGACAGCCCGTTCGCATCAACAATACCTCTGGTAACGACAAGTTCCCCGATTGGGGCATCGCCGCGCCGCTGCCAGCCACGCCCACGCCGACGGTGCTAGTTAGGACGCCCGCACCTACATTACAGCCAACGGTGACACCTACAGCAGGACCATTACCTACTCCCACAACCGAACTCAGCTTTGACGGAGAGGATGCGTATTTGAAAGCCCTGATGTTTTGGGCTCTCTATTTTGAAACTTCCAGTGATCGTTACATTTCTAGTCAAAACATTAGCAACCCAGCCATTAGTGGCTTTGCCTTTACCACATTCCTTGCTGCACCTCCCTATTGCGTACCCGGAGTACTTCCCGGTGATAATGCGGAATCAAACGAGGTCTTCAATCTGCCTAGCGACTATCTACCAGGCGACTACTATTCATACATACGACATTGCCCATATGATCATCGATATATGATGGCGCAGGCTATGATCAATGCTTTTCTCCGCTATGAGCGTGTAGGTTTCGAGCCATTTGCGTATGTATTTCAGAATTTCAGCGAGACATTCACAAGAACTGAAAATTCTATATGGACTATCAACGATCCAATCTGCACCAATAACGAATTCGGCGTTAGCTATACATTTGCACTCGTAGACGGACTTTTGAATGGATCACGTTGGCTTGCATCATACTTGGCATGCTTAAACGGATTACAAGCTCAAGCTTCTCAGCCAGAGTTAGCGCGTATTCAACGTGCATATCGAGTGACGATATATCCACAAATTACCCGTGCGATTGCTGATTTTTATACACCACCGCCTGCCGCCGCATACCAAGGCTTTGAAAACACAGATGACCCTACACATGGCGCAGTGCAGGTTAAGGATGCAAACAACAACGGTGCAGTCTATACATCTTGTGTTGGAGGTTGTCAGCGCGTAATTGGTGGTGTTATCCAACCAACAATACTATACACATTGGAGCGTCAACCGGGACTACAGTTAGCATACATTACTGCTCCTACTGCAATCACACTGCAAGACATCACACAGGCATATGCTTTACATATACAGCAACTTGCGAATTATCAACCATCCTTTGGTACGGTTTTACAACCAGTCTTGAATGTGGATTTTAGCACTACAGGAGAGATTTTGGGCTACTCATGGATATCCAAAGTCTATCAACGCTCGGCAAATCTCGAACATGTTCCGCGGGCGCTGCCATAAAGGTGGGCAAGAATATGATGACCAATTGGGCTACTAAATCAAGCACAGTAATTGTTTTTGTAATGATCACTGTTCTATTCTCATTTCACAGTGTCGTATTTTCACAGAATCTCACAGGTGGGGTCGCGCATCTGGATTGGAATAATGATGGTACAAAACTTGCCGTAGGTTATCGCAATGGACGGGTATGGGTTACTGATGAAACTCAGGCTACTACCGTTTTTGAGCTACCAGCACCACAATCGGTTCATCTTAATGATGTTGAGTGGAGTCCGATTGACTCTGATGTCCTTGCCGTTGCACGAGGCAGAATATCAGATGGGTGGATGGATGTGCTTATCATTAACGTGGAAACGGGGATTACCATTCAGACTTTCGATGGATATCCATATGTCAATTCGATTTCATGGAGTCCAAACGGACAATTGTTAGCGGCTGCGATTGCATCCCCAACCACCGAAACTCTCACAATCAGAAACGAACTACGGGTATGGAATGTAAGCACAGGGGTAATTGTTCATGAAATGCTCGCTCCAAATGCTTCAACTATTAGTCAAATTGATTGGAGCCCCAACGGAAGTATGCTTGCAGGAGCCGCGTTTTCAGGAACCATCATCTGGAACTATCCTCCTCCAGATGAACGAACTTTATTGCTTGTAAATACGGTGTCTACGGATAACGTGGTGTGGAGTCCCACCGGCTCAGAGTTAGCAACATACAGTCTATTTGGCAATAGAAAGTTAGAGATTTGGCAAATGTTAATGCCAAACTTGACTTTAGTTTCATCTATAGACCTGACTGAAGTAATTGACCTTGACTGGATTTCAAGTGAAAGTCAAAATATCCTTGCTGTAGCCGATGGTAGAAATGGGGTCAAGGTATTTGACAGCGACGGTATGATGTTACTTGCAAGCATCGCATATCCAGGAACGACATACTCGGTTGCTTGGAGTCCAGATGGGAGTCGTCTTGCTTATGGTGGCATACCCACTAACCCGATTTCTGGCAGCGATCTTGCCATTGTACTTGTCGACTCTTTACTTGTAACTCTTACACCAGCGCCGACCGCAACGGAGACGGCAACGCCCACCCCCACGCCTGACGCAGCGACGCCAACCGCGACGGCGACGGTGACGCCCACGTCTGTTGCAGCGACGGCGACCGTCACCCCACTCCCTACATCCACCCCCACCCCCTCCGCGCCCACCCTGACGACGCGCATCCAGACAGAGGCGAACAACGGCACATCGGCGGGCATCACGCTGGCGGGGACGTATGACGCGCAGGGCGGCGGGCAGGAAGTCCGCGATTTCACGCCCGGCGGCTGGCTGCGCTTCAACAATGTCGATCTCCGCGGCGGGGTCGTGCGGCTGCGGCTGCGCGCCGATAGTCCGCACAACGGCACGCTCTCGCTGCGCGTCGGCAGCGCGGGTGGCAGCGCGCTGTGTACGCTCGTCTGGGCGGGCAACAGCGCCTATAACACGCAGCAGGCGACATGCAGCAGCGCCGTCAGCGGCATCCAGACGCTCTATCTGACCAACGACAGCGTGCAGTGGATCAACGCCAACTGGCTCGAACTCGATGTCATCAATAACGGCGGCTCGCCCACGTTGACGCCCGTACCGACGCAATCGCCAACGCCGGGCGCGACCATCACGCCGCCGCCCTCCCCCACGCCACTGCCGACGAACACGCCTGCGCCGACCGCAACGCTGACGCTGACCGCGACGGCATCACCCACAACCGCGCCGGGCATCACGCCCACAATCACCAACACGCCGACGCAAGCCCCATCGCCCACGCCAACGCCGATAACCGGCGGCACAACCGTCTGGCAGCGCATCGAGGCGGAAGACTTCAACGGCGCGGCGCTCGGCATTTACACCGCCACGACTTACGACCCGCAGGGCGGTTCACGCGAAGTCCGCGATTTCGACAATGGGCGCTGGCTGGCGTTCGCCAATGTTAATCTCGGTGTGGGTGTCACGCGCTGGCGGCTGCGCGCAGACAGCCCCAACAGCGGCAACCTGTCGCTGCGTGTCGGCAGCGAAACCGCGTCGCCGTTCTGCACGCTGTCGTGGGCGGGCGGACCCGTCTATAACACACAGACCTCCGGCACCTGCGGCGCAGCCAGCGGGGTACAGACGCTCTACATCCGCAACGACAGCGTGAACTGGATCAACATGAACTGGCTGGAACTGGAGATCGGCGGCGCATGGGTGCGCATCGAAGTCGAAAGCTTCACGGCGGCAGCGCCGGGCGTGACAGAAGCCGCGACGTATGATCCGCAGGGCGGCGCGCTGGAAGTCCGTGACTTCGCGCCGGGCGGCTGGCTGCGCTTCGATAACGTCAATCTTGGCACAGGGGTCGTCCGCTTCCGCCTGCGTGCGGACAGTCCGAACAGCGGCAGTCTGTCGCTGCGCATAGGCAGCCCGACGGCGACGCCATTCTGCACCTTGTCGTGGACGGGCGTGCAAGTCTACTCGTCACAGGAAGTCGCGTGCAGCGTCCCCGTCAGCGGCGTGCAGACCGTCTACCTGACCAACGACAGCGTGGGGTGGATCAACGTGAATTGGTTTGCGGTGGAGCGGGCGGGGTAGGGAACGTTAAAGGTTAAAAGTTGAAGACCTGGCGTCCTTCGCGTCTTCGCGGTTCAATCAAGATTTAAACCGCCAAGATCCGAAGGACGCCATGAATTGTTCATAAGAGTGGTCTAGTGGCTGCCATTCCCGTTGCCGTTCTGCTTCACACCCTTGCCCTGGTAGCCGCGCCCGACGCCGCGATAGTTGAAGCCCATCGCCCACATCTCTTCCGGGTCGTACATGTTGCGTCCGTCCACCAGGTTCGGGCTGCGCATACTGGCGATCACGCGCTTCATGTCCAGGTTCTTGAACTCGTTCCAGGGCGTCGCGATCACCAGCGCGTCCGCGCCTTCCGCGACTTCGTAGGCATTGCCACACATCGCCACCTGCGGCAGTGCGCGCCCGCCATGTTCCATCGCCACCGGGTCATATGCCTTGACAATCGCGCCACGATTGACCAACTGGCGTGCAATCGAGACGGCGGGGGACTCGCGGATGTCGTCCGTATTTTCCTTGAAGGCGATGCCCAGCACGCCGACCACCTTGTCCTGCACCGAACCCAGCACGTCGAGCAGCTTGAGCAGAATGTGCTTGCGCTGGAAGTCGTTGATCTCCATGACCGCGTTCAGCAGCTGCGGGTGCGTGCCGTGCGTCGCCGCCATGTATGCCAGCGCCTTCACGTCCTTCGGGAAGCACGAGCCGCCGTAACCGACGCCCGCCTGCAGGAAGTGCATGCCGATGCGCTTGTCCAGCCCCATGCCGCGCGCCACTTCCATCACGTCCGCGCCCATCTTCTCGCACATGATCGAGATTTCGTTGATGAAGCTGATGCGCGTGGCGAGGAAGGCGTTCGAGGCGTACTTGATCATCTCCGCCGTGCGGATGTCGGTGATGACCGCGGGCGCTTGCAGCGGCTCGTACAGCTCCGCCACTGCTTCGGCAGCTTCGCGGTCCGTCGAACCGAAGACCGCGCGGTCAGGGCGCATAAAGTCGGTCGTCGCAGAACCTTCGCGCAGGAATTCCGGGCAGCTCACGACCGCGAACGGTATCGGTTCCGGCTGCGCACGCTTGACGATCTCGGATACCCAATCGCCCGTGCCGACCGGAACGGTCGATTTGTTGATGATGATCAGCTTGTGCTTCATCGTCTTGGCGATGGTTTCTGCTGCCGCACGCACATACTTCAAATCCGCTTCACCATCGACGCCTTCCGGCGTGCCGACGCAGATGAAGACGAACTCGGCATCCTTCAGCCCTTCCTCATACGAGTTGGTGAAGCTCAAACGCCCCGCGCGCATGTTGCGCTCGACCATCTCTTCCAGACCCGGCTCGAAAATCGGCATGATGCCCTTGTTGAGCGAGTCGATACGCTCTGGGTTAATATCGACGCCGACAACACGATTCCCCAGATCAGCGAAACCGGTGCCTGTGACCAATCCCACATACCCGGTACCGATAACGCAAATGTTCTTCATACATCCTCCTGAAACGCATGGCGGCTAAGCAGAAATGAGTGTGAATGCCCGCCGTCTGTTGCGATGACAACCTTGCCAACAGCTTACCTAAATCGCCTTGCAGCAACCTCAAAATAAATAGTTATTATTTGCAGGTAAGATTAAATGTTCGCCAGCATCTCCCGCGCAGCCCGTCGTCCGATTTCGACAGCGAAGTTCGTCCCGCGATCCCAGGGATACACCTGGCTCATGCTCGCCCACCAGACGCCCGGCAGCGGCGTTTGCAGCGGCGGGATGTTGCGGCTGTGATTAACGCCCGGCACAGGCTGGGCATACGGCGCGCGGAATACCCACGCCTTGCGGATCCAGTCGGGCTTAAACGTCGGATTGACCGTCGGCAGCACAGCGCTGAACCGTTCGATCAACTGCGCCTCCGTCATCTGAAAGTATTCGTGGTCGGTTGGCACATAATCGCCGCAGTACACCAGATGGTCGTCGCCGTAATGGGCGCGATCCATCCAGTTGGTATGTTCGACCAGCGCCAGGAACGGGAATGGATTCTTCGCCTTGTCCGGGTTGGTGGCGGGCAGGTTCAGCCAGTAGGTGCCATCGGTCAACAGCGGCCGCTTGAGCGCCAGCACCACACACAGCGCGCCGATGCTCTTGAGCGCTGCCGCCTGCTGCCCGTAGGGTGTTTCTTTCAGCGCAGGAGCCATGCGCAGCAGCAGGCTCGGTGAGGTCGTCGTCAGCACCTTGTCGAAGGTGTGCGCTTCGCCATTGATGGTGAGTACAGGCTTGCCCGACTCGACGCTAATCGCCTGCACAGGCGTGCTGAGCTTGATCTGCACGCCCAGCTCGGTCAGCTTCGCTGCGAACGCATCCAGAAACGCCTGAAAGCCGCCTGTGAAGATGCCGAGCCGCTGCGTGCGCGTCTTGATGCGCGCCCACAACCACGCCATGTTGATTTCGGTGTAGCGGTCGGCAAATTTACCGATCAACAGCGGCTTCCACAGGCGGCTGTATGCCTCATCACCCATCCAGCGCCGCAGCCAGCTATCAGCGGTTACGCTTTCCAGCGCGTGCCAGTCGCGCGTGATGAACTTGAGATACACGCCCGCCAGTCCCATGCGTACCAGCGACACAAACGAGAGCGGCAGTTGCAACATCGAGGTATTCATCTCGGAACGGTAGATTTTGCCGTCCAGCCAGTAGCTCGTTTTGGGGTGGGGGAACATGATCTGGTCGCGTAGCCCCAGTTCCTGTGCCAACGTCAGGATGTCGCTGTCACTTTCGAACCAGTGGTGATAAAACTTCTCCATCGACCACGCCCAACCGTCATCGCGGAAGCCGCCCGCCAGCCCGCCGACACGCTCCTCTGCTTCATAAATCATCACGTTGTGTCCGGCGCGGGCGAAATCCCATGCGGCGGACATGCCAGCCGCGCCTGCACCGATGATGGCGATGGACTGCTTTGCTTGTGTCATGGATGCGTTAACTCCGCGCTGCCGATTGTTCGAGGGATTGTGCATTAGCGACCGCACTCCAGCCCAAGCCACGCCGCGCCAACAGCACGAAGCCAAGCAGGGTAGGCGGCAGCCAGATAACGACATGGACGACCAGCGCATAGGCGATTGCCAGCGTCTCCGGCACGCCGACCGCCATCAACACTGTGCTGACAAAAAATTCAAATACGCCGATCTGTCCGGGTGACGCGGGAAGCACGCCTGCCAGATTGACTGCGCCCGTGACCACGAGCATGACCGGATAGCCCACGTCCATCCCGAAGGCAAACGACACCACCCAGTAGACGGCGGCGTTAAAAAGCCACGTCAGCACCGAGCCGACCAGCGCGCCCGCCAGATGGGAGGGCGTGCGCAGCGCTTCCATACCGCCGATTACGTCTTCCGTCAGTTTGGCGACCAGCGCGCGTAGCTTTTCTGGCAGCGGGCGGCTGACGAGCCCGGCGAGCGCGCGTATCCAAGCCGGATTAAGCGCCAGAATAAGGAAGACAACCAGCGCCACGCCGAAGATCAACACGCCCGCGTCCACCATCTGCTGGAGCTGTGGCGAGGCGATGTCAACGAATTGCAGCGGGATGACGATGAATGCCAGCATGACGAAGCCATCGAAGATGCGCTCGACAAAGATCGTCGTCGTCGTGCGCGCTATGGGAACGCCGTGATCGCGCTGGAGCAGGAAGATGCGCAGGAACTCGCCCGCCCGCAGCGGGTAGACGTTGTTGCCCATGTAGGCAATTGAGACCAGCCCCGACAGGTAGCTGACGGGCAGCACTTTCATGCCACGCACTAAGAAACCCCAGCGCCAGGCGATCAGCACCATCGAGATGAAGAAGACGACGACGCCTACCAGCAGCCAGCCGAACTGCGCTTCGCCAATGTGCTGCCAGACCGCCGCCGGATTCAATCCGTTGAACGCGATCCACAGAAAGACGGCGCTGATTAGAATGCCTACAAGCACGAGCAAACGTTGGCGCATTTTCATCAGTTGGCGGTTTCCTTGTCGCACACACGATAGACTCATTGTAGCAGCAAGCAAGATGCGAATGAAGCATGTAGCCTTAACGTTTTACACGCAAGCTTGTGATTTAACGCAGAGCAGATTAGACTCTGAGTGATTTGTAATGATGAAAGGGATGTAGCATGAGCGATAAACCGAACAATCCCGATGCTTTCGACGATCCCGAATGGCTGGGTGAATTTCAAGACCTGGCAAATCGTGAACTGAGCAATCTGGGCGATGGCGCGTCGTGCGAACAGGTGCATCCCGTCATCGAACGCTGGTACGACAAGCTGATGGAAAACGACCCGCCGGAGTCGCGCGATTCAATTATGCAGGCGATGGCGTGTTTAAGCAGCGAAGTCATGAATGACATCCCCGACGAACTCTTTGAAGACCTGGCGGATGTCATGGGCGAAGATGAACTGGCGGGCTGGATTGAATACGTGCTGATGATCGGGCGCGCCTTCGAAATCTCGCTGCGCAAAGGCGAGTTCGACGATCTGTAATCACCCTCATGCCCCCTCTCTATTCGGAGAGGGGGCATGAGGTTAATCATCCCACCATCGGAAACCCGCAGGCAGGTTGTCCATACCCGGCGCGCGGCTGCCGCTGTCCAGCATCGGCGGCGGGTACTGATGCGCTTCTGTGGAACGGCTTGGCAGCGGCACAGGCGCAGCGACGCGCACCTGTGGCGCGCGACGGCGCTCTTCAACGTTTGACTGGATCAGCGTCAAAATTGCGCCCAGACCTAAGAATGCAGCGATGGCGCTGGCAATCCAGCCAACCGTCGGCAGCGAGAACAGCAGCGCTGCCACAGCCGCGCCAACCAACAGCTGCACGTAAGCCGTGTTACGCCCGCCCAACCCCGGACGCACCACGCGCACGATCATCCGCCCCAATCCCAGACAGACAACCGCCCGCGAGACGAAGATCGCGATGAAGTAGAAAATGCTGCTAAAGCCGAGATTGAGCGCAGCCAGCAGCACCGCGCTGCCCCATGTCATATCGCCGAGTTGCAGCAGACCGAGCGCGAAGATGATCAATCCGCTCACTACAAGCAGGATTGCCACGACCGGAAACGAGACGACGAACGTCAGCAAGCCCACGCCCAGGCTGGGCAGTGGGCGGACGCTCAGGCTGCGCAGCGGGGCAGGGAGCGAATTCGGTACGAGCAGCAGCGCCAGTGCGCCGATCAGCACCAGTGTCAGGAATTCGCGCAACACCTGAGTGAAATAGAGCGTGAGTTGGCGAGTTGCGTCTTCCGGTTCGGTGATCGAAGCAAGCTCTGCCAGGTCTGGTTGCACGACGATTTCTGTATACACGGGCGGCTGCGTCAGCGGCGCATCAATTATGCCGGGCGACGGCGCAGTGTAGCTGAGCAGCCCGCCGATGCTGGCGCTTTCGGCAACGCGCAATCCTGGTCTCTCCAGCGTGACGCTGACTGGCAGAAAGGTCAGCAATGCCTGTAGCTCTGCCACACCCGCTGACTCGGAGTCGCCGACACTGGCGTTCACATTCCCACCGATGTCACCCGCCATACTCAGCGCCGACCCCCAGTAATTGACCTCGCCCGCGACGCTGCCGTTCAGCACCAATTGATAGCCGATAGCAATCACATCGTCCGGTAGTTGCGCGGTCGGTTCAACTGTTGTACTCAGGCTGGCACTGATCAGGTCACTGGTCGGATTCTCGAAGGTTGTGCCGTTCCCGATGGTGACTGCCGGTCCCAGGAAGTGGACACTACCGCCTATACCGCCGCTAAGTGCCAGTTGCCCGGCAAATAGATAGATGTTGCCGCTGACATTGCCGTTGATTTCTGCGGTGGTCGCGCCGCCGATGATATTGCCAAGTACTTGCCCGTCGATTTCCAGCGTGCGACACAGGACGAACAGGTCGCCCTCAATGACTTCCCGCGCCGGAACACGACATTGATCGCCTTGTCGAACCTCACGCGCTGTCACAATCTGGGCATTGCCCAACAGCAGCGCACACAACCCTATCAGCAGCCAGAATTTGCGCATGTTGCCTGTTCATCCGCACTATCTCATCAGCAGGATTGTACAGAGCAAGCGCACAGGCGCAATGTCTCAATCACAGGTGTGTGCAAATTGCGCTATACTGAAAACAAACCACACGTGCAATAGACGAGCAAGGGACTCGTATTTACCAACTGTCATGTTTAAACCGACCGGGAAACGCCAGACGAAAGAATCAACGACATCTCCAGGCAGCAATCTGCGCCTGGTGGTGCAAACTGAAGCGCCGCAGCGACGCATGTTTAATATTTCGTTCGTGCAGTCGGTCGTGTTGGGACGCGGCAGCGACGAAGACAGCAAGCAGCCGGATATTGATCTGACGCCTGCGGGCGCGAAGGATGCCGGGGTATCGCGCTTTCACGCCCGTATTCAATTTCAGGAAGATACACTCTTCATTGAAGATATGGGCAGCACCAACGGCACACGCATCAACGGCTTTGAACTGATCGGTGGTAAGAGCTACCGCCTGACACCTGGCGACGAGATCGAACTCGGCTCGCTGCGCATGACCGTGCGGCTGATGCGCGGCGGGAACTGAACGTTGCAAAGGTCGAACAAGGGCTTCAGCCCCTTGCTGCAAGGGGTTTCAACCCCTTGTTCGCATCCACCCATCACTTGTGCATATAATCGATAATAACGCATTGCAAACACGTTGAAAGGACGCACCGTGAGCCAGGTCACACGACATGTACTGGATAACGGGATGGTCGTGCTGCTGAAAGAGGTGCATAACGCCCCGCTGATAAGCTGGTGGGTGCTGTACCGCGTCGGCAGTCGCAATGAACACACGGGCATTACGGGTGCCTCACACTGGGTTGAGCATATGCTCTTCAAAGGGACGGAAACGTTTCCGGCGGGCTATCTTGACAAAGCGATTGATCGGCTGGGCGGTTCGTGGAATGCACAGACTTTCTTCGACTACACAGCCTACTACGAAACGATGCCTGCCGAGCATATCGACCTGGCACTGCGCATCGAAGCCGATCGCATGGTCAACGCACGATTTGACCCGGAAGAAGTCGCCTCCGAACGCACCGTCATCATCTCCGAACGGCAGGGGGCAGAGAATTCACCGATGTTCTGGCTGGGCGAGGCGATCCAGGCATCAGCGTTTCATGTACATGGCTACCACCACGAGATCATAGGCGATACGCACGATCTTCAGACGATGACACGCGACGACCTGTATCGCCATTATCAGCAGCACTACATGCCGAACAATGCGATTGCGGTTGCGGTCGGCGCGTTCGAGACAGCGGATATGCTGGCGAAAATCAATGCTGTCTACGGGCAGATTCCGGCGCGCGATTTGCGCGCGCCGTTTGTGCGCCCGGAGCCGCCGCAGCAGGGGGAGCGGCGCGTGACGGTGGAGCGTCCCGGCAGCGCGACCTTCTTGCAATATGCCTATCGTGCGCCCTCGGCGAAGGATGATGACTTCTTCGCGCTCGAAATCGTCAACAGCGTATTGTGTGGGGCGGGTGGCATGGGCGGCGGCGGCACGGATAACAAAACCAGCCGCCTGTACAAAGCGCTGGTCGAAACCGAACTGGCAGCGTCAATCTCGGGTGACATCACGCCGACGGTCGATCCGTTCCTGTATAGTATCGTCGCGACTGTGCGACCGGGGCGCACGGTCGAAGAGGTCGAAACGGTGCTGAACCGTGAACTCGAACGGATGCGGCATGGTGACATCAGCGAAGGCGAGATCAACCGCGCCAAGAAGCAGGCACGCGCGCTGTTCGCCTACAGCACTGAGCGTGTCACCAGTCAGGCATTCTGGCTGGCGTGGGCAGAATCGTTTGCCGATTACACCTGGTTTGAAGGTTATCTGGACAGGCTGAATGCGGTCACGCCGGAGGATGCACGCCGCGTTGCGGCTGCCTACCTGCGTCCGCAGCAGCGCGTCGTCGGCGTGTTCATTCCGACACACAGCGAGGCAGGCACATGATGACAACACACTCTTTGCCCAATCCGCAGAATATCACACGCCTGCAGCTCGATAACGGCATTGTGGTGCTGGTCTATGAGAATTTCGCCGCGCAGTCGGTTGTGCTGACGGGTTCGCTGCGCGCAGGCGCGTTGTATGAGACGCCTGCCAGGAATGGGCTGGCAGCGCTGACGGCAAACGCGCTGTTGCGCGGCACGCAAACGCGCGACTTCAACACCATCTCGTCTATGCTCGAAGACATCGCCGCTGATCTGGATGTGAACGGTGGCACGCACCGCGCGGGCTTTGGCGGCAAGGCACTGGCGGAAGACCTGCCCGTCCTGATCGAACTGCTGGCGGATTTGCTGCGTCAGCCTGCGTTCCCGGTTGGGCAAGTGGAACGGCTGCGCGGGGAACTACTGACGGGCTTGCAAATTCGCAGCCAGGACACGCGCTACCGTGCCAGCCGCGCCTTCAGCGAGGCGTTGTATCCGGTCGAGCATCCCTATCATTACAGCGCGCGGGGCAGCCTGAACAGCGTGCCGAACCTGACGATTGACGATATGCACGCCTTCCATGCGGCGCATTATGGTCCCGATGGTATGATCATCGTGATCGTTGGCGCGGTCAAGGCGGACGACGCGATTGCGATTGTCCGCACGTGGTTTGAGGATTGGACGAACCCCGCGCAGCCGCCTGCACCAGAACTGCCAACGCTGCCCGCGTTGGCACAGCCGCAGCGGGCATTTGTACCGCTGGCAGGCAAGACGCAATCCGATCTTGTGCTTGGCAATTACGGACCGTCGCGCTACGCGCCGGATTATCTGGCGGCGGTGCTGGCGAACTGCGTGCTGGGGCAGTTTGGCATGATGGGGCGCATCGGTGCGTCCGTGCGTGAGGAGCTGGGGTTGGCATACTATGCCTACAGTTCGCTCGATGGCGGTATGGGTCCAACGCCCTGGAGCGTGGTAGCGGGTGTGAATCCTGCGAATCTTGATCTAGCACTCGAACAAATCCGCAACCAACTGCGGCGGCTGGTCAATGAACCCGTTAGCGCTGAAGACCTGAGCAATGTGCAGTCGTACTTTGTCGGGCGGCTGCCGCTGCAACTGGAAAGCAACGAAGGCATTGCCGGGTCGATCCTGAGCATGGAGTTGTACGGGCTAGGGCTGGACTATCTGGTCACGTATCGCGACCGCATCTACGCGCTGACGCAGGACCACTTGCTGAACGCGGCGCGGCGCTATTTGAACCCGGACGTGTATGTGCTGGGGATTTCGGGACCTGAAACAGGATAAGGTATTCCTGAATCTCTAACCTCTCACTAATACATGCTCGATATACGATATGCCGCATCGGTGGTGAGTGTGGGTTAGTGATGATGAGACGATGGGTAGTGGTAGGTTGCGCGCTGCTGGTCATGCTGGCGATTGCGCCGCTGGATGCACAGGACGCGGTGAGCGCGCCCAACGCAGCCAACGTGCGCCTGACGGAGGTCGCGGACGGCTTCAGCCGCCCGCTGTACCTGACGCACGCGGGTGATGGCAGCGGGCGGCTGTTCGTCCTCGAGCAGGGCGGGCGCATCTGGATTTTGCAGGACGGGCAGCGGCTCGATACGCCGTTCCTTGACCTGACGGCATTGGTCAGCACGGATGCCAACAGCTTTGGGTATACCGAGCGCGGGCTGCTCGGGTTGGCGTTCGCGCCCGATTATGCAACCAGCGGCATCTTCTACGTCAACTATACCGACCGATCAGGCGATAGCGTCGTCGCTCGTTATCGTGTGACGGCGGATGCGAACGTGGCGGACAGCGCCAGCGCCGAGATTCTCCTGACGGTTGACCAGCCCTACGCCAATCACAATGGTGGGCATCTCGCCTTTGGTCCTGACGGCTACCTGTATATCGGCTTTGGCGACGGTGGATCGCAGGGCGACCCACAGGGTAACGGGCAGCGGCTGGATACGCCGCTCGGCAAGATTCTACGCATTGACGTGAGCGGCGAGACGGGTTACACCGTTCCGGCGGACAATCCCTTTGTCGGTACCCCGGATGCCATGCCGGAAATCTGGGCGTTTGGGCTGCGTAACCCCTGGCGCTTCGCGTTCGACCGCGCGACGGGCGACCTGTACATCGGCGATGTGGGTGGCAGCGCGTGGGAGGAGATTAACTTCCAGCCTGCTGACAGTGCGGGCGGCGAAAATTACGGCTGGAGCTTGTTCGAGGCGAGCCAGGCGCGTACCGCCGCTGGCAATGCTGGCTTGGTGATGCCGATTGCCGAGTATCCGCACAGCGAAGGCATTTCCGTGACGGGCGGCTATGTCTATCGCGGTGAACGCATTCCCGATCTACAGGGTATTTACCTGTATGGGGATTTTGGTTTTGGCACGGTCTGGGCAGCATGGCGTGATGCAGCCGGAGCGTGGGGGTCAGCGGTGTACATCGCTAACAGCGGGCAGGTCATCAGCTCATTCGGGGAAGATGAAGCGGGTGAACTGTATATCGTCAATTACAGTGGATTGGTGATGCGCCTCGATCCGGCAGCCTGAATTCACACTAAATTCATCGTCCTTGCGAAGACGTGCGCAGCCTTGCGCACGTCATTTTCGCCATTTGCAACGTTTGCATGGCTATGATCGATCATATGAGTGGCTGAAACAGGGAAAGGTAACTGCAAATCAAGGGAGGTTCGTGAACATGAATGTGGCGAAGCCTCAAGTGGGGGGGGCAATGGCAATTGATTTTACGTTTTTTGATCGTTATCCACATGAGACTGAGGACGATTGGCTGCGACGAGTACTTCGCAGGGTGCTTGAACTGCAGGAACCCCAAATCCGTCAGTTTGAGTATCGTATTCGTGAAACCGTGCGTATAGGCATCAATTCCAAGAACGCAATTCTGGAAGCGATTGATGCAACCATCCATTGCGCCCCCGTTTTGCGTTGGCACGAACGCTATCCGGACTGGCATA
>JANRJX010000211.1:0-26840 GCA_033763755.1 Chloroflexota bacterium
GCGAAGCCCCAGGTTGCCGCTTTCATCAACTTCTACCTGACGAACGATGCGGAATTTGTTGACCAGGTCGGTTACTTCCAGGTCAGCGAACGCACCAGCCGTCTGGCGAAGCTGAACCTGCTCGTCGCCATGGGCAGCATGGGCATGTAATCTGACGTTTCGACGTCAAAATAAGGGGTGCAGGCGACAGCTTGCGCCCCTTTTTGTTTAACCCTTAAACATTCCTTAAACATGCTTTGGCATAATGAGCCTCGTCCTTCCAAAAGTACACCATCACGGGGAACAGGTATGCAACAAACACAGGTCGAGGGGAAGCGCAAAAACAGCGCAATCGCCAATGCATTGGCGGTGGACGAAAGCGGTGCACCAAAAATTGAACGGCGTGGGCGACTGGTGGATGACTCCATCGGCTATGTCCTGCTCGCGTGCGGTGTCATTTCGGTGCTGACAACCATCGGCATTCTCTATGTACTCGGTTCTGAGTCGCTGGCGTTCTTCACGTCGGTCAATCAGCAGGATAACGTTCTTGCTACGATTGCGGGCAACGTTGCAAATTTCCTCGGCACGACCGAGTGGCAGCCGGGTGCTGGCAAGTTTGGTATCTGGCCCCTGCTTGAATCGACATTAATGACATCATTCGTCGCCATGCTGGTCGCGATTCCGCTGGGGTTGGGCGCTGCCATCTACATTGCTGAATATGCCTCCCCGCGTGTGCGATCATCCCTCAAACCTATTCTGGAAGTGCTTGCAGGTATCCCGACGGTGGTCTATGGCTACTTCGCCATCACCTTCATGACCCCACTCCTGCAAGGTATCTTTGGCAGCGATACGGTGCAGTTCTATAACACCGCGTCGGCAGGGCTGGTCATGGGCATCATGATTTTGCCGACGATTGCCTCCATGAGTGAAGACGCGCTGACGGCAGTTCCGCGCGCGCTGCGCGAAGCAAGCTATGGTCTGGGTGCAACCAAGTTTGAGACGATCAGCAAAGTTGTGCTGCCTGCCGCGCTTTCCGGCATTCTGGCGGCTTCCATTGTCGGCATCTCACGCGCCGTCGGCGAAACGATGATTGTGGCGCTGGCAGCCGGTGCGGGTCCGCGCTTCACGCTGCCGCCGAACTTCTTCGTCGGTGCGGAAACAATTACCGGTCACATCGCCCGTATCAGTGGCGGCGACCTGAGCTATGGTTCGATTGACTATCAGAGCCTGTTCGCGCTCGGTCTAGCGCTGTTCTTCTTCACACTGGCGTTGAATTCACTCAGCCGCTGGGTCTCGAACAAGTTCCGCGAGGCGTATCAATAATGGCTGCTACCACCAATACTCCCAGCCGCGCTGTCGAGCGCATCAAAGACGAAGCGGCATTTACCGCCGGGCTGCGCAACCGCCACTTGCAGGGCAACATCTGGAAGTACTTCTTCCAGGCGGCGATTGTCATCGGCATTATCGCGCTGCTCACGCTCATGTTCAACGTCGTCAACCGCATCGTCGGTCTGGTCGCTGTGCGTGAAATCGTTGACCCCGCAACGCTTGCCGACGGACGTGATCTGGCAACACTGAGCGCCGAAGAACTGGCGCGCATTTACTCAGATTACCGTCTCTCTGGCGCAAACACCGACGGCGGTCGTGTGTTCCTGCGCGATAACGTCATTGGGCGCGACACTTTCCAGGCGAACCCACAAGCCCCGATGAGCCAACTGCTGCCGAATGCGAACCTGCCCCCAGAAGTCGGCGCACTGACGTTTAGCGAGCTGCAACCTGCCGACACTCAGGTTGTGCTGGCAGCCGCAGCAGGACAGGCAACACTGCTCGATGCGGTCATCACTGAGATTGTCGGGCGCGAAGTCCTGGAAGCCTGGACGTTTACGGAATCGACCTTCAATCGTGCTGCCATTGAAGAACGTCTCGCCAGCAACGAAGACTGGGCAGACGCGCGGCTGGAATGGCGTTCATGGCTGAACCCACAGTTTCTGACCACCCGCATGACCACCATCGCCGCCGACTCCGGTGTGCGCGCTGCGCTGCTCGGCTCGCTGGTCACGATTGCGCTCACCGTATTGATTGCGTTCCCGCTCGGCGTCGGCACAGCGATCTATCTGGAAGAGTATTCGACGGGAAACAGCTGGTTCGAGAACTTTATCGAAACCAACATCCGTAATCTGGCGGGCGTGCCATCGATCATCTACGGTCTGCTCGGTCTGGCTATCTTCGTGCGCGCGTTGGAAAGCATCACCCAGGGGCGCACCATTATCTCCGCCGCGCTCACGATGGCGCTGCTGATCCTGCCTGTTATCATCATCAACGCGCAGGAAGCACTGCGCGCTGTGCCGCCGAGCATCCGCGAGGCAAGCTTTGGGCTGGGCGCAACCCGCTGGCAGACGGTCTGGAATCAGGTGCTGCCCGCCGCAATGCCTGGCATCCTCACCGGGACTATTCTCGGTATGTCGCGCGCGATTGGCGAGACAGCTCCGCTGATCATCGTCGGCGCGGCAACCTTCATCGCGACTGACCCAGGCTTGACTTCACGCTTCACCGTACTGCCAATCCAGATCTATACCTGGACGAAAGACCCACGCCAGGGCTTCTCTGAAATCGCAGCTGCCACAATTGTGCTGCTGTTGATTGTGCTGCTGCTGTTCAATGCGACTGCAATTATCCTCCGTCAGCGTTTCCGTAGAAAGTTGAGTGGTTAACCCGATGGCAACCAATGGCGCAAATGCGATTGAACTGAAAAACGTCAAGGTCTTCTACAGCGACAAGCTGGCGGTAGACAACGTTTCCATCCCGATCTTGAAGAACAAGATCACCGCCTTCATCGGGCCGTCGGGCTGCGGCAAAAGCACTGTGCTGCGCTCGATTAACCGCATGAACGATCTCATCCCCGGCGCACGGGTAGAAGGTGAGATCAACTATCATGGCAAGAACCTGTACGCGCCGAATGTCGATCCGGTCGAGGTGCGTCGTCGCATCGGCATGGTCTTCCAGAAGCCGAACCCGTTCCCCAAGAGCATCTACGATAACGTCGCCTATGGTCCGCGCCTTCTGGGCGTCACCGACAAGCGCACGCTCGATGAAATCGTCGAACGCAGCATCAAAGGCTCGTTCCTGTGGGATGAAGTCAAAACCGACCTGAAGAAGTCCGGTCTGGCGCTCTCCGGTGGTCAGCAGCAGCGTCTGTGCATCGCGCGCACGATTGCGATTGAGCCGGACGTGATCCTGATGGACGAACCGTGCTCGGCACTCGACCCGATTGCGACGCAGGCAATCGAAGAACTGATGAAGGAACTGGTCAAGTCGTACACGATTGTGATCGTGACGCACAACATGCAGCAGGCGCAGCGCGTCAGCGATTTCACTGCCTTCTACAGCATTCGCAAGGCGGAAGAGTCGGGCGGTGTTGAACGGCGCTGGGGCGTCCTGGGTGAGTACGCACCGACGGACCAGCTCTTCAGTAATCCCAAGTCCGAAGAGACCGAACGCTATATCCGCGGCGAATTCGGCTAAACCAGAAGTCATGAGTGATGAGTAAGAGCAGGATGTATGTGCCCCTACTCATCACTCATGACTTTCGACTCATCACTTTCCTCTCTCCCCTCAAAAGCGCTATCATCCGGGCAATATTTGCTTCGTCACGGAAAGATTCGCCCATGTCCCACACCCTCGTTGCTGACAATATCTATCAGGTGCAACTCCCGCTGCCATTCGCACTGCGCAGCGTCAACTGCTACCTGCTGCGCGGGGACAATGGTTGGGACATCATTGACACAGGACTGCATACGCCGGATGGCGAGGCGGGCTGGCGCGCTGTATTCGCTGAGTTGGGTGTGCAGCCAGGCGACCTGCGGCAAGTCGTCGTCACGCACCATCACCCCGATCATTATGGCATGGCGGGCTGGCTGCGTGAATGGAACGGCGGTGAGCTGACGATCTACATGGCAGCGCGGGAACTGGCAATGGTCGAGCAGGTGTGGTGGCAGCAGGAGGGGATGGGCGCGGCGTTCAGCGCGTTCATGCAGCGTGCAGGTGTATCCGGCGACATGCTGACGGGGATGCTGGAAGTCAGCGCCGAGATTCGCACCCTTACCCGCCCGCATCCGCCTACCATCGACACGATTACTGCGGGCGATGTACTGACACTTGGCGGGCGCTCATTGCGCGTGCTCAATGGTCCCGGTCACAGCGTCGGGCAGGCGCTGTTATACGATGCGGCGGATAAGCTGTTCTTCTGCGCCGATCATATTCTGCTCAAGATTACGCCCAACGTGGGGTTATGGCCCGGCTCGGATGACGATCCGCTGGCGGCGTTTCTGGATTCGCTGCGGGAGTTGTCCGCGTTAGATGTGCGACTGGGGCTGCCGGGACACAAGACGCTAATCCACGACTGGCAGGGGCGCATTGCGGAACTAGAGCATCATCATGACGAGCGGCTAGTGGGTACCGCCGCAGCCGCCGGAAAAGGCGCGACGGCGTTGGGCGTGGCGCAGACGATCTTTGACTTCCGCAACTTCACGTTCCACGAGATGCGCTTTGCCGTCGCCGAGGCGCTGGCGCATCTGGAGTATCTGCGGCTGCGCGGCGAGCTGCGGCGGGAGGTGGAGGATGGAGTGTGGGTGTACAGAGAATAAGCACTCTTCTATTTACTTGATTGTTGTTCGAGTATCCCCGCCGTCTCCTCCACCATCCGCGCGAACGTGAAGCGCTCCATCCCGACGTGTGCGTTTGCTGCCAGCGCTGCCCGCTTGCCCGGCGCGAACGCCTCCGCAATCACCTGACTGAGTGCGTAGACATCGACATATGGCACGAGTAGCCCGTTCAGGCCGTGCTGCACCACCTCCGGGTTGCCGCCCTTGTCACTGGCGATCACAGGCGTGCCTTCGCGCAGTGCTTCCAGCAGCGTGTGTGACAAACCCTCATAGCCCGAATAGAGCGCCAGATAATCGGCAGCGCGCATGTACAGCGGCATTTGCTCGCGCGAGACATTGCCGAGGAAGACGACGCGCTGTGCCAAGCCCTGCTCCTCTGCCTGCGCACGCAAGGCGGGCAGCATATCGCCATCGCCCGCCACCAGCAGTCGCACATCCGGCACCCGCTGGAGCGCGCTGATCAGATGCTGCACGCCTTTCCAGGGTGTCAATCGTGCCGCCGTCAGCACCAGCGGTTCGTCTGGCGCTAAGCCAAGCGCGGCGCGGGCATCGCCCTGTGTGCTGTCCGTGTGTGTACGGACGGCATTCTTGCCGTCCACTTTGCCTCTGCTTTCATCATGCTTCGGCAGCGCGTTGTAGACCACATGCACCTTGCGCTCGTTCACCCCCCAGCCCACCACCATGCGCTTGAGATACGCACTTGGCACGATGATGGCGTCCATCGCCTGAGCGCGGCGGCTGCGCTGCGCCTTGCCAAGTTCGGCGAACAGGTTGTCATACGAGCGCGTCTGGAAGTCGTCAATGTCGGTGGTCTGCGGTATCCACGCCTTGCGGATCGCCCGCTCCCAGGCAATATCGCCGACGACTTTGGCAATGCGCGGTGCGCGCCGTTCACCCCACAGCGGCAAATCGAGCGAATGGAGATAGACGACATCCGCCCACGCCAGCAGCGGGCGCGACGCGGTGGCATAGCCCAACATGCGCAGCGGCAGTGCCTGGCGCGGAATGCGCGTCAGCGGATAGCCATAGTCATCGGTGCTGCCACTGCCGTAGGTCAGCACGCGCAAGTCCCAGCCGCGCGCCAGAAACTCTGGCAATATTTCGCGCAGATACGTCGCCGGACCACCCGACTCAGGGTGGAAGATGCCGCTGGCAACGAACAATTTCATGAGAGCGTCTCCGTATCAATCGTGATAATGTACTGCATCTGCGCTTTGACGATGCGTAAGGCGCTGGCTGGCAGCTTGATTTTCGCCTCAAGCGGGAACGCTGTCACATACAGTTCGCGCTCCAGTCGCGGACTCCCAGCTGTCCGCCAGTCGCGCAGCCGGGCGATCAGGCGCTGTGCCAATGTGTCGCTCTCACCGTAGCAGCGGACATGCAGTTCGATCTGCCCGGCTCGTTCGCCATGCGCCTCTGGCGGCGTGACGACAGCGAACTGTGCGCTTTCGGCAAACGCTGCAAACTGGCTGCTTCTGGCATCGGGTCTGTCGACCAGCAGCAGCGTAAATGCCGGATCATGGAGTTCCAGCCATAACGACCACCCGCTCCATGTCGAAAGCGTATCCGCAGTGACATGCGTATTGAAGCTGCGCTGTGCTGCGCTGAACGTTTGCGCCAGCGCTGGCAAATCGATCAGCGCGGCGCCATCATGCCAGAACGAAATGCCGTCGTGTTCTGGCAGCGGATAAGTTTGCTCGGCGGGCGCACCCTGCCCTCGAAGCGGCATAAAGCCACCGGACGTGATGTGAACGCTGCGCATCAGATCGCCCTGGCGCTCGAAAGCGAAGACACGCGGCGTATAACGCAGCGACAGCGGCAGCACCAACAGCCCGCCTTCTCTCAGTTGATCGCGCCAGGCGAGGGCAATGTCGTGCGCGCCAACCGTCAGGATGATGCGATCATAAGGTGCTGCTGGCAGGTAGCCGAGCGCACCGTCACCGCGTATGGTCTGCACGGCGGCTGCCCCGGCGTTATTCAGGCGTGTCCGCGCCTCATCAATCACTTCCTCGTCAATATCGACCGTGACGACGCTGCCCGCACTGCCGACAATATGCGCCATCAATGCCGCGTTGTAGCCCGTCCCCGCACCAATCTCCAGCACGCGCATTCCCGGCTGCAAGCCCAGCAGCTCCAGCATGATCGCCATAATCGCAGGCTGCGATGACGAACTGATCGGCTGCTTGCGTTCATTGTAGCGTGTGACAACCGGTTCGTCGTTGTAGACCTGATCGAGCGGCGTAGCGGGTAGGAACAGGTGACGCGGCGTCGCACGAAAAGCGGCTTCAACTGCTTCGCTGCGGATCAAGCCACGCGCCTTCAGGTCATCCACCATCGCATTGTTGAGACTAAGCGGATCGCTGCCCATGATTTTTTGCAGCCTTGTATAGATAGCGTTCGCCAGTTGCGCGATTCGCGGAGTTTTCACTATATTGACAAGCATCAATATACTCGCTAAAGTTTCGCATCTGCGAATTATAATGCTTGTGCAGGCAAAATAGGATGTCTATAACGGGTGAAATTGTCCATCCCCCTTCTGCAGAGATCGTGGATACCTGCGAATGTGGTGAGTCGACCGCATTACAGCTCTGCGAAAGAGATGCAGAACAGTTGGCACTACGGTATAAGGCATTGAGTCACCCGGTGCGACTGCAAATTCTAGACATTCTCAGTCGTCAGACGACACAGGTATGTGTGTGTGAAATTGAGACACACTTTAGTCTGACCCAACCCACTATTTCCCATCATCTCAAGTTGCTGCGTGATGCAGGTCTCATCATCTCCGAACAGCGGGGGTTATGGGTATACCATCGTATTCAAGCGGATGTTGTTGCAGATCTGGAGGCTTTTCTAGGTCATCTGACCTGAGAGCTTGAAGCTTTCAGATACTTTCGTTTAGCTCGCTATATCGATGATTGTCTATACAAGGAGTGATTGAAATGGCAAAGCTTAAGGTGTTGTTTCTCTGCACGGGTAATTCCGCGCGCAGCCAGATGGCGGAAGCATTCCTGCGCAAGCACGGTAGCGACCATTTTGAGGCATATAGTGCGGGGCTGGAACCGCGCGGCATTCATCCGATGACGCAGACGGTGCTTGAGGAAGCTGGGATCGATTTGAGCGTCCATCGGTCGAAGAGCATCAGAGAATATTTGGGTTACGAACGCTTCGACTACATCATCACCGTCTGCCGTCGTACCGACGATAATTGCCCAAAAGTCTACCCCGAAGCCAGGTCGTATCAGCGTTGGGTCTTTGATGATCCTGTACGTCACGACGGATCAGAAGACGACAAGCTGGAAAACTTCCGTGCTACACGCGACAGGATGGAGGCGCGTGTGAAGCTGTGGCTGGAAGAAACATTAGAGCAGCTTGGCGCTACTACACCTGCTTAGGTACTTAACACACAGGTAAACGAATAATCAAATCATGCGAGCATACATTGCTGAGTTCATTGGGACGTTTACGCTCGTCCTCGTCGGCGTCGGCGCAGTTGCCACCGGGCAAGGGCTGCTCGTCGGCGCGTTTTCGCACGGGCTGGTCGTCGCAGGTCTCATCTATACCTACGCCCACATTTGCGGCGCACACTTCAATCCGGCGGTCACGTTGGCGCTGCTCGTCGCGCGCCGCATTGACCTCAGTAAGGCAGCGGGCTACTGGCTCGTCCAGTTTGCGGGCGCAATCCTGGCGTCGCTGCTGATCCAGTTCTTCATCGGGGCGCAGGTTGCCGACGGGCAGACGATTGGCACCCTCACGCGCACGGACGTGTGGCGCGCGGCGCTGTTCGAAGCGGTACAAGTCTTCCTGCTCGTCAGCGCGATCTTCCACGCGGGAGTCTATGGCAAGGCAGGCAGTCACGCAGGGCTGGCGATCGGCTTTACGCTGGCAGCGTTGATCCTGATGGGCGGCGTCTACACAGGTGCGTCGATCAATCCGGCGCGCACGCTCGGTCCGGCGCTCGTGGCGGGCGATCTCAGTTATGTGCTGCCGTACTTCGTCGGCTTGTTCGGCGGCGGCGCGCTGGCGGGCTGGGTGCATGGCTATCTGTTTACGGACGAAAGCAAAGGACAATCATGAATCAGGTCACGATCTTCGGCGATATTCACGGTAATCTGGCGGCGCTGGAGGCAGTACTGACGGATATGGACGCGCGTGGATTAGGCAATCGCTACTGCCTGGGCGATCTGGTGGGGTACGGCACGTTTCCGAACGAAGTCGTGGAACGGATACGTGAACTGAACATCCCGACGATTATGGGCAATTATGACCAGGGCGTCGGTAATAACAGCGATGATTGCGGTTGCGCTTATACCAACCCGACATCAGAGGCGCTCGGCAAGCGTTCTATTGCCTGGTCAAACGCGCACACGACGGATGATAACAAGGCATTCCTACGCACGCTGGCAGAAAACATCCCGCTGCAAGTGGGCGACCTCAAGGTTCTGCTCGTGCATGGCAGCCCCCGCCGCATCAACGAGTACCTGTTTGAGGATCGTCCTGAAAGCAGTCTGGAGCGCATTTTCGCGGACATAGACGCGGACGTGTTGGTGTGCGGGCATACCCATCTGCCTTACCACCGCGTCCTCAGCAGCGGGCATCAGATCGTGAACGCGGGCAGTGTCGGCAAACCGAAGGATAAAGATCCGCGCGCCTGCTATGTGGTGCTTTCAACAGAAGGCAAGCAGCTATCGGTTGAATTCATCCGTGTCGAGTACGACATCGAACGCACGGCGCAGGCAATCGAAGCCAGCGAGATGCCGCACGAGTATGCGCAGATGCTGCGCGATGGTGCCGGTTAATCACAACCCTTTCTCCGTTGAATAGCTCGAATGGTTGGCGTCCAAATTCCTCAACGAAATCGTCGAGCGACATGCCGACTTTCGGTGGCGCAACCATTTCCATGTCTGTCCCTCCTCACATGTGAACAACTCAATTATACTGGACTGCGCTGTGTACTTTGCACCCTGCTCTCACCACGAGATACCTTGCTCATGACCAATATTGTGATTTCCTCGCTGCACATCTACCCGATCAAGTCCTGCGGCGGCATTGACGTGACGCAAGCGACGCTGACGCCGCGTGGATTCGAGTATGACCGCCAGTGGATGATCGTGCAGGATGACGACGAAGAACGCGGCATGTTCCTGACGCAGCGCGAACTGCCAGAGATGGCACTCATCCAGCCGATAGTTGAAGGCGACACGCTGCTCGTCCGTGCGCCGGGCATGAGCGCTCTGCGCGTGCCGCTTGCCCAGCCGCCCGATGCACCGACGATGCCCGTTGTTGTCTGGCGCGACACCTGCGTGGCTGTGGATGAAGGCACGCTTGCGGCACAGTGGGTAAGCGACTATCTGCGGGCGGCTGCCCGCCTGGTGCGGATGGCAGATGCATTCGTGCGTCCGGTCGATCCGACGTATGCCAAAACGCCAGCGCAGACAGGCTTCAGCGATGGCTACCCGCTGCTCTTGATCTCGGAAGCATCGCTCGTAGATCTGAACGAGCGGCTAATCGGACGCGGCAAGGCGTCGATCCCGATGCGCCGCTTTCGCCCCAACATCGTCGTAACGGGCTGCGATGCTTATGCCGAAGATAACTGGTCAAGCTTCACAATTGCGGGGCTGTCGTTTGAGGGTGTCAAGCTCTGCGCCCGCTGCCCCATCACGACAGTTGATCCGGCGACAGGCAGCATTCCCGATGTGCAGGAGCCGCTGGCAACGCTGGCGACCTACCGCAAGGCGACGCGCGGCGTGCTGTTCGGTCAGAATGTCATCCACCGCGAATCAGGCACTATCAGCATTGGCGATCTTGTCGGCAACGCCCTCACATAAACCGATCAAAAATGCTTAATCAAGAGACTCCTGCCACGCTTCATACGCGGCGGAGTCCACCACCGCCCCGTTCTTCACGTCCGTGTTCTTGAAGCGCCGATTGCTATCGAAATAGACATCGAGTTCGGCGGATTGCAGGCATTTCGTCCCGCGCACAAATTTATGCACCCAGTAGCCGCCCTCATCCTGCTGGCTGAGGTCGTTCATCATGTTGATGCGGATGCGCACGACTTCCTCGCAGCCGCGCGGCTGCACGTAGAAGTACATGCCATTCGGGTCGTCGCTGCTTTTCTGTCCAGCGCTGCCACCGCCACCACCGAATAAACGCTTTAAAAACGCCACACCAAATCCCCCGTCAATGAATAAGGAAAAGATATACGAAAATGCAGGACTGTGCAAAAGAAACCAAAAAGCCTATCCAAGAGATTCGAGGAGAAGGGGTTAGAGAATTTGATCTCTATCCTCTTCATCTCCAGCCTCTTGAATAGGCACTTTTCTTCTTGCTTTTGCTGACTATTTCAAGATCGGCTGACGAAACGGTAGCCGACGCCGCGTGAGGTCAGGATGTAATCCGGGCGTTCGGGGTCGATTTCGACTTTCTGGCGCAGGTAATGCACGTACAACTTCAGGCTGTCAATCGCGTCGCCATACTCTTCGCCCCACGCTTCAGTGACAAGCTCCTGACGCGGCACGACACGCCCGGCATTGCGCACCAGCACACCGAGCAGACTGAACTCCTTCGGCGTCAGGTGCTTGAGTTCGTTGCGCACGCGCACTTCGCGGTTCATAAAGTTGATGCGGAACTCACCGCCGTTGAACGAAAGTTCCTCGTTGATGTTCTGACGCGGCGCACGACGCAGATGTGCCTTCACGCGCGCGACCAGTTCGTCGTTGTCGTAAGGCTTGGGAACGTAATCATCCGCGCCAATTTCCAGCCCGCGCACAATATCCTGCGTGTCGTCGCGCGCCGTCAGGAAGATGATGGGCATATCGGACATATCGCGCAGGCGGCGGCAGACTTCAAAGCCGTCCATATCCGGCATCATGATATCAAGCAGGACGAGATCGGGCTGATGACGGTACGCCTTGCGCAGCCCGTCTTCGGCATTGAACGCTTTCACGACCTCAAACCCGCGCCGCTCCAGTAGCAGTGCGATCAGTTGTACAGTCGTTTCTTCGTCATCAATGACCAGAATTTTTTCTGCCATGAGCGCTGCGTCTCCATGGGGCTTATTTCCCACCCCTGATATTTCAGGTTTCAAACTTTACAAACAGATTAGCATGAAGTTGGAAAACGGTCAAGCAGTTGTTACATAGAGAAAGCGTGAAACTCATAAAGAAATGTGCCTGGAGCTTGCCTTTGTGAAGGTTTCTCCATACAATCAGAGACATCGTGATTTGATCACACAGAGAGCTTCCGGCACTGCCGGGACGCCGAAGGGGCAAACCGGGCGATATGCGCATATCGTCGGTGAAACTCTCAGGTTCAAGGATGTGATGATCGACTCGCTCTGAAGGTGATGGACTGACAGAGCGCATACGGGCGCAACCGTATGCGCTCTTTTATTTTCTACCCTGATGCGCAGTACAATCAGACTCACGTGTCACCACGTTTCGTCATGAATTCTTTCAGGAGCAGCAGCGATGAGTTGGAACACCCCGGCAGAAATGAAGTACCTGCGCAGCGATGAATACATCAAGCTCGAAGGCGACAACGCCACCATCGGCATCAGCGATTACGCCCAGGACCAGTTGAACGATATCGTCTTCGTCGAACTGCCCGACGTCGGCGCATATTTTGCGAAGGGCAAATCGTTCGGCGTGGTCGAGTCGGTCAAAGCAGCGTCGGACCTGATGATGCCCGTCAGCGGCACTGTGACCGAAGTCAACAGCAAGCTCAAGGATACGCCGGAACTGGTCAACAGTTCGCCCTATATTGATGGCTGGTTTATCAAGATCAAGGTCGATAACCCCGCCGAAGCCGACGACCTGATGGATGCCGCCGCCTACGAAAAATATTGCGAAAGCCGATAAGAAAACGGAGTGAGTGATGAGTCGTTCGTGCAGGCAATCACGCACTCTGCACACCCGATACTCATCACTCAGTCCTCATCCCTGTTTTGTTCTCTTCTTTCTACGTGTCGTTATTGAAGTTACAGGATTACACGCATGAGTTATATCCCGCACACTGATGTTGAACGCCAGCAAATGCTCGCGGCGATTGGCGTCACCACCATCGAAGACCTGTTTGAAGCCGTGCCATCGCGCTACCGCTTCCCCAAGCTCAACCTGCCGTCAGCGATGAGCGAACTGGAAGTGGCGCAGGAGATGCAGGCGCTGGCGGACGCCAACGAACACGGGGCAGACTTCGCGCTTTTTCGTGGCGCAGGCGCATACCATCACTACATCCCAGCAGCGGTCAACCACATCCTGCTGCGCGGCGAGTTCTACACCGCCTACACGCCCTATCAGCCGGAGATGAGCCAGGGGACGCTGCAAGCGATCTATGAATATCAGTCGATGCTGTGCGCACTGACGGGCATGGACGCCGCCAACGCCAGCCACTACGACGGTGCGACCAGCCTGGCAGAAGCCGTGACGGTGGCGTTGGAAGTCGGGCGGCGCAAACGCACCAAGATCGTACTGCATCCGGCGATCCATCCTGACTACCGCGCGGTTGCCCGTACCTATCATCAGGGCAACGGCATCGAGTTTGTCGGCGATACGGGCAAGACGCCCGAGAAGACCAGCGCCGATGACCTGATCAAGCTGATTGACGACAACACAGCAATGGTGGCGGTACAGTATCCGAACTTCTTCGGCGCGATTGAAGACTTCAGCAAGCTGGTAGAAGCGACACATAACGCAGGCGCGCTGATCACGTTCGTGGTCAACCCGATGGCGCTGGCACTCTTCAATCCTCCGGGGCAGATGGGTGCGGATATGGTCGTGGGCGAAGGACAGCCGCTCGGCATCCCGCTGAGCTACGGCGGTCCGTATCTCGGCTTCTTCGCAGTACGGGATGAGTATGTGCGCAAAATCGCCGGGCGCATCGTTGGCGAGTCGCTGGATAAAGAAGGCAGACGAGCCTTCGTCATGACGCTGCGCCCGCGCGAGCAGGACATCCGCCGCGACAAGGCAACCAGCAATATCTGCACCAATCAGGGCTTGATGGCGCTGGCGGCGTGCGTGTATCTCTCGCTGATGGGGCGCAATGGGCTGCGCAAGGTGGCGGAAATCAACTACCACCGCGCGCACTACGCCGCCAAGCAGATCAACAAGATCAAGGGCTATAAAGTCACGACGACCAAGCCGTTCTTCAACGAGTTCACAGTCAAGACCACCAAGCCCATTGGCGAAATCAACGCAGCGCTGATCGAGCGCGGCATCATCGGTGGCGTTGACCTCGAATCGTACTACCCGAAACTCAAGGATCACATGCTGATCGCCGTGACCGAAATGAACAGCAAAGACGAAATCGACACCCTGGTCGAAGCGCTCAAAGACATCGCTAGTTAAGGAAAGAGGATTATCGTGAGTGAACCCCTGATCTACGAAATCGGCTCCCCCGGACGCATGGGGACGACGCTGCCCGCTGTCGAAGTGCCGGAAAGCGAACTGCCGAAAGACCTGCTGCGCAAAGACCTTGATTTGCCCGAAGTCAGCGAACTGCAAGTCATTCGTCACTTCGTCAACATGAGCCAGCTCAATCACGCGATTGACAAGGGTTTCTACCCGCTCGGCTCCTGCACGATGAAATACAATCCGAAGCTGAACGAAGACATGGCGCGCCTGGCGGGTTTTGCGCATCTGCATCCGCTGACCGACGAGGCAGGCAGCCAGGGCGCACTGGCGCTGATGTATCACCTGCAAACCTGGCTGGCGGAAGTCAGCGGCTTCAAAGCGGCGAGCCTGGTGCCGGCGGCGGGCGCACAGGGCGAACTGGCAGGCATCCTGATGATCCGCGCCTACCATCGCAGTCGCGGCGACACGAAACGCACGAAAATCCTGGTACCGGACAGCGCGCATGGTACGAATCCGGCGACGGCGACGATGGCGGGCTTGCAGGCAGTTGAACTGCCGTCGGACAAGAACGGCGATGTAGACCTGAACGCCTTGCGTGCCGCGCTGGATGATACCGTCGCGGGCATGATGGTCACGGTTCCCAGCACGCTTGGCGTGTTCGACACCAAGATCGCCGATGTCATCCGCATGGTGCATGAAGCGGGCGGCTTGATGTACATGGATGGTGCCAACATGAACGCGCTGCTGGGCATCGTCAAGCCGGGCGAACTCGGCTTTGACGTGATGCACTACAACCTGCACAAGACGTTCAGCACCCCACACGGCGGCGGCGGTCCTGGCTGCGGCGCGGTCGGCGTCGGCGAAAAGCTGGTTGATTTTATGCCGGGTCCGATTGCGACAATCGTTGAGGAAGCGAACGTCGAAAACGACGCGCCGCTCTACGGTCTCGTTATGCCGCCGAAGAGCATCGGGCGGCTGAAGGCGTTCTTTGGTAACTTCGGGATGCACGTCCGCGCTTACGCCTACATGCGCGTCTACGGCGGCGAAGGGCTGCGCAACGTCTCGCGTCACGCAGTGCTGAACGCGAATTATGTGCGTGCCAAACTGCGCGGAGTCTACCCGATGCCTGTTGACCGCCTGTGCGGGCATGAGTTTGTGATGTCCGGGCATTTCGAAGGCGTCGACAATGTCCATGCGCTGGACATCAGCAAGCGCCTGATGGACTATGGCATTCACCCGCCGACCAACTACTTCCCGCTGATTGTGCCGGAAGCGCTGCTGATCGAACCGACCGAGACGGAAGACAAGGCGACGCTGGACAACTTCATCGACGTGATGAAGAAGATTGCACAGGAGGCGAAGACGCAGCCGGAACTGCTGACAGAAGCGCCGCACACGATGCCCGTTGGACGTGTGGACGAAGTGCGCGCCGCCAAGCAGCTTGTGCTGTGCTGCCGCCCGATTCCGGAGTTTGAGCCCAAGCAGGTTGCGGTGGGTGGGGATTAGCGTGCAGGGTCTCAGTGCTATTTGAGCAATCGCGCAAGCTGAATTTCAAAGCCGGGCATCACATCGCCGCCGCGCAACAGGTCACTGTCAGCGACCATGAGCGGCGGCTGACCAGGCATGTACACCGTTGCCTTGCGTCGCTGTGGGTCAATGACCCATATCATGCGCACGCCATCTTGCAGATACAGATCGACCTTTTGATGAATCGCACTGTACTTGTCATTGGGAGAAACAATTTCAGCGACAAAATCTGGAACAATCTCCAACGGGCGTGCATTCGCATCAGGATTGGCATGTTCGTAATCTTCCAATCGCGTTCCAGCAAAGTACATGATGTCAGGGATGCGCGATTCTGTGACCCACTTTGCAGTATAGGTTCCCGGAAGGATGAATGTGACTTCCATCACAACGCGCCCCAGTAGATGCTGCTCAAGAAACAGAAATAAAGCGTTATAAAGCGCCAGAGTCACGCGCATTGGACCCCAGACATCCGGCATCCTGATCACCCTTTCGCCAGCGAGTAACTCAAACGGCTGTTGTGCGAATTCCTCGATAAACTCGTCAAATGACATGCCAACTTGTGGCGCGATCACTTCCATTGACATATCTCCTCACATGCTGACACGTCGATTATAGCAAATTTGAGCGGGGCATAGTGCGGATTGGTACACTCTCTGCGCTCGCGGACTCATTGCTGGTTCGGGCAGATTAAAGTACCTTGATGTTCTAAACCTGAAGACTCCAGAGGGCAGCATTATGTCCGCCATCATCATCCGCCCGATGACACCCGCCGACGCCGAAGTTGCCGCCCGCCACCGCGTGCAGATGTTTGCCGACATGGGCGAAGCGACGCTTGAGGCGCTCGAACCGATGCGCGTCGCGTTCATTGACTGGGCGCGTGAGGCACTGGCGAACGGCACGTATCGCGGCTGGTGCGCGGAAGATGACGCGCAGATTGTGGCAGGCGCAGGCTTGATGATGCTGGACTGGCCGCCCATCATCGGTTATCCACATCCCCATGTGCGTGGGCATATCGTCAACGTGTACACCGAACGCAGTCATCGCAAGCGCGGCATCGCCCGCCAACTGATGCAGACAATCATCGATCACTGTCAAGCACAAGGCATACCCATCATCACCCTCAACGCCAGTAGCGAAGGTCAGCCCGTTTACGAGGCGTTGGGCTTCCACATCAGCAAGCAACCGGAGATGCGGCTGCGGGTATGATGCAGTAGTAGGTAGAAAGTACGTCCAGATCGGTTGCTTTCCGGTTTTATTTAGGTTAATCTGTAGTTATCGAAAACGCAGTCTTTGGTTTGCCATGTCCAACAGTGGTCATCCATCGGTTTCGTCCTCCCGCCCCCATACTTTAAGAGCGCACGTATGGCGCCTTGTCAACAGCTATCATGGTCGCTTTGTCATAACTATCGGCGTTGGGTTATTCATGACAGGGGCGGGTGTTGGGTTAGGGCGGTATTTGTTTGGTGATGATGGCTTCTGGGGCAATTTCTACTCGGAAGCACTGGGCATCCTCATCACAGTGCTGGTGATCGAAGCTTTTAGCCGATTTCGTGCCAGAGACGCCTGGCTGCGCGAACAAATTCTCGACGCAGGCAGTTCATCCAACGACACCGCCAAAAGCGCGATAGATCGGCTGCGGCGCGAAGATGCGCTGTTTGGTGACGACAGCGTGCTGCGCAATGCCAATCTTGTAGGTGCCAATCTGGAGGGCGCGAACCTTGAGGGCGTGAACCTGAGCGGGGCTAATCTCACCAATGCAAATCTCCAACAGGCAAACCTGAAATCCTGCAATTTGTCGGCGGCGACCCTGGCAGGTGCCAGACTAAGCCATGCGCAACTTCCCTTTGCAATCTTCTCAGACTGCGATATGCACGGCGCACATCTGGAGAACGCCAAATGCCGTTTCGCCAAATTCGACCGCGCAATCTTGCAGGATGCGCATTTTTATCAGGCGAATCTCAAAGACGCGCAGTTTAAAGAGTCAGACCTGTCATCGGCAAATCTGACAGGTGCAGACATCGAATTCGCGACTTTTTCAGGTGTCGTGTGTGGGTCACAAACCCGCCTGCCAGATGGCAGCCTGTGTCAGTCTCCCGATGATTGGACGCGCTTTGGCGCGCGCATGCAACTATGAGCGACTCGCAACAGTCGTCAACACACGATGCCTCTGACTGGCGAGATTTGGCGCTCGCAGCGTATGGGCAAGTTTGCGCTGGACAACCAGATCCCAATGCGTTTCACTGCTATATCGCCTTGCGTCAGCTTAGTCATCTCATGTTTGTAGTTTCTTCGCATGGGGACAAGGCGCTAAAACGCCTGACCGCGATGCATGGGAACCCTGTTCTCATGACGCACCCCGATGCTGGAATCGCCGCCAAAGCAATGCGCGAACATCGCACGCTCTTGATTGCAGATGCGACTATGAACAGAGACTACAAGCGTACATTCACGCATATGAAGTCGCAGCTTGCTATTCCGCTCGTACGCGGCACCACCACCATCGGCTCACTGGTGGTTGAATGCATACATCCAAATGCCTTTGGCGCTGAACTGGTGCACAGTCTCGAACAAGCGGTGCGGCAGTTTATGGGCAAGCATGAAGCGCCATATAACAAACGTGGCATCCGCGATGCCATCCTCAAAATGCACCTGAGCACAATTGAAGACGTGTATGATGTAAAACAACTGGCGGAAGCCGCGAAGCCTGTCGATTACTTCATTACCCAACTCCGCGAGCGCATCCTCCCCATCTTGTCTGAGCGGATACAGGCAGAGAGAGTCCGCATTGTTGATATGCGTGCGAAGCGGCATGATCTTCAGGTCTCGGGCGAACAGTACGAAATGCTCACAGACACGCACGAAGAAACAGACATTGCGGTCGAAGCGTATGAGGATTTATCCAGACACCCAGGCAGTCGTAACAAATCAAGTCTGTATAGACCATTGAATGGCAACCAGTTACTTCTGCTGATGGTGTTGCGAAATGCGACCGGCGTGCCGGAATTTCTGATTGTGTTCCAGTTCGCTGCTACCCATAAACGCTCGAACGTTAAAGAGGAAAGCGAACGTGCCGCACTCGATACGTTTGCAAAACGCCTGTCACAATTGTACCTGACAGCATTGATCTTCGAACAGCAGCGCGAGCACAACGAAGAGAAGCAGCAGTTCATCCAGGATGTTGTGCATCAACTCAATTCACTGGCGCACGCGCTGCTGGGGTATTGTGAAAACCTGATTGACGGCATTTATGCACCCGGTGAACATCGCAAAACCTATACTGAGATGCTGGGAATCAGCCTGACGCTCGAAAAATACATTCAGACATATACGTTGATGTCACATGAGCAGCGCTCGTTGACACAAATCTACACCCACCCACCTGAACTCTTTGATGCCGATCAATTAATCGCGCTCCTGCAACAGTGTCGCAGCTGGTTTTCTGCTGAAGCGATCAAAGGCAATGTTCGGCAGCCTGAAGTGGTAATCAAAGACTTTGCTATGTTTCCACCCGTGATGCTGCGGGCGGAACTATTTGAATTGATGATCTTCAATTTGCTTGACAACGCCGTGAAGTACTCCGCCAAAGACAAGAATGCTCCCATTACCATTGGCGGACGTGTCGAACCAGGCTGCGTCGTTATTACCATCACCAATCACGGAATCGAGCTCAAACCAGAGGATACGGCGCACATCTTTCGGCGCGGCTATCGCACGGGAGAAGCAAATCGGATTTTGCCCAGCGGCACTGGGATTGGGCTGCATTTGTGTTTACGAGTGATGGAACTCCATCATGGGGCAATTACTGCCTTACCCTCGAAACCAAGTAAGTTGATACCAGATGCCCATGAAGTCACGTTCGAAATCGGTCTTTTGACCGACACGCAGTTGATAAGTGAAAGAGCGTTATGAACAACCCGCAAAAACCTGTAATCCTGTTTGTGGATGATGAACTTCACAGGACCATGAAGCCGTTCCTGGATCGCATCAAAAGCAAATTCAAACAGTACGAGATCGTATGCCCGTTGACATTGGAAAAGGCAAAGCAGGATTTTGTGACACATCGAGAGCGGATTCAACTGATCATTCTCGACATTCAACTGGCAGGCAGCAACGACGACCCGGACATTGCAGGGCTTGATCTGGCACGCTTTGTACGGCTCAAGTCGAATTCAAACGTACCAATCATTGTTTACACCAACTTGATTCGGGACGATGTGGCGCGTAAGTTTCAGGAGATTAACGTTGACGAGATTATGCGTAAACAGGGGAAAGGCGAGCAGCTTGCCCATAAAGTTCAAACACTGCTGGCCATCTATCATGCCACCCGCTCATAAAACCTAACAAAAAGCGGGCAAGACATACGCCTTGCCCGCTCCTCCAACCACTCTACCCCACGCGCTCGAACGTATACTCCAGCGGCGCACTGCCCAGTACCAGTTGCAACACCCCGTCGTTGTCGACAAAGCGTACAGCCAGACCCGGCACAGGCGGACCGAACGTCAGATATGTGTCCGGTTCAGCGTCTTCGCCAACGTTTGGACGCAATTCAACTACGAACTCCCCGGCATCCGCCACGAACTGCCCATCCTCATAGCGCAGTTCGACTGTACCGAGCACATCATTCGTATATGTGCCGAGGAACGCTTCGACATCAGTTTCAGACGGTGCATCCCCGACCGACTCGGTCAACATTTCAACCGTCGCTTCTGCCTGCTCAATCAGGAACGCGATCTGCTCTTCATTCTCAGCAGGCTGATCATAGACCAGTTCCAGCAAGCGCGCCCGCACGCCTTCGTTGAACATGTTCGCCGCCTGCCCGTTGCTCAGCACAACAATGCCCAGGCCTGCATCTGGCAGCAGCGCCAGATCGGACGTGAAGCCGAGCGTGTTACCGCCATGATTGATGACCTGGACGCCTTTGTACTCGCTAATGAACCAGCCCAAGCCGTAGCTCACGTCGGCACTGACGGCAACCTGAGCTTCCCACGTCTCCAGCAGGTTTTCTTCAGACACAATGCGCGTCCCATCAGGCGCAACGCCAAGACTGAGCAGCGTAATCAGGTAATTCGCCATATCCTCAACTGTTGACCATGATGCTCCCGCAGGCGCGACAGGCGTCAACAGCGTTTCGATGCTCAACGGGATTGGCTCATATTCGGCGTCGAGGTTCGCGCCATGCGGCACAGCGTAATTGCCGCGCGCTTCCACAGCGTCAAAATCGAAGGTCGTGGCAGGCATCCCGATCGGGTCATAGATATACGATTGCATCGCGTTCAGATAGCTCGTGAAAAGATCGCCCTCGCCATCAATAGCGGCGGCAGCGGCGTAGCCACCTGTAGCGACCATCTGATTGCTGTACTGGAACGCTTCGCCGAAGTCGGTGAAGAACTCGAACGTACTCAGCGACGCGACAATATCTTCCGCCGTCAACTCATCCGCATTGAAGATCAGTTCGAAGTCGCGACGCGGCACACCTGTGCAGGCGCACACCAGATTGCGAATGGTGATCTGCTGCGTCAGTTCAGGGTCAGCCACTGCGAAGTCCGGCAGCACATCCACAACCGGTGTATCCCAGTCGATGATGCCTTCATCCACCAGCGCCGCCATCATCATGGTCGTCATCGACTTGCCCGTGCTGCCGATCATGAACTGCGTATCGACCATGATCGGGTCATCGCTGCCGAGTTCCTTCACCCCGAAGGTCGCCGTGTAGATCACTTCGCCATCCTGCACAATCGCGACCGCTGCGCCCGGCACTTCCAGCCGTTCGAGCAGCCCCGCCGTATACTGTGTCAGTTCATCCAGAATGACATCGTCAAGTGCCAGCGCTTCGATTTCGCTCAGGTCGGTTTCGGTCGCCGCTGTCGGTGTGAAGCCGCTGGCGATGATGTTAAGTTGCGCGCCGCGCTGCATCGCCGCGTTGATGTCGGTGTCGAAGATCAGGACATACACCTGCTCACCAATACGCCGCGCCAGCGCCTGCACAATCCGTTCCTCGCTGCCGATGCTATAAGTAATCACCAGCAGTTCGTCTTCGCCGGGGGGAGGAGGCGGACTCACGATGTCTTTTTCGACCGTCTGGTCAAAGTCGGGATTGACGATTGCCCACGCCGCTTCAATGCCTGCTTCAGCAGTTTCGGCTTCAACCGCCAGTGCGTAGACCTGGATCAACTCGTCCGGGTCTTGCAGCAGCACATAGCCATCCAGCGCCTCAGCCGTCCAGTTAGTTGGCACAGGCACAGTGAACTGCCCGTTGGGGTCGTCAAACGTTTCGTCATCCTGCGCCATCGACGCGCCGGACACCATGAGTGCCGCCAGCAGCAGCAAACACACTACACGTACAAGCTTCATGCACATCTCCTTGTGGAAGGGTTTCCATCACATCATACGCAGGTCAGTATCCGTCGGTTGCACCAGTGGCGCATCGGCACAGACAGGGATACCCATATCCCCAAAACGGGGGAAACTCAGTGGCGCGGCACGCGCGGCAGCATGCTGCACACGACCTCGTAGTTGATCGTGCCGAGCCGCCGTGCGATCGCTTCCGCTGTGATACGCGCATCGCCCTGCACGCCGAGCAGCACGACCTCATCGCCTACCTGGACAGCCGGGATATGCGAGACGTTGATCATGGTCTTTTCCATGCTCACCCGCCCGACAATCGGCGCACGCTGCCCGCACACCAGCACCTCGCCGTAATGCGCGGGCGCGCGCCGCAAGCCATCGGCATAGCCGACCGGAATCACGGCAATGCGCTCTTCGCCCTGCGTGACATAGGTATTGCCATAGCCAACGACATGTCCTGATGGCAGCGTCTTGACCGACGCGATCACACTCTTCCACGTCAGCGCCGGGCGAAAGTCCGTCGGCACCGGCACACTGTCCGACGGCGACATGCCGTATAGTGCCAGTCCAACGCGCACCAGATCGAAATGATTGTCCGGCGATGCCAGTGTTCCGGCGGAGTTGGCGACGTGGACATAACGAAACGTCATCCCCGCCGCGCGCAGCGGATTGATGATCGACCGAAACACGCGCACCTGCTCGGCAGTGTACGCAGGGTCTTCGTCCGCGACGGAAAAGTGCGTGTACACCCCTTCGACATCGAGCGCGGACAGCGTATGCAGCTGTTGCAGCAAGGCGCGCCCCTCGTCTGGCAGAAGTCCCAGTCGCCCCATCCCCGTGTCGAGCTTGACATGCACGCGCAGCCGCTTGCCCACAGCGCGCGCTGTCGCATCATAGGCAGTCGCCAGCCCCGCGTCGTAGACCGTCAGCGTACAGTTATGGGCAATAGCGTGACCCACCGCCGACGGTTCAACATAGCTTAGGACAAGAATAGGCGCACGAATACCCGCCTCACGCAGGATCGTCGCCTCTTCGAGATTGGCAACGGCGATGTGGGACGCACCGTTGGCGAGCGCCGTCCGCGCCACCGCCACCGCCCCATGCCCATAGCCGTCCGCCTTGACAACTGCCATCAGCGCCACCCGTTCACCCACTATTTGCTTCAGGCGACGGGCGTTATGCGCAATGGCGTCGATATCAATGTCCACCCACGTCGGGCGCAAACGTGACACAATCATCTATTCCAATCGTGGACGCCATTCTTGGCGTCCGTACAGTGCCGAATTTATACGGACGGCAAAAATGCCGTCCGGAAACAACCGTGTTGTCAGACTACACGACGATGTTGACTTTAGGCTCCATGCCATTTCGACCCGCCACATAGACGACCTTCTTCGGCGTGCTGCCGTTCAGGAAGCGCTTGGCAATCTCGCTCGCCAGTGCCGCCGCCTGCGCGTCCGCCTCGCTGATGTCCACAGGCACATCGATATGACCGACCGGCTTGCCGTTCTTCATGATGACCAGCTGCGTCATTTCGCTGCGCGCCTTGTCCGCGTCATAAACCGGGAAAGTTTGCAGATGGATGCTGTACTCAAAGCCCATTCGCAGCCACAGTTCCTCCGCGATGTGAGGCGTCAGCGGAGCCATCAGCAGCAGCATATCGCGCAGCGCGCTGCGCCAGGCGTCGGCACTCAGCTTGTTGTCGCGGATGGCGGCACGCAGATCGTTGCGCAGCGACATCAGCCCTGCCACAGGCGTGTTGAAGCTGAACGTCTCCAGCCCTTCGCTAACGCGCGCAATCGCCGCCTGCACCGAGCGCTCGATCTCACGTTCGGCGGCTGCGTCGCCTGTGCCTGTTGGCGGTGCAGTGGTACACATCTCCCAGACATCGTTCAGCCAGCGCACAACGCCCTGAATCTGCTTTCTGTTCCAGGGACCGCCCTTGCTCCAGTCAAAGCCAAACATCAGGTAGGCGCGCACAGCGTCCGCGCCATACATGCTCACTAGTTCATCAGGGTTGACAACATTGCCCTTACTCTTGGACATACGCTGGATTTCCAGATGATGCTTCAACTGGTTAACGTTGTTTTCGCCCGGAATCGTCGGAACAACAACCGTCGCACCGTCAATGACTTCAACCGTGCGCAGCGCCCCGTTCACATCCACCGTCAGCACGCGCTCGGTACGCTTGACGATCTCGCCTACAATCGCCTGCTGCTTCTCAGCGCGCACCGCTTCCATCGTTGTACGGTCGATCACCTCAACATAATCCGCGAACAGCTTCTCACCGTCATAGCGCCCAGTCGCCAGGATGACATCACCGTCACGCTCTTCGCCCAGGATTTGTCCCTGGTTACGCAGTTGCAGCATCGGCTCATCAAACATCTCTTCGGGATTGCGCCCGTGAGCAGCGGCAATCTTCATGGCGTCATCAAACACACCCACATCACGACTTGCCTTGTTAAACCAGCGCGTGTACAGCAGGTGCATCGTGGCGTGTTCCGCGCCGCCCGTGTAGGTATCGACAGGCAGCCAGTACGCCGCCTCTTCGGGATCGAACGGCGCGGCGTCATACTTCGGACTCAGGTAGCGCAGGTGATACCACGACGAACACATGAACGTATCCATCGTATCCGTCTCACGCTTGGCAGGTCTGCCCTGGCTATCGACCGTATTCAGGAACGGCTCGTGATACGTCAGCGGGCTGCGTCCGCTCGGTATGAACTCGACATCATCCGGCAGCACGACAGGCAGCCGCTCATCTGGCACAGTCTCCAGTGTTCCATCTGCTGTGTAAATGATCGGGATCGGTGAACCCCAGTAGCGTTGGCGGCTGATCAGCCAGTCGCGCAGGCGGTAGTTGACCGCTTCCTTACCCACGCCCATCTGCTCAATATGCTGAATGGCAGCGGCAATCGAAGGATTTCTGCGCCCCTTTTCGCCGTTGCAGCGCAGCCCGTTCAGGATGCCGCTGTTAACCATCGTGCCTGCGCCGTCCCATGCCTCGGTCATCGTCGCGCCGTCCAGCACTGGCTGGTCATCCGGCTGCACCACCGGGATGATCTCCAGCCCGTACTTGCGCGCAAAGTCAAAGTCGCGCTGGTCGCCGCTTGGCACTGCCATGATCGCGCCCGTGCCATACGTGATCAACACATAGTCAGCAATCCAGACGGGAATCCGCGCGCCGCTCACGGGGTTGACAGCGTACCCGCCCGTGAAGACGCCCGTCTTCTCTTTATCATCCGAGATGCGTTCGAGTTCAGTCTTGCGTGCCACCGCTGCCTTGTAATCAGCAACTGACTGCGCCTGCTCCGGCGTCGTCAGCATCTCCACCAGCGCGTGTTCAGGAGCCAGCACCATGAACGTCGCGCCCCACAGCGTATCGGGGCGCGTGGTGTAAACCTCAATTTCACGGTCAACACTCACTCCCGTCCCCTCACCCTCATGGAGAGCGGTGGAAGATATCGCCGCAGCATAACGCACTCCGGCGTCCGCAATCTTGAAGCGCACCCGCGCGCCTTCACTGCGCCCGATCCAGTTCTCCTGCATAATCCTGATCGGCTCTGGCCAGTCGATCTTGTCGAAGTTCAGCAGTTCGTCAATGTAGCGGGTGTAGCGGAAGAACCACTGCGTCATCAGCTTTTGCACGACCGGCTGCCCGGTGCGCTCGTCCTTGCCGTCGATCACCTGCTCGTTCGCCAGCACGGTTTGCAGCGTCGGCGACCAATTGACCAACGCTTCGCTGCGATACGCCAGATCATTCTGGTAGAAGACTTTGAAGAACCATTCCGTCCATTTGTAATACGCCGGGTCGCAACTGACCGCCTCGCGCTGCCAGTCGAACATCGCGCCCATACTGCGCAACTGCTTGCGCATCCGCTCAATGTTCGCATACGTCCATTTGGCGGGGTGAATATTGCGCTGCACAGCGGCGTTTTCCGCAGGCAGCCCGAAAGCGTCGAAGCCCATCGGGAACATCACGTTGCAGCCCTGCATGCGCTTAAAGCGGGCGCGCGCGTCGGACGGCGTCATGGCGAACCAGTGACCGATGTGCAGGTCACCGCTGGGGTACGGCAGCATCGTCAGCGCGTAATGTTTGGGTTTGCTCCAATCGACCTTAGCGCGATACAGATTGTCCGCTTCCCAGCGTTCCTGCCATTTCTGCTCAATCGACTTGGGATCATAGGATTCATGCTCAGACATGTTGGTTCAGCACACCTTTGGATGCGTATTCAGAATGAGACGAAGTATAACAAACAAAAAGACACAAACCGCAGCCTGTTGACTGCGCTTTGTGTCTCTTATTCCGTATGATGAGCGCCGCTCGGCGGCGTTCAGAGCGTCTTAACGATAGTTATCGTAAGGACGTGGACGCCGGGGGTTACGCACTGGTACGGGTACTGGCACGCGCACAGGCTTCGCTGGCTGCGGGTTGATAAGTCGATCAAGCTCATCAAGCAACCCGCGTAAGCGTTGCGCCAGTTCGTCCAGCCCTTTGCGCGCCTTTTTATTTGCCACAGCCGCACCTCTTGGATTCCATCTGTACGTTCCATTATATGCAGAATGAAATGCAGGTCAAATGGATATTTGGGGGATTTAGTAAAACACTCATCTTTCACAAGCGTTTCGCTACAACAGCACACCAGAAATTCAGCATCTGCAATACCATCATGCAAGGAGTCTGATAGCTGGACGTAAGATAATTGCATAAGGGGTATACTCGCTGCTTACTAAAGCAGTCTTTTGTTCGTCAACGTCCAAATAAAAGCAGCATTTATAAGGTGTAGTGTGCAAGTCAACAGACGCCATCTCCTGATTCTCATCGGTCTCGCCTCAGCAGCCGTGTTTGCGCTCATGCTTGCAGCGCGCCTGCTGCTTCCCACCCAGCCCAGCATCGTCCAGATTCCGACACTCGCTGCCCTGCCGACGGGCGCGCCTGTCGTGGTGCAACCGTCCGGCAGCCGTGCGTCCGCTGCCC
>JANRJX010000212.1:0-4180 GCA_033763755.1 Chloroflexota bacterium
GATCAGGTCGCGCACGGGCGCTGTCGCAGCCGCGCTGTCCAGGCGCGCTATCGCAATCGCAGCCGCCAGCCGCAGCACGACATCTTCTTCGTCATTGAAGATGTCGCGGAAGAAACTGACATACGTCGCCTTCTCGTCCGCGTTCAGTTCGGCGTTCGTCAGAATATCGCGCAGGCTCAGCATCAGGTCGGTCATGGCGGGGATGTCGTCTTCGACCTCGATTGCCTGTTGCAGCGCGACGGCGTTCTCGCGTGCCGCCGCCGGGAACAATTCGAGAATGGCAGCCGCGCTGGTACGCACCGTCGGCTCATCGTACATCAGCAGCCCACGATAGGTGGTCATGCCCTTTGCCACCGCGTCGTAACACTGGTGCGACCATGCCATCTCTTCCTCGTCTTTGGCGTAGTCTTCGCCCGCTTCCGGCATGAACTGGTACTCATGCGTCGGCGGCAGCGTGACTTCGGTGATGTCCTTGCTTTCCGCCAGCGCCGCCAGCAAATCCAGAATGCCCGCCGGATCATGGGCGCTGTCCGAGTTCAGGATTTCGATCAGGAACGGGATGGCGGCAATGCTGGAGTCGAAGACGATGCCAAGTTCGCAGATGTTGGTGCTGAGCGCGATCAACGCTTCCTGCGCCACATCGGGATCGTCGTTGACGAGGTCGCGGATCATGTTGGGGACGGACGCAGCCGACCCGCTGGCGATCTCCATTTTGGCCCAGTCGATTTTCTTTAAGCCTTCGAGCATATGCCACCCGACTTTCTGTGTGTATGAACGTTATTGCGACAATGATACCGCAAACGGAGTGGAGTGTATCTGGATTTCATGCCGCGTACATGACAAACCTTACGCTTTGCCTACGCCCTGTTAAATCTTAGCCAAAAGCCTTGATTTGTGTACATAGTGTGCGCTACTGTGATGAAAAGATGATAGTTCATCAGGTTAACATGATGCACACAAGGACATTATGGCTGGTCATTCTGCTGGTTGCGTCGTTCTTTCTTATGCTTTCGTGGGGCGCGTGGGCGCAGGATAGCGAAACCCTCACCCCAACGCCTTTCACAACAGGTGAGGGGCAAACACCTGTACCTGTTATAACCCCACGACACCGAACACCTACTACATTGGTATGGCGTTCGAGTGGTTAACGATGATCCCTAGCTCTGACCATATCCCCGATTATCAGTACGATGGTGGGATGCAGTCCAATTTTCGCGGGATTAGCGCACAGTCCAATGGTGGCAGTTTCCGTCACCGACGGGGTGTGATTCAATGGATCGAGTCGGGTCAGAGTCCAAAGCATTGTGGCATTACTTACGCTGCCAACTGGATGCCGAACTACATGGCGAATGCTGCCCAAATCTGCACCTACTATCTGCCAGGTGTTACTGCAGGCATTGGTGGCGGACCAACCCTTGTGAACGGGAACAGTCGCGGCGCATTTGTCCCAGAGTCCATGAGCATGTCCAACTGGGGCGTGAACATGCGCGGCACCGCCCGCGTCCGCTATATCTACTTGTCGTTGCAGGCAAACACGCCCACACTGGTAGCGCCGACTCCGTTGCCATCCATGACGCCAACCGCAACAATGGTGCCGCAGACCTATCATGTGAGCTGTGGGTTGATACAGCCTGATGGGACAGTCTTTCAAGCAAGGGTGCGCAACTTCCCAAGTGGATGGATCACGCCAGAAGGAAATACCCAGATAGATGGTCGTGAAGAAATGCGTCTGAATCCAGGAACACTTGTAACAGTATATGAAATGCTGCCGGGAACAGATGGGATAATGTGGGCGCGTATTTCGGCTGACTATGAAAGCTATTTTGGTAGCACATTGTGGGTGCGTATGTTTGGGCAAAACAATTCGACACCCACATTGCTTCCTGGCTTACCTACTGCTTGTGGTACAGCGGGTCCGGGTACCCCCGTACCAACACCGTTCACAACATCTGTTACTGCGTTGCCTCCTCCTGCACCGTCGTTCCCGGAAATACCGTTAAACGCAGCCTGTATTCCTGGACGTGATTGCCCACATACTGATCCCGGCAGAACATCGGAAGAAATCATTCGATTTGTTCTCGCATGTGAAGCTGGCTCTAGCCCGCTGCTAAATTCAAATACACCCGCACTCCTTGCCGCACGTGCAGATGCACTCGGAATAGCACATGTAATCTACAATCGCACACGCACTCTGATGTATTCTGGAACCGCACTCCAAGTCGTTAGCCAAGGAAAACAAGGCGCTAATGGAACATGGTTTGGTCAATTCGAGTGCTTTGCCGAAGGATCGGTGACTTCGCTTGGGCTAGGCGGAAGTTCATTGGGAGACGTAGACCCATTCATAGTGCAATACGCTCTTGCCCTTGCCCAGGGAAATGAACCAACTCCTCAGCCATTCAATCCGCGTATTGACTACATTGGACTTTATACACTTGGTGTTTTTGGCTCACAATCTTCCCTTGACCAAACCCCATATCCCACAGCACTGGCAGGACTCATGATACCTGCTTGCGGTAGCACTACGACCAACGCCTACGGATTACATATCGCTATCGCACCGTTTGGACCACGAGCAAACGCGACTGTCTTTTTCCATAGCTACACGGGTTGTGGAAACTAATCCGTCCAAGATTGCAAGGAAATGAGGATTAAGATGAACATCCAATTTCACCTGGTTCCACTGATAAGAGTGATCGTCATTAGCTGCACTCTGTTTGGCTTGGCATACGCTGCTTCTGCGCAAGAAGACAGTTCCGCTTCTCCTCGTGTCTTCATGATACGTGATTACCAGGTTGCCGAGATAACGACCCAGCCAGGAGTCATCAGCACCCAAAGCGTCAGTACACTACCTATTGAGCTTGAGGCTTTGGGGAGTAGTCGCACTGATGCATGGCGACTCGACAGCGCAGACATCACGCGAGATGCACGCTTGCTCTATAGTATCGAAACTTTCGGGCGTACCAGTCGTCTGTTGCCGACAAATACACGACTGGTCAGAACTGACCTGTTGACGGGCACGCGATTGACATTGATTGAGAACAGCGGCTTGTATACGTTTACAATGTCACCTGACGAAACCAAAATGTTTGTCACGTACTATGATGGCGAGTATGGAGTTGACACAATACGTACATGTCTACTTGATCTTGTCAGCGGAGAATGCAGAACGTTTCCTTTCGCTGTGATTCCCCCAAGATACTGGATAGATAACAACTATATAGTTGCAATCCAAGTTCCTGGTCTCAGACTAACAATCATCAATATCAATGACTTTAGTTACCGTGAGTTAGCGCTTCCTCCAGAGCTTTATCTTTACTCAGCAGTTCCCATTCCTGGAACGCGATACATGGTCTTAAGCATGACCATTCGCGATAACCCTACGTTAGCTTCTCAATTCAAGCTCCTAAATGTCGATACTGGTGAGCTGAGTGATATGCTCTATAATGCGTTGAACCAAGAAAACTACTCAGCAGTGGGCAACTGGACTTTTTCCCCCGATGGTTTCTATCTTCTATATCAAGGGGGCGGAGAACTGGCACTTATCGAATTTGCAGCAGGTCGTCTCATCACTGAAATCGACACCGGGTATAACTGGGGATGGACAAGCGATACGACTTTAGTGTTGCAAGGAAGCGATGGCAATATGAGTGGCGTCCTCGAAATTGATGCCACTACAGGCGGAATTCGACAACTCCTTCCAGCAAGTGAGGCAAATGGCATTTTACTGGTGACCCACCCACAGTAACCAAGTCTTCCCCGGCTGCCGCGCCGACCTGCTGGCGGTCGCGGCGGCGCTGGAGGGGCAGTAACACAGGGCGATCCGCCTAATCCCCCGCTGGCACGTCCCCCACTCCGCGCATACAATTAGCGTTGAGCAAAAAGGGGCGCATTCATGGCGGACAGCCTGTTCGACAATCGCTATCGCTACGACTACATCTACCCGCGCGGACGCAGCGGCGAAACCCTGCGCGCTGTCGATACCCAGGACAACGACCGCCCCGTCGTCATCAAGCGCCCCGCGCCGCATGACGCCCCTCCTATCCGCAGCGGGCAGGAAGTCAGCATCGTCAACGAGCGCAAGGCGCTGCAACGGCTCGCCGGGCATCCGGCGCTGGCGACACTGCTCGGCGGTGGGCAGTTCTTCGTCAGCGGTATCGTCCATCAGTACATCGTCATCGAA
>JANRJX010000213.1:0-15397 GCA_033763755.1 Chloroflexota bacterium
GGCTCCAGGTCGAGCGCCAGCGCTGCCGGCGATGGGAACGCCAGCGCGGGCGTCAGCTCAATGCCGGGCATGACCGGGAACGTCACTGTCGGACCCAGCGTCGGCGTCGCGAGCGCGTCATCGGGTTTAATCGTAGGGACGCCCAACGGGGCGTCCGTACTGACAGGCGATGGGGTGAGGGCAGTCCCCGTAATCGTCGTCACCAGCGTCTCGATCCATGTCGGGCTGGCGGTCGGCGTTTCGGTCAGGGTCGCGGTCAGCGAAGGAGTCAACGACGGCGTTTCACTTATTAGTATGGGGGGGTAATAGCGTAACGTCTATCGGTGCGGGTGTAAGCCCCTCGCCCTGAGGGAGAGGGGTTGGGGTGAGGGTTTCTACATCCTGCGCCCACGCACTCCAGGAAATCAGCAAGAAGAGAGAAGCGACGAACAGAACGACCAGCCGCAGTGTCCCTGTGCGCATCATGTTTACTTGATGAACGAATATCTTTTCTTGACAATAGTTCAGGATTAGAAGCTGCGTCAAGCGCTCTTGGCTAAGATTTAACAGAGCGTAGGGAAATCGTGAGGTTTGTCATGTGCGCCGCATGACATGTGTGACAACCCCTCCCGATAAAGTGGTATGCTTCTGCCGTACCCATTCGCCAGCAGCCGGGTCACCATGTTTGCCAAAGGTCGTCGTATGCGTCACTTTTCTCTGCTGCTTATAGCTTTAGTACTGCTGTTCATCACGCCGGCACGCGCGCAAAACGACCGCCCACTGGTCTTTCTCGCCCAGGGCGATCTGTGGGCGTGGTCACTGACCAACCCAACAGTCCGACAACTCACGCAGCAAGGCACGGTTTCCGCGCCGATGCTTGCGCCCAACGACGGGCGCATTGCCTATCGCGCGCTGGCAGCGGTCAACGCCGACGAACTGGCGAACCTGCAAACCGAAGGCTTCATCGCTGATTATGACCTGCCGACTGATCTCTATTTGCTCGATCCTCTCACAGGCGAGACTCGTATCATCGCCGGGCAGCCCGTGCCGCCCAATCTGACGATGGCGGGCGGCGGGCGTGTGCGCTCTGCGCCTGCCTGGTCGCCGGACGGTAATGCAATCGCCTGGGTGGAATTCGGCTTTCGTCAGACCGACGCACAGATCATCGTGCAGCCGTTGGACGAAACGCAGCCGCAAGTGCTGGTGACAGGCATTGTGCTGAACGACGCCCGCGCGCCGGAGGTTCGTTGGGGGCGATCCGGCATCGCGCTGCGGCTGACGTTGCAGGCGGATGGGGCGCAGCGGTTTGAACTTTATGCGCATGATGGCGCGGGGCTGTCTGTCATCTCCTATAGTCCGCCAGTAGACGAGTATGTGCAGTTGTACGACTGGGTGCGCGCGGGCGAAAGCGATTTGCTCGGTGTCCTGCTATCGAGCGGGCGCTGGGCGTTGTTCGACGCCGCGACGGGCAGCGAAGTCCTTACGGCAGATGTACCCGTGTTGGTGAACTCACAGATGCCGGATGCGCCCGCTCTGCGTTTTGGCGTTACACCTGAGCTGGGATTCTTCTGGGAGATGGTCTTTGCGCAACCCTCGGCGGCATCGGTCGCGTTCCCTGGCGCGCCGGGCAGTGTGGCGCTTTCGCCGGATGGCAGCGCTGTCGCCTTTACGGGATACCCCGAATTTGGGGCACTGGCAATCTGGCAAAATGGCATAATTGAATCGATTACTGTGACAGGAAGTCAATCATCCGACTTCCTATTTGTTTCCTCAGTGTTATGGGGTAATATTGCCTGGGGAATGTTACAAAATTGATAAATGTTGCTGAAAAATTTAGAGAAGTAATTCGAGATTAAATTCAGCAATTTTTCAGCAATCATTATGCTCATGTCACCCATAACAACGTTACGATAGTGTTATATGAAGCACAAGGGTCTACAACCATAGTCATTCTGTGGCAGCAAAAAGCTATGACACTGAATATCGTACATCTGGAAGATGAAAAAGATTTGGCGGAGGGACTGGCGTTTATCATTCAGGAAGAAGCGCCGGGAGTCACGCTATACCAGTTTGCCAGTTCGGATGATGTGGTCGCGCATATCGACCAGCACTGGCAAACGACTGACCTCTATATTCTGGATGTGCGCGTGCCAGGGCAGATGAACGGTCTGGGGGTCGCTGAATACATTCGTGCGCGGGGCAGCCAGGCGGTCATCGTGGTCACGTCTGCCTATGACCCGCCCAAGCAGGAGATCATCAACGCACTCCAAATTCACTACTTTCGCAAACCCTGGGATTTGCCGGATAATGTGATCGAAATGTTGAACCTCGTCGATCAATAGGCAAACCTTTTCATGCATATCGCCTTCAATGGCTGGTTCTGGGATCACCCTCATACGGGCAGCGGGCAGTACGTGCGGCGGCTGCTGCCGATGCTGCGCCGCCTCGCGCCTGATCTGGGCATGACGCTTGTGCTGCCCGCCCACATTCAGACGCCGGACGCCGTGCCGCCAGAAGTCACGGTTGTCCATGCCAGCGCGCCGCGCGGCAATCTGGGCAAAGTCTGGTTCGAGCAATCGGCATATCCGGCAGCTGTCAAACGCGTGCGCGCCGACATTGCGCATGTGCCGTACTGGGCACCGCCGCTCTCAGTGAGCGCGGCGCTGGTCGTGACCGTGCTGGATGTTATCCCACTGCTGATTCCCGATTACGCCGCCACGCTGCCCGCTCGCCTTTATACCTCGCTTGTCACCGCTGCTACGCGCGGCGCGGCACATGTGATCACCATCAGCAACGCCGCCAAAAGCGACATCGTGAAGCACATCGGCTTTCCTGCCAAACAGATCACCGTGACGCATCTGGCGGCGGACGAGGCGTTTCATCCGCGCATGGGTGCCGAACGCGACGCAGCGGTGCGCGCGAAGTATGACCTGCCGGATCGCTTTGTGCTGTACATGGGCGGCTTCGATGTGCGCAAGCAGGTCAACCGCCTGCTGCTGGCGTACACCTATGTTGGTCCCGCAGAGGGTCAGGACGCCCCGCTGGTGATCGCAGGGCGCGAACCGAAATGGGGAACAGCGATGTTCCCCGACTTGCGCCAGTATGCGCGCGAACTGAACATCGAAGATTATCTACAGTGGATCGGTTATGTCGATGAAGCGGACAAGCCGTCGCTCTACCGTCTGGCGAGCGCGTTCGTCTTCCCCAGCATTGCGGAAGGCTTCGGCTTGCCCGTCATCGAGGCGATGGCGAGCGGCACGCCCGTCGTTGCCTGCGATATTCCAGTGATGCAGGAGATCAGCGGCGACGCTGCCTATCTCGTGCGGTCAGACAGCGAGCGGCAGATGGGCGCGGCGATTCTGGCGCTGCTGCTGCAAGCCCCGCTGCGCGAGCAGATGATCCAGCGTGGGCTGGCACAATCGACCCGCTTCAACTACCGCAAGACCGCGCGCGAAACGTTGGCGGTGTACGAACGTGTGCTGCGCGAAGCAAAGCAGTAGGTGTTGAGCCGCTGTAAAAGCGATTGAACATCATCGGTATCCTGATCATCGTAGGTGCGCACTTCCTGCTTTTCTTTCCAGCGCAGGGCTGGTTAGTCGTGGTGCTGGCATTGGTGTGTATGGCGTGTGGCTGGTACGCACTGCGCAATGAGCGTATTTCGATCAGTGCTGCTTACTGTGGGGACGGTGTGATCAAGGTGGTTAGCGGGCTAGCGATGGTGCTGTTTTATCCTGCATAGAATCATTCGTTTGGTACTTCGGTACTAAATTGCAATGATCTCCAATTCTTTGATGCAACCTTTTGTCGCTGCTTCAGTCGTTTCTTCCAGAACGATTCCATATCTCGTGGCAAGAATGGGGAGGAGCCGACATGTTGCTTAAGGTAGTCATCGCACCTTCAGGGTTTACAAACAGCATTGATGGCGATCTGGCGGCGGATGCGATTGAGCAAGGCGTGCTGCGTGCGCTCAAGGTCGCGGGCATCGTCAAAGTGCCGACGTTGAACCACAACCAAAGCTTCACCAAAGCGCTCGTCAGTATGACGGGCGGCATCCTGCACCAACGTCTGGTGATGGGACCCACCTGGCAGTTAGTGCCTGCGCAATTCGGCTTTCTGGGTGGTGAACAGCACAAAACGGCGGTAATGGATACGCGCCTGCCTGTTCCCACGTCACTGAAACCGTTTGACCAGCGCAAGCCCCTGCGCACGACCAGTTACGGCGTGGGCGAACTCATCAAAGCAGCATTGGACGAAGGCGCTGAGCGTATCCTGCTGGCTTGCGGTGGCAGCGGCGTCTTCGATTGTGGTATGGGCATGACGCAGGCGCTGGGCGGGCGCTTTCTCGATGGCGCGGGGCAGGAATTGGGGCGCGGCGGTGAAGAGCTGAATTTGCTGGAACAGATCGATCTCAGCCAACTCGATCCTCGCATTCGTAACATGCGCATCGATATTGCCTGCGACTGGCGCGAAGTCCTGTGTGGCGGCGCGGGGATTGCGCGCACCTTCAGTCCCCGTAAAGGCGGCAGTATGGAAATGGTTGAAGAGATGTCGCTGGCGTTGGAGCGCTTCGCCGCACTGTTAGAACGTGATTTCGGCGCGTATGTGCGCCAGATTCCCGGTGGCGGCGCGGCGGGGGGTGTTGCCGCCTGTGCGTACGCATTGTTTGGCGCTGTGCTGCACCCCAACACGGAGATCGTCATGGACTATCTGCGCTTAAACGCGCTGCTCAAGGATGCGGATGTCATCATCACCACTACAGGTGTATGGAGGGCAGGTATTCAACATGACACATTATCTGAGCTGGTTCTCCGGCGCGCGCACCAGATGGCGATACCCGTCATCTCGCTTGACACGGTGAGAGGCAGCCGGGCGGATGCTCAGGAGACACAGGAAGCAGCCCGCGTCAACGACTCTTCGCAGGTAGCTGCGCGCAGGTTAACGGCTGATGGTCACTGGTCGGATGAACTCTCAAAGGCTGCGGAAAAGACCATGCACCCTATGATGATCGGGTACCGCGCCGCGCAGAAGGCGCTGCGCGAGGATATTCACTTCATTCTGGCAGACAAGCAGCCCAAAACACTGACTCATTTTAACCGGAAGCGTTGATGACAAAATTGTTGATACCCAAAGGGACGATCCGCATGGTCATCCCTTTGTCTTTAGTCGTCACCACCGCCATCATCATCGTCGTCGTCGGGCGGCGGGTCAGCGGGTGGTGGTGGTGGCGGTTGCTCAGGCTGTGGTTGTGCTGGGGGCGGCGGCTGAGTCGGCTGCACCGGACGCGGCGTGGCTGATGCAGGCAGCTCTGTCGGGGTCGCAGTCTGTGTCATCGTCGGTGTGAAGGTAACAGTGAGCGACGGGGTGGTCGTTGGGCTGGGCATTGGCGTCAGTGTTGGGCGCGGTGTCTGCGTGACCGTCCAGGTGCTGGTAGGTGCAGCGGTCGAGGTCGTTGTAGCGCTTGCTGTTGCACTAGCGGTAGAGCTCAGCGTTTCTGTCGCCGTCTGCGTTGCCGAAGGAGTCGGTGTAAGCGGCGGTGGATTGATACTTGGCGTAAGGAAAACCCACAAAACGAATAGCAGTACGATAGCGAGCGCCAGCAGCAAGATCGGCAGCAGCCAGCGGCGGCGCGGCGGAGTACGGATAGCGTCGGCAATGCGCGGGCGCAGGCGTTCGCGCGCTGCCTGAATCTCGTCATCAGGCTGTGCAATAGCGCGGTCTGTTTGCTGTCCTGCCGTCAGCATGACGCGCAAATCGTCGGCATACTGTGGGTAAACCCTGACGCATTGTTCAATCGTTTGTCCGCGCGCCAGCCGATCAATACAATCGTTGAGTGCGGTGATGATGTCCTGAGATGCCATCTTACGCCTCCGTCAACATCTGGCGAAGTGTATTGACGGCACGAAATTGCAGCGATTTCACCGTGTTAACATTCTTTCCCATAATATCAGCAGTTTCTTCAAGGCTAAGCGACTGGGCAAAACGCAGCACCAGCACCTCCTGCTGGTCCGGCGAAAGCCGCTGAATAGCAGTCTTGATGCGCTGCGCATCAAGCGCCTGCATCAGCCGTAGCTCAGGGTCATCATCGCCCTTGCTAGGCACCCATTCCTCTAACGCCTCATCCGTATACCGTTCGCGCTGCCCGTAATAATCATGCAGCACGTTGCGCGCCACGCGGAACAACCAGCCGCGCAGGCTGTAACGCGGCGCTTTGCCCGCCTGAAATGCCTTCATCAGTTTAACGAAAACTTCGCTGGTCAAATCATCCGCCTGGGTGCGATCTTCCACGCGCAGACGAATGAAATTGTACACGGCAGCGAAGTAAGAATCGTAAATCTCCATCATCGCCTGGGGGTCACGCTTGCGCGCCTGTGCAAGCAGTTGGTCTTCCTGCGCAATATCGGGCAAGACCAGTATGATCATCAGCGACTCCTCGGGGCTTCAGTGGACCATGGGCAGAAGCATGAGCTTCATATGAATCGAGGTTTTATTGTATACGTGAATTGGAACTTGACTAGCAAATTGCCTTTATGTTATTTGCCGCTCATATTGCACAAACACCTCCCCGACGCTGGCATTGCCGCCGCAAATCAGCGCGACTGGCGCGTTGCACTCGCTGACGCTGACCACGCCCGTGCGTAAAGCGGCAATGACGGCTGCGCCGGATGGCTCGACCAGCTGGTTGGTGTGTGTCCATAACCAGCGCATGGCGTCCACCATCGACCGATCATCGACCAGCACCAGCTCATCGACATACTGTGCGGTCAAGGCGCGCGTGCGCTCGCTGACCGCGCGCGGCGCGAGCGTATCGGCAATCGTGCGCACGGAGGGGAGTTCAACCACGCGCCCGGCATCTACCGCCGCCATCATGGACGCCGCGCCGACGGGTTCGACGCCAATGATGCGTACCTCCGGCTTGACCTGTTTGATGACATCGGCAATGCCTGCGATCAAGCCGCCGCCGCCAATCGCGATCAGCACACAGTCGATGTCGGGCACGTCTTCCAGCAGTTCCAACCCAATGGTCCCTTGCCCTGCCAGCGTGCCTTCGGCATCGAAGGGGTGAATGTACGCCAGCCCGTTGGCAGCAGCATAAACGCTGGCGGCGGCGTGGGCATCATTCCAGTTGATGCCGTGCTGGACGACCTGCGCCCCCCACGCCTTGACGCGCGCCACACGATCTGCCGTTGCCGATGCAGGCAGATAGACCGTCGCGTGCAAGCCGAGCCGCCACGCTGCGTATGCGACCGCCAGCCCATGATTACCGCCGGACGCCGTGACGACGCCGCGCTCGCGCTGGGCGGTCGTCATTTGCAGCAGCGTATTGAAGACGCCGCGCGGCTTGAATGAGCCGACGACCTGCATGTTCTCCAGCTTGTAGCGCAGCTGCGGCGGCATTTCATCCGAAAGCGGCGGCTGCGGCAGCATCGGCGTGCGGCGGGTGTAAGGGCGGATGCGTTCACGCGCGGCGCGGTAAGTGTCGAGCGGGAGCGAGTAGGATGTCATGATGCGTTACTTTCGGGGCGGTAGGCGCGGGCGACAAACGCCGACTGGATCGTCTGCGGTGCGTCCGGATCAGGGTAATGTTCGGCAATATACGCTTCGAGCGCGCGAACGCCGTGTGCCAGTTCGTCATCGCTCATGCGCCAGGTATTCGACCACAGGCGGCGGCGCAGTCCGTCCACATACTCGTTAGGCGCACGTTGGATCATGAAGGACAGTGTGTGCGTGTCACCGACAGGCAGCCACCCATTGTTTTCCAGCATCGTCTGGCGCTCGTCCCACTTCACGCCGATTTCTGCGCCGCGCCCCGCACCTGTCGCCGCGCGCCATGCCGAGTCCAGATCATCGGCATGGTCGCGTTTGTTCCAGCCGTGAATCAGCACGCCGCCGGGTTTGAGGACGCGCGCCGCTTCGCGCAGTGCTGCCTGATAGCCGCCAACGAGATGGAAGATGTGGACGGCGATCAGCGCGTCATAGCTGGCGCTTGCAAACGGCAGTCGCGTGATGTCGCCCTGGCAGACAGCGAGCGGCTCGTCGGTACGTTTCGCTTGCAGGCGCCCCATCATGGGCAGCGAGAGATCTACGCCGTTGATATGGCGAACACGACGCGCCAGCGGCAGGGCGATGCGCCCGGTGCCGATGCCGATTTCGAGCAGGTTGCTCGCGCTGGTGAGTGCGCCCGCCTGCACGATGAGATCGGCAACCTGCGTTTCAACGCCGGGCGGGAAACCGCGCGTTTCGTCGTAGAAATCGACGGCGCGATCAAAAGCGACAGAGGTGATGGGTGTCATTGGGCAGCACTTTGCAGATGTCTGTGAACGCGGTATGGTTCAGCATAGCGCATGTTGTAAAATGTCGCCAGTAGGGGCGAGATGCACGCTGCCCCTGCAATATCGGTTGCATACAACGAGAGACCGCATGAGTTACGACCCTAATCTGGAAGATACCCGCCCCCAACCCGCCGTCCAGGCAACCGCGCCAGACATGACACCCGGCGAAGTTTATCGCAGTAGTTACGAAGACCGCCCCGCCCGGCGCGGCGGCTGCGGCTTGCCTGTGCTGGGCTTGTTTGCGCTCGGTCTGGTCAGCCTGATCATCGTCGCGCTGGCGACAGCGGCGGGCTGGGTCACCGGGCAGCGCGCGGCGGCAGGGTTCGCCAATGCCACGCAGAGCGCTGTGATCGCTGACCAGATCAATCGTCTGCCGGGGGATATCGCTAACCGCAACAGTTTGCTCGTCAACGCGCGGCTGCAATTCCTGGCGACGTTAACGCCCGGCGTGCCGGAAGTCGGCGCTTTCAGCCAGACGGCGACTGCGCTTCACAACAGCCTGCTGGCGACCGCTACTCCTGCGCCGACGCAGACGCCTGTCGCTGCGACACCGATTGCGCCGACCGGCGAAGCGACCATGGCGATTGCCGAAACTGATGGTGCGTTTGATTTGCCCGCGCTGCTGCAAGAAGCGCAAACGCTGGTGGACAGCGGGCAATGGGCGGACGGCATTGCGCTGCTTGACGCGATTGTGGGCATCGATCCGACGTTTGAGGCAGCGCGCGTGCGTAACCTGCTGGCACTGGCGCTCAACAGCTATGCTCGCGAACTCTACAATTCCTATCAGCCGGGCGGAGGTGGGCGGCTGGCAGAAGCCATCGTCATCACAGACCGCGCCGAACAGATCGGGGTGCTGGAGGGAGGACTGGCGGTTGAGCGCCAGGCTGCGCAGTTGTATCTGGATGCACGACGCAGCATCGGCTTGGATCCGTTCGCGGCGATTCGTGCGCTGGAACGACTGTACGGGCTGGGACCGGGGCGTTACTACGAAGAAGCACGTCAACTCATTCACGACCAGTATGTGCTGCTCGGCGATGCTGAGACCGGGCGCAATGAACACTGCCCGGCGGCAAACTTTTACCAGAGCGCTGTGAACTATCTGGCAAACAACAACACGATTGCCAAGCGCAACAACGCCAGTACGCTGTGCGCACAGGCGACGCCCGTCGGGACGCCCGCGCTGCCAAATCTAACGCCGATTGCGCCGATCGGGGTGCCGGGGACGTGACCCTCACCTTTCACTCATGGCGTATTCACGGGGGTTTTAATGGCAGTGATTTATCTTTAGGGTAGATGAACCTGATGGAGTGTGAGCATTTATTGTAAGTCTCAGGTTCCGGGCAAAAGGTAACACTGAAGCCCTTCCCTCTGAAAGCCGCCCTGTGTGTCCCCCCTCACACAGGGCGGTGCAGTTTTAAACCCTCCTCTCCCCTTATTCAGTGGATACAACATGTGCGACCTTATTGACGCTTGCCTAACTCGATGGTTAAACTAGAGTGTGTATCGTTACGATCCCCGTGCGCACCCCTGTACGCGCGCACGTTTATTCTGTCACCACCTACATAAGGGGGCAATATGCTCGATCGTTCGACGCGAACGCTTCTGGCGGTCGGTTTCCTGCTGGCAGCAGTGCTGGTCACGCTCTGGATGATCGTGCGCCAGCGTCCGATAGAAGAATGGTGGCTGCCGCTCCTGTTGTGGCTGCTCGGCTTGCTGCTGGTGTGGTACTGGCAGCGAGGCGGTAAAGAGGACGCTGTTGGCACAGAAGTCTCGCCGCCCGCCGTCGCTGCCGCCCCCGCGCCGCGCGTGCGTGAGCTGGTTGTGAGCGACGCGCCCGCTGCTGCACTGCCTGCGCCTGCCGCCTTCGTTGCCAAAGTGGATACCCCGCCAGTTGTCAGCGAAGAGGCGCAAGCGGTCGAAGAGATGATCGCAGAAGAAGCTGCATCCGCTGCGCCTGCCGTAGCTGTCGCCAGTGTCCCTGTGCCGGAAACTGCTGCTGAGGAAGCCACCCCTGTCGCGCCAGAACTCACTGCTGCGGTCGCCAGCGTGATTGTGCCGGAAGCCGCTGCTGCCCCCGAAACGGAAAGCATCTCTGCTCCGTCTGCGTCGGAACCCGCGTCCAGCGTTTCAATGCAGGAAGCGGATGTGACAGAAGTCCCTGCCGTCAATATCTCCACGTTCGCCGCGCCTGTCGTGCCGGATGATCTCAAGCTGGTCGAAGGCATCGGTCCCAAGATGGAGAAGGCGCTGCACAACGCGGGCATCCTGACGTTTGCTCACCTGGCGGACGCAACCGTCGAACAAATTCGTGCGGCAATTCTGGCGGCAGGAATGCGTTTCGCTCCCAGTGTCCCGACGTGGGCGAAGCAGGCACACTTCCTCGCCGACGGCGATACGGACGGATTGACGGCGTACCAGAACCAGTTGACCGCCGGACGTGAGGGATAATGTAGGGTTAATGCCAGCCACCACTTCGCGCGCTATACTCTCCCCATCCATCACACCGGGGAGAGCGCGCGCCCATGCCAGTTTACCAACCCAAGCATGTCGAATATCCGATTGTCAGCGGGCATGTCTCGGTCATGCTCGATGGCGGCGTGCGCCTGCCCGCCTACTGGTCGCACCCTAACATCGGCGGCACGTTCCCCAGCGCTGTCCTTATCCACGACTGGTGGGGCATCACACCGACCGAACGACGGCTGGCACAGGCGTTAGGGCAGATGGGCTACTACGTCATCGTTCCCGACCTGTTCGACGGTGCGACCGCGCATACCGCACAAGAGGCGAAGCACCTGGTCGAGTCGCTTGGCTCGCGCGGCTACGCGGCGGTGGACGCAGCGCTGGCGGCGATGGAAAAGCACCTGCGCTCGAACCGTCATGTTGCTGCCATCGGCTTGGGCATGGGCGGCACGCTGGCGCTGGAAGCCGCGCTGACCCGCCCCGATCTGGAAGCGGCGATTGCCTTTTGCAGCTTCCCGCAGCGCTTGCTCGGGCAGTTCGCCGCCGCCAAAGCGCCAATCCTCGCCATCTTCGGCACGGATGATCCGTATGTCAAAGCGCCTGTCGTGCGCAAGTTGAAAGACGAACTCGCCGCATCCGCGCTCGGTCATGAAGTGCATGTGCTGGACGGCGCCGGGCGCGATTTTCTGGCAACGAGCGAGCAGGCGGCGACCGATGCCTGGGCGCTGCTGGACGCCTTTCTGGAAAAGAATCTGAAACGAGCGAGATGAGTGCAGCACATCCTCTGTATGCACAGGTGGTTCTGGACGCCGCCGTCGATAAGGCGTTCGACTACGAAATCAGTCTACGGTACTTCGTGAAAGTCGGGATTCCATTCGTGCCCCGGCCCATCTGAGAGTAGTTCTGCACCAGTACCATCAGGTCTCATGCGATAGATGCGTGCTGGACCACCGCGTCCAGATGTTACGAAGAGGGTTGACAAGTCAGATGACAGGAAGGGGTAGCTGTTCCAACTGTTCACTTGAGAGTCTAACATCAATGAACCTTGTTCATCTTCCGCAACGTAAGCATAGACTCCCGCACTTATCCCAGGGTCAATTGTACGATAAACGACTCCTTGACCTGGAGCTAACCAGCTAAACGCTCCACGCCACCACATTTGTTCTTCAGTTGGGCGAGCTTCAAAATATGCCAAATCTACCGTCCCTTGTTCAATGAAGCATTCCCTAGTGCTTGTACTGTTGACCATTACCTCACAAATCCAATAAGCGTTCCCTGCTCGCGCCGAAAAAGCGATTACTTGCCCATCTGGACGCCATGACGGGTAAGCTTCCAGATCTGTTGTGTTTGCGCCGGGTACTCGTTGCGCATTGGCTGGGCTGTTGATATTCAATACCCAAATATCACCATCGCGCGTGTAGACTAGCCGTTGACCATCAGGAGACCAACTCGGTTGATCTTCCCATGAATTACTGTTTGTAAGCTGTCGTTGATTAGTACCATCACCGTTCATCAGCCAAATTTCGCCATTACCGCTACATGTGGAACCATAAGCGATTTGAGAACCATCTGGCGACCAGGATGAATTGCCGTTTAAGCCGCAACTCGTAAGTTGCCACCGTTGACGAGTACGAGTGTCAAGGACATAGACTTGACGATCCGAGTTCCAATCGCCACTCATGGATACAGTCATAGTCACCATAGCGTTTTCAAACGGACAATCTTGCGAACCTCGCAAGCAAAACGAATTGATGAATGCCTCGCGCTGTTGGACTTGTTCTGGACTAACATATGGCGGTTCGTACATAAAAAGCCAATAATCCATACTATCTAGTGAGTCAAAAGTAACGAAGTAAACTCTGTATTGACTGATCCCATACTTATATAAGCCTTCACTTCTACATACCATGAATCCATCCATGTAGGTTAGTGTGTTTTCACATCTTCTAGACGGAATATGTCCCAATAGTCGTTCTGCGACGCTCGATACATATGTATCAACATTTTGACTCAAGTCTGCATGTTTAAACAGGAAATTGGTATGCCATGCGTTTGTACTCAGTCTGGAGGTAGTCCCAAATATAGGTTCTGTTGCGCCAAGTTCTTCCAAGAAATCATTTACTTCTCGATATAAAGTTTCTCTATTGGCATAGCTTTCCGGGATGTCCCGCAATGCTACTGCCATAGGAGAAATACGAAAGGCGAGCGTTTCCTGTTCGTAATTATCAGGTGTAACATTGTTTGAGTCCACAAGCATATCAAATCCAAACAGATTCATGCCTAGAACAAGGAAAAACAGAACCAGTGTGTAAATGATGGATGCAGTGATGTATTCTCTACGAAATGCTTTGGGGGCTGGTTTTGACACCGTTTCAAAATGGGGTTGGTTCAACCGACTTGAGGGCAACCATGTGCCAAAACCTCTAGAGAAAAAGATTATGTAGAATACAACACCTAGCACATAGCCCAGCAGAAAGCCTACGATCTGAAAAATGTTGAACGAATTGAAGGCAACTCCTATATCTCCCCAAAAGAGTTGTGCTGTAACAATGTTTGTCGAAACAGGAACAGCCACGAGCGTCACAAGAACAGTGATATTAGTGTTAGAAAGCGTGATACCTCGCATAGTCACCCGCTTAGCAAGCCAGAAGTAAACATATGCCTGGATAAATGTGATGATTACCAAAATCAATTGCCACCACAATGGAATTACAGCAAGGTCTCCTCCTAATTGAGGAACATATGTCAGAAGTGACACAAGTGCTTGTCCGACCATACTTGCGCCCATTAGCCGAAGTGTTAGTAGACCATACTTTGCCGATGTTGGCATGACGATTTTGTCATCTTTGTCTGGGGTAGCATAGAGACCGCGTGCTTTACGCACGGATGCTGAAGTAGTACCGAGATCTTCAGCCAGTAGGCGTAGTTGCCTACGTTCGCGTCGCCGATAGTCTACAAACTGACGATGCTTCAATTCGTCGTGAAGTTCAACGGTACTGAGGAGAATGACGATAGCTTTCTCTTTGTCGAGCAGCAATTGGCGAATTGTTTCTTTGTTTGACTGGTTGGAGATAAGAACAAGACGATAATCAACGCCATCCACCGCAAATGGAAGATACGTATGACCAGCGCGATTCATCTCACGGATGACCCGATATGCCTGTTTCGTATCTGCTAGTTCATAATGCACGGTGTAACGCATAGGTTGGACTGAAACCTCCCCCTTTACACGACGCTTGAGATAACCATTAACACTGCGTCGCAGTCTCGGTGGAGCTTCCCCTCGCGGCATCCAGCGTAAGAAATCTCCACGACCCCGCAAATAGCGATAGACCAAATGTAACAAAGGATTAATCAGTAAAATCAGGGATGCTACACCTTCACTCCAACCACGGCTTATGTCACTTGGCTGTGTTGCAAGGTCGAGTAACAGTGCCGCAATGAAAATAACGGTGCCAGACGTAAAAAGCCGATCAAAATCTACTGGGGTAGCTTGCCGCTGGAGTGTTTGGCGGACGACATATCCACTGTAAATCGCGACCACCACGCACATAGCAAACCAGTAAATATGCAAGCTGTAAGCGAGAAATGCTCCGCCAATAAGATTGGTAATGGCAAGCAAAACTATGCAAGCGATCATTCCCCATATACCCGGTGCAAGCCTCGGAAACCCTTTAAGAGTTGCCCATTTGTCGAAGACTTGCTCGTTCTTGGAAATTGCATTTACAAGGCGTTTTGCTGCGCGTCCAAAGTTGCCACGAAAATCAACCCGGGGCGCGTTTTGTAGTGCTTCTGGGAGTTGCGTCGTATCAATGGGTTCAAAGATAGCAAGGTATATGGGTTTATTGTGCGAAATAGCTTCCTGGATTTCCTTTTTGACATTATCGGAAATCAAGGAATCTTTAGACACAACCACAATTAATCCTGCGGACTCTGCGATAGCATCGGTAATCTTCTTATCCCAATCATCGCCAGGTTTAATGTCTTGAATATCAAACCAGGTTTGAACCTTTTTGCGCTGAAGAGTGACCGCAAGTGATTCTGCAAAGTAGAATTGTTCACGTGAGTAGCAAATCATCCAGTAAGTGGACATGAGGCTTCTCCTGAGTCAGCTTGGGATAGGGCTTATATTAGGTGTTTAATTTCGATTTGTGTTCCCTTTTTTTGAGGGTTTTATATGGGAAGTACAGTTGTGTCTGCTACACAACGACCATGTTCGTTACCGCCGGCAACCAGTAAAATACCCACCAATTGACCCGCTGATAGTCGGGCAAAGAGATCGATTAATGCACTACGCACAACTGATCTTCGACGCCGCCGTCGATAAGGCGTTCGATTACGAAATCCCGCCTGACCTGCGCGGCAGGCTGCAACCCGGTCATCTGGTCGAAGCGCCGTTCCGCACCGCGACGCAGCCGGGCATCGTGCTGACGCTGAGCGCGACGACGACCGTGCCGCAGCTCAAGGTGATCCTGCGTCTGATCGAACCGCAGCCCGTGATGAGCGAAACGCAGTTGGCGCTGGCACGCTGGCTCAGCGAGCAGTACCTCGCGCCCATTGGCATGTGTGTGTGGATGATGCTGCCGCCGCTGCACCGCCACGACGCGCCGCGCCCCAGGCTGATCAAG
>JANRJX010000214.1:0-6593 GCA_033763755.1 Chloroflexota bacterium
CAGGGCGGCACCCAGGACGTCGGTAGTTTCGATAGCGGGCGCTGGGTCGCTTTCAGCAATCAAGACCTCGGCGGCGGCGTGCTGCGCTTCCGGCTGCGCGGCAACGGACCGACGAACGTCAGTGGCTCCGGCACCATCAGCTTGCACATCGGCAGCCCCACCGGACCGCTCCTGTGTACACTCACATGGCCCTTTGTGATCACCTACACCACGTCCAACGCTGTCAACTGCACCGGCGCAGCGACAGGCGTGCAGACGCTCTACCTCGTCAACAACAATGTGCCGTGGGTGAATGTCAACTGGTTCGAGATTGAGGTAGACCCTACGGCAAATACTTGTTCTCCGGCAAATCAAGGCGATTCTGCACCTTTAGGAACTTCAAGTCTAGCGCCAGCGGCAGTACTTGCTTGTGGACTCCGTGGTGAGTATTTCGATAATCCGGACTTCTCCGGCTTTATGGACATTGCTTATACCGACAAGATTGACTTCGATTGGGGCAGTAACGGGCCTACTACACCACAAGGTCTTATTGATGCGGACACTTTCTCGGCACGCTGGTCGGGACTGTTCGAGGTCTTCATCGGCGGCAACTACACGTTCTATGTCAACGCAGACGATAGAGTGCGTGTCTACATCAACAATACCCTTGTGATCGATTACGATCGCAACGTTGTGGCTTCTCTGCCTTTTGGCAGTATCTCATTGAATGGTGGTGTGTACAATTCAATTCGCATTGAATACGTAGAGGAGTATGGCAACGCGGCAGTTCGACTTGAGTGGTTGGGACCTGATGTTGCCGTTCGTTCCGTCATGCAAGGTCGCTTTTCTGCCTTCCAACCACCGGCAAATTCGCAGGGGACAGGGTTATACGCCCAATACTTCCCTTTGCTCGAGGCAACACAAGTAACTTCAAATACAGTTGTGCGTGTAGATGAACGAGTAAGTTTCAAGTGGGGTACAAGCTCACCACTACCATCCTTCCAATCTGATAGATTCTTTGTCCGTTGGACGGGCGAAATTGAACCTGCATTTTCTGAGGAATACACGTTTTATACTGTCGCAGATGACGGTATAAGACTAAGTATCAACGATCAGGTGTTGATTAACAATTGGCAGATACAGTCAGCAACTCAGTGGCAACGAACCATAACACTACAAGCTGGTGTGCGATATCGAATTCAAGTCGAGTACTTCGATTATGAGTCTATTGCATTGGTGCAACTTCAGTGGTCAAGCCCAAGTAATCCTCGTCAGCCTGTACCAACAAGTCGTCTATATCCTGTTTCAACCATGGAAGGTATTGTTGTGCCGCCTCCTTCTGTGTCTCAATCTTATGGTCTTCGACCTTTGACCCGAGATAGACTGTGGGACATTGCTTCACAAGAGGGTGTTTTGGGCACAGCTACTCCATACCAACGCCCCTTCTTAGTAGGTCAAGCTTTTGAAACATTTGTGCTTGGGCAATATGGTTTTCCACGCAATACAACGCCGATTTTATCTCCACGAAGACAACAGTTGGGTGGTTCGTCAGTCGTGATCCCCGATGCACTTACCAATGTGTATCAACTAGAAGATCTAGATAATAACGGCATCCCTGATATAACAGCAACTTGGGAAGATAGTCATGTCTGGGAGGTAAAGGCGACACAATGCCCAATTATTGATCTGCGATATCCTTTCTATCCAGACGCTCCTGAACGACAAGCGCAAATAACTGCTGAGATTGACGTTGCTGCGCGTTCTGACTTAGGGTTAGCAGATTTAGCAGGATGGCCTCCGATTTTTCAATTTGTAACTACAGGTGATCCCATGGTTATTTCTCCCGAACTGATCGCGGAGGCTAACCAAAGAAGAGTGGCATTTTTGCAAGCAATCGTGTTTGAAGTCACAGGAACTTCGCCGCCCTTACTTGTAATCGGACCGCTTTATCAAATCAACAACGTGCCTATGGTCAATTACTTTGTAATGAACGCTTTTCCGATTCCCCGCCGGCTAGTTGCTTATCCACCATTACCGCCGATCCCGGGTAACCCGGATCCCGAAACGTTGGAAGACTGCTAAAATGCGCAAATTAACTCAACGACTATATTCTGCTCCAGAAGTACAACGCATGGTACGGATGAGTGATTGGATTAAGGACGATACCTTATTGGAACGCGCTCTGAATGCAAGGCGTGACAAACAGTTCAAGTCGTTTGAAGCTGTTTACGTCAATAGAGTATCCGATGAAATATTATTAGTGTATGAGCATGGTGGAGGTGATACTAGAAGTCGAGAAGACTTCGAGCGATTTCTCGCAGATTTGCAGAAGGTGATCTCATCTGGTCCGATGCACATTCTAGAGGGTAATTTCCCTTATGGAGAGGACTTTCCTGACAAAGTACCGAGTTTGCTTCAACAAGTACCAACCCTGTTTGGAGTACCGCCAGACGACCTGGATTTGTCGATGGAGAGTTTGAAGTTACTGGACAAAGCTTTCGAGGGTAATGATATTTCGCAAGGATTGGAGGATCCCTACTTTGCAGCCTTAATGGCATACTGTGGGGAAGCCATACGGTTGGCAACCAATGGTCAATGGGAAATGCGAAGAAGTGATCGATTTCCTGACATTTGGGAACCATGGATAATTCCGGCTGTTGGGCTACCCATCAGTGTCGCAGATGAGCTGTTTGAATCGCTCCACGAAGATATCCCTTTTTCGCTGTATGGGCGTATGGAAGCTGCTCGTTTCTTGTCGCAACCACGGTAGACACGCAGGGGCAGTAATCCGCCTCACCTCACACATCCATCGTCTGCAGGGTGACGCGGAACGTGCTGTCGCGCCGACCTGCTGGCGGTCGCGGCGGCGCTGGAGGCGCAGGGCAGTTAGCCCGGCGTGATGATCTGCCAGCCTTCGCCGCCCGGCACCAGTTCCAGCACCGTCCCGTCGGCGCTCGATACGTAGACCGCTTCTGTGCCGTTGATGGCGGGCGCTGCCTGCACGAACCCTTGATAGCTGAACTCCGGCTGGATCGCCAGCCCCAGACGGCTGCGCACCGTGTCGTTGCCGCGCCAGACAAAGCCGAGGATGCGCAGCGGCTGGTACAAGCCCGGCGGCGGCTGGAACGACGCCTCGCTTTCAGGGTGGATCGCGGCATCAAAGCGGTTTTCGACGCTGATCCACGCAGGCTCAAACGTGTCGTTGAAGAGCGCATAGACGCGGTTGCTCGACGCGATATAGATCATGCGCCCGCGCTCGAACGGCTCTTCGATGATGCTCGTCTCCAGCGCCGCGCCCAGCGGGCAGGCGGTCGGCGGCGGGTTGAAGAACCAGGTATCGGGGCAGGCGAGCGGGATCGTCAGGATCTGCTCGACCTGGTTCGCGCCATCGCCAATCGTCAGCACGAACTGAAGCTGCCCGCGATCGCTGCGGCGCGTATCGACGGCAAGCTGCCCATCAGGACCGACATTCCACAACTGCGTGCGGTTGCCGCCCGCGTCGAGCCGATAGATCGCTGCCGTGTCCGCGCCGCGCGCCGACCAGAACAGCGTCACTGTGTCGCCGGGGTTGACGCTGAGGACATTGGTGGTGAAGAATTCGATGCGCGGCGCGTTCGGGTTGCTGCTGCGTGTCCCCGTCGGCGCAATCACGGCGCTCACGTTCGCCTGCCCGATCAGCGGCGTCGGTGATGGACCGCCCGTCGGTGTCAGCGCGGCGCGTGTGGCGGTTGGCAGCGGCGTCTGCGCGCTTGCAATGCGCGTGGGCGTCCCGGTCGGCGTGGGCGTGGCGGTGGGCAGCGCCGTCGGCACGACGGGCAGTTCCGCCGCCATGCAGCCGGGCAGGAGCAGCAGGATGGCAATCAGTAAACGCAGCTTCATTCTGTGTGACCAATGCAAACCATTTGAAACGCCAAAACCCCAAGAGCGCCAAGTAAGAAATCCCTCTATCCGTTTTTCCTCTAGCCTCTTGAATAAGCTTTTCTCTTCTCCGCCCAAGCATAGCCTGTCTGCAAGCCGCTGGCAATGTGGCTCAGGTGGGCGCGGCGCGCTACAATCATGCGCTAAAGTGTCTATTCACACAAAAGAGCGCCACCTTATGGACGCCACCTTCAACCCGTCTGAACATCCGCATCGCCGTCTGAACCTGCTCAACGGCGAGTATGTCCTGGTCTCGCCGCACCGCACCAAACGCCCCTGGCAGGGACAGGTCGAGCGCCCGCCGCAGACCGAACTGCCGCAGTATGACCCGAAATGTTATCTCTGTCCGGGCAACGAGCGTGCCAACGGGGAGCGTAATCCTCAGTACGATAGCACATTCGTGTTTACCAACGACTTCGCCGCGCTGCTGCCGGATGTACCGACGTACCACAGCAAGCCCGGCTCGCTGTTCCAGATCGAAAGTGTGCGCGGCACGGCGCGCGTGCTGTGCTTTTCGCCGCGTCATGATCTGACGCTGGCGCGCATGGCACTGCCGGACATTCGGCGCGTGGTCGATATGTGGGCGCAGCAGGTGGAAGAGCTGGGCGAAACCTACGACTGGGTGCAGGTATTCGAGAATCGCGGCGAGGCGATGGGCGCGAGCAATCCGCATCCGCACGGCCAGGTGTGGGCGAGCGACTTTTTGCCCAACGAAGCGGCGCGCGAAGATCGCAATCAATCGTACTACTTCGATACGTATGGTGATGTGCTGCTGGTCGAATACGCCAAAGCAGAGATCGAACGCGATGAGCGCGTGGTCGCGCTAAACGATCACTGGGTGGCGGTCGTGCCGTTCTGGGCGGTGTGGCCCTTCGAGACGCTGGTGCTGCCGCGCCGCCACACGCTGCGAATGCCAGACCTGGACGAGGCGCAGCGCGACGGGCTGGCGGACGTGCTGAAGCGGTTGCTGACGCGCTATGACAATCTGTTTGAAGTGCCGTTTCCGTATTCGATGGGCTGGCACGGTGCGCCGACCATGCACGGCGATTACCGCCATTGGCAGTTACACGCGCACTTTTATCCGCCGCTGCTGCGTTCCGCCACCGTGCGCAAGTTCATGGTCGGCTACGAGATGCTGGCGGAAGCGCAGCGCGACATCACGCCGGAACAGGCGGCGGCGCGATTGAAGGATGTAAGCGAAGTACATTATATGGGATCTTAAGGACATATGCATAACCATACTTCACGCCACACCAGCCCTACCGTCCAGCAGCGCGGCATCGTCGGATTGCCTGCGCCCGTTGCCGCACTCGCCGCGCAATCGTGGGACGCGATCATCGTCGGCGCCGGGCATAACGGGCTGGCGTGCGCGTTCTATCTGGCGCAGGCGGGCAGGCGCGTACTGGTGCTGGAAGCACGCGAACGGGTCGGCGGCGCGTGTACGCTCGAAGAACCGTTCCCCGGCTACCACGTCTCGCCGTGCGCCTATCTCGCCGGGCTGCTGCACCGCCGCATCATTGACGACATGCGTCTGCCCGCGCGCGGCTTCCGCTGGCAGCCTGCGCTCGGCGGCTACTTTGTGCCGTTTGAAGATGGCAGCAGCATCCTGCTCCACAAAGACCGCGCGCGGCGCGAGGCGGAACTGGAGGCGTTCGCGCCCGGTTCCGTTGCGGGCTGGCGCGCGATGAATCATCTGGTAGATCGCACGGTTGAAGCGCTGCGCCCGGACGATGACCGCGATGTCTGGCTGTACCCAGCGCCGACGCGCGAGCAAATCGAAGATCGGCTTGGCAACGATGCAGACGCGCTGGCGCTGTTGTTTGACTGGTCGATGGCGGAGTTCGTCGAGCGCTATCTCGACGATGAGCGTCTGCAACTGGCGATGCTCGGTCAGGGCGTGATCGGCACCAACGCCAGCCCGTTCGACAAAGGCACGGCGTCGATCAACTTTCATCATTCGTGCGGACGTGTCGATCCGTCGCTACCAGGGACGTGGGGCTTTGTCGAAGGCGGCATGGGCATGGTGTCGTTCCTGATGTGCGACGCTGCGCAGGAGGCAGGCGCGGTCGTGGCGACGGGCGTCCCGGTTGCGCAGATCATGCCCGGCGAAGGTGTGCGGCTGGAAGGCGGCGAGCGCATTGCTGCGCCCGTCGTCATCTCGAACGCTGACCCGCGTGTGACGCTGCGCTTACTCGGTGATGCGGCGGATGATGGCTGGCGGGCACAGGTCGAAAGCGTGCCGATTGAAGGCTGCACAGTCAAGGTTAATCTGGCACTGCGCGAAGCGCCGAACTTTACCGCTCGCCCCGGCACGAACGAAGCACATCATCAGGCGCAGATCAACACGCCGCTGACGAAGGCGCAGTGGCAGGCGAGCTACGACGCGGCGCGGCGTGGCGAACTGGCAGATGTGTTGTGGACGGAGGATTACCTGCAAACGGCGTTCGACAGCAGCATCGCGCCCGACGGCAGACATGTGCTGAGCATGTTCTGCCAGTACGTGCCGTACACGTTCGCGCATGGCGATTGGGAGACGCGCCGTCAGGAAGTCGGCGATCTGGTCGTGCGTTCGCTCGGTCGCTTTTGCAGCAACATCCCCGACGCAATCGAGGCGATGGAGGTGCTGGGTCCGCCAGACATCGAGCGCAAGGTCGGCTTGACGGGCGGGCATATCTTCCAGGGCGAATGCCTGCCGG
>JANRJX010000215.1:0-21546 GCA_033763755.1 Chloroflexota bacterium
GCGGCTGATCGTCAACGGCGTGGTGCAGGAGGCGCGGGCAGTCGAGACAGCAGGCGAGGCAAGCTGGACGCTGGACGCAGGCACAGCGCGCTGGTGTACAGCGGAACTGCGCGACGCCGACGGGAGCATGTGGGCGATCACAAATCCGATCTTCTTTGGGGCGTAGGTTATGACGGTTGGGGGAATGTTCTTGAGATTGCTGATTGGGCGTTGAGGGACTCGAACCCCCGACCCTACCCTTGTAAGGGGTATGCTCTAACCAACTGAGCTAAACGCCCGACCTCCATAGCTTACAGCAGGGACGCTCCGCAATCAATCCCCTGCTGACTCTTACAATCGCGGTGGGGTCACGCCTGTCTGCCCCTGGTACTTACCTTTGCGGTCGGCGTAGGTCGTTTCACAAGGCTCGTCGCCCTCGAAGAACAAGACCTGGCACAATCCTTCGTTGGCGTAGACCTTGGCAGGCAGCGGCGTCGTGTTGCTGATTTCGAGTGTGACATAGCCTTCCCAACCCGGCTCGAAGGGAGTCACATTTACGATCAAACCACAGTTGTGAACAAACACACCTGCTTGCAAAGCAAAATTGCCCGCTTCCGGAACTGTCAAGCAATATGTATCGTGATCGCCGGGAAGTTCGCGAATACTAGCCACTTTATGATTGCGGTACTTTTCGCTGCGGTATTTCGTGCGTTTTCCCCGAAACTCGTCAAGAAGTCCGGGAAATCGTCGGAAGGTTGCCCGGTCACAATCCAGCAATCGTGCCGCCCCACGAATCGATCCAGTTTGATCTAAGGCTGCACGCACGATTTCTTCAGTAACTTCTGAGCGCAAACGAATGTTTCGCGCGATCTCCTGTTGCATTGCACGCCGTTGACCATCATCCTGCGCCCATGCAGCTTTAGATTGTTCAGATTTTTCCTGGCGGTGTACCGGGTCTTCGTAATACTTCCGAACACGTTCACTCATGATTTGACGACGTTCATCAGTCCAGCTTGCCAGTTCAGCCTCGTGCCTTCGCTGCCGCGCCTCCACCATATCTTCGTCACGCCAGAAACGCAAAGTCTTTTCGCGCTGCTGCCGGGAAAACTCCGCGCGCCATTCTGCGTCATTCTCCCAAAGGCGGCGAATAGACTCCTTGACTGCATTTCCATGTTCAACGGGATCAAAGTCCTCAGTCTTGTATGTTTGCTCGTTATGTAAGCGAATGTGGTCACTCGCCTTCATACGCTCGATATTCCAGGGATTATTGTTACGTCGGTTGAAATCACGGTGGTGTCGATGCGTTCCCGGAATATCAGTGTACAACCCGTGGCGCACGTTCCACTCATCTGCCAAACGATGTGTTGGATGCATCTGCCCATTTAACGGTTGATACAGCATTTCATACCCACGTGCGATCTGGCGATACAGTGGCATGAGCGGCATATCGGGTCGCAATTCATGTGCCATGAGGCTTGTACCATCGCGCATCACGAACTTATGATCCAGTGTACATTGAATAGTCGCGCCATCATCCAGCGTGACTTCAATCAGTGCATCACGCCCGATGTAACGCGGCGCTTCCAACAACGTGACAATAATGCGCCCAAATTCACCGACACTATACCCCCAGAATGCCTCGCCTTTCTCCGCACGCACGACCATCTCCTCTAACGTAGGATTGGTGCCATCTACAAGGGCGACTCGTGTATCACCGCGAAAGCAGCGCGCATATGTTGACTTTCCAAGGCAAATAGTCAACACATTTGCCGGAATGCGGAAGTATTCGATACTCCGCGCCAGCGCGAACGAGTTCGGCGGCACGACGCATACATCGGTTTTGAAATCGACGAACGAATTGGGCGCAAACCCCTTGGGATCGACAATCGCGCCATAGACATCCGTGAACACCTTGAACTCGTCCGCCACGCGCAGATCGTAGCCATACGACGACAAGCCGTAGCTGATGACGCCCTCGCGCACCTGCTTCTCAACAAATGGCTCAATCATTCCGCGTTCCAGCGCCATTCTGCGTATCCAGTGATCTGGCTTTAGCCCCATGATCGACTCCATTTCAGCACGGAAAAATCGGCGGTACTATACATCGCGTCCCGAATCGATCAAAACTACGAAGACACTACCAACCCCGCAGGTAGGAATTGCTGCACAGGAAACGGTATAGAGCGGCGCGCCCGAAGCATATATAAACATTACTGATGGTACAGGCTATGTCGGACGTGTCATGACACGTCCCTACAGGAGATGTGTTCGTGAAAACTCGCGATATTGGCTTGCTGTTTCTCTTGGCGTCGATCTGGGGATCGTCGTTTATCTTCATCAGCGTCAGCGCGCCGGTTATCGGTCCATTCTGGGTTGTGCTCATCCGCACGGCGCTCGGCTGTCTGACGCTGCTGGCGTTCGCGCTCCTTACCGGGCAGCGTGGCAACTGGCGGCGCTACTGGAACAAGTACCTGATCCTCGGCGCGCTCAATGTCGCCATTCCGTTCGCGCTCATCTCCGCCGCCGAACTCGAACTCAGCAGCGCGCTGGCAGCGATCCTGAACGCGACTACGCCGCTGTTCAGCGCGCTGGTCGTGGCGGTCTGGTTCAATGACAAACTCACACTGCCGCGCCTGGTCGGGCTCGCGCTCGGCATCATTGGCGTTGCGCTGGTCGTGGGCTGGGACGCAGCAGAGATGACGCCCGCCTTCATCCTCGGCGCGGTCATGTCGCTGGTGGCGTCGCTCTTTTATGCCATCGGCACGTCCTATGCCAAGACGCGCTTCAAGGAGTCTGTGCCTGTCACAATGGCAATCGGGCAGCTTGGGGCGGCGGCGATCCTGGTGCTGCCCTTCGCGCTGGCAAACCCGCCACAAGTCGCAGTCGGTATCGATGTCATCGGCTCGATGCTGACGCTCGGCATCCTGTGTACTGCCGTCGCATACCTGATCTACTTCCGCTTGCTGGCAACGGCGGGGGCAACCAACACGACAACCGTGACATTCCTCGCGCCGTTTTTCAGCATTCTCTGGTCATGGCTATTCCTGGGGGAAACGATTGGCGCACCGCAGTTCATCGGGCTGCTGGTCATCCTGAGCGGGCTGTTCCTGGTGACGGGCTTCCGCCCCGCCTTCCTGCGCCCTCGTAAAACCGTCCCACAGCCTTCGTAATCGGAATTGCCAGCAAATCGATACGGGCGATAATGATGATCATGAGCCGTGCGTCAATGCCCGCTCCGAAAGGACGCCATCATGACCATCCCCGAGCACCTGATGATCTATACTGCCAGCGCACAGCAGGCGAGCGAAACGTTACGCCTGCGCCGTGAACTGCAACTGCGCAAGGCGCGCATCGCAGGCATCTGGGCGCTGGGCGCGTTCGTGATCGGCGTTGTGGCGTCGGCACTGCTCTACAACGGTCACGCAGCGGTTCCCATGTTTTCCGAGCAAGGTTTTGTCGAATGGCGCAGTGCTGCGCCGTTTGCAGCACAGTCGATCGCGCGCGAAATCGGCTTGTCGTTCGCGCGCGTGGGCGAAATGCTGGCAATGCTGATCCAGTCCGGCGGCAGCGGGCAAATCGCGGCGGTGGCGCGGCTGCTCGCGTGTGGCATGATCTTCGTGGCGGTTCTGTTTACGTATCGTCGGCTGCTGGCGGAGCATTACGAGGTACATGGGCAGTCGGCGCGGCGCGATGACTTCCAGCAGCGCGCGGCGACGGTCGGTGCTGTGCTGCGGCGTGTCAGCGTGGCGCTGGCAGTACTGGTCAGCAGCTATGTGGCACTGTCGCTGACGTGGATGCTCCTGGCGAGCATGTTCAAGGAATTTTCCGCGCTCTACTGGTCTGCGGCATTCTTCACCGGATTGTTCGTCGCGCTAGTTACATTCGGGGCGGTCTACTGGTCACTGACGGTCAGCACGCGCCACCTGATGGCGCTTGGGTTAGTGACGTTTGTCGTCGGCTTGTCGGGCAGCTTCGCGCTGGCAGGCATCGAGAATAACGAGCAGTGGTGGCAGGCAGCCGTCAGCCGCGCTGGCGCACACCCGGACGCTGACTGGCTCTTCATCGCCACGTTTGGCAGTGTGTTCCTAGTCTTCACCGCGCTGTGGTTTGATGTCAACCAGTTCATCCGCCTGATTGTGGCGCAAGCAAACGTGTTTCATCGGCTGCCCGCTGGCGACGGTCTGCGCGCTCGTGTGCAGCGTTACCTGCACGCCAACACCTACGGCATCATCCGCACGCTTTACTTCGCGGCGGTGATCGGATTATTGGGTGTAGGCTTTGTGCAATTTAATACCAGCGACATCAGCACCGTGATCGCACACACAGGCGGCGCGTTTCTCGCCATTGTGATCTTCACCGTTGGTGGGCTGGTGTTCGCGGGCTGGTTCCCGGACCCGATTTTTGGCGTGCCGTTCAAGCGCTTTTCGCAGCTGTGCGTGGCGGTCTGCGCGGTGTCCGTTATCTTATGGCTGATCGGCACGCTCAATCTCGCAGGCATCGAACTGGTATGCCTGGTCGTGATCGGTGTCTGGTTCTTCGTAGCGATTGACAGCATCGTGGCGTATGTGAACGCGCTGACATGATCCGCGTTAGGTGGACTGCGCCAGCCTGAGCGACGGGTCCTTTTCGTTCAGCAGCGCCAACGCTTCCTCCATCGTCGAAACAACCTGTATACGCCGCTTCGCGACTTGCGCAGTCATGTTCGCCAGCATCAGCACAACCTTCTGCGGCGATGGATCAATGGTGACTGTCCAACCGAGTATCGCCGGGTTGGAGGGTGGTTGAAAGAGTTTTTTGATGTTTTCCATGTTGTAGAAATCTGGCGCAATACCTGTTTTTGCCGACACATCCACAATCATGTGAACAGGTGCAATCCCTTCATGCTCGGTCTTCTCATAGAGCGTACTTAGCGTGCCTGACAGTGCCGCGGCGCCAAGCTTGCCCGTGACAGTCATCACAATCACCCGTCCCGGGACCATCCAGTGAATATGATTTTCCATACGCCTCTCTCATCACTCATTGTCCTTGCAAAAATAGTGTACGACGCACGGGACGTATGATTGGGTTAACGTTTCTGGCAAACGCGTGGGTGGAGGGAAATTTACATTCTTGACCAATTTCATAAATATTTTTACATATTTCACAAATCTTCAAGGATCAAATCAAGGTTTAATCAATTATAGTTTCAATAGTGGAGTTAAAGAGACGCTGAAAAAGAGAAGTACTATCATGAGCGGCATTCTGATTTTCTTCGCAGTCTGGTTTCTGGTTTCGATCCCTGCCAGCCTGATCATCGGCGCAAAGCTCGCCAAGCGTCCGCGTACGGCACGCCCGGCAAACTTCACGCGCTATGTCAGCCCGCTGGAAACGACCGAAATCCCGCTCGTCAATTAACAGGCGCTCGCTAAAACACCTCGTCCATCGCCACGTCACCCAGCAGCGGCGACTGAGTCGTCTCGTCCATGCCATAAATATCGACCAGCGTGTAGCGCCCGTCGTCGCAACGCCAGACATCGATCAGCTTCTCAGCCAGATCGACCAACCAGTATTCTTTAACCCCAAAGCGCTCGTACAGGCGAAATTTGACCTTGCGGTCATGCCGCGCCGTGCCGGGCGACAACACCTCAACGATCATATCCGGTGCGCCGATCAGCCGCTTCTCGCCGAGCTCGCACGCGCTGCCGGGCATGAGAACCATCACATCCGGCTGCGGCACGTTGTACTCATCCAGGTAGACATCCAGCGGTGCGACGAACGCCCGCCCGCCTTTTGCCTTTACGATTGACTTGAGATATGCACCAAGATCGAGAACGACATCCTGATGTTCCGGGGTTAGCGCTGGCATGGTGATGACCTCTCCGTTGATGAGCGCAGTCGGCAGCCGTGACGCGCGGGATAGCGATCATCGTTAAGCCTCCATCAGCTCGGCTCCAGCAGGGGCAGCAAAGCCATTGATCTTCGCCTTGAGGTAGCTCTCCATAAAGTCGTTCAGCCGCCCGTCCAGCACTGCCTGCGGGTTGCCGACTTCGTGACCTGTGCGGTGATCCTTCACCAGTTGGTACGGGTGCAGCACATACGACCGAATCTGATTGCCCCACGCCGCGTCGATATTCTCGCCCTTCAGCGTAGCAATCTGCTGTTCGCGCCGCTTGCGCTCCAGCTCGAACAGCCGCGACTTTAAGACCTGCATCGCGCGCTCGCGGTTCTGCTGCTGGCTGCGTTGATCCTGCACGGCGACGACGACGCCGGACGGCACATGCGTGATGCGGATGGCGCTTTCGTTCTTCTGCACGTTCTGCCCGCCCGCGCCGCTGGAACGATAGGTTTCGATCCTCAGGTCTTTTTCCGACACATCGATCTCGATGTTGCCCTGAATATCCGGCCAGACTTCGACCTTTACGAACGACGTGTGCCGCCGTGCCGCCGCGTCAAACGGACTGATGCGCACCAGCCGATGCACGCCCGCCTCGCTTTGGAGATAGCCAAAAGCGAATTCACCGCGAACGCTTATCATGACGCTCTTGATGCCTGCCTCTTCGCCTTCACTGCGTTCGAGGACTTCGACTTTGTAGCGATTCTGTTCTGCCCAGCGCAGGAACATGCGCTCCAGCATCATACCCCAGTCCTGCGAGTCCGTGCCGCCTGCCCCTGCGTGAATGGCAAGAATGGCGTTCTCGCGGTCGTAATCGCCGCTCAGCATTGCCTCCAGCGACAGCCGCTCGACCTGCACCATGATCGCGCTGACCTCTGCCATCAGTTCGTCGAGCAGGCTGGTATCGCCCAACTGCGCCAGCTCAATCGTCTCGTCAATATGTGTCGCCGCGCCCGTCCAGCGTTCGACTTCCGCCTTGAGCTGCGACAGTTCCTGCATCGTTTTCTGCGCCAGTTCGTTATTTGACCAGAACTCCGGCGCGCCGCTGGCGGTTTCGAGCGCGTCAATGCGCGCACGCTTGGCGTCCATATCCAACTGCTGCATTAGCCCGGCAAGTTGGCTTTTCATCGCATAAAGCGGGGTCAGTAGTTGTTCCATCTTTACTCGTTATCGAAAAGACCATCCACGAAGAAATCCGGACGGAACGGCACCAGGTCATTGATGCTTTCGCCCAGCCCGATGTAATGCACGGGCAGCTTGAGTTGTTCGTGTATGGCGAAGATCATGCCACCCTTCGCCGTGCCGTCGAGCTTGGTCACGACCAGTCCGGTCACATCCACCATCTCGCGGAACTTTTCCGCCTGCTGGAGCGCGTTCTGCCCGGTCGTGCCATCGAGCACCAACCAGACTTCGTGCGGCGCATCCGGCACGACTTTGGCTGAGACCGACTTAATCTTCGCCAGTTCTTCCATCAGGTTAAAGTTGTTGTGCAGCCGTCCGGCGGTATCCACCAGCAGGATGTCGCGGTCGCGCGCTTTGGCGGCACTGACAGCATCGAAGACGACGGCGGCGGCGTCGCTGCCCGGCTTGTTGGCGATGACCGGGACGCCCGCGCGTTCGCCCCACTTCTGCAACTGGTCAATCGCGGCGGCGCGGAAGGTATCGCCCGCCGCCAGCATGACACGGCGATTGTTGATGTTGTTCAGGCGGTGTGCCAGCTTGCCGATGGTCGTGGTTTTGCCACTGCCGTTGACACCGACGATCAGCACAATCGACAGCGGACGCCCGCTGATGTTTGGCACAGGCGGGTTATCGAGCAGTCCGGCAAGAGTCTCTTTGAGCGCTTTGTTTAGTTGGTCGCTGCGGGTGATGCCTTCGCGCCGGATGCGCGCTTTCAGGTCGTCAATAACGGTGGCGGTGGTATCGACACCGAGGTCTGCCTGGATCAGCAGCGCTTCGATGTCGTCCCACGTGTCGTCGTCAATATCGGTATTGCCCAGCATCTGGGCGATGCGCCCGAAGAAGGATTGGCGGGTCTTCGCCAGACCGCTGCGGAAGATGCCCAAGGGTCACTCCAGGGTAAGTTGAACGGCGCGGGCAAGCCGCCCGACAGCGCATCAGTATACATGAAAGCGGGGGCGCGTGCGAGGGAGGCTACGGTTTGCGCGCCACAAAAATATGCCGCTCGTAGTCGTCAACGATAAAGTGGGCGCTGAAGCCGGTCTCGGTTAGCAGCCTGAGCCATTCGTCACGAGGGAACAACCCGTAGACATGTTCCTCATGTTCCACAGTGACAGGCTGATCGCCATCGCGCAAAGCGAAGACATACTGTGTGACACAGGTCATATCATCAGGATCGGGATCATAGCTCCATTCCAGGTAACGCACGCCGCGCTCGTCATCATCCTCGCCTCCATGCTCCGTCGAAGGCTCGAACGTCTCACGAACATCATCGGGGACGAAAAGCGCAACGCCACCTGACTTACAGTGCACAAACGCCGTTTCGAACGCCTGACGCAGTTCTTCAAGCGTGGTCATGTAGTCAATCGCATCGTGAATGAAAACTGCGTCAAACACGCGCCCCAACCGTAACGTGCGCATATCTCCCTGAAGATGCTCACATTCGGGGTTGATCTGGCGACTCAGTGCCAACATCGGCTCTGCGGGATCGACCAGCGTGACGGATGCAAACGCTGACTTCATGTGCAGCGCGTTGTTGCCGCCGCCACTGCCAATTTCAAGCAAGGTTGCAGGCTGGCGTGTCGTGACATCCGCCAGCAGCGTCAGGAAGAATTCGGCTTCTTCAAGGTACTCTTCTGGAGGCGATACCAGATGCCACCAACGCCCCAACTCATTGTACATTCTTGACACGGCAGTGTACTTTCATAGATGCAACTCTACTCGAAAGTATAGCGCGAATTCGCGCTTGCCCGCTGCCAGTCACTCACCACACTATCAAGCACGCGCCACCTGCATCACCACCTTGCCGCGCGCGTGTCCGCTTTCGACATAGCGCATTGCGTCGGCGAGTTCTGTCAGCGGGTAGCAGCGCTCGATGATTGGACGCACCTTGCCGCTTTCGAGCAGCGCGGTCATGTACTCCAAGTCCGCCGCGTTCGGCTTTACCATCAGGCTCTGCACCTGCTTGCTCAGTATCGAACCCGTCAGTGCCTGGAAGATTTGTGCATCGCTGCCACCGACCATGACGTAGACGCCGTTGGCGGTTAAGGCGCGCTTGTAATGTGCAAGTGGATGATAGCCGTTGACGCCGACGATCGCGTCGTAGTGCTGCCCGCTGGCGGTGAAGTCAGTCTGTGTATAGTCGATCACATCATCTGCGCCCAACGCGCGTACTGCCTCGACATTGCGCGTGCTGCAAATGGCGGTCACATGCGCACCAAGTCCTTTGGCGATCTGCACAGCGAACGTGCCGACGCCGCCCGACGCACCGTTGATGGCGACCCTCTGCCCCACGCGCACCTGCCCCTTGTCCCGCACCCCTTGCAGCGCGGTGATTGCGGCCATCGGCACGGCGGCTGCCTCTTCAAACGACAGGGACTTCGGCTTGCGCACGATGACGCTCTCCGGCGCGCAGACGTATTCTGCAAAACCGCCCAGCCCAGCGTTGGAGAGATCACCGTAGACCTCATCGCCGACCTTGAACTGCGTGACTGCCCTGCCTACTGCTTCTATCCGTCCGGCAATATCCGAACCAAGGATGGGATGACGTGGTTTGAACAGCCCGTAGACAAAGCGGACCATGAATGGCTGCCCATGCATCAGGCGGTAGTCGGCGCTGTTGATGCTGGCAGCATGGATTTTGATCAGGACTTCATTGTCTTTTGGCGTCGGCTGCGCCATCTGTGCGGCACGAATGACATCCGCCGAGCCATATTGCGTGTAAATCATTGCTTTCATGATCGAGTCCTTTTGTTATGACGCCCAGTTCCAGGCGTACCAGATTGTCACCAGGTTAAACACGAGGCTCACAATGAGCAGGAACTTGTCGTAGGCAGACGGATACGTTGGTAATGCAACCAGGTTGAACAGGAAGAAGCCCGCCGCAAGGATGATGTTTGCCCACCGACTGACGGGCTGCGGTAGGATGAGCGAAAGCGCGACCATGCTTGCCGGAATGACCATCAGCACTGCGGCTCCCAGCCACATCGTCATTGTGAATTGCTGTTCTGCCGCCATGCGCTGCATGTCGCCGCTGTAGATGCGCAGCACATCGCCGAGCAAATAGATGAGCATCACGGTTGCCCAGATGCCAGACAGGATTATGTGTGTATCAACCATGATCAGAGTGCTCCCAGTGAAAGACAAACGAAAGAGACAGCATGAACCTATCCTCAATCCAGCAAGGATTGGGTGCGTGTGTTGCGATAGACTTGTGCCTGGTCGTTAAAGGGCGTTGATGGTTAGCGACTCATATGCCGGGTAGCAGACAGCGCGCTGCCCTGCCCCTGTCGCCAAAGGCGGTATAATTTGCGTCCGCTGCTCAGGATGGCGATACCGATGCTGATGATCAGGATGATGATCGGCTGGCGGTCGAACATGAACGGTTCTGCCAGAGCGGGCTGCACTTCCGTCAGATATTGGAACAGCGGCAGCCACAATGCAAAGTACATGCCCACTGCGCCGACAAATTCCAGCAGCGTCAGCGCCAGCCATGTCCAACGACTCCAATGATTGCGCAGCAGCGCCCACACGTTCAGCGCAATCATGGCAATCGTGAAGCCGATCAGCACCAGCAGCCAGCCGACCGGTACCGGGATAACATTGCCCGGAGCATTCAGATCGAAGCGCAGTGTCAGCCCGCCCACGCGCGTGAAGTAGAGCAGCGCCAGCCCGATGAAGGTGCTGATGGCGATACCAAACGCAGCCTCGACCCGATCCACCGCACGCGGATCATCCACCGCCGGCAGTTCGAGCGGGTTGAATGGCTCAACGATCTGGTCGAGCTTTTCGTCAGAACGCTGAATGATGGCGAAGATGCCCACCACAGCGGCAGCAAAGAAAAATGTCGCCTGAAGCGCTGACAGCACCGAGCCGATTAGCGGTCCTATCCAGTCGCCCGTTTCGTTGGACGCAACCGCGCTGATGATATTGATGATCACGACGATGCCTGGCACTAACGGCAAGCCACCCCGCAGCACCATCATCATCGTCGGGTACAGGTCGGGACCCACCAGATATTGTTCGCCTGCATAAGAGGCAGCAATTTTGTGCGGCGCGCCAAGCTGGGTCAGCATTGCGGCGATCTCCGGCTGCGCGGGAGTCTTGCCATAGCGGTCTTCCAGTTGATCCTGTATCTGTGACCGCAGTTCCGTCATCACATCCCTGCGGTCTTTCTCCGGCAGGTAGCGCCCGACCTGATGGACGTAGCGCTCAATCAAATCAGTCATGCGAAGTGCCTTTCAATATGCGCTGCATCACGGCGACCGTCTGGTCCCACTCCGCAGTCAGGATTGTCAAAACGTCCTGCCCGGCGGGGCTGATGCGGTAGTACTTGCGGGGGCGCGCTTCCCCGACTTCCCATTCACTTTCCAACAATCCCTGTTGTTCCAGGCGGCGCAGCAGCGGGTACAGTGTCCCTTCCTCGATGTCCAGCCCTTGCTCGGCAAGCTGCTGGATCAGACTGTAGCCATAGCGAGCGGTGTCCATCTGACTTAGCACAGCCAGCACGACGATCCCCCGCCGCAGTTCCAACCGCAGTTTGTCTAACGGGTCATCAATGTCTGCCATACGCTGTGCATCCTACAATACTGTGTGCCACACAGGTCAAATATACTGTATGGTGCACAGTATTGTCAAGAGGGCAGACAGGCGGGCTACATGTTGCCTCTCCGAGAAATACATGATGTATAGCAGCAGAATGCATTCTGTGCTGCCCAAAATCATAAATTTCCTTGCAAGACTAAGCGTTTACGTTAAACTCTCATAAGTGCGTTTCCGCGCACGTATATTTGTTCACACGTATCACTTCTAGAGGAAAGCTATGTTTAAGACGTTCTCTCGTATCAGTGTGGCATTGCTGGCACTGGTAGCGCTCGTCGTCGGGTTCGCGGGGCGCGCAAATGTCGCGCTGGCGCAGGACACCGCTGATATTGCCGTTTTGCTGCCTGACAGCGCCTCGAGCGCTCGCTGGGAAAATGATGACCGCCGTTTCCTGTCGGCGGCTTTTGATGCGGCTGGCGTCAGCTACAGCATCGTCAACGCAGAAGGCGATGCCCGTGCGCAGTTGACGCAGGCGGAACAGGCGATCACCAACGGCGCCAAGGTGCTGCTGATGGTCAACCTCGACAGCGCGTCGGGCGCAGCGATCATCGAACTGGCACGCGCCAACGATGTCAAGGTCATCGACTATGACCGTCTGACGATTGAAGGACCCGGCGCAGACTTCTACGTCTCGTTCGACAACGAATCCGTCGGTCGCATTCAGGGTGAAGGACTGGTCGCGGCAGTTGCAGCGGCAGGTCTGGAAAGCCCCGTGCGCGTCGCGGTGCTGAACGGTTCGCCGACCGATAACAACGCCACGCTGTTCGCCAACGGCTACAACAGTGTCATCGATCCGCTGTTTGAAAGCGGCGAATGGGTCGAAGTTGCCGACCAGAGCGTTCCCGATTGGGACAACCAGCAGGCGCTGGTGATCTTCGAACAGATGCTGACTGACGCGGCTGGCGACATCGACGCGGCAATCGCGGCGAACGACGGTCTGGCAGGTTCGGTCATTGCCGCACTCCAGAACCAGGGTCTGCCCTTCATCCCGGTCACGGGTCAGGATGCGACCGTCGGTGGTATCCAGAACATCCTCGCGGGTCGCCAGAGCATGACCGTCTACAAGGCGATCAAGGCACAGGCAGAAGCAGCCGCATCATTGGCAATCGCGCTGGTCAACGGTGAAGACACCAGCATGATGGCGACGGGCGCAGTCAACAACGGCACGAACGACATTCCGTCGGTCCTGCTCGTCCCGGTCGGCGTCACAGCAGAAAACATTGCTGAAACGGTCATCGCTGATGGCTTCCGCACCTGGGAAGAAATCTGCGTTGGTGAATTTGAAGCGTTCTGCCCGCCGGTTGAAGAACGTGTCGTCCCCGGTGCTGAAGGTGCAGCCGTTGAAGGCAGCATCGCCGTCCTCCTGCCGGACAGCGCATCCAGCGCCCGTTGGGAAAACGACGACCGCCGCTTCCTGTCGGCAGCATTTGAAGAAGCTGGCGTCGAATACAGCATTGTCAACGCCGAAGGCGATGCCCGCACGCAGCTGACGCAGGCTGAACAGGCGATCACCAACGGCGCGAAGGTGCTGCTGATGGTCAACCTCGACAGTGCTTCGGGCGCGGCGATCATCGAACTGGCGCGTGCCAACGGTGTCGCAGTCATCGACTACGACCGTCTGACGATTGAAGGACCCGGCGCAGACTTCTACGTCTCGTTCGACAACGAAGCCGTCGGTCGTATTCAGGGCGAAGGTCTGGTCGCAGCAGTTGAAGCGGCTGGTCTGGAAAACCCGAACGTTGCGGTGCTGAATGGTTCACCGACCGACAACAACGCCACGCTGTTCGCCAATGGCTACAACAGTGTCATCACCCCGCTGTTCGACAGCGGCGACTGGACGCTGGTGGCGGACCAGAGCGTTCCCGATTGGGACAACCAGCAGGCATTGGTGATCTTCGAGCAGATGCTCACCGATGCAGGCGGCGAGATTGACGCAGCAATCGCCGCGAACGATGGTCTGGCAGGCGCGGTCATCGCAGCGCTCCAGAACCAGGGTCTGCCCTTCATCCCGGTTACGGGTCAGGATGCGACCGTCGGTGGTATTCAGAACATCCTCGCCGGACGCCAGAGCATGACCGTCTACAAGGCGATCAAGGCGCAGGCAGAAGCAGCCGCTGAACTGGCAATCGCCATTCTCATGGGCGAAGACACCAGCATGATGGCGACTGGCGCGGTCAACAACGGCACGAACGACATTCCGTCGGTCCTGCTCGTCCCGGTTGGCGTCACCGTCGACAACATCGCCGAAACCGTCATCGCCGATGGCTTCCGCACCTGGGAAGAAATCTGCGTGGGTGAGTTCGAAGAATTCTGCCCGGCAGACCGCTAGTCGGCTGCGTGCGTCTGTTTTGCCCCTCAACAACTGATTAGTACGATTTTGGTCGTATCGCAGCACAAATGAAGGGCAACAGGGGGGCGACCCGGCGGGTCGCCCCTTCGCTTACGAAAAACAAGAAGTATGTGAGGACATGACGATGGGGGATATCTATAAAGGCTCACCGCTGCTGGAAACAAAAGGTGTTTCTAAAAGCTTCGGCGCGGTGCAGGCACTGACACGGGTTGACTTTAATGTGTATCCAGGCGAAGTCGTAGCGCTGGTAGGCGATAACGGCGCTGGCAAATCCACGCTCATCAAGGGCATCGCGGGTATTTACGGTTTCGACGAGGGCGAAGTCACATTTGACAGCCGCCGCGTCAATATCCACAGCCCGCGCGACGCCGCCGCGCTCGGCATTGAGGTCGTGTACCAGGATCTGGCGCTGGCAGACAATCTGGATGTGGTCTCGAACATGTTCCTGGGTCGCGAATGGACAAGCGGGGTTACTCCGGGCAACGAATCGAACGGCGGCGCGCCGGGCGGTATCGTCAAGCTGATGCGCAATCTGCTGCCCCTGACAGAAATTGAGATGGAAAAGCGCGCGGTCGCAACACTGAACGATCTGGCAGTGACAACGCTGCGCAGCGTCCGGCTGCCTGTGGCGTCGCTCTCCGGCGGTCAGCGGCAGTCCGTCGCGATTGCCAAAGCGGTATTGTGGAACAGCCGCCTGGTCATCCTCGACGAGCCGACGGCAGCGCTGGGTGTGGCGCAGACGCGGCAGGTGTTGAACCTGGTGCGGCGGCTGGCGGACAAGGGGCTGGGTGTGGTCGTCATTTCGCACAACCTGCACGACATCTTCGAAGTGGCGGACCGCATCGCTGTGCTGCGCCTGGGGCACATGGTCAAGACCTTCCGGCGCAGTGAAACCGATCAGAAAGAAGTCGTCCATGCGATCACCGCAGGACAAATTGGCGTTGTGCCGGGGATGGCATCATGAGCGAAGTTGCACAAACTCCCGATGCGCCGGTCAAAAGCGCGTTGCTTGATAGCCAGAAGCAGCAGACCGTCGGCGAATACGTTAGCGGTGCCCTGCGCGGCATTCGGTCCGGCGATATTGGCTCTCTGCCGATTGTCCTCGGTCTGATTGTGATCGCAATCATCTTCCAGAGCTTGAATCAAAACTTTCTGACGCCGCGTAACCTCGTCAACATCGTGATTCAGATGGCAGGTATTGCAGTCATTGCATATGGCATGGTCTTCGTGCTGCTGCTTGGAGAAATCGATCTGTCGGCGGGCTACGTCAGCGCAATAGGCGGTGTTGCGACAGCGATAATGCTGCGCGACTCGCTGACGAACCCGGCGCTGGCATGGATGGACTGGTGGAATGTCATCCCAATTGCGCTGCTGGTCACAGCGGCTATCGGTGCACTGCACGGCTTCCTGATCACGACATTTCAGTTGCCCTCGTTCATTGTCACACTGGCGGGTTTGCTGGCGTGGAACGGCGTGGTGCTGCTGATCATCGGTGACGGCGGCACGGTCAACATCCAGAATCCGGTCGTGCGCAACCTGGCGAGCGATGTACTGTCGCCAGAAATGACGTGGCTGGTGGTTATTGTCTTTATCGTCCTGATGACGGTGCTGGAATTCACGACTGCCAGTGCGCGCCAGAAAGCCGGGCTGCGCGCCAAGCCGATGAGCATCATCATCGCACAGACGGTCATCATGGCGGTGGCGGGCGCGTTCATCGCCTACCTGTTCAACATCAACCGTGCATTGAACGAGACTGCGACGCCACAGGCAGGTATGCCCGTGATCGCGGTGCTAATGCTGATCTTCCTGCTGGTGCTGGCGTTTATCGCCGAACGGACACGCTTCGGGCGCTACGTCTACGCGGTCGGCGGCAACAAGGAAGCGGCTCGGCGTGCTGGTATCCGCGTTGAGCGCATCCGCGTGCTGGTGTTCATGATTTCGGGCTTGATGGCGGGCATGGGTGGCATCATCCTGGCGTCTCGTTTGAAGTCGGTGGCGACGGACGCGGGCGGTGGCAACCTGCTGCTCTACGTCATCGCCGCGGCCGTCATCGGCGGTACGTCGCTGTTTGGCGGGCGTGGCAAGGTGGTGAGCGCCGTGCTGGGTGCGCTGGTGGTTGCCAGCGTGGAAAACGGCATGGGTCTGCTCAACGTCAGTTCCGGCATCAAGTTCATCGTCACGGGTCTGGTGCTGTTGGCAGCGGTCGTCATTGACGCGCTTTCGCGGCGGCAGCAGCAGGCGAGCGGTCGGCGGTAGGGTTTTACTTCACCTCCACAATTTCAACTTCATAATGTGCTTCACCCCTCTCCGATGGAGAGGGGGCGAAGGCATGTGCCGCAGTACCCGTCACTTCACAGTAATGAAGCGCCACACCACGAAGATGGCGATGAGGTTAAATCCGGCAGCGACAAGGCAGTTCGCCAGCAGCCCGGACGCGAACAGCGCAGGCGCAGCCGGCGTCAGCACCGCGCGTCCCAACGTCACGGCAGACACCAGCACTGTCAGATACATGGCGCGAGAGTTCGGGCTGAGTTCGGTTGCCAGAGGAATGCTGGCGACGACGCTCAGTTCAAACGTCAGGTAGAAGAAGAACAACCCACACAGCGCCAGCGTCAGATTCCCCCCGGTGAGCGGCAGGAGGAGACACGCCAGGATATTGCCGCTGACGCCCAGCAGCACCAGGCGGCGCTTCCCAACTCTATCGGCAAAAAAGGTCACCAGTCCTTCACCACTGAGTTCAGACAAGCCGATGACCGCCGCTGCCACTGCCAGCGCTGCCAGTTGAATCCCGAACGACGCTTCAATCCAGGTCCCGAAGACGACGCTGACCAGTTGATTGGCAGCACTGATGCTGAAGCCCAGGCATAAGCCGGCAAGTGCCATCGGGCTGCTGATCGCCGCGCGCAGCGCAGGAAGAAAGGCGACATGCTGTACGACTGGCGCATCCGGCTTGATCCGCACCCAGATAAGCGCCAGGCTGATGGCACCGAGGAGCGCCAGCGCCAGAAACGGAGCCTGCCAGTTGTAATTCGCAATCAGCCAGGTCATTGCTGGGACGCCGAACAAAAAAGCGCCTGACCATGCCATCTCAACAATGCCCAGATACAATCCGCGTCGTTCGTACGGCACTTTATCGCCGATGTACGCCTGCATTGCCGGGTTAATCGCCATTCTGCCGAGCGCGCCGCACAGGAGCGCAATCGCCAGACCGGTAAAATCTGGCGAGATGAAGACGCTGATCATGCTCACCACATACAGCAGCACACCCATCAGAATGGTAAATCTGCGACCGCGCTGTTCGGATATCCTGCCAATGAATGGTGCAGCAAGACCGAGGAACTGCATGAAGGTCAGAATGTTGACGATGGCGCTGACTTCGACCTGAACCCCACGCGCAAACACGGGAAGCAGCGGGTAAATCATCCGAAAACCCGTATCGACGATGGTGCGCGTCACCGTGAGCAGGGCGACCACAGGCAGCATCGGCGACACCTGCTGTTTTTCGAGCCAGGACGAGATCATGATTTTTATCCTGAACCAGTCGAAGTGGATAGAGGTGCAGTATCTCACAGGTTCAGGCAATTTGTCTAGCATTTTTTATGGATGTTTACGGTTCTGGCTCAGGTCGCTGCCCGCCGAGCAGCGCAGCATCGATGGCATCGATTACTCCATCCCCGGTGAAATCAATATTGACGCTGTAGCTTCGCTGCACGTACAGCGGATCGTTCATATCGATCATCCTGTTTGGCGGTTGCATCCCGCTTGTTTTCATGCCAGCGCGCATCGTAGTACGCGCAGCATGATGTGCGGATACATCAGGCTAGCAGCAGGTGCAAGCAGGTGCATAACTCGCACGAACTGCCGATAGACGACCACATCGCGGTAAGTCGCCTGATGCACAAGATGGATGTAGTAGTTGACAGGGTAAAGGGCAAACGGTGCTTTGCCCTCTGTCTCCGGGTAGCGAAAGTCTTCGCCGACTGACACGCGCCAGGGCTGATTGATGACCTGCGCCGTGCGGCGAAAGAAACCGCGCCACGCGCCCTGTAAACTACCACGCTTTAACACATCCGTCAGCACTTCCACCTGCTTTGCCGCGCTGCTCATCCCCTGCCCGTAGATCGGGTTCAGGCTGGCGACGGCATCGCCCAGCACGAGCAAGCCCTCGGGAAAGCGCTTCAAGCGCTCATAACGGAGGCGGCGGCTGGCGGGGTACTTGTAGAGCAGCACGTCGGACAATGGCTCGGCACGCACGATCACGTCATATATGTCCGATGCGCCGATTGTGCGCACGTACTCCGTAAAGCCATCGGCATCGGCAGGCGCGTGGTCACCGTGCCAGCCACCCACTGTCACAATCCAACGGTCACCTTCAATCGGAAACAAGATTGCGCCGCGTTTACCATTTGGCGTTTTGGGTGTGATGAAAATGCTTTGCGGTGGGCAAGCCGGGTCTACAACACGGCGGTAGAGACGAGTAGCATAGCCAACGCGGACTTTGACCGCTTCTTCTTCTGGTGCTTCATAGCCCAACTGCTGCAACCACTTCGATGTGCAGGAAGCGCGCCCGGTCACATCCACCACCAGATCGGCGGGCAAGACTTCCTCGCTACCTCTGTCGCGATGCGTCACGCGCACACCGGTCACGCGCATGCGTTCCGCATCTGTCACCAGCGCTTCGGCGGCTGTTTCTGCCAGCAGCCGCACATTCTTCAGCCCGGTTACATAGCGGCGTACATGCCATTCCAGGAACGGGCGGCTCTGCACGATGCCTTCGATGCCCAAGTGATGCCCCTCTACGCGATATTGCCCGGCGTGAAACCAGCGCACCTTCTCACCAAAATCGCCAACCAGCGCACCGCCCTCAACGAGCGCCTGCTCAACGCCGGGCATGTAGGTGCGGATGAAGTTGAGTGTGGGCGCGAGTGCGCCGTGGAGATGGCGCGTTTGCGGCTGCCCTTTGCGCGACTCCGGCTCGTCATGCACAGGATCGCGTTCGACAATTGTGACGTTGGCGAAGTGGTCGCTCAGAACCCGCGCAGTGAATAACCCGGCGATGCTACCGCCAAGGACGACAGCGTGCTGACGATCGTAAGAAGGCATAACAGTCCTTCAATATAAACATAACCACCCTCATACACTCATGAGGGTAGTCAAATATTGCAGGTTGTCAAGCAAGGCTACTCACCAAGCAGCGCATGACGTCTGCATGCCCTTGTTTTCGTGCAAACTCGTCAACCCAACTTTTACCCGCAGCAGCGCAACCGCACTCTACTAAATCGTAGTGGAGCTTCACAAAGTCACCCGCAGCGCCAGTCTGCCCACGTAATGTTGATCAAGCATGCGGTGCGCATCCTGTGCATGTTCCAGCGGGAAGATCGCCGCCAGGTGGGGAATGATCTTCGCATTCTTAACCATTCGGTCAAAGCGACGTACGATGTCGCCATCTGGCGCTCCGTTGTAAGGCATCAGCTGGCGTGCCGCGCCTTCGGTCGGCACGGGTTGAATGCCATTCGGGAATGCAATGCGCCCACCGGGACGGATACCTGCGAGAGCCTGCTCTGCAGCCTCACCCCCTGCCGTGAGCAATGCGGCGTCCAGTCCGTCCGGCGCGAACGCCTTCAGCGCTGACAGCACATCGACTGTGCGCCCGTCCACAACGCGATCCGCGCCTACCTGCGCTGCAAGCGCGACGCCATCTGCTCCTGAAGCAACGGCGAAGATGTGCGCCCCCATCGATTTGGCAAGTTGTACTGCCATATGCCCAACCCCACCCCCGGCACCGAAAATCAGACCTCGTTCCCCAGGTTGAAGTTTGATCACATCCTCCAATCCTCGTAATGCGGTGATGCCGCCGCCAGTGAGCACGCCCGCTTGTTCAACGGTCAAGTGATCGGGTATACGGGAGACAAGTTGAGCATCCACGGCGACATACTCGGCATAGAATCCGCCTTTGGGATTTAGAAAAGACACAGCATAGACGCGGTCTCCAACGGCAAATTCTGTGACCCGGCTGCCGATCTTCTGAATGATGCCCGCACCTTCTGACCCCAGGATATACGGAAATCGAGCGGGAACCGGAACGGCATCTGCATAGCCCCCTTCGCGCTCAAACGGATCCCATGTACCCACACCGGCAACCTGCACCCGTAGCAGAATTTCATGAGCTTCAACCTGTGGCACCGGAATCTGGCGCAGACGCATTTCTTCAATGCCTCCAAACTGGTCGATCACGATCGCTCGCATCTTTTCAGGTATTTCGCTCACAGCCCTTCTCCTTTACTCAAGACACATACCTGGTGATTGGGTGGTGCAGGTCAAGCTTCATTAAATGACCTCTGTAGGATAAACTTGCTTACATGACATCCACTGTCATATTCCAGGAAGCAATCATGCGTGCTGACCGCCTGCTTGCGATTGTGCTGCTGCTGCAAAATAAAGCTCGCGTCACAGCGACAGAGTTAGCCGACCGGCTCGAAGTTTCTGAACGGACGATTTACCGCGATATGGATGCACTGTCCACAGCGGGAATTCCTGTGATTTCTGAACGTGGTAATCAGGGAGGATGGCGTCTGTTAGAAGGTTATAGAGCAAACCTCAGCACGCTAAACCTTACCGAGCTTCAAACTCTGTTTCTAAATCAGCCATTGTTTGCCGACCTGGGAATGGCACAGACAGCACAAAACGCATTGCTAAAACTGATGACATCGGTGTCTGATGACGACCAACAGCAGATTGAAAGCATCAATCAACGCTTTTACATCGATCCGATAGGCTGGCAGCGAGAGCCAGAAAATACACCTTACTTGTCGATGCTTCAAACAGCCATATGGAACGATTTGAAAATCACAATCACGTATCGTCGAGCCGATCACACCCTTCTTGATCGGACAGTATCGCCGCTTGGCTTAATCGCTAAAGGAGGCATATGGTATTTAGCAGGAGAGGCTCAGGGAGACATTCATACGTATCGGATATCGCGTATTCTGATGGCTACCATCACCGGTGAACTGTTCACACGAACTAAAGGTTTTGACCTCAAAACTTACTGGCATCGGACTACCGCCGAACATACTGGAAACATGGCACGATACCCAGCTAAGCTCCGTGTTTCACCGCACAGCCTGGCGCGCTTCCAGACTGTCGAAGCCTATTTCAAGATAGATTGGGTTCAGCCCTCGGAAGCTGATGAATGGAATCAAGCAACGATTTATTTCGGTACGCTTGATGAAGCGTTAGAGTTCGTGTTGAGCTTTGGGAGTTCGATTGAGGTCATTGAACCGGATACGTTGCGGTTGGCAGTGATCAGGAATGCCGAAGGCATGATCACGCTGTACAAGTCCAACTTTGGCTAAGTATTCTCAGCATTATGTATATTTAACCTAAATTGTGGGCACCAACTTATGTTGAGGCACGTGATTTTATAATGTAGTGCGGCGGTAAAGTTGGAAGGAATCAGACCGGAGATAAGAGAGGGTAGCGCGGATGTGACAACGCTGCCAGCTCGAACTCCGCCGGTGTGGCATAATCGAGCGACTGGTGGAGGCGCTCGGTCATGTAGGTG
>JANRJX010000216.1:0-3722 GCA_033763755.1 Chloroflexota bacterium
AGCAGCACGCCAAGCACGACGATCAGCACGGCAATAATGCGTAGTTGCGAACGCAGGTAGGCATTCGCACCTTCGCGAATGTAGCCCCAGACCTGCTGCATTTTCGCTGAGCCTTTGCTTTCCGCCAGAATCTGGCGCACAAGCAGATAAGCGTAAGCAATCCCCGCGATGGCGATTGCCAGCACGATATAAATCAGGACTTGCTCTGTCGAATTGAGTGGACGCATGGATGAACTCCGAGGTGTAAGGATTCTATACGAACAAATGCCGGGTTTACGACCCGGCTGGTACATTAGATATGGTGTTCGTTGTCACTATTGCACCATTCATGCATTACTCATTTTCTCACATTTGACAGGAGAGTGCAACTATCGCCCCCACAGGCACTAATGCTTTTGCGACCCCCTCACAATTGGGGGGATTTTCTATAGGAACAGGCGTATGCTGAAATCTGTGCGCCTCTATTCACACCTGCGCACACCTGAAATGGGGAATAAAATGTTTGATTTACTCATCATCCTCGTGCCAATTCTGCTGTTGCTCGTGCTGGCGGTCGTCGTTCTGCCGGGCATCATCCTGGGTCTGGTGATCATTGGCGAACGACAGGTCGGCATCGTCGTCAAGCGCTTCTCGTTCGCGGGCAAGTCACTGCCCGCCGGTCAACTGGTTGCTCTCAACGGCGAGCCCGGTTATCAAGCGGATACGCTTGCCCCTGGCTGGCACTTTGGCTACTGGTCATGGATGTACAACGTTACACGCGTGCCTGTTACGGTCATCCCACAGGGCGAAATCGGGCTGGTCGTTGCTGCAAGTGGCGCGCCGGTACCGCCGGATCGGATTCTTGGCAAAGTCATCGACTGCGATAACTTCCAGAACGCGCGCACATTCCTGACCAGCGGCGGTGAACAGGGTCGCCAACTGGCAATCCTAACCGCCGGTAGCTACCGCATTAACACAGCGCTCTTCAATGTCATCACGCGCCACAACGCCAGCAACCAGGGTATGAACCCGGATGATCTGCTCGTCTACACTGTCGCGCCGGATATGGTTGGCATTGTCACGACGATGGACGGCAAACCGATTGCCGAGGGTGAGATCGCGGGCTTGTATCTGCCCGGTCATGATAACTTCCAGAACGCGCAAGCATTCATGACCTCTGGCGGTCAACGCGGTTTGCAGGAACAGGTTCTGTTGTCCGGCAGTTGGAACCTGAATCCCTGGTTCGTCAAAATCGAGCAGGTGCCCATGACCGAAATCCCGATCGGGCATGTCGGCGTTGTCATCAGCTTCATCGGCAAGGCGCACATTGACGTATCAGGCAGCGACTTCAAGCATGGTGACCTGGTCAACGAAGGGCATAAGGGCGTGTGGGCAGCGCCGCTCTATCCGGGCAAGCACCCGATTAACCAGCGCGTTATGCGCATGGAGCTGGTACCGACAACCAACATCGTCCTCAACTGGGCAACGCGCACTGAATCACATAACTATGACTCGCGGTTGGCGTCGATCACGGTGCGTTCGCGCGACGGGTTCGCCTTCAGTCTGGACGTGTCGCAGGTGATTCACATTGGCGCACTCGAAGCATCAAAAGTCATTTCGCGCGTTGGCTCTGTACAAAACCTGGTCGATCATGTCTTGCAGCCGATTGTCGGCAACTACTTCCGCAACGCCGGGCAAAGCTACACGGTGCTGGATTTCCTTAGCGCCCGCAGCGACCGTCAGCATGAAGCGGCAGAGCATATCAATCGTGCGCTGCGCACCTATGACGTTGAAGGCATCGATACGCTCATTGGGGACATCAACCCCCCGGAAGCGCTGATGGCGACGCTGACCGACCGCAAAATTGCCGAGGAACAGCAGAAGACGTACCAGGTGCAGCAGGCAGCACAACAACAGCGCCAACAACTCGTGCGCGAAACGTCGCTGGCGGATATTCAGCAGGAAGTCGTCAAGAGTGAGCAAGGCGTCAACATCGCCGACTTGCAGGCGAAGGCTTACATCAAGCAGGCGAACGGTGAAGCGGAAGCGACCAAGCTGCGCGCTCAGGGTGAAGCAGATGCCATTCGTGCGCGGGGCGAGGCGCAGGCAGAGGCATATCGTGCAGGTGCAGACGCAATGGGTGGTCAGGGCTTTACGGCGGTACAGTTGATGCAAATCATCGGCGAGCGCGGTGTGCGCATCATCCCGGATGTGATGGTCGGCGGCGGTCAGGCGGGCGGCGGCAGCATGGTCGAAGGGCTGCTTGGCATCCTGCTGACGCAGCAAATGAAGGACTTACCCGCGCTCAAGCGCAACGGCACAGGCGTCACTGTCACACAGCCAGATAGCCTGCCGGAGGCATAACCCTCACGCCCGCACAATCGTCAGTCCCATTTGAACGTAGGGCAGCAGCATCTCTTCGGGGATGCTCTGCTCGACAATCAAGCCGCTGATTTCGCTCAGCGGCGCGATCACATAGGGCGATGCCGCACCAAGCTTTTCGCGCGATGCCAGCACGAACGTCTCCGCTGCCTGCTGGCACAGCGCGTGTTTCACATACGCCTCTTCCAGATCGCCCGTGCTTAACCCCGCGTCGGGATGCACGCCCGTCACGCCCATGAAAAACAAATCAGCGCGCACCCGGCTGATCGCTTCGATGGCGGCTGCCCCGACCGAGACAATCGAGTGCTTGAACAGCCGCCCGCCGATCAGGATGACTTCGACACCGGGATGCTCCACCAGTTCGAGCGCGATGCTGGCGCTGTGTGTGACGATGGTCGCCCGCAGCGCCCGCGGCAGATGGCGGGCGATCTGCGTCGCCGTTGTGCCTCCATCAAGCATCACGATCTGTCCATCCTTGATCATGTGCGCGGCAGCTTTGCCAATCGCGATCTTGGAGTCGATCAGGATTTCTTCACGATGCGCAAAATCAACGACCGCAGGCGACGCGGGCAGCGCACCGCCATGTACGCGCTGGAGCAGCCCCTCCTGTGCAAGTTCGCGCAGATCGCGACGAATGGTGTCTTCGGATAAGCCAAGTTCCTGGCTGACCGCTTTGGCGACCACCTGTCCGTCGCGCTTAAGGATATTCAGGATGTACTGCTTGCGCTGACTGGTCAACATTGCAATTTCCCAACCTTGCACGAATTCACTTGACTATGCACGATTTTGCATGATATTCTGCATTATATCCGCAATTTCGTGCAATAACATGACATCTCATGCACGATGATACCTGACAATGAAGGAATTGACGATGAACACGACTGACAAGCGCATGATGATCTTGATCGCAGGACCGTATCGCAGCGGCACAGGCGATGACCCGCAGAAGATGGCAGCAAACTTGCGCCGCCTGGAAGCACCGTCTTATGAGCTGTTCCAGCGTGGACACGTACCGATGATTGGCGAATGGGTGGCGCTGCCAATCTGGAATGTGGCAGGCGGCAAAGCAGTCGGCGACGCGCTCTACGACGAAATCCTGCATCCGACGGCGGGACGGTTGATCGAACACTGCGACGCGATCTTGCGCTTGCCGGGCGAGTCGAAGGGCGCAGATAACGATGTACGGTTGGGACGCGCGCGGGGCATCCCGATCTATGAACGGATCGAGGATGTCCCGACCTATCGCGCGCCCTAGTTGCTATTCTGTCATTATAATTTGAAAGGATTACAAAATGTAATCGTTTCAAATTTCCCTCCCTCAACCTCTATCAAAAAAATAGAGGTTGGGGGTCAGGACG
>JANRJX010000217.1:0-31485 GCA_033763755.1 Chloroflexota bacterium
GACGAACCCGCCCACTACAACTACATCGCGCAGGTGGCGGCGTTCGGCTGCTGTCCCGTCATCGAGGATGGCGATTGGGACAATGCCTACCTCGAAACGCTCAAGGCAAACCAATTCGCACCCGACCTGCTCACAAACCTGCCCGCTGTCGAGTACGAAGATCATCAGCCGCCGCTGTACTACCTGCTGCTGACACCGTTTTACACCCTCAGCAACGGCAGCCTCACCGTGCTGCGCATCGTCACGGTGTTCATGGCGCTCACCGTCGTGCTGTACACCTACATTGTCACGACGCTCGTCATGCCCAACCGTCGCGGCGTGGCGTTCGCGGCGGCGGCTTTCGTCGCCTTGCTGCCGCAGTTCCTCGGCATTACCGGGTCGGTCAACAACGACGCACTCGCCTGGTCGCTGATCGGGCTGGCGCTGATCGGCGCGCTGGTCTATCTGCGCTTTGAACGACGCGGCGTCGGCGATGAAGTCGGCTTGGGCGTGCTGGTCGGTCTGGCGCTGGTGACGAAGGTCAGCACGATCTTCCTGCTCGGCGTTGTGCCTGTCGCCATCCTGCTGCGCTGGCTGCGACAACCCTCACCCCCAACCCCTCCCTCCGCTTTGCACTCGGTCGTCCCTCAGGGCGAGGGGAGAATCGGACGCAGAGACGGAGAGGACGCGAAGCATGATTCCTCTGCGCCTCTGCACCCCCGCGCCCCTGCGTTAAAAAATCTGAGATCACTGCTCCTGCGCTGGGTCGCCTTCCTGATCCCCGCGCTGCTGATTGCGGGCGTCTGGTGGGGGCGCAACATCGTCACTTACGGCTTTCCAGATGTCTTCGGGCTGGCGGCGCACGATCGCGTCGTCGTCGGACAGCTGCGCACTGCCGACCTGATCGATCAACTCGGCACAGGCGAATACCTCAGCCGCGCCTTCACCACCACATTCCAGAGTTTCTTTGGTCAGTTGGGCTGGATGTCACTACCGCTGCCGTCATGGGCATATAGTGCTATCGGCGTGCTGCTGCTGCTGGCAATCGGCGGTTGGGTGGTGGGCTGGCTTGCGCGGGAGCGAGATAGCGAGCCTAACCCGGTCCAGCGCGATATGGCACTGGTGCTGGTGCTGGTCGGGGTGCTGGCGCTGGCGCAGTATATCTACTACAACACCGAGTTTGTCCAGTTCCAGGGGCGCTATATGTTTACGGGGATCATCGCGTTCGCGCTGCTGGTGGCGGGCGGGATGGATGGATGGCTGCGCTGGGCGGAGGCACGCGGCGTGCTGTCGCACTACGCTCGCCTGCGACCGTATGCGCTGGCAGCGTTGATACTCCTGCTCGTGCCGCTCAATCTATGGCTGTTGTGGCGAGTGATACCAGGACTGTCCCCCGGCATTTAAAAGCATATGCAAGAGGTTGGAGATGAAAACCAAAACCCTCTATCCTCTTCTCTAGCCTCTTCAATAAGGATATTCTCCCATGCGCCTACTCGTTGCGACACAAAACGCGGGCAAAATCCGCGAATATGCAGAAATCTTCGCCGCGCTGCCGTTTGAAATCGTCAGCGTGCGCGATGTCGGTTTGGAACATCTGAAGGTCGATGAGCCTTTTGACACGTTCGAAGCGAATGCCGACCATAAGGCGCGCACGTATGCCGATGCCAGTGGGCTGCTGGCGCTGGCGGATGACAGCGGCTTGGAAGTGGATGTGCTGAACGGGCGACCGGGCGTGTATACGGCGCGCTACGCAGGCGACGGCGCAACTGACCGCGACCGCTACATGAAGCTGCTCGGTGAACTGGCAGGCGTACCAGACGAGCAGCGCACTGCACGCTTCGTCTGCGTCATCAGCGTTGCGCAGGCGGGCAAGGCAGAGGTCAAGCATGTACGTGGCGAATGCCTGGGGCGCATCGCACAGACGCCCGGCGATGGCGGCTATGGCTTCGGATTCGACCCGGTGTTTATTCCCGATGGCTTTGAGGTCACATTCAGCCAGCTTCCACCAGAGCAGAAACACAGCATCAGCCATCGCGGGCGGGCGCTGGCGCTGATCGTGCCTGTGTTGGAAGCGCAAAGCATCGACGACATGGTTTTATAGAGCAAAAGCGTCACTGTTTATTGCCCCCGCAAAATCACGAACAGCACGACAGGCGCGCCGATCAGCGATAGCACCGCATTCAGCGGCAGCGCGATGTCTGTGCCGGGAGCCTGTGCCAGAATGCCCGCCGCCTGCGCCACCAGCGCGCCCATCAGCAGCGCGGCGGGCAGCAGCGCGCGGTGATCTGCCGTCCGAAACAGCCCGCGACACAGGTGCGGCACGGCGATCCCGATAAACGCAATCGGTCCGCAGAACGCCGTCACCGCGCCCGTCAGCAGCGCTGTCGACAGAATGATGCCCGTGCGCGCCCGCCGCAGCCCAACGCCCATGCTTTCCGCATACGCCTCACCGAGCAGCAGCGCGTTCAACGGCTTGATCAGCGCCACGCTTAACACGACCCCAGCCGTAACCGCCAGCGCCAGAATCGGCAGTTGCGACCAGGTAACGCCGCCAAAGCTGCCGAACCCCCAGTTGATGTATGCTTGAATACGTTCGGGGATGCTGAAATACAGCAGCAGGCTGACGACCGCAAACGTCAACTGCCCAATCATCAGCCCGATGATCAGCAGCGTGGTGCTGCCGCGCACACGCCGCGCGACGAACAGCACCAGCAGCATCGTCAGCCCTGCGCCAATGCTCGCCGCCGCCGCCAGCCCCAGATCGCCCGCCAAGCCAATGCCCGCCAGCAGCGATGTGCCGACTACGCCCGTGGACAGCACCACCAGCGCCACGCCCAGACTCGCTCCGCTGTTCACGCCCAGCACATCTGGCGATGCCAGCGGGTTGCGGAAGAACGTTTGCATCAGCAAGCCCGCCGCACCGAGTGCCGCGCCTGCCAGCAGTGCAGTCAATGCGCGCGGCAGTCGCACCTGCATGATGATGCTCGTCCATGACGCACGCTCCGCTTCACCGCCAAGCAGCACGCGCACAATCTGATCGAGCGGGATATTGACCGAGCCGAGCACCAGCGCGACCAGGAATAGCACAATGAGCAGCACGATGAGCAGCATAAAGCGCAGCCGCCACGCCGCCTCATCCCGCCGCAGCGCATTGTGCAATTCACCTGTGTGCATATTCACTGCCGCGCTGACGGTGGGCAATCGTTCAGTTCGATTCATTATTCCGCTGGCAACTGCTGGTAGTAAAACAACGCGTGATCCGGCAGCAGCGACGGCTGAAAGATCGCGATCAGGTCCGCCAATAGCAGATGAGGGTTGGCAACCGCGCCTTCGTAATAGTCGTTGCCGCCCATCGGCGTGACGCGCGCGTTGTTGTTATAGACCTGCCCGCTGGCAAACGGCGCGAACTCGGCGTAGCGCTCATCTTCCGTCAGCCCATCCGCCAGCGTGAACCAGAAGTTGGGATTGATCCAGATGTCCGCGTCCGCCGCACGCTCCAGCACGCTCTCGAAATCCAGCGGCACACCGCCCGTTGATTCGTCGTCCGCCCACAGGTAATCGCCGCCCGCGTCCGCAATCAGGCGCGCGACATAGCTTTGCCCGCCCGCCACGAACCAGCTATCGCCGAACAGTCCGTTAACCATGACCGTCGGGCGCGCTTCGGCGTCCGCCGTCAGTGCCGTCAGTTGGTTGTACGCGCCCTCGACTTCGGTGAAGAAGGTGTTCGCCTCTTCCTCACGGTTGAAGAACGCAGCGGTGAACTTGACCCATTCCGCCCGCCCCAGCGGCGATGTCTCCAGATAGTCGATATTGGCGGCGTAAGGGATACCTTCGTCACGCAGCAGATTGAGCGGATCCAGATCTGCCTGGCTGAAGGCGTTGAGCATGATCAGGTCAGGGTTAAGGTCCAACACCAGCTCGTTGTCGATGCCGCTTGGAAAGCCAACTTCGACCATCTCGCCTGCGTCAATGCGCGCACGCACCGCTTCGCTGTAGACAAAGTCAAATTCGTCATTGGCGACCAGCGCGTCCAGTTCGCCAATCGTCTCCAGGTTGGGCAGGAACGTCGCCGACAGCGTAACAATCGACTGTATCGGCACTTCGATCACCTGATAACCAATCGTCTGCGTGCCTTCGATCACCTCCGGCAGCGTTGTGCCGCACTGCACCAGCACATATTCATAACGGAACCCTGCATCAGCAAACGGCTCGTTGACGAGGATGACCTTGTAGTTGTTGTAATAGCTGATCTGGAAGCCTTCGGCGTACATCACTGTCGCTTCGTGAGGGAAATAATCGACCGTTGGATCATCGCTTTCGGCACAGCCGTCTGTGATATTTGCGCCTGCCGTGACAGGCGAACCGCGCTGTGCAGCGGCAGGCGCTGCCAGTAGGAGGAGCAGGACGAGAGTCAGGACGTAGGACAGGAGTTTGGACATGATCAGTTCCTCTGTGTGAACACAGGGGAAGCGGGGAGGAGGTGCGACAAAAAAGCCCGCACGAGGCGGGCAATAGCAATGACGCATATCCACGCTCGTTTCCCTTATACGCGAAGGTACTCCACGAGCGAAAGCGTTGGCAGGTAATCGGGCTTCTTCGTTACGAAGTTACCGTTGCGCGACAGCGCCGGACTCTCACCGGCTTCCCCTGTGTTGTGCCAGACATCCGGGTCAATGGCACACCGCAGCTTTCGTTGTGATTCGATTGTGTCGCCAGCATAGCACCACTGGACAGCGCTGTCAAATCGCCAGCATGCAGAGAGGCGTTTAGCGTGCCTGAGATGTGAGACTGCGCCCGCGCTGCAAATCGATCGTCAGTGACTCGCCTGCGTGTGCAATCGTCATCGTCGGCGCGTCCATCGGCGTATCGGTGTAGACGTTGGCGTAATGCGGATAGCTATCCCAGTCCTGCGCCTGATTATCCACAGTTAACGCGCCTTCCCAGCCAAACCGCAGTGCCGCCCCGTCCGGCGTCGTCCATTGCACATCCGTGCCGTCGGCATGCGGCGGCTGCGTCATCAGCGCGCGCTGGAACGCGGCGAAGTCGCCATCCTGCGCCGCGCCGCCGACGCGACACACCCACGCAGCCCCCGCGCCTCGGCTGCGAAGCTCCTGCGCCACATGCCGCCCGCTGTCCGTCAGCACGAGGTGGCCATCGCCCCACAGCGCGATATAGCCACTACCGACGCGCGCGAACGCCCACTGCCCGTCGATGCGCCATTCGTCAAACATCGCCGTCGGGAAGTAAGCATGGCTAATGCCCAAGCCAACATCTGGCTGCAACTGGTACAGGCAGATGACCGTGCGGTCGTGCATTGCCACGCGCGGCAGCCGCGCCGACCCCGCCCAGAAGTTAGGGCGCGCATTGCCGTGTTCCTGGCTGTTGCCGGGATAGGTCGTGAAAACGACTGCCTCCGGTCCGAGCGTCGCCTGCCAGAGATGCTCCTGAATGCCCATCTCGCCCGGTCGATAATCGAGCGCTGCCGACAGCATGACATCGCTCGTGCGGTACGTCAGCGTGCGCACATCCCATGTGTCGCCGCGCATGTCGAACTGTGGGCGGAACTGTGCGAATGAACGTGCCTGCGTGACCAACGTGCGCTCGGTATCCGCACCGATGTGCTGCAACACGTCCGGCACGCGGTAGCGCCGCGCCAGCGCCAGCAGCCCTGTCGCGCGCGTTTCGCCGTTGAAGAGGCCCATGCCCCAGGCGATGCGACCCAGCGCCGATGTATTTTCCACCCGCGCCGACTTGAGCGCCGTCACATAACAGCGCCCGTGTGTCGAACCCAGCACCCCGCGAAACGACTGGCAGGCAAGCATAAAGAACAGTTTGTCCAGCAGCGCCGTCGCCATCTCGCGCAGACGGCTGCTGTTGGCAAACTCCACCAGCGCCAGCATCGCGAACGCATCCAGCGTCATGTAGGCATTCGAGTCCCACTCAGAGAAGCTGCCCTGCAAGCGGCGAATGATCCAGTTTTCGATGCGCGGCTGATTGCGGCGCATCTGCTGGCGTCCCGTGTAGCCGCTGTTGCTGAATGTACGCTCCTGCCACAACTGCCCGGCGAGATAGGCGGCGACATGGAACAGGATTTGATGGTTCTCGGTGAAGTAGCACATGGCGTCTAAGCCCGGCTCGTCGAGCCAGTACTTGAAGCCCAGGAACGCCGACTCGATGCGCGCCTTGTCCGCTGTGTGCAGCACCGGATGGTCACTATAGCCATAGAGCAGCGCCAGCAAGCCAATCGCGTAGAAGTCGGCGCAGTCATAGCGCTGCTCCATGAAGTGACACGCCAGCGCCACCGCGTCCGAACTGACCCGATCCACCGCGCCGATCTCCAGCGCTGCCAGCGTCGCCGGGATGTCAAACGGCATGGCGGCAAGATGGCGCAGCGCTTCCGCCCGCCGCTCCTCGTAATCGCCATACGGCGCGCTGCTGAACGTGTTGCGTCCTGCCCAGATCTCACGCTTGAGGTGGAGAAAATCAGCCGCCGCATTACCCTCATCCCCCAGCCCCTTCTCCCTCAGGGCGAAGGGGGGTATAGGAGCCGCCTTAAGCCCCTCTCCATGAGGGACGACCGAGTGCAAAGCGGAGGGAGGGGTTGGGGTGAGGGTAATCACTGGCCGCACCGTCAGCATCAGGCTGTTTTCGCCCGGCATCCCGCTCATGCCCGCCGTCAGTTCCGGCACGAGTGGCAGGTCCGCGCTGCCGCCCGGTTCGAGGCAGATGCGCGCGGCAGCTTTCGGTCGTTTGAGTGATGAAAGCTGGGCGAAGACGTTTTCGGGGATCGGCAGTTCGATCTCGACATCGAATTCGGCGGTCGCGCTCGCCTCCGCGTCCAGGTAAATTTTGCCTGGCAGCGTCGGAAAGGCGAACTGTTTGACGTGGACGTGTTCGAGCGCATCCTCCGTGCGCTGCCAGTCGTCGGCGCTCACGCCGTCCGGCAGCGGCACGCTTGTTGTGATCGGATACGACTCTGTAAAGCGCAGCCCCAGCGCCAGCCGCGCCTCGCGCCAGCCGAGCATCTCGCCGTGCAGATGCAGGACGTTCATGCCCTGCTTCAGGTCGAGCGTCAGCGGTACATACTGAAGCGCCACATAGCTGAACGGCTCGCGAAAGTGGGTGTGCAGCGCACCATCGACAAAGACGCGCGCGGGTCCAATCGTCAGCAGTTCCGCCTGCGCCGTGAGCGCGGTTTCGGCGTTGAGGAGGGTGCAGAGCCAGCCCTGCATCAGCGTCGGGGTGAAGTTGAAGCGGCTGAAGTCGATCACCTGATCTTCTTCGGTGACGGCGTACTGCCACTGCTTACCATCGTGCGCTGCTGCGCCAATGCGTGCGTGCATGTCTGGCGTGTCCGTGAACGGCGGCAAGGCGTCATAGATGCGCTGCTTCAGCCGCTTCGACCGCTCGTCCCACGCCCAGTAGTTCAGCACCCAGCGCCCGTCATCGCCAAACGTCGGACCGTCCGGTGCAAGCGTCGTTTCGAGAGCGAGCGGCGATGTGAGGACGCCGCATTTCAGCCAGCGGGTCACGCCGTTGCGGGCATCGAGCGGGTAAGTCGCGTAAATCGTGTCTTGAGTCATGATCGTGTCCATCGAAATCATTTTGCAGATTGTAACTCGCCTACCGCTGCCTCGTCATGCTTGGCGTTCATCGCCAGAGGCTAAAGCCATATGGCTATCAGAAGAAAGCCCACTGAAGGAGCTAAATGCGATAACAGCGATTCTGGAAGCGCCTTTAGTGCGCTTAAGCGTTTAGCCGGACGGCTTTAGCCTCCGGCAGCGACCTGGCGTTATGTGCGCGCTTTCCCACATTTTGCCGTATACTCAGTGTTAACGTCCGCGTTGTGCAATCCCATAGGTGACAGATGTCCAGCTTCGATGTCTTCATTTCGTATTCGCGCAAGGATACCGATTTTGTTCGCCAGTTGTTTGACGCGCTGGAGGCTCAGAACCGTCCGGCATGGGTCGATTGGCAGGGCATCGATTACTCGACAAAGTGGTGGGAGGAGATTTGCGCGGGCATCGACAGCGCGCAAAACTTCGTCTTCGTCATCAGCCAGGACGCGCTCAATTCCAAATATTGCCACGACGAAATCACGCACGCGCGCAAGCATGGCAAACGCATCATCCCGCTGGAACTGACGGCGATAGACGAAGCGCGCTGGACACGGCAGCCGCTGACCGACCAGGCGCTCGATAACTGGACGCATCTGCGCACACTTCAGTTCATCTCTTTGCCGAAACTCGGCAGCTTCGATGCTGTGGTGACGGCGTTACTGGAGACGGCGGATAAGGACCCGCTGCATGTGAAAACGCATACCGAACTGCTGGCAGCGGCGGCGGCGTGGCAGACAGCGGGCAAAAGTCCGGGCTTCCTGCTCAGTGCCGAGCGCTTGCAAGTGGCGGAAGCATGGCTGGCAGCGTGGGATGCGCTGCCCGACTCCAACAAGACGCAGCCGCGCCCGACCGACGAGCAGCGCGCGTTCATTGCTGCCTGCCGCGCCGCCGAAGACGCAGCCGCACGCTTGAAGGCAGAGCAGGAGCAGCGGACACGCGACCTGGAGACGCAAACGGAGCGAGCCGCTGCCGAAAATGTCACGCTGAGCAAGCGCACACGTCGTTTCCGGCTGGCAGCAGCAGTTGCAGCGGTGGTCGGTGCATTGGCATTGGTGGCAACAGGCGTTGCTGTGCAGCAAGGAATGGAGGCAGGTGAGCGCGCGGCAGAGGCTGTATCAGCGCAAACAACCTCTACTGCTCAGGTTGCTACTGCAATATCTCAACTCGATAGTGCAGAAGCAACTGCTACAAATATCCCACCTACGCTTACACGGGCTGCCGTGATTGCTGCTACAGCTGAATACGATCAGAATATCACAGAGCGCATAGGAAGTGTATATCTATCGGTATTGCTGTCTTCACCCGAATCTGCTGAAAATATCGAAACACGGAACTCTAATACAACAATCCGGACAGTAGATCAGCTTATCGCCGATTTTCCCAATGACACTCGGGTATATTTTGCTGCAGCTTTTGTGTACACAAGCGCTAATGATCTTGAGGCTGCTATTGAGGCGTTCACAAATGCCCTCGAAATTGATCCTGATAATTTAGATGCTCTGCTTAATCGTGGAGTTCTTTACTTGGGGACAGGCGAATACGACAGAGCAATACGCGACGCGACTAGAGCAATTGAACTGAGTCCTTATTCAGCGCCTGCTTATACCCTAAGAGGACAGGCATTGTATTTTGGAGAACGAGATTATTTGGCTGCAATAGAAGACTTTAATCGATCAATAGAAATTGACCCTACAGACGGAGGAGGATATTTCTTACGTGCTCAAGCCTACTATAAACTCGAAAATTATGAATCGGCAATTACGGATTACACACAAGCAATTGCATTAAATGCCAGAGTTACCGATGCATATTTGTGGCGAGGTTTGGCATACCATCAAACGCAAGAATACGAGGCTGCGATTGATGACTTTACCGAAGTTGCCGCGCTAGATCGGCAAAACGCAAATGCTTACTTTTATCGTGCAAACAGCTACAGCGCGATAGGTAATCTTGATGCCGCTATAGAGGATTACACTCGCGTTATTGAGTTGAATTCAGAAAACGTTAGTAATGCATACTTTAATCGAGGAAATGCATTTCGAAATCAAGGCAATTACGCAGCAGCAATTGATGACTATACGCGATTAATCGAGATTAATCCGCAAGACTCAGGCGCATACAACAATCGGGGTGATGTCTATTCTCGACAAGGGAATCATGAAAATGCAATTGCTGATTTCACCCGCGCGATTGAGCTGAGTCCAGAGAACGCATTTGCGTACAACAACCGAGGAAACTCTCTATTGGCTTTGGGTCATTATGATCAAGCCATACAAGATTATACACGTGCCATCGGATTGGACAGTAGGTATGCGAGACCTTATTTTGGACGTGGTGATGCCTATTATGCTCTGAATGAGAAAAATCTTGCATTTGCGGATTACAGATCTGCGACACAATTGGATGCAGGATTCGCAATTATGTATTTTTCTCAATTCATCAATTCATCTCCAGATAATCCTATTGCCTTTTACATCAGAGGTTTGGCATACGCTGTCACACAAAACTATGATCTTTCCATCACTGACTTTTCGACCGCTATTGAGCTAAATGAACAAAGAATTGATGAGGCTTTTTTCTTGGTCGGTCGTGCCGAGTCGTACCGACTTTCAGGCGAATATCTCAACGCAGTAGAAGACTATACAGATGCAATTGCCATTGAACCAAGTGCTGACCGATATAATCGACGTGGGCTGAGCTTCGTTGCTTTACAACGCTATAGTGAGGCAATCGAAGACTTTACAAGTGCAATAGAGTTGGCAGTTGCAACACCTGCGCCATTCCAAGCACTTTACCTTAGCAATAGAGGCAATGCTTATCGCCTCTCTGGGCAGCATCTTGAAGCCATAGAAGATTATACAGATGCCATTGCGATGGATCCAACTGGTGACCGATACAACCGACGCGGCATCAGCTTGTATGCGCTTGAACGTTACGATGAGGCTATCGCTGACTACACCAGCGCCATTGAGTTGGACACGGGAAATCCAGCAAATGAGGCGCTTTATCTTACAAATCGGGGCAATGCTCACCGTGACAATGAAGATTACGAAGCCGCAATTGCTGATTACACGGCAGCGATTGAACTGCAACCAACGGCTATTCGCTACAACCTTCGAGGCAACGTGTACAACTACAACCTGCAAGACTACGATGCTGCCATTGCGGACTATACAAACGCTCTCGAACTAGTAACTGACAATCCTTCTGACGAGGCAATATTTCTCACTAACCGAGGCGAGGCTTATCGACGCTCTGTGCAGTACGAACTCGCTCTCACGGACTACACAGCGGCAATCGCGATTGAACCCACCGTTGACCGCTACTATAGACGCGGCATTAGTCTTCAAGCTATTGAACGTTACGACGAAGCCATTACAGACTACACGAGAGCAATAGAGTTAAATGCGGACAATGAAGTTAACGAAGCGCTGTATCTGACCACCCGAGGCAATGCATACCGTGACAATGAAGAGTATTCGACTGCGATAGAGAATTACAACGATGCGCTTGCGTTGGATGCAGGCTATCTGCCCGCTTTGCGAGGGCGGGGCATCACGTACTACTGGCTTGAAGACTATGAGAACGCGCTGGCAGATTTTGCAGCGGCTAACGTTTCTAGCCCATTAGCATTTAATTTCGATTGGATTGGCTTGATTCACTTTATCACAGGTGAGTTTCAGCAAGCAGAAAACGCATATACAAACGGTTTGGATCTTGACGCCGAATATGCAAGTCTATATGCAAATCGCGCGCTGTTGTACTGGCAAATGGGCGATACAGACGCAGCACTCGCAGATTATCTGACGAGTATTGGGCTTGATCCTAATCGAGGCTTTGTTGATGGTCAAGCCTATTCGGTCAGTCCCAACAGTTCAAATTTTCTCCTGCGCCAATATTCGCGTGTCCTAGGAGTCTATCCAGACAATATCATTGCGCAGCTACTTCGTGCCAATATCTATGCCAATACAGGGGAATTTGAACTGGCAGTCGCAGATTACGAGATCGTCATTGAAGCGTTACCGGAATTCGCGCCTGCCATCCGTTCGCTTGCGGATTGTTACTATCAGCTGGAACAGTTCGATGATGCGCAGCGATTTTATGAGCAGTATCTCGAGCTTGTGCCTGATGCGGAGGATTCTGCCCTCGTTCGAGAACGCCTTGCTGAGTTGATGCAGCAGTAATTAAGCAAAAGCCTCATCGTGGAGTGATTAATCACTCAGGTCTGTTTCATTGCAACGAAGATGCGGGGCGTTTAGGAGTACTAGTCGTGTTCAAAGCCCCTCTCCCCCGATGCGTTAGCATCGCGTGGGAGAGGGGTTTGGGGTGAGGGCTTTTCACCCCTGCGTTAAAATCCCCAACTATCGTCGTTCCCCCGCGCCCAACGGCGTCGGCGGCAGCGTCGCCGGGATGCGCCCCTGCGCCTGCGGCAGTGAGACCGTCTCCAACTGCGGCAGCACGTAGCGCCCGAACATCTCGCACTCGTCCAGATGCGGATAGCCGGAGAAGATGAACGCACGGATGCCCATGTCCATGTAGCGCCGAATCTTCGCCAGGAACTGATCCGGATCGCCGACCAGTGCCGCGCCGCCATCCGCCATCGCCCGGAACAACTGTTGGATGTACAACACGAAGTCGTCGGGCTTATGGCGCGTTTCGCTGACGATTTCGGCAAAGATGCCGCGTTCGCCGCTCATGCCGCGCGGCAGCAAACCCGCATCTTCCGCGAACAGGCAGAACACCAGCTTGGTCAGAAAATGGGCGATGCGTTCCGGCTCCGCTTCCCACGACCGCATGTTATCGGCAATCGCTTTGAACGATGCCGCCGCCTCACGCGTCACCTGTACTGTGTCGCGGTCAGGGCGCAGGCGGTCGGAGTCGTGGAACAGGTGATTGAGGATGCGCAGCGTGGTGGGTTCGGCAATCTGGCGGTGCGTGAATTTGTAGACCTTCCGCGCGGTGCTGGTGAAATTGGTGTGGATTTCCCAGTTGGCGATGTCCGTCACGACCAGCAGCGGCGGGTTTTCCAGGTTTTCGCGGTAGCGCTGCAACTGCTGGTACGCCTCAGTCAGGTCCTTATACTTGCCGCGCTGCTTGTACTCAAACGCGAAATGCCCGTTGAACCATACGTCCGCGAAGCCCTGCCCGCCGTCCGTCTTGCGCACACCCTTCTCAAACGTGAAGGTGTCGCCCGTGCGCTCGTGTTCAATACTTACACCCCGAACGCCGCTTTGAGCGCGTCTTTCATGATCGCTTCCGGCGGGTTCTCGCCCGTCCACATCTGGAAGCCGATCACGCCCTGGTAGACCAGCATCGACAAGCCATCGAGCGTCTTCAGCCCGCGCGCCGCCGCTTCGCGCATGAACGGCGTGTTGGGCGGATTGGGGATGACATCGCACACCAGCAGGTGCGGCGCGGCATCGTCCAGCGCCACGTTTGGCATCGCGTCCACGTCCGGGTACAAGCCGATGCTGGTGGCATTGACGAGGATGTCGGCGTCCTTGCGCACGCGGTACACGCTGTCCCACGCATTCAGTCGGGCGGTGACATGTGTGCGCGCTACCAGGTCGAGCAGCATCGCTTCGCCGCGCTGCGGACTGCGGTTGACGACTTCAATCTCCGCCGCGCCCGCCAGCGCCAGTTCCACCGCAATCGCCCGCGCTGCCCCGCCCGCACCCAGCAGCACCACGCGCTTGCCCTTCGGGTCAACGCCCGCCTCTTCGCGCACGCCGCGCAGGAAGCCTTTGCCGTCGGTATTCTCGCCGATGTAGCGGTCGCCTTCGCGTCGCACGGTGTTGACCGCGCCGATCATCTGCGCGTCCGGCGCAATGTCGTCCAGCAGCGGCATCACGGCGACCTTGTGCGGGATCGTCAGGTTAATGCCCATAAAGCCCATCGCCCGCATCCCGGCGACAGCGGTCGGCAGGTCTTCCGGCTTGACCTCAATGGTCAGGTAGCGCCAGCGCAGCCCCATATGGTCAAACGCCGCCTGCTGCATCACGCACGTCGGATTCTCCGCCACCGGATAGCCAAACACGCCCGTCATATTGTCTTTATAGTTGACTGCCATGCTATTTTTTCCTGATCACTTTGTATTGATTGAAAGCGGTGCAACGTCTCCTGCCAGTGATTCGCGATAGCCTTCACGCAGATCATCCAACAACTGCTGGCGTTCTTCCTCAGCTTCCGGCGACGTGTCCATATCGAGCAGTGCGACCACGTAATCGCCGACACTGTCCCATCCCAACCGATCAGCCGTTTCCTCCAGCCGATGCCACTGCTCTGGTTCGAGATAAATCGTATACGGGTTTTTCGCGCTCATCGTTCTAGCTCCACTCATGTACATGCAATTATAAAGCTGAATGAATAATTTCACCGCCTAATTGCTCTCCTCATTCGTTTCGATGTCTGAAAATTCCTGTTCAACATCACTCGGCAGTTGCTTTAAGATCTTTGGTGCAATATCTGTTTGCTGCGTTTTGCTATAAATGACGATCAGGACAAAGACATCTTTCACCTTGACGTACTAGATGAGGCGATAGCCGCCGCTCTCCCCTTTTTGCGCATCGCGATTTGCGGCGCGAGCCTTGAACACAGGATGGCGCAAACCTTGTATTTGATCGCCAGGTGTTTCTCCCTGTGCCAATGCCGCAAGCAAAGGTTGCATATCGAGTTCAACGTTGGGATAGCGCTTTTTGAGTCGCTTGATGTTCTTTGCGAAGACTTTGCTTTGCAGGATTCGTGCCATAAAGTGTCGTTATTGGTCTTATGAGAGAAAGAACTTTTTCAGATCCCTATAGGTCTCATCCAGACTCGCCGGGATGACTCGCGTATCGCCCACCGCCGTCATGAAGTTGCTGTCGCCCGCCCAGCGCGGCACGACATGAAAGTGGTAATGCTCGGCAATACCCGCACCCGCCGCCGCGCCCAGATTCGCGCCAAGGTTGAACGCCTGCGGGTTGTACGCCGCCCGCAGTGCCGCCAGCGCCCGGTTGACCGTCAGCATCAGGTCGGTCAGCGCGTCGGCGCTCAACGCCTCCTGGCTGGCGACATGTTCGTAGGGGACAACCATCAGATGCCCGTTGTTGTAGGGGTAGCGATTGAGCGTGACATAGACGAACTGCGAGCGATAGATGATATGCTCGCCAGCATCGTCCGCCGTGATCTTGTTGCAGAAGACGCAGCCGTCCACAGGCGCTTTCTCCCCCTTGATGTACGCCATCCGCCAGGGTGCCCACAGGTGGTCGCTCACCTTATTTCTCTTCCCGCAGCGCCGTCACCAGCCGCTTGAGCTGCGCAACGCTGATCGGCTTGAGAAACTTGAACAGCCGCTCGTCCTTCGTCTCGTCAATCGTACTCGCCTGATACGCATTGGCGCTGACGATGACCACCCAGGTGCGCTGCAAATGCTCCTGACTGCGAATATACTCATAAATCTGCAAGCCGCTGACGCGCGGCAGATTAATGTCGAGCGTGACGACATGCGGCATCACCTGCGCCAGCCGTGCCAGCGCCGCTTCGCCGTTTTTGATCACTTCGGTAGCATAGCCAGCGTCCCGCAGCGTAATACTGAAGATGTCACTGCTCATATCGTCATCTTCGATTATCAAAGCCAGGAGGGTGGCAGACGTATCAGTCATGTGTCTTATCCCGTGAAACGACCAACCGGAGTATAGCGGCGATAGCCCACGCAAGAAAGGAATTGCATGTCTGGCCATCGTACAGGAACGGCAGGTCAATTCGGAACGTCACAAGAAGCGTAAACGATTTATCCCAGCACCGCCCCGACGAACGCCGGATAGCCGCGCACGAAATCGTCGATCGTGACCGCACTCTTGCCCTCCAACTGCACGCGCGTCGGGTAGAGCAGCCCGTCACCCGTCGCAATGGCGATGCGGTCGGCGGTGTGGATGACAGAACCCGGAACTGAGAACTGTGAACTGTGAGCGGTGAACCCCGAACCCTGAACAGCAAGAATCTTGAGCAATTTCCCCTCCCAGGTCGTAAACGTGCCGGGCCAGGGCGTGAAGGCGCGCACGGTGCGTTCGATGTGCAGCGCGGACTCCGTCCAGTCAATGCGCCCCTCGTTCTTGTCGATACGCCCTGCCAGCGTTGCCAGTGTGTCATCCTGCGGCTGCGGCTGGATATCTCCGCTCAGGATGGCGGGCAGCGTTTCGATCAGTAGTTCCGCGCCAATGACGCACAGCTTGTCGTGCAGCGATTGCCCGGTTTCGTCCGGCGCGAGCGGGATGACGCGCTTCGCCAGCATCGCGCCCGTATCCAGCCCGGCGTCCATCTGCATGATGGTGATACCGCTTTCGGGGTCGCCTGCGCGGATTGCCGCCTGAATGGGTGCCGCGCCGCGCCAGCGCGGGAGCAGCGAAGCATGAATATTGAGGCAGCCGTGCGGCGGTATGTCCAGCACTGCCTGCGGCAGGATTTGCCCGAATGCCGCGACGATGTAGACATCGGCACTCCACTGGCGCAGTTCATCAATCGCCTCCGCGCGGCGCAGCTTTTCTGGCTGGAAGACAGGGACGCCCGCCGCCAGCGCCACCTGCTTTACGGGCGACATCTGCACCTGCTTGCCGCGTCCGGCGGGTCTGTCTGGTTGCGTGACGACGCCGACGACTTCGTGATGCGCGAGTAGCGCTTTGAGCGGCGGGACGGCGAAATCGGGCGTTCCCATAAAGACGATGCGTGCCAAATCAACACCTCGTGTGTGGTTTTAGATGGAGAGCGTTCACAAAAAGAACGATTTATGTACGGCGCAATAAAGTTAAGGCTTTAAGTTTTGCTGAATCGTGACTACACTGAGGTTGAAGTTTAGCACAGCCGACCCCGGCAGGATAATCAGACTAATGCGTAAAACCCATAGTGACCAGGTTCGTGACCTCATCAAGGCAAGCGCTCCTCACTGCGTGACAGGTGCCCAGATCGCTATCTACATCGGACGCGCAGACAGCACATTGCACGCGCGTGACATCGAGATGATGGAGCGGCTGATCCGTTTCAATCTCGTTGAAAAGTGCCAGGATGGGGAGACTCTCAGCTATCGATATGCGGGCTGAGGCAGATCTGCCGTAGGCGCTATCGCTCCCTGTTTCCTCTCGCACATCCCCCCACTGCGCGTACATCCGATTGCAGGCTGCTGCCGTCGGGTCATCGCAACCGCTGGTTGAACACTTGTTGCAAAACATTATAATTGCGAGCAGACAAATGTTTATTGCCAGTTTGAAATGCCTATGACTCCTCCCACTTCCAAACGCTGGCTGGTCGCCACGCCTGCGCCGACCGAACACCTGAGTCGCTTTCGCGGCATGTCGCCCGTGCTGGCACAGGTGCTGTTCAATCGCGGCATGGAAGACCCGAACGAGGCGTTTCGCTTCCTGTATTCCGAAAACGACCCGTTCAACCCGTTCCTGATGAAGGGCATGAACGAAGCCGTCGCGCGCATCCGCCATGCCATTCGCAAGCGCGAGCCGATCATCGTCTACGGCGACTTTGACGCCGACGGTGTGACGGCGACCGCGCTGCTGACGCAGGCACTGACATCACTCGGCGCGCTGGTCAAGCCGTATATCCCGCATCGCATTGACGAAGGCTACGGCTTGAACAGCGAGGCACTGATCAAACTGGCGAAGGCGGGCGTGCGGCTGGTGATCACGGTCGATTGCGGCATTCGCTCAGTGCAGGAAGTCGAAGACGGCGTACGCGCCGGGCTGGACATCATCGTCACCGATCATCACAGCGTCGGCGCGGACATCCCGCACGCCCGCGCCGTGCTGAACCCGAAACAGACCGACTGCAAATATCCCGAAGATATGCTGGCAGGCGTGGGAATCGCCTTCAAGCTGGCGGATGCGCTGTTCCGCGCGACGGCGCAGGACAGACGCAGCCAGCAGCCGCGCCTGCCGCTGGAAAGCCTGCTCGATCTGGTCGCCATCGGTACGGTCGCTGACCTTGCGCCGCTGGATCGGCTGGAGAACCGGATTCTGGTGCGGCGCGGGCTGGAAGTCATCAACAACGGCGTGCGCCCCGGCGTGCGCGCCTTGCTGGATGTGGCGACGGTCAAGCACGGCACGGTTGATAGCGAACGCATCGGCTTCGCACTCGGTCCGCGCATCAACGCTGCCGGGCGGCTGGACAGCGCCATGACCGCTTATCACCTGCTGGTCTCCGACAACCCGACGACGGCGACAAAGCTGGCGGGTGAATTACAGACGCTGAATACGCGGCGGCAGGAATTGACACGGCAGGCGCAGGAGGTTATTCGCACGCGGCTGGAAACGAGCGGCGAGGCGGACGGCTGGCTGATCTTCGCGCAGGATGCTGCTTTCCAGCCGGGGATTGTCGGGCTGGTGGCGGGGCGGCTGACCGAAGAATACTATCGCCCGACGGTGGTGATGGAACTGGGCGAGGAGGAGAGCCGCGCCTCGTGCCGCAGTATCCCGCAGTTCGACATCACCCGCGCACTCGACCTGTGCGCCGACCTGCTGGTGCGGCACGGCGGTCATGCGCAGGCAGCAGGGCTGACGGTGCGCAACGAGAACATTCCGGTGCTGCGCCGCCGCCTGACCGAGATCGCCGAAGATCAGCTTGCCGGGCAAGACCTGATGCCGATGATCGAGATTGACATGGAACTGCCCTATGAAAGCATCGACATGCCGTTGGCGGACGAACTGATGAAGCTGGAGCCGACGGGCTATCACAACCGTTCGCCGCTGTTTGTGACGCGGGGGCTGGACGTGGTAGACGCGCGTCCGGTGGGCAAGGAAGAGCAGCATCTCAAGCTGCGACTGCGCAAGCCCGGTCACGCGCCTGTGGATGCGATTGGCTTTAATCTGGGCGCGAAGCTGCATGATATGGGCAAGCGTGTGGATGTCGTGTATGCGCTGGAGGTCAACGAGTGGAACGGCAACCGCAGCGCGCAGCTCAACCTACAGGACCTGCGGGATAGCGGGGCGTGATATACTTTTGCTGATGTGGTCAGGAGATGTACGCTGATGACCTACGGCATTTCCGATATTGTAGGTGATAAACGCGATGCGCTGTTGCAACTGACGCAGCGTTACGGAATCTCGAATGTGCGTGTGTTTGGTTCGGTGGCGCGCGGGGAAGCCACGTCGCAAAGCGATATTGACCTGCTGGTTGAAGGTCTCGAAACGCTGCCTTGGGGCGGGGGACGCTTGCAGATTGAATTGCAACTGCTGCTTGGGCGACAGGTTGATCTGGTCGGCGAGCAGGACTTACACCCACTGATACGCGCGCGTGTGCTGACGGAAGCGGTCGCGCTATGAGTGACGATAAGGTCTATCTGACTTACATTTTAGAGTCGATAAACAACATCAATGAGGTCGCTGGCAGCACACGCGACGAGTTCGAGGCGGACAAGCATGATGTCGCCGCCGCGCTCTACTACCTGCACACATTAGCCGAGGCGACGCAAAGGCTGTCCGAACCGCTGAAGCTGGCGCATCCAGAGATTGATTGGGTAGCAATTGCAGGGTTCCGTAACCGGCTTGTGCATGGCTATCTAAATATCAATCGTAACACGATCTGGAATGTCATTGTTCACAACTTGCCGCCCCTCAAGAAGGTGGTCGAAGATATGTTGTCTGGGATGTCGTAGCTTGATGGCAGCGCTTGATCTGAACAACTTCTACTGTGGCGGTTATCTTCTGCTACGTTCAGACCGTCCCGATTGGCGTGCGCCTTTTGGTGAATATCTGTCCAGTGGCAATCTCATCAGTCTTTCCAGTTGCATTTGCAGACACAGATTGTCTGTCTTCTGGGGCTGGGTACCAGGAGACCGAGAAGCCGCAATCCGGTTCGGCATCAGTGAACAGCAGATGGACGATTTCTTGGAGTGGTGCACTACAGAGTACGAGACCGTCCTGGATGTCCCATCCCTATTTTATTCTGTGGATGCTGCCAGAGCTTTTGTCGAGCAGTTTGAACTGGACAGGGACAATCTCTTCATCATTGGAGCTGCGTTGCCAGTGGAGCATCAGAAGATATGGCTTGATGAAGAACCTGATAACGAAGGCTTTCCCAAACGTGTTAAGCAAGGGATTGCAGTCGAGCCGGGTGGTACACCAATCGGCTATGATGTCGTCAGTTACAGCTACCACGATTTTAGTCATTCATGGCTTTGCAGTGGGTTGGAGAAAGACATGCACGAATTATTTGGCATCCGGGCAAACGCATTGGGTCTGCTGGCCACGTATGACGACGCACGAAAAGTCTACAAGTGGATTGCAGAAGATGAGTGCAAAGGCATACGCGCAGAACCAGAACCCTACGACATATGGCTCTTGTTGTCGTATCCTCTGAGCTAAGCACCAAAGTCGTCCAGCGGCGCATCAAAGTCCTCAGCCATCCACACTACGCTGCCTTTATGACTGCCAAAAACAGGACGCCGTTCAGAATGTGCAACAGGCGACAGCGTGGCGATAGGCTGATCATCTCGCGTTATGGTGATCATCTCGCCTTGCTCGACTGCCCGGATCAACTCCAACAGGCGCAGCTTTGCTTCATCAATCGTGACAGTGACCATGTGTCGTTCCTCATTCCTGATAAAGCATATTATACTCGGCAGAAATAACGCAACGAAAGGCAACGCCTTATGCTCACACGCCAAGGCTGCCAGCAGCGCCAGACCCGCCTGCTGCAATACATGCACGACCAGCAGATCGACATCGCGCTGCTCTCCGACCCGTGCGAAATCTACTACTTCAGCGGCGTCTGGCTGCCAGGCTATTATCCCGCCTGGACGAGCTTTCCCGGTCTTTTCGTGATCTTTGCCAATGGCACGTCATGGCTGTTTGCGCATACCGACGAAGGCGAGGCGCTGGCGAGCGAGCGCCACGTCTACGAGTGGAACCTGCTTTACACCACACATCCCGACCCGGCGCGACGGCTGAGTGTCTTGTTCGAGGCGCGGCTGCGCGGGATGGCGCACATCAAGCGCGTGGGCTGGCAGGCGGAAACGCTGTCGCACGACATCGCGCGCAAAGTGCAGGCACAGCTTGCGCCGGACGAATGGATCGCGCTGGATGATGCTCTACAGGCAATGCAGGCGCGCAAGGATGCCGACGAGATCGCCTGCATCCGCGAGAGCGCCCGCATCAATCTGGCGGGCATTGATGCGGCGCGACAGGTGATTGCGCCCGGCGTCAACGAACTCGATGTGCTGGCTGCCGGGCAGCGGGGTGCGATGCGTGCGGCGGGCAGAGTGGTGCGGCATGTAGGCGATTACGCCTGTGGTGTGATGGGCGGAGCGGCGCGCGACCGCCAGATCGAAAGCGGCGAATTGTACATCCTCGATACGCAGACCTTGCATCAGGGCTATTGGTCCGACCTGGCGCGCGTGTTTCCGGTGGATGGCACACTGACCGCTATCCAGCAGGAAGTCTACGATCACGTTGCCGCCATCCTGCGCGAGATGGAGACGCTGCTCAAGCCCGGCGTGCATAGCAGCGACGTGACGCAGCATATCGACCGCCAGTTGCGCCAGCACCCGCTTTTGCAGGCGGGGCTGATCCATCACGGCGGGCATGGCACGGGGCTGCGTGCGCATGAGGCGTACCCGGATGTCAACAAGGAGCGTGGCGCGGTACTGGAAGTGGGCAACGTGATCTGCGTCGAGCCGGGCGGCTACACGGCGCAGGCACGGGCGGGCGTTCGTCTGGAGAACACCTTTCTGATTACGGCGGATGGGTGTGAGGTGCTGAGTGAATTTGGGTTGGCGGTGGGAGAGCGTTAAGGTTCCTACTCCAGCTCACTCCCGCGCTTGACGACGCCTTTGCCGAAGCGGTCGCGCAGGTCGTCAAGCGCGTTCTCCAGCTTTGTCTGCTGCGCATCGCTGGCGTCGTCCCACAGCGACCGCTGCACCGGCGCATCCTCAAACCCGCTCACGCCAACGCCGATCAGCCGGGCAGCCTTCCCAACCACCCACACTTTGTGCAGCAGCCCGCGCGCTGCCTCGTAGATGGTGCTGTCGTGCTGCGTCGGCTGTGGCAGCGTCACCTGTCGCGTGAGCGTCGTGAAGTCCGCCCAGCGCAGTTTGAGCTTGACCGTCGCGCCGTGCAAGCCGTCTGCTCGCAGCTTGCGCCCGACCTCGTCCGCCAGCCCGCGCAGCGTGTGTTCCAATTGCGCCACATCCATCACATCGCGTGCGAACGTCGTCTCTTTGCTGATCGATTTCGCGTCGCCTTCACTTTCGACCGCCCGCGTATCGATGCCGCGCGCGTACCGTGCTAAATCCGCGCCGTGCTTGCCGAAGCGCGCGGTCAAACCCGCCTGCGAATAGCGCGCCAGATCGCCAATCGTCGTCATGCCCATCGTGTACAGGGTGTCCGCCGTTTTGGGTCCCACACCCCACAATTCGCGCACGGGCAGCGGCGCGAGAAACGCCGCTTCCTGCCCCGGTGCGACGACCGTGATCGCGTTCGGCGGTGCGCCCTTGCCTGCACGGTCTTTGCCGATATTGTTGGCGATCTTCGCCACCAGCTTGTTGCTTGCCACGCCAAGCGAACACGGCAGCCGTAGTTCGCCGTTGATAGTCACCTGCAAGCGGTGGGCGATTGACTCCGCATCTTCAGGAAGGAGAGTCACATCGAGAAACGCCTCGTCAATCGAGATTTGTTCGACATCTGGTGTCAGATCATGCAGCCGCGCCATGACCGCCCGCGACGCCGCGCTGTAGGCATCGAAGCGCGCCCGCCGGATGATCAGGTCAGGACACAGGCGGATAGCGCGCGACATCGGCATAGCCGAGCGCACGCCGAACGCACGGGCGGGATACGAACAGGACGCCACCACGCCGCGCCCTTCGGGATGTCCGCCGACCGCGAAGGGCAGCCCTCGCAGCGACGGATCATCGTTTTCTTCGACAGCGCAGTAGAAAGCGTCCAGATCGAGATGGAGGATTTTGCGAAACAATGCTAGATGCGTTGAGGCGGGAACTCGTCGCGGTACAGTTTGAGCGCGTTTTCGATTGCCGCGTGCGCTTCCTTCACACCTACCCAGCCCTGGCTTTCCACCTTCTTGCCTTCCAGGTGCTTATACGTGACGAAGAAATGCTCGACCTCTGCAGGGAAGTGGCGCGACAGATCGCTCAGGTCGTGGATTTCGTCGAACTGTGGGTCGGTCGCCGGCACTGCCAGCACCTTGTCGTCGTTTTCGCCTTTGTCGAGCAGTCGCAGCATCCCGATCGGGCGCGCTTCAATAACGCAGCCGGGGAACGTCGCTTCGCTCATCATGACGAGGATGTCCAGCGGGTCGCCATCGCCATAGTACGACTGCGGGATAAAGCCGTAATCGCCGGGGTAGTGTAACGGGCTGTACAACACGCGGTCGAGTTTGATGACACCCGCGCTCTTGCTGTATTCGTATTTGTTGCGGCTGCCCTTTGGCACCTCAACGACCGCATAAACGACATTGGGTGCATCGGGACCGGGGGTCAGATTGTGCCAGAGGTGCTGTGCCATAGCTTCCTTGTCCATCACGGGTGCGAACATGGGATATAACATCAGTATAACGCCTTCTACCAAGTTGTGAAGCGATATGATGACTAGACTCTAATGAATGAGCCCCAACATTTGCCTAACACGCGCATGTTAGGCGCAAAATCGGTACAATTTTCACATCATGGTCTACTGGTTACAATTGCGCCTCCTCAGCCAAATCCGACGCTGGTTCACTGGCGCGCTTCGCAACCCGCTGCGCCGCTTGCAGGTGGCGCTGCTGGCGTTGGCATTGCTGCTCGCCTATGGTACGGTCGGCTACGTGCTGATTACGGGCGCGTCGGCGCTCGATTCGTTCTACATGACGCTGTTCACGATCACGACTGTCGGCTATGGGGAGATAGTCCCCGTGTCGCCGGAAGGGCGGCTGTTCACGATCAGCGTCATCATCTTCGGCATCGGCATTGCGTCGGCAGCGATCGGTGAAGGGCTGCGTGTGGCGCTGGAACCGGTGCTGTGGGAATCGCTACAACGGCGCAGACTGGAGAGACTCGTGACGGAGATGCGTCATCATTACATCGTCTGTGGCTTTGGGCGCATCGGGCATCAGGTGGTGCAGGATTTGCAGGCACGACAAATGCCATTCGTCGTGATTGATGCTGATCACGAGTTGGAAGCCGAGTTAACCAAGCTCAAGTTTCCGTATGTCATCGGCGACGCCACGTTGGAAGCGACGCTGAAGCGCGCGGGCATTGAACATGCGCGTGGGCTGGTGACGGAACTGAGCGGTGACGCCGATAACATCCTGACGGTGCTGACGGCGCGGCTGCTCAACCCGAAGCTGTACATCATCGCCCGCGCCGCTCATACGGAGACCGAACAGAAGCTGCGTATGGTCGGTGCGAACCAGGTCATCAATCCGTACAAGATTGGCGGGCATCGCATTGCGCTCAGCCTGATGCGTCCGGTCGTCAATGAGGCGCTGCATCGCATCCTGCATTTTGACGAAGACCCACACGTCGATATTGGGCAGATCACGCTGGCGCAGGGGCAGCCAATTGTCGGGCAGACGTTGCAGCAGTGCGATTTGCGCCAGCGCCATCAGGTCAACATCCTTGCGATCAAGCGCTCGGACGGGCACATGGCGCTCAATCCGCAGGGCGATACGGTGCTGCGCGCGGGCGATACGCTGGTCATCATCGGTGCGTCGGAGCAGGTGTACGCGCTGGAACGGCAGTACGGGGAAGATGCGCCAGACACGCGCTGAAGCAGTAACGTTCAATGCGGCAAACAACAATGGTATCAACCACCTCCCCCACCGCCCGCCCACAGCCGTCCTACCCGCAAAATCGACGGATCAGGATCAGTCAGGATCGCGATAGGGGGGTAGAGGGGGGTGCAGATCAGTCTTTAAAGGTGTAGGGGGGCGCGGATCGATCAGATCGATCCGCGCAGGATTATGTGGGATAAGTTGGGATAACTGCCCTGCCCTATGCCTGGTACGTCCCCGCCGTCACGTCGCCACCTGTGCCAGTCCAGTTGGTGTGGAAGACTTCGCCCCGCGCCCGGTCAATGCGCTCATAGGTGTGCGCGCCAAAGTAATCGCGCTGCGCCTGGATCAGGTTGGCAGGCAGCTGCGCATGACGATAGCCATCATAGAACGTGAGCGCGCTGCTCAACGTCGGTACGGGGATGCCCGCTGTGACCGCCGCCGCGACCACGCGCCGCCAGGATTCGCTCGCCTTAGCCAGCGCATCCCGGAAGTACTCATCGAGCATCAGGTTCTTGAGCGCGGGATTGGCACTGTATGCCTGCTGGATGTTGCCGAGGAATGCCGAGCGGATGATGCAGCCTTCGCGCCACATCAGCGCTACACCGCCATAGTTGAGCGTCCAGGCGTGCGCTTCCGCTGCTGCCTGCATGAGCATGTAGCCCTGCGCATAGCTGATGATCTTCGCCGCATAGACCGACTGCTCCAGATCGGCGATGAACTGCGCGCGGTCGCCGCTGAACGACGCCTGCGGTCCCGACAGAATGGCGGACGCAGCGACGCGCTCGTCTTTGAGCGCTGACAGGAAGCGCGCCATGACCGCCTCGCCAATCAGCGTCAGCGGCGTGCCTTCTTCCATCGCCGTGACAACCGTCCATTTGCCTGTGCCTTTTTGCCCGGCGCTGTCAAGGATTTTGAGCACCAGCGGCTGCCCGTCGTCATCGTTGAACGCCAGAATGTTGCCCGTGATTTCGATCAGGTATGACTCCAGCAAGCCTTTGTTCCACTCGCGGTAGATAGCGCTCATCTCCGCCTCGCTCATGCCGAGCAGCGCGCTCATCAGATGATACGACTCAGCGATAATTTGCATGTCGCCGTATTCGATGCCGTTATGCACCATCTTGACGAAATGACCCGAGCCGTTCTCGCCGACCCAATCGCAACAGGGCGTGCCATCGGCAACTTTGGCGGCAATCGACTGGAAGATCGGCTTGACGTGTTCCCACGCCGCGGCAGAGCCGCCCGGCATGATCGACGGACCGTTACGCGCACCCTCTTCGCCACCGCTGATGCCTGTGCCGACGTAGAGCAGTCCCTTGGATTCGATGTATTCCGTCCGGCGCATACTATCGGTAAAGTTCGAGTTGCCACCGTCAATGATGATGTCGCCCGCTTCGAGGTACGGGAGCAGCTGCTCGATAACGCCATCGACCGCCGGACCTGCCTGGATCATGAGCATGACGCGACGCGGGCGCTTGAGCGTGGCGACGAGCTGTTCGATGCTGTGCGTGCCGATAACGTTCGTACCCGCCGCTTCGTTGGCGAGGAAGCGATCTACCTTGTCAGTGCTGCGGTTGTAGACCGCGACGGTGTAGCCGTGATCGTTCATGTTCAGCACGAGGTTCTGCCCCATGACTGCCAGCCCGATCAGCCCGATGTCTGCCTGTGCGCTCATAGTCGTTCGTTCCCGCCTGTGTGTGATCGTGATGCGCAGAGGATACACGCGGATGTGCGGATGTGCGAGGGGAGAGCTATGCTATACTTCAGTCATGCAAGTTGAATGCGGAGATCGTTAGCGATGGTCATGCTCCCGGAAATGGTTGCTGATGCGCTGGATGCCGAAACCATCGTCGCCAGCAATGTGAGCGAAACCGAATACATGCATACATACGCTGCCCATCACTGCGAATGGGTGGACGGAAAGGTGATTCGCGTGACGCCTGCAACCCTCTTTCACAACAGCCTGCTCAAGTTCACCGACGACTTCCTCAGTACCTATTTTGAACTGCGCCCGATTGGTCAGGTGATCCGCGCGCCATTCGTCTACAAGCTGCCCGCGCTCAAGCGCAATCGGGAGCCGGATTTGATGGTGCTGCTGGAAGGCAACACGGGCGAACTGACCGAGACTTACTACAGCGGTGCAGCGGACATTGTGATCGAGATCATCTCGAAAGAGAGCAGCACGCGCGACCGGGGGGCGAAGTTTGACGAGTATGAACAGGCGGGCGTGCGCGAATACTGGATGTTCGACTCGGTGCGCAAAAACACAGCGTTCTACCGCCTGAATGCCGACGATTTGTTTGAACTGGCAGCCCTCAACGCACAGGGCGAATACGAGCCCCCCCTGCTGCCCGATCTCCGGCTGCCTGTCGCTCTGCTGTGGGATAAATTCCTGCCGGGTCCACGCGCCATCGTGCGGCTGGTGGAGGCGATGGTTGAGACTAAAGCGCCGTAGAAGTTCACAATCCGTCGCCACTATCGCACCCACGCGCCTATCGCATACAATAGGAGCGTTCACCCACCGCCGGAGTCCTCATGCGCATCCCCCATCTGTCTCGCAATGTCGCCCTGTTCCTGCTCGCCAGCGCGCTCATTGATGTCGGTGTCTTCGGCATCATGGATGTGCTGCTCAACTTCTTCTATCGCAGCATCGACTTTAACCTGGAAGCGATTTCCGTCTTGCAAGGGGCGCAGCGCATCGGCGGCTTGCTCTTCAGCCTGCCCGCCGGGCTGCTGATCGCGCGGCTCGGCGCACGGCGCACGCTGATAATCGCAGCGGTTATCATTGCGCTGGCGCTGGTGGGCATGACCATCGGCTCCGATTTCGGCTGGCAGTACGGCGTGCGGGCGCTGCTCGGCGCGGGCTACAGCACGGTCTACATCGCGATGATCCCGATGGTAGCGACGCTGGTGGGGCGCGAGCAGTACACGACAGTCTTCTCGTACCAGTTCATCGCTGTCGCGCTGGCGGTCGCCATCACCAACAGCATCGGCGGCAGTCTGCCCGGTGCGCTTGCCAGCCTGTTTCCGACCCTCGGCGGCGCGGAAAGCACGGGCGCATACGCGGGTAGTCTGTGGGTCGCGGCTGTCTTCCCGCTGCTGTGCCTCATTCCGCTGGCGCTGCTGCCAGACACCAAAGCGCCTGTCACCACCCCCGCTCAAGCCCGCATCGGCGTACCCTGGGGCAATATCCTGATCATCAGCCTACCCATGTTTATATTCGGGCTGAGCGCGGGCATGTCGCTGCCCTATTACAATCTGTTCTTCCGCGATACATTCGCACTGTCGGATGCTATGATCGGCAACATCTTTACGCTCGGTGCGGTGGCGATGCTGGCGATCACGCTGATCGTCCCGTACACGGCGCGGCGCGTTGGGCAAGTGAGCGCACTGGCACTGGCGATGTTCGCGACGGGCGCGGCGTTCCTGCTGCTCAGTCTGACACCGGGTATTGAACTGACGGTCGTGTTCTACATGCTGGCGCTGGGGCTGCGCAACACAATGACCCCGCTTTACAGCCCGCTGCTGCTCGACCGTGTGGACGAACGCCATCACGGGCTGATCAGCAGCGTGAGTACAGGGGCGTGGAGTCTGGGCTTTCTGGTGATCACGTTCTTCAGCGGCGGCTGGGTACAGCAGTTCGGCTATCCATTCCTGTTCCAGCTCACGGCGCTGACGACGCTGGTGACGGGTGCGCTGGCGCTGGTGATCTTCCGCGCGCTGCGCCCGGTGGTACAGGAAGTAAAGGTAGTGGTGCAGCCGGGCGGTGTGTAACAGGAGTAGATGACGATTGCCCGACGCTTGCGGCTTCCCAGTTGACCACTCCGGTACAATCACGGCATCGTCAATTACGAGAATGTAAGCTGTGAAACTATTGACGCTCTCCCGACAACTCCTGCTTTTTGTCATCGCATCCCTGCTCATTTTTGAGCCCCTCAACGCACTGGGATGCGCTGGAGCCACGACGGCTATTGGGCATTTGTGACGTTCTTTTCGCCGGAGCAATTGGTATTTATCCGCGATCCCGCCAACAACACCCTTTACAAGGGCGAAGGGCAGTGTACGCCTGCATGGAGCCTGACAGAAGAGCTTGTATTTTGTCGCTATGACCGGATGGCGGAGACTGGCGGTTAATGGTTTGGAACGAAACAGGCATGGTGGAACTGGCGTTGAGTTATCAGATAGGCGCGCAGTGGCAAAGCGGACAAGAGATGTTTTGTTCCAGCGGGTAGTTGGTGCCGAGCCCGGCGGCGCAGCCAGCGCACGTTACGTCATAGAGCGTACAAGTGCGCTATTGTCTGATCGGAGAACGTTTCGTGTCGAAAATCCTGTCCATCACCCCTGAACTCCCCTCGCTTGATCTCAATCGTACCCGGACGTTCTACAAGACAAAACTCGGTTTCAAGACTGTTTCGCAATATCATGACTATGCCATCTTCGCACGCGATGGAGTCTGGATTAATTACGTCTTGTGCGACGATGCGGAAGCGCCCAAAAACGCCAGTTGCTATATTTACATAGACGATGCCAACAGCCTCTATGCTGAATTACAGCCGCACGGGGTCATTCATCCGCACGGGGCGCTGGCAGACAAGCCGTATGGTGTTCGCGAGTTCAGCGTTTTGGATGACAACGGCTGCCTGCTCAAATTCGGGCAGCGGTTGAACGAAGATGTTCGTAGATAAAGTGTGCCGCGACAATGAAGGAAGGTTTTATATGAATCGCCCCGACCCCCTCACCCACCTGTTCCGCCATCATTTGTGGGCAAACCTGCGCCTGTTGGAAAGCTGCGCCGCGCTGCCGCCCGAACACCTGAACGCCTCAATTCCCGGATCGTTTGGCACGCTGTACGAAACGTTCCAGCATATCGCCACATCAGAACGCTCATACTTCTCGCGCATCAGCACCGGGCAGCGCTATAACGCCCCGCCCGACGAGCCGCCGATGACGTTTGACGAGATAGAGCAACTGCTGAAGACGACTGGCGCAGGCTTGATCGAATGGGCAGCGCGTGTGCAGCCGGACGATATGGTGATGATCGATTGGGAAGGCACGCCGCGCGAAGTGGCGAAGACGGTTCTGCTGACGCAGGTCATCCAGCACGCGAGCGAACACCGCGAGCAAATCAAGGCAATCATGACGATGCTAGGCATCGAACCGCCTGATCTCCAGAGTTGGGCGTATTTTGACGCGGGCGAGCCTGTGCTGAGTGCATGACAGCAGCACTGTGCGGCTAATCGACATGGTGACGATGCGGAGCCAAGTGCGCCACAGTTTGCACTGACATCCTCTTGACAGCACCTCAATTTTAGACTAACCTAAACTTTAATTGAGACCAATACAGAATTGAGGAAAATCATGGGGCGTTTAGTGCTGCTGCTGCTCCTTCTGCTTGTCAGTATTCCTGTCGCCCAGGCACAGGATGCGCCGCTTGAAATTGTCACCACCACAACGCAGGTCACAGACCTGACAACTGTGCTGGTGGGCGACCTGTTGGGCGAACAGATCGTCATCACGGCGCTGATGGGCGCAGGGGTTGATCCGCATCTGTACCAGCCAACTGAGTCGGACGTAGCGGCGATGTCGCGGGCGGACGCGGTGTTCTACAGCGGCTTGTTCCTGGAGGGACGCTTTGGTGAAGTCTTCAATGCGTTGGGCGAACGCAGTGTGCTGACCTACGCGGTCTCGCAGCCAGTTAAGGACGCAGGCTTTACGTTCGGTGGGTTCACACTATCCGAAGAGTTCAGCGATGTCGATGACCCGCACTTCTGGTTTGACCCACGCAACTGGCAGCTTGCGGCGACCGGACTGGCGGAGCAACTGGCGCTGCTCGACCCGGCAAACGCCGAGACCTTTGCTGACAACGCCGCCGCCTATGTTAAACAACTTGACCTGCTCTACGCCTGGGGCGTGGAGGCGATGAGCGTCGTACCGGAGGAACAGCGTGTGCTCATCACATCGCACGATGCGTTCCAGTATTTCGGCGATGCGTTCGGCTGGGAAGTGCGCGGTTTGCAGGGCATCAGTACCGAGTCCGAGGCAGGCGTGGCGGATATTGAGGCGCTGGCAGACTTCATCATCGAGCGCAGCATCCCGGTCATGTTTATCGAAAGCAGCGTGCCGCCAGATGCGATTGAGGCAGTGCAGGAAGCGGTCGAGGCGGCAGGCGGCAGTGTGGGCATCGGGGCGCGCGAACTCTACTCAGACGCGATGGGCGCGCCGGACGAATTTGGCGGCATCTACATTGGCATGATCGCGACCAATATTGTGACGGTGGTACAGGGCTTCGGCTACGAGGTGGCGGCGTTCCCGATGGAACTGGGCGCATTGCCGGAGGAACTGACCGGGAGCGCATCATCATAATGCACTCCCGGTGATAGATGAGATGACCGTTCAGCAGGTCATCTCACCAGACTATCCCCCTTCATCAGGATGGATTGGGTGTCGCGGTTGGCGGCTCCGGCGTATTCGTCGGCGGCTCCGGTGTGTTCGTCGGCGGTTCCGGCGTGTTCGTCGGCGGCACAGGCGTGTTCGTCGGCGGCACAGGCGTGTTCGTCGGCGGCACAGGCGTGTTCGTCGGCGGCACGGGCGTGTTCGTCGGCGGCACGGGCGTGTTCGTCGGCGGCACGGGCGTGTTCGTCGGCGGGACAGGTGTCGCGGTCGGCGGCACTGCCTGTGCGCACAACAGAGTGATGTAGCTGACACTGTTCGGGCTGCTCGGGTTACGAGTGTGCGCGAACAGGATGTCGTTCATCCCTGCCATGAACATACCAACATCGAACGAGAAGACCTGCCAGCGATCTTCACCGTGATCCGGTACGAAGGCAACGTTGGAACCCTCAATCAGGATATTGAACTCTTCGTGCAATTGACCCTGGTTGCAGGTGCCAGCGCCGGAGCCGGGGCAGCCGTCATCGGGATGCCCGACCATCGATGCGACCTGAAGATTGATATTGCTGGTCTGCGGCAGGTTGAAGCTGTAGCCATCCTGCGTTTCCCAGAAGACATCATCCACATACATCTCGCCGGAGAACGTCGTTACCGGTGCATACCCAGCCGGGCAGGTCAACTGCGGCGGCGGCACCGGCGTTCCAGGTATGGGGGTCGGTGTCGGCGGCACGGGTGTGTTCGTCGGCGTCGGCGGCAC
>JANRJX010000218.1:0-44257 GCA_033763755.1 Chloroflexota bacterium
ACGGCGAACGTGTCCGCCGCGTGACTAACGATCCGGCGGTCGATATGCAGCCAGTGTGGACATTCGACGGCACACGCTTGATGTTCGCCTCTGACCGCGCGGGCAATATGGACTTGTATCGCACAGACTCATTCGGGCGCGGCGTCGTGCGCCTGACGACGACCGATGGCGTGCAGGCAGAGCCGTTCTGTCTGTGGGCGGGTGGGTAGCGCGCCCTGCCCAACTATATCATCCACAGGATAGAGGATGTCACGACCTGTGCTTCGTAGTTACCGCTTCTGTCCAATTGTCACCCATGCATCATTGGGATTGAGACGGTAGCTATGGATGCCGCGTTCTCGTTTCGTTTCGATCCCTGCTTTTTGCAAAGCCCCTGCAATGTATGTGGTAGAGTTTGGGTGTAAGTCCTCTACATCCTGAGATACCCGAATCAATGCGTTAATCGCGTCGGGTGTGGCAATGTTTCCAAGTGCAATTAAGCCTGCTATACGTGAATATGTGCGACTTTTGCGAATAATGGGTTCGATCTGTGGAACTGCTGCGTTGTCCTTTCGTAACCCAAATATTTCAAGTGCACGCTCTTGAACGTAGAAATCACGTTCATAGTCTGCGAACATAACCAGCGGCTCGCGCACATCAAAAGGCAAAAGATTCATTGCAAAATATGCAAATCTTGTGCGTGCAGCATGGTCATGGGTCAGATGAAACTGCTGAATGTACTGCTTTGCGATGTGATGTTCTTCTTTGTCGTATTCGGGTTCAGGCTGGCGCTTCGGAAAGTCTGTCTTTAAATCCCACCATTGAAGTTGTTTTGTAGCGTGATTGTCGGAATTACGATCAGCGATGTCCGCTAATGCAGTGATAAAGCTGTAAATTGAGCGAAAACGTGGCGAGTAATCCGCCTCTTCGTGATCAACGAAGAAGACGCAGCCCGTCAACGGTTGCGCAAGATATACACCTGCATAATTACTCTTATCATCTGTCCAAAACAAATACTGCTCATCATTGATCCATTTTAGATTACGCACATTGTTATTCAGATTATCTGCCTCTTCGATAGACATAAAACGTAACGGTATCGGATCATCTCCCGGATGGAGCGGCATGCCATTATGATCACGGTAGAGTTCAAATAAATGATGCAAACGAGGATCGATAGTTGCGGTAAGGAAGGTCTTTTTTGCAGAAATATGCAGCATGTTGGACAGATGCCTTATATGGGCTTCATTACAGGGTGGGTTATAATAGGAATGATGCTTTCGCAGTCGCTTGATAAGGTGCTGCATGGAATGTTTTGATGACACTACCCCTCCCCCACAGGCTCAATGTCCAGCAGCGTGACGGGGTTGATGTTGAGGATTTTCGTAGAGAGGTGATCGGTCTCGACCGTCACGCGGCGGTCATACGTGTGCACATGCCCATGCACCATATAGCGTGGGCGATACCAGTCGAGGAACCGCAGGAATGACTTAAAGCCCGTGTGCGGGCGGTCATCGGCATCGTGGATTTTGTAGGCGGGCGAATGCGTCACGAACACATCCGCGCCGAAGCCCTGCCGCATCTCTCGCAGCTTCAATCGCGGCGCAAACCCCAGCACCATCCGCCCCATCTCGCCATCGGTGTACTGCACCAGCCCGCTGTTGTAACGGATCGAGCCTTCCAGCCCGACGAACGTCAGCCCTTTGTATTTCAGCACGCGGTTATGCAAATCCTCGCCGCCGGGCGGGCGTTCGACATAGCCTTCGTCGTGGTTGCCGCGCACGTAATACAACGGGATATTCAGCACGCTCGTGATGAACTCCAGGTAGGCAGCGGGCATATCGCCACAGCTCACCAGCAGTTCAACATCATGGTAGCGCCGCCGCAGGTGCGCCGCATTTTCCATCTGCGGCACAACGGTATCGCTGACAAAGAGAATCTTGACCACAATCGTTCCATCGTAAGAACATTACTCACACCGAGTCTACCCCAAAATTGCGCACAATCACCTCCGCAACTTTGCCCCGCGCCGTCGCCCGCGAATTGATCGCCCGCGCCGCGTAGACCGTCTCGATCTGCCAGTCCGCATACAGGTCGCGAATGAACGTCGTATCCGAATTCGACAAGATGACGTAGACGCCACGCGCGTCCAGTTCACGGTAGATATCGCGCAGGTGGCGCTGGTCGTGTTCAGAGAAGCCGCCGCTGGTATAACTGGTGAAGCGTGCCGTCGCCGACACCGGATAGTAAGGCGGATCGAAGTACACCAGATCGCCCGACTGCGCACTCTCCAGTATCTTCTCGAAATGGTGCGACACCAGGCGCACGCCTTGCAGCGCAGCAGATGCGGCACGCAGATTCGCTTCGTCGCAAATCGTCGGGTTGACGTGTCGCCCGAACGGGACGTTGAACTGTCCGGCACGGTTTTCGCGATACAGCCCGTTAAAGCACGTCTTGTTCAAATAGATCATGCGCGCGGCGCGTTCCGGCAGTGACATATGAGCGGTGCTCTGCGCGCGGACGGCGTAGTAGTGGCGCTCGTCATAACGATGCTCGTGCAGGTAGCTGATGACCATCTCAACATGATCGCGCAGTCCGACGTAGACATCCATCAGCGCCTGGTTGACATCCGATAGATGAGCGCGCAGCCAGCGGTTGCCATTTTGCAGCTCAAAGAACAGCGCCGCGCTGCCGACAAACGGCTCGTGATAGGCGCGGTAGTCCGGCAGGTGCTTGACCAGCGCGGGCAGGAGTTTGCGCTTGCCGCCCGCCCACTTCAGCACCGGGCGCGCATGGACAGGCGCATGAGCAGGCGTTATCGTCGGTGCAGTTGCGGGGCGTGGGTGGTCATAAGGCGACACTTTCGGACTCCGTTTCGGTGCGCATAGGGCGTCCATCGCCCCCGTGCCGCAGCATGGTGATTTCCGCCATAATGCTGATGGCGATCTCGTGCGGCGTTTCAGCATTCAATTCTAACCCGATAGGCGCACGCACGCGCGCCAACTGCGCGTCGGTCATGCCGCGCTGCTCTTTGAGCGCCTTCACCGTCAGTGCCCAGCGGCGGCGGCTGCCGATCAAGCCGATGTAGGCGGCGTCGCTGGCGAGCAGCGCCGGGATCAACTCCATATCGACGGGCAAGCCGCGCGTGACGGCGGCGACATAACTGCGCGGCGACAGCTTCACCTGTGAGGGTACATCGCCCGGCTTGCAGACGACATAGCCATCCAGCCCAGCCACATAGTCAGGGTTGCAGTATTCGGCGCGGTCATCGCTCAGGATGACACGATAGCCCATCCACTTGCCCAGTTCCGCCAGCGACTTGCCGACATGCCCGCCGCCGATCACGACCAACTGCGGCGCGGTCACGATCGGCTCGATGAAGACCTGCACTGTGCCACCGCAAATGCCAGGATCGCCCGCTTGCAAATCGTTGAGCGCGTAGCTCGGCGTGCGCGTCTGCCCGTCATGCAGCGCTGACTGCGCCTCGGCGATCACCAGCGCTTCCATCTTGCCACCGCCAACGGTGCCAACGCACGAGCCATCGGCGCGTACCAGCATCTTGCTGCCCTCGTGCCGGGGGACACTGCCCTGCACCTTGATGACGGTCGCCAGCGCAACCGCTTCGCCGCTGGTCTGTGCTGTCAGGAGTGCTTCGTATACTGCGCGCGTGTCTTCCATCGCTGTTTCTCAATACTACAAGATCAAAAGATCATAACAGAGAGCAGGCAAATCAAACACCAAATCAAGTGCTCGTTTTTTCTCGCGCGACTTACGACTCAGGTATCGTGATCGTGCCGATGAACAGCCGCCCGTCGTCGCTGACGCGCGTCCCTACCCGCGCACTCGCCGTCAGCGTCGGCAGCAGCCGCTCGAACGTCTGCGGGTCATACCAGCCAATCGCCACATCATACGTCCCCGCCGAGATATTATGCAAGTCTACCACAATTGCATCCACGAGCATCGACGGCAGCCAGTTCCCCGGCGGCAGCGTGCCGTTCGCCGGGCGCATATCTGTCTGCGCGACAATACTGCCATCCGCCGCCAGCACATGCACGAACAACACATAGTCTCCGCGTGCCTGCGGCTGCCCCGGCTCGCCGTTCATCCAGTTAAAGTTAATGATCAAGCGATCCGGCAGCACGACAAACACGCCATCGTTAAAGCTGAACACGCCGTCCTGGTACGTCGCCTGCGCGTCCACGCCGCAAACCGCGAACGCCACCGGAAAGCGGCTTTGCAGCGCCCAGTGCATGTAGGGCATGTAATCGCCTGCGGGCAGCCGCGGCACAATGCGAATCTGCGTGCGTGCCTCCGTGATACGCTCCGCCGGGATGTAGGTCAGCACTTCGTACCACGCGCCGGGCAGGTGCGGGATGACGCGCGTGGCGATGAGCGTATCATCGACGTAGACATCGAATTCACCCGGATGCCCGGCGTGCAGCCGCGTCAGCAGGAAGAGCGCGCGGTTGGGCTGCGTGCTGAGCGTGAACGACTCTTCGCCGTTGATACGCCGCCCGCCATCCATCAGTGTGCAGTTCTCAGCGCAATCGAGCGAAGTGAACTGATAGAACTCGGTCGGAAAGCCTGCTGTCGGGCGGTCATTCCGCCAGCGGTAGTCATGCGCGCGTTCATTCGCCACGTCGCCCACGTCGATCTGATCAACCGGATCCATGCCCGCGATGTCAGTGTGGATCATCAGCGCGCGTTGGTGCGCCACCGCTTGCGGCGTGGCAGTTATCCAGTCTGGGCGATAGATGCCCTGCGTCGGCGCGGCGAGCGCGACGTTATAAACCGGATCAAGTGCCACGCTAAACGTCGCCAGTGCTTCCGCGTACAGCCCGGTGGATTGCAGATAGCCCAATCCCACACCATGCCCTTCGCCATACGCCGCGATGTAATCCGGGCGCTGGCGCAGCAGAAACTGCCCAACCGCGCCCGGTCCCTGGCGCCAGAACTCGGCAGCGCCCGGTGTCGTCAAGCCTACGATGTCGAGCGTTGTCCGCCCGCCCACGTAGCGCATCATGCCCACGTCATGTACGGCGATCACCGCATCTGCTTCCGTGTTCGCCGCCAGCCAGCGCGCCATCTGGTATGGCTGCGCATACACATAACCGACATTGAGCGCGTAGTGTCCGAGCCAGGGCGCAACGATCGACAGCAGCGACACGAACGCGATGATGGAGACTAAGTAATGAGTGATGCGGGATGATTGATGAGTCTTTATCGCCCCCACGCCCCACGCCGCCAGCGGGAACAGCAGCGCGATCAGCGGCATCTGGTAGCGCTTGAAATGCCAGAACGCCGTATCGAGCGTGCTGATCGCCGCCGCGCCCGCCAGCAGCCAGAGCAGGACAACGACGACCGCGAGGCGATAGGGAAACAAAGAAAGAAGAATTTTATTCAAGAGGGGAAGAGGGGAAGAGAGGAAGAGGGTTTTTCTCTGCTCCTCTTGCACTCTTCCCCTTTTGAATAGGCTTTTTTCTTCGATAAAGACAGTCGCGATGCCCACCACCGCCAGCACCGCGATGACGATGCCGACATAGACTGTCGTGTCAGTCGGCAGGAACCATTCGCGCCACATGCGGGCGAAGTTTTCGACGATACGCCGCGCAATCTCATCGGGGGATGCCAGCGCCGCCAGCAGCGACTTCGCCTGATTGCCTGTTGCAACCGCCGTCCCCGTGACCAGCCCGTTGACAAGCGGCTGAACAGCGAGTGCCAACACAGGCGCGATGAGAAGTTTGACTCCACGTTTTGGTGCACCGTGCAGAGTGCCAAGTGCAGCGGCAACCGCAATGATTGCCCACACACCACCTTCGGGACGCAGCAGCGCCAGCAGCGCCGCGCTGATCGCCAGTCCGGGCAGGCTCTCGCGCACGAGCATGAACAGCGTGAGCAGCAGCGCGAACACGACCAGCAGCGTCTCCATGCCGCTCATGGCGTGCCAGGCGAACGCGCCGTGAATGCCGAACGCGGACGCGATCAGGAGCGCAGGTACGAACGGTGCACGGAGCCGCCCGATGCGGTAGACGAGGTAGATCGCGCCCGCAAATGCCAGCGCACCGACGATCATCGCCCACACGCCGAGGTTGAGATCGCGGAAGCCTATGAGATAACCCGCCGCGAGAATGAACGGATAGAGGAAGCTGGTCGCGCCGCTGGTGGGCGCATAGCCGGGGTTGTAGACGAACGGCTGCCCGCTCGCAAGCTGGCGCGCGTACTGGAAGTGGATGTACGTGTCATCCAGCGGCATGAGCGGTTCGCCACCCGCCGCCGCGCGCGCGACATAGCCATAGGCGACCAGTGTGAGCGCGGCGAGGATGCAGGCGACGAGCCAGGCGAGGCGATTCTGTGTGCGTTCGTTCATGCTCGCTATTGGACACTATCGCAGTGTCGTTTGGCAAGCGGGAACTCTGCTATGGTGCTTCCTGTCCCGTCCGTTATTCACTAAAGGAAAGCGGTGGATATGCTGTTGCCACACAGTCCGTATTCAATGAACGGTCGAGTTGTGCCAAAAAATCGTTGAAGAGAGTTGCTGCGCAGTCGCTTTGCGCCTCCAAAAGGATGCTATGTCCCTGACCTGGAAATACAACGATGGTGTTGTGTGTCAGGGTTTCCGCCGTTTCCTGCGCCAGTGCCAGAGGCGTTGATGGATCCCACTCGCCGACGAAAAACAGCGTGGGAATATCGGATTGCACAGGTTCGGGAACAGCACCCCCCTCGAGAGCACTATTCCACGGCTCACATGCATCCAGATAGCGCAGGTAGAGATTGGAAAGGGATGCAGCAACGGCACTACGCGCACCGATTGCAATCAGTTGTTCACGCAAATCTGGGAAAAGCGCATCCCGACTGCAATTCATCGCCAAGCCCATCCCATCATTGGCTGCAACCAGATCGCTTTCGTAACCGCCGCTGCTATCCGCCCCACTCGCCACATTGCCCAGAAGTGCGGCAAGCGGGTCAATATCCCCGTTGAGCGCGCTATCCAGAATCGCTGGCAATTGTTGAATAACATCCCGCTGGAAGAGGGCGGTATTGGTCAAGGCAAACACCAGGAAATCTCCGTTTAACTGAAGCCCTTCCAATTCCAGCGGTTGTTCATTCAATGCTTGGACAGCCGCGTCAAAACGTTCTGCCAGATCGGGATACGCGCTGTTGCAAGCTGCATCCTGACGACATGCTTCGAATAAGCGCTCTAAAGCTGCCAGCTTGTTTTCCACATCCGACAGAAAGAAGCTCCGCTGTGGAGGCAATGTCGAGTCGAGAATCACCGAGCGAACGCCGAGCGGGTATAAATCCATGATGCTCAAAGCCAGAGTAGTGCCATACGAGACACCGAACAGATTCCATTCGTCGTGGCCCATTGCTTCGCGCAGGGCCGCAATGTCCGCCGCATTTTCTGCGGTGGTGTAGCCATTGAGATCAATTCCGGCAGCGTTATAACGCTCGTAGCAAACAGAGGAGGCTTCCATCAACGCGGTTGTGGACGCGAGACGTGCAATCCCAAAAATATTGCAATCCAATCGAGGCACTGAGTAACCCGTTCCTCGTTGATCAACGACAATCCAGTCACGGTCACGCACAAGCAGCAAGCCCGCATCGGAACTAAAAATCGGAACCATCGCGGCAATGGCGCTTTCACCAGGTCCGCCTGTGAGATATACAACAGGGTCGGGAGATTTATCTGGGTTTGGGCTTTCAGCAATCATGACCATGAGGACAATTTGACGACTATCAGCTTGCAGGCGATTTTCGGGCACCGTCAAAATACCGCAACGAACGCGAACGACCAAAGAGGATGTATCAAACGGACAAGCTGTTTCCTCATAGTCAGCGGCGCTTGCTGTATTCGAGAAGCTCAAGATAAGCACGAACAAAGAGAACACGACTAATTTACCTGGGATGGAAGTGAGAAAAGTGGGCATGGTCGTTTTCCAGTAGCTCTGTAGATAACGTGACGCCTGTAGTACGTTACCGACAGTGCACAAGTTGCAGCGTAGGGCGAGCGTAGGGCAGCCGTCAAATACGAACGCGCTACACTGAACGAACCATTGCCATAGACCAGACATGCACACGGCGAACGCGCGCGTCGGGCAGCGTGACAATGGTCTGGAGCGATTTTTCACCTTCAGGAGTAACACGATCATGCGTCAGCACAAGAGTCTCGTCATCAGTTTTCTCGTCCTGGTCGTAGCGCTGTTCAGCACATCGCTGGCAGGCGCGACCGAATTCGGCGGTCTCAGCCTCCCGTACAGCGCTCAGGCAAATACCTGCACCCGTGCCGTCGGCGACCAGCTTTCGGTCAACGTCGTTGATAACATCACCTACGGCGTCAATGCGTCGGAAGGCTTCACGGTCAGCGTGCCGGGCGTCGGCATCGTCGCCAGCTATGCCGATGATGTTGTGGCGGGTCCGGCGGGCGGTCCGAACATCGTCACGGTGAACATCGGCGCCGCCTACAGCGTGCCTGCCAATACCCTGATCACGGTAGCGTTCACGTCGTATGAGCGCCAGAACTTCCAGGGCAACAGCATCACCTTCAACATGGAATACAACTGCACGACCGGCGCAGCGGTCAACGGCGGCGCGCCGTTCCGCGATGCGCGCGTCAACCAGCAGCAGTTTGCGTCGGCGGCGATCTACTGCCTGTCGAACGGCTGGCTGGAAGTCTGGGCGATTGACGCGCTTGGCAACGGCACACAGTTGTTCACCTCGACGCTGCGCGAAATCAACCGCGTGCCGCTTAACCCGACCGTCAACACGGTCATTGAACAGGCGCAGGGACCGCGCGGGTTGATCCAGTTGTACCGCCTGACGAGCGGCGAATTCCAGTTGGTCTCGCCCGGTCAGGCGAGCGATAGCAGCAAGGTCTACAACTTCATCTTCCCCGGCTGCATCGCCCGCCGCTAGACAAGAGACCACCATAAGGCATGTAATGGACGCCATAAATGGCGTCCGTACAGAGCTGAGTGTGTACGGACGGCATTCTTGCCGTCCACCTGATCTGAATTGAACCGCCAGGACGCAAAGAAACTTATCCTATCTTTGTCTGCTGCATGTCTTTGCGGTTCAGAATTGTCTACCCTTTAAGCTCATTTAACCCAAACATAAATTCCCTGCGTTACTGTCTGCCCCTGTTCCCGGCGCGGCGCTGCCGCCTCATCCAGCAAAGGTTCTCTCATGCAGACTGATCTTCCTATCGTCGGTGCGGCAATGCGCCTGCGCGATCTCCCGCAGTACATGGATTGGCTGGTGGCAGACCAGCGCGATCTGGAAATTCAGGACCCCGGCTATCCCGATTATCTCGATGGCGACTGGCAGCAGGAAGCGCGCGAGGCGCGGGCGCTCCTGACTGAGCGCGGCTACAGCGGGCGGCTCGGCGTCCACGCAGCATACGAGGGGCTGGAACTGTTCACGCGCGATAAGAAGGTACAGGCGGTCGTGCGCGAACGTTACCTGCAAAGCCTGGCGTTCGGCGCGCAGTTGGGCGCCACGCATATGGTCATCCACAGCCCGTTGGTCAGCTTCGGCAATGCGTTTGCAGCCTATTACCCCGCGCCGCGCCTCCAGCAGATGATTGACGTGGCGCAGGAAATCCTTGCCCCTGTGCTGACGGTCGCCGCACAGCAGCAGTGCGTGCTGGTGATCGAGTGCATCCTCGACAAGAGTCCGTATCCGCTGATGCAGTTGGTGCGCTCGTTCAATTCCGACTATGTGCGCCTGAGCGTGGACGTGGGTCATGCGTTCATCATGCAGCAGGATGGCGGCGCGTCGCCGGATGAGTGGATTGCGACGGCGGGTGAGATGCTCGGTCATGTGCATTTGCAGGATAACAACGGCAGTGCCGATTATCACTGGGCGATTGGCGATGGCAACATCAACTGGCGCGCGATCTTCTGGGCGCTGCGTCAAATCCCTGCACAGCCACGCCTGTGCATCGAAGTGAGCGACGTAATGCGTTCAATCCAGCACTTGCAACAGTTGGGCGTGGCGCGCTGATCATCCGTCCACTCAGCCATGTCTGATGCGTTACTCATCCGCACAGCGTATCATGCTCCTATCTTGACCTGGCGTCCATTGCGTCTTGGCGTTGAAAAATAGACTTAAGCGCCAAAGCGCGAAGGACGCCAGAGAATTCGTAGTGATGTAGGAGTATCGTAATGCCTCAGATTGGCGAAACCGCCCCCGACTTTGAACTAATGAACCAGGATGGCAAACCCGTCCGCCTGAGTGACTATCGCGGGCAGCGCGTCGTCGTGTTCGCGTTCACCAAAGCTGGCACGCCCGGCTGCACCGCGCAGGCGTGCGCCTTCCGCGATGAGTTTGACGAACTGCGCGCCGCCAACGCCACCGTGCTGACGATCAGCCCGGACACTGTCGAAGCACTGGCGGAGTTCAAGCGCAGCCGCAACCTGCCTTATGACCTGCTGGCAGACCTCGAACGCACCATCCTGACCGCCTGGGGCGCATATGGCGCATCCGTGTTCGGCTTGTTCAAGCTGCCAATGACCGCGCACTCGTTGTGGGTGATTGATGAGCAAGGCGTGGTACTGGACGCGAAAGTAGGCGTGCCGCCCGGCGCAGTCAACCAGGCGCTGGCGACACTGCGCAAGCAGCCTGCCTAGATGGGACTTGTTGCGGTTAATTAGGTTCAGAGCGTCAAGTTGCCAAGCACCAGAACCGTAATTTCCCGAACCCGTGTCAACGCATGATCATTGGTTAGAAAGGCATCACAACGAGTCTCAATCGCCGTTGCCAAGTGAAGTGCGTCTGGTGTCCGTAAACCATAACGCGCTCGCAATTCAGCGGCGCGGCGCGCAATCGCTACATTGACTGAGATCGTTGTGATGCCATTTGTGTTCAGCAGCATTGCCTGATAGTCGGTCACGTAATGCTGTAAATTCTTTGCCAGCGGCAGCGTTAGCACTTCCGTCAATGTCATCACTGATGTGTTGACCGCAACAGCGCCCTGGCTAACATAGCTGAAAATAGCTCGTGTCTGATTGAGATATTGTGGATGCTTCTCAATGAAATAGATGAATGGCGATGTCTCAACCGCCAGAATCGCAACGTTCGCCAATGCAGCGCTGACCTTCATCGTGGCTGATCCCACTCGTCACGCAGCCGATTGACGTAATCCTGCGCGTCCATGCCTTCCCATATCTCCGCACCCACGCCTTCAAATTCCAGAATGTCGCGTTGGGCAGATGCTGTCTCTGATTTGCTCACGAGATCAACCAGACTCTTGATTAGTTCGATTTGTTCCGTATGACTAAGACTGCGCGCGTCCTCAAGCACTTGTGTAATCGTCATCGCCTTGTCCTTTGCATCGTATGCCTTCATTATGCACAAGTTGCTGGATTGACAAAATAGTGTTTCAGCATCGCAACTTTCCCCGCGCGCCTGCGTAATATCCCACAGCACCCAGTAACTGGGGGCAATCCCGACTGACCAACGCACGGGTTGCCGTTGTACAATACAGTGTGCAATGTGCAAGCGGTTGGAAGGGATAAGAAGCATATGTACTGGTGGGGAACCCGCAGCAATGTTTCGCCGCGCTTACGATTGGAAGTCGAAGCCATGCGCGCCACGTTTGGCGGCACGTTTCGGCTGATCGTTCCGCAGAATGGCGAACTGCTGCACTGGATCGGCGACGTGGAGATCAATCTGGCAACGCTGACACAACCGTTGCATACGATCAAAATCCTCTACCCCGCCGATTACCCGAACCGTCCGTCAGAAGCGTATGTGTTGCAGCCGAAGATTTACAGCCAGAAGCACCAGTATGAAGATGGTCAGCTCTGTCTGTTTAATCCGAAGGATGGCGAACACTACGGCTGGAATCCGAGCAAATCGACGGCGGTGACGGTCGCTGCCTGGGCTGTGCAATGGATTTACGCCTATTACACCTGGCGCGCGACGGGGGACTGGCCCGGCATTGAAGAACGGGTCGATCCGAACACGCCGCTGCCGCCACAGCGCAGGAGGTAGCGCGCATGTTGGCACGACGATTACAACGGCTGATACATACAGGGGGCAGCGCACCCAATCTCGTCGTTGCCCAGCGGGTGATCGACAAGATGATGGCGGCGGCGCACGCTTTTATGGAAGACGAAACGGGCGAGGCGATGGTCGGTCTGGTGGTGCCCCCGTCGCTGCCCAATGGCGTGCCGACTCTGTACGTGCTGGACACAATCTCGCCGGACGCCAGCGCCGTCCGCCATTTCCACACCTTCCAGCAGGGCGATGATCGTCAGGACGAATTGATCTGGTGGTTGCAGGAGAACTGGCGGCTGCGGCGCGAGAAGGCACAGAACGGTGGCAGCATCGCCCGCTTTCTGGGCGTGATGAACGATAAATGGGATGTGCCGCTGAGTTATCTCGGTGACTGGCACAAGCAGCCTGGATTCATGATCCAGCCCAGCGGTGGCGACCTCATGACCGCCATCGAGTGGATCAGCGACCCGGAGAATAACACCGAGTTCCTGCTTGCGCCGATTGTCACCATCGGGCATCCGGCGACGATCGAGGGCTACGAGTCCATCGGCAACTTTATCCTCGTGCCACAGGGCGGCGGCGAAAGCCTGCGTGTGGATTTCTGGTACATTGACTACCAGACGCGCATGTTTGTACCTGTCATTCCAGCGGTCTACCCCAACGATCAACTGCCTGAACTGGTCGCTTATCCCTGGCATCTGGCGGATGAAAAGCTGCTCGATGCTGAACTGACGGCGCTCAACGAAGATGGTTTGTACGTCTTTAGCACGCTGACGCTGTACGATGCTGATGGCACGCTGCCAATGGAGATTTGTCTGGTGGCGGGGCGCAACGGCTCGGACAAGCTGCTGATCGTCGTTACACCGTACGATTACCCGAAGAGCGCGCCAAGCATTCGCGTCGCGCCGTTCACGCCGATGAGCGACCTTGCCGATTCGTACAAGGTCTTCGAGCGCATCTGGCAGACCAGCACGCCGCTCGATGTGCCGTATGAGCCGGGCAAGCATCTGCGCCTGCTCGATTACATCCGCGCGGCAGAGGCGAAACTGGGGATTATGAAACCTGCACCCCAATCTCCTACCACCCATGTTGACGTAGGGACGAGGCATGCCTCGTCCGATGTAGCTGCCTCGTCCGAATCCACCGCATCCGATAATCCGACGCGGACGCCCCAGAGCGAAGCCTCCCTGCGGGATGAGGCGTCCCTACAAACGCCGTCCTCTGCACCCGACGCAGAACCCGCCATGACCGATGACGCGCCCAAAACGGAGACGCCTGCATGAATACCAATTGGGATCGTGTCGAACGGAAACTGGGGTCGCAGAACCTCGAATTGCTGGCACACAAGCGCGTCGGCATTGTCGGGCTGGGGTCGGGCGGCGGTTTCGTCGCGCTCGGTCTGGCGATGAGTGGCGTCGGCGGCTTCGTGCTGATCGATGATGATCGTCTCGACACCAGCAACGTCGTGCGCCACGTCGCGGATTTGCGCGATGTCGGGCGTCCGAAGGCGGAAGTCGTCGCCGATTTGATCCGCCAGCGCAACCCTAACGCCGACGTGCAGACGCGCGTCGGACGTGTTGAGGCGCATCTGGACGCGCTCGACAAGCTCGACCTGCTGATCGTTGGCGTGGATGGCGAAGGTGCGAAGTACGTCATCAATCAGGCGTGCTTGCAGCGCCACCTGACCGCGCTCTATGCAGGTGTGTATGAACGCGGCGAAGGCGGCGACTCCTGCCTGATCGAGCCGTACAGCGGTCCATGCTATGCGTGCTGGGCGGCTGAACTGCGCGAAGGCTTGGTCGATCCGCGCGATGACCAGGAACTCGATTATGGTATGATCGGGGAAGATGGCACGCTCGAAGCGGAGCCGGGCTTGTGGCTGGATGTCGTGCGAGTGGCGACGGCGCAGAGCAGTCTGGCGTTGAACTGGCTGCTGCGCGGCACGGATGCCTACCGCGCCATGCCCGCCAACACCGTCATCATCGCCAACACAACGCTGGAAATTATCGACGGGCAGGAAACGCTGCCGTTTGGCTCGGTCTGGGTCAATATCGCCCGCGACCCCGACTGCCTGATTTGCGGGGACAAAGTGCGCGGGCGGCTGGACGACGAGGCGAGTCTGTCGCTGGATGACCTGATGCACGACACCGGATTGACGCTGGAAGAGGAAGAACAACGATCATGAGCGACCAACCCAATACGAACACCCCACCGCCCGTTGACGCGGTAGAAACACCCGTAAACCCTGCTCCGCCGGATGTGCAATCCAATGCCATGGGGGCGCAAACTAGTGCGCCCCCACAGGACGCCGCACCCGCACAACCTGCCGCGCCGCCCGCGCAGCATGTCGCGCCCCTTCAATCTGCATCTGACGCCCCTCGCCCTGAGGGAGAGGAGATGGGGGTGAGGGTTCCTCCTGCGCAGCCGCCATCCATGCCGGAAGACGAGGGCTATCGTGAACGGCTGGAACGGCTGGGCGGTGAACCCGCGCCGGTGATTACGCCGGAGGAATTTGCGCGCTTGCAGCGGCAGGGGCAGGTCAATATCGACGCGCGTGGGCGCGTGCGTACCACCCGCCGCAGCGATGCCGAAGCCGGTGTGTCGCTGCGCAAGCGCCGTGCGTGGTATCGCAGTTAGGTTCAACCGACAATCGAGCAAGGGGCTTAAGCCCCTTGCTCGCATCTGTTAAGGAAGTAAATGGCAAAACCCAACCCTGAAACGCTGGTCGCACGCCTGAAGCGTTCAGGCGTGCCGATGGACTCCGCCCTGGAAGCAGCATTGATCGCCGTACAGCGCCATCAGTTCCTGCCCGGCGTGCCGCTGGCGCAGGCGTATGCTGATGCGTCCGTGCCGCTCAAACACGATGCCGTTGGCATGGTCGAGATCGCGTCAACGCAGCCAGGCATGACCGCGCGAATGCTGATGCAACTGCGGCTGCGTCCGGGGCAGAATGTGCTGCAAGTCGGCGCGGGCAGCGGCTACACCGCCGCGCTCATCCAGCAGATCGTCGGCGATGAGGGGCGCGTGACGGCAATTGAACTGGATCCAGCGGTGGCGCAAACAGCGATGGATAACTTCCAACGCACGCTGATGGGGCGCGTGCTGGTCGTGCAGGGCGATGCCGTCCAAGGCTATGCACCGCGCGCCAACTATGACCGCATCCTGGTCAACGCCAGTGTGTGGGACGTGCCGGACGCCTGGATCAGGCAGTTGATGCCGGACGGCGTGATGGTTGCGCCCATGTGGTTGGACGCGCTGCAATACAGCGCCGCCTTTACGCTCGGCGAGAACAACAGCCTCTACAGCAAAGACAACGTGCCGTGTTCGTTCGTGCCGCTGCGCGGCAGCGCGCAGGGGCCGCGCACGACACTGCGCATCGGCGGCTCGTCGCTGGTGCTGATCGGCGATACGACGCGGCTGGACAGTGCCGCGCTGCACACGCTGATGTCCGAGGCGGCGGAGACGGACTATCTCTCGACGCCGCTTTCCAACAGCCTCAAGAAACGCAACTTCTTGCCCTATATGATGCTGAATCTGTCGCCGGAGTTCACGTTCTGCCTCTACAGCTTCGAGGGCGCCCAACTGCCTTATGGGATGAACCGCACCGGGTTTGCGGTGCTGGCGCGGGGCAGCGCGGCGTTCATCTCGCTGGAAGGCGATTTCCGCTCGTTCGTGTTCGGCGGATCCGATGCCTTCATCGCAGCGGTCGAGACGTTCAACAGATGGCGCGCGGCGCGGCTGCCGGGTGACGATCGCCTGCGACTGCGGCTGGGCAGCATCGGCGTGGAAGACGACGAAGTGCCACAGCACACGTCATACCGCGTTTACCCACGCGCTGACCGGGACTTACATGTGTGGCTGGAGTAGCAGCGCTATAATCCCCTGCGCGTTCCCTAGCGACAGGCTTACCCCATGACGACTGCCCAGCCGCCCACACAATCCCCCGCGCCGCGCCGCTGGCGTGCCTGGCTGATCGGCATCGCCGTCAGCGCGCTGGCGATCTTCTACATCGTCTCGCAACTGGATATGGTGCTGCTCGGTGAAGCCCTCGCCAATGCCCGCTACGTCTATGTGCTGCCCAGCCTGGTGCTGCTGGCGCTCGGCTTATACACACGGGCGCTGCGCTGGCGAGGGCTGCTGCAAAACACCCTGTCGCCCCTGCGTGCCTTCCACATCCTCAACGTCTCGTATCTCGTCAACGGCGTGCTGCCGCTGCGCCTGGGCGAAGTCGCCCGCGCCTGGCTCGCCAGCCGCGCCGAGCCGACCATCACCATCCCGCGCGCCCTCAGCACCGTCGTCGTTGAACGGCTGCTCGACCTGCTGGCGGTCATGGGCTTGATCGCGCTTGCTGCCAGCGCCGAAATCCCGGAACTGCGTGCCGCCGCCATCGCCGCCGCGCCGCTGGCATTTATCGGCTTAATCGTGCTGGTGCTGCTGGCGGGCAACAAGGCGCGGGCGCTGCGTCTGGTCGATTGGTTCGCGGTGCGACTGCCGTTGCTGCGCCGCCTGCACCTCGATAAGATTGCGGGCGATGTTCTCGATGGTTTCGCCGCGCTCACCCGCCCTGCCGCCTTTGCCAGCGCCGTCGGCTGGACCATCATTAGCTGGTTCCTGTCAGTGGCGGCGGGCTATGTGCTGATGTACGCTTTCTGGGACGCTGCCAGTTGGGAAGCGACAATGGCATTCATTGCGGCGGCGTCGCTGGCGATTGCGGTTCCCGCCGTGCCGGGCAACATCGGCACCTACGAACTGTCGATCATCGGCGCGCTGACACCGTTCGGCTACGCGCCGCCGCTGGAAACCGCGACTGCCTTCGCCGTGCTGGTACATGCCGTCAATCTGCTGCTGTACGCGCTCATGGGCGGCATTGGCTTGTGGCGTGAAGGCGTCAGCATCGGGCAGTTGCGCACGATGACGGGGAACAAAAAACGGGATTCTTGACGCAGGGACGCAGAGGTAGATTTCTCTGCGATCTCCGCGTCTCCGCGCCTCTGCGTTAAAGTATAAGAACGCATTTTGTCAAAGGACTTCATGATGAACAAGATTCGCTGGGGCATTATCGGGACGGGCTTGATCGCGGGCAAGTTTGCCGAAGGATTGGGCGCTGTTGAAGATGCGGAACTCGTCGCTGTCGGCTCGCGCACGGAAGCGTCTGCCGAGGCGTTCGCCACCACCTACAACGTGCCGCGCCGTTACGCCACCTACGAGGAACTGGCGCAGGACCCGAACGTCGATGTGGTCTATATCTCCACGCCGCACCCGTACCACAAGGACAACTCCATCCTGTGCCTGAACGCGGGCAAAGCGGTGCTGTGCGAAAAGCCGTTCACGATGAACGCGGTGGAAGCCGTCGAGATGATCACACTGGCGCGCAGCAAGCGGCTGTTCCTGATGGAAGCGATGTGGACGCGCTACTTCCCGGCGATGGTCAAGGTGCGCGAACTGCTGGCGGCGGGCGCAATCGGCGAGGCGCGGCTGTTGAACGCGGACTTCGGTTTCTTCCGCGAGTTTGACGCACAGCACCGGCTCTTTAACCCCGATCTCGGCGGCGGCGCGGTGCTGGATGTCGGCGTCTACGTCATCTCGCTGGCGCACATGATCTTCGGCAAGCCGACGCGCATCACAGGTCTCGCGCACTTCGGCGCGACCGGGACGGACGATCAATCCGCGTATCTGCTTGGCTACAACGGCGGACAAATCGCCATGCTGGCGTCGGCAGTGCAAACCGAAACGCCGCATCAGGCGGTCATCAACGGCACGCTAGGGCGCATCACGATTCACCGCCACTTCTGGCAGCCGCGCCGCCTGACGCTGGAAGTCTACGGCAAAGAGCGCAGCGAAATCGAGATGCCCATCGTCGGCAACGGTTACAACTACCAGGTGGACGAAATCCACGCCTGTCTGCGCGCGGGCAAGCTCGAAAGCAGCATCATGCCGCTGGACGAGAGCATCGACATCATGGAGACGATGGACACATTGCGTGCGCAGTGGGGACTGAAGTATCCGGGAGAGTAAGCCGTTTTTGTGCGGGCGGCGATCATCATTCAGATGGTCGCCCAATATTCAGGCGTTGGCGGCACGCGCGTCGTCTCGGTGCGGATTGAGGGTAAGTGCCGAGGACATGTTGAGCTGGTCAACTGTTGCGGAAATCTTAGGTCTTTGTACGCCACATTTGCACGTACCCGGTGTGGAATGCGGCAATGACTGACTGCCAGTTCGTCATATCTGTAATGACGATCGGTTGTTGTCCACCTCCAAATATTGTGGCAAATTGCCGTCCGTCTGGTGACCACGCCCAACCAGCCGCGTTACCGCTACATAACGCATAGATAATGCCAGCTTCTACGTCCAACATGTACATGCCGCGTAAAGAGTTACCTGCGAACTCACCATTTGCGGAGAAGACCAAGTATGCGCTTGTCGGAGACCAATCATATAAATCGACACGACCGTTTACAACGGCCAGGGGTCTGGCAATCAGGTTGCCGTCACGATCAAACAGTGCCAGTGTTTCCGTTTCAGTTTCTCTATCACTGAGAACATCCGCGAATAACAAAGAATTTGCAGACCACAGTGTCCGCGCAAAATCATAGTTCGTGCCTACAATATCCTCGCGCAGCAGAGTATTGTCCGGCAAAATATACAGTTGCGAATAGTAATGAATTCGGGTTTGATCAGGCGATATTGCAAGTTCGTAGTCAGCGAAATTGATGTTCGTCCAATCGGTAACTGTTCCAGTGGTGACATCGCCTATCTTGATCTCACGTCCGTAAGTGCCGTAAAACGCAGCAAAATGTGTCTCATCAAGCCAGCGGAGTTCAGCAGGTCCAGCGAGGTAAGGTCGGCTATCGTAGCTGATATAAGCATACCACTTAAAACGGACTACCTCTAATGTATCTATATTTCGGGCAACGATGTCATCATAGTAGAAATGATACCTCCCCATCGCACCGCCCCCGGTCAATTGCTCAACTTCACTGTCAATTGCCTGCGATAGCACCCATTGCCCATCGGGTGATAATACGCCACGTCCCCAATGGACAACGTAGGGCGTGTTATAGTCAGCGCTAATTGCATGGATGCCACCCCATCCACTCATCATGATTTCACCATCAAATGTCCAGTTTTCATCCGGTACAGTTGGCGTATTCAAGCAGCGTTCCTGAATAGTCCATGTTGTAATCCGTTCATCATCTGCGCTTGTCGTTCCTGTCGTGAACAGGATGAGCGCTGACGCAAACAGCATAACAAAGTGGGCAATGGGGCGTGTTGGCATGAGAAGAATTCCCTGAGTTAGAAGATATGTGTATCTCATCATAATGCTGCTTACCCGTTGTTAATGGTCGAATTGCCTACGAATAGCATACGTTGTGCGATCATCTTCACACCATCCCCTGCTTACCTCATCCACCAACACGCACCTCGGCACGCACTTGCCCACCTCCCCCTCACTCGAACATACCCTCCAGAAAGCCTACTACCTCGGCAGTGTATGCCTCTGCCCCGACGGTCGGCACGTAGTCGCCAACATGAAGAATCAGTCCCAAATCGAGCATTCGCGCTATCGCAGCCCCAGCAACTTTGTAGTCACTGTGGTAGCAGGTCTGGTTGCCTACATGTGGCAGCCCAAGAAACCAGCCATTAACTCGTCAACCCAACAGCAGCAAGCGCTTGCTTTATACTGCTAGCTATCCGAAACTCAGGTTATTCAAGAGGTTGGAGAGGAAGAGGGTAGAGAATTTTTTTAACCCTCTAGCCTCTTCTTCTCTAACCTCTTGAGTAGGCACTTCAATTCGCTCTATTCGCATGGTATCGCTGCCAGCCGCACTGCGCCGAACGCGCCGTCTGCGCCGCTTTCGACACGGAACGCCAGCCGGTTATCATCCAGCGTCACGTAGTCGGTGATGTCATAAGTAGCAGGCGCAGCTACCGCACCAAACTGCCGCCCATTGACCGACAGCTGCGCGCCCGTTGGCACTGCCTCGATGCGCAGTTCGTAGTGCACGCACTCGTCCAGCGGCGTCAGGTTAAAGCGCTTCTCCAGCCATGCCGCCCAGCCTTCGGGATAGCGCGGCGCGAACTGCCAGTCGGCCAGCCGTGCGATGCGCTCGCCGTACTCCTGAAACTCGTACAGGTCGGGTTCGATCTCGAAGTATTCGCAGGTCCAATCGGTGTTCAGGTGAATGGTGAGCATAGGTGTGCGTCTAGTTCTCCGCTGCAAACTCCGCACAGGTCGGCGTCGCCTCACGAATATCATACCGCTGGCGTTCCTGCGCCGTCAGGTCGCCGATCAGCGTCAGTTGTTCGCAGGCACGGGCAATCGTATCGTCAATGTTTACATTCCAAAAGCGCAGCGCACCATTCAGTTCCAGACTCATAACCTCTTGACCATCGGGGCTGAAGGCAGCACTTTCGACCGTACTGGCATGTCCAGCATAAATGCGCACCATGCCACCTGTCGCCATATCCCAGATGCGAACGGTGTGATCAAAGCTCCACGTCATCAGGCGGGTGCTGTCCGGGCTGAACACGACGCCGTTCAACCAGTCGGTATGCCCTTCCAGCACCCATGTCATTTCCAACGTCTCGCTCGCCCACAGGATCGCCGTTGTGTCCTGACTCGCCGTCGCGATCCAGCGTCCGTTCGGGCTGTAGGCAGCGCCATTCAGCCCGTAAAGATGCCCGCGCAAAACCCCGATCTGTGCGCCCGTCAGTGCATCCCAGACAATCGCTGTGCCATCAATGCTGGCGGTCAGGATGCGCGTCCCATCCGGACTGAAGACCGCTGATTTGACATCATCCGTATGACCGTCGAGCAGACGCAATAGCTCCCCGCTCCGCCAGTCCCATACGCCGACCGTGCCATCGACATGGGCAGTCACCAAAAGCGTCCCGTCCGGGCTGAAGGCGACATTGTTGATGCCTGCCGTTTCGCTCGGCGCTTGCGGGTCAGTAACCAAACTCTCGTCGCCTGTATAGTTGAGCGTTTGCAGCACACTGCCGTCGCTGACATCCCACACCCGCGCAAAGTACACATGCGGCGAAAAACGGTCGGTCACTCTTGATGGCTCATCAAACGCCATAACCCCAGCAAGCAGTATACCGTCGGCACTGAGCGCCATACGCCTTGTAGCGATCAGTGGAATCGTATCAAGCGCACGATTATCCTGCGTAAACATATTTCCTATTGTTATACCATGATCTAGAAATGGGTAGACATATACGCCATCAACCGGGGTATACAATGCAGAACGCTCAGGAATACCAGTGTAGTTAAAACTGCGCAGCCAGTCCTGCTCGCGCCAACCTGTCGCATCCAGTTGATCATGTAGCGCCCAGATGATCAGCGCATTATCTTCACTGCCACTGACCAACCACGCACCATCCGGACTGAAATCAACAGCGCGCACAAGGTCGCTGTGACCAGAGAACACGCTTGGATAGTAGAATGCGGTGTTGATCGACGCGACACCAATATTCTGCCCCTCAGCAAGCGCCACCTGGTAGCGGGCAACATCAAATGCCGCATCTAACAAATAGCCATAGCCGATACGTGTATTCACTTCCAACGACATCGCATCCAGTAGATATACGCCATTATAGCCTGTCAAAATCAGTGTATTAGCGTCCTTACCAAATTGGGCATTGATCAGCCAGGAATAAATTGAGACGTTATATTCGGAGTCGAGGAAGTTTTGCAGACTTCCATCTGTCAGTGACCAGCGTGCCAGGCGGTTGCGATTGACCGTCATCAGCCAGAGTCCGTCGGGGCTAATGGCGACGCCAGTGATCGCGGTTTGATGGGGACCGGCAAAACGCCACTGTTCCGTCTCTGTGTCCAGGTTCCAAAGGACGGCACGCGCGTCCTGCCCGCCGCTGACCACCTGATTGCCGTCCGGCGCAAAAGCGACAGAGACCACGCGGTCAACATGTCCCTCAAGGACATAGAGCAGTGTGCCATCCGCAACTTCCCACACGCGCACCGTGCGGTCATCCCCCACCGACGCCAGTCGCAGCCCATCGGGACTGAAGGCAATCGCGTTCACGCCGCCTGTATGCCCTGTCAGGGTACGGACACGCTCGCCCGTGTCCGCATCCCACAGGATGATCGTCCCATCAATACTGGATGACGCGATCAAACGTCCATCCGGGCTGTAGCTGACATCCGTTACCCAGTTGGTATGCCCGCGCAGACGCCTGTAGGCGTTCAAGCCGCCCATCGCCCGTGTCAGCGTGGCGTCCGCTTCTGCCGAATAGCCACTGTTGAGCGCACGAATGCTGATCAACGCCGCGTTGATGGCATTACTGTAGTAATTCTGATCCGGCAACAATTGTGAGGCGACCGACGCCATCCGCCGCGACTCAGCGATTGCCAGCGATGCGTCCGCCTGTTCCTGATTGTTGGCGGCGATTGCCTGTTGTGTGGCTGCCACAGCGATAGCTGTTGCCGCTCCTGACTGGGCAGAGACGGCAGTGGAGACAAACAGGTTCGCTTCCGCACGCTGCATCCCTATCAGCACTGTTGCCAGCACACCCAGTAGGACAGTGGCAATGCCCGCGATGATGGCGACCCGACGGGCATTAACGGCGCGTTTCGTCTCGCGTGCGGCGCGTTCCGCCGCTGCCACGAGCGACGCCTTGCGCTGTTCTTCGTCCGCAAGCTGCGCCTGTTCCTGGTCACTGCCCGCCTGCAAAAATGCCACTTCATCAGCGCTCGGCACGTTGCGCGCCGCCCAATCGAGCGCGTCGCGCTGCACCACGCCGCGATACAGGCGGTCTATCGGCTTGCCTCGGCGCAGCCATTCGGCAGTATCGTTGCTCACCTCCCGCTGCAAGCGCACATCCTCACGCGCGCCGCGCAGCCAGTCGCCCAGACGCGCCCACTCGCGAATGAGCGCCTCATGGCTGACTTCCAGCGTATCCTTGTCGCTGGTGAGCAGGCGCGCGTCGATGAAGGCTTTCGCCGCCGCTGCCAACGTCTCGCTGCGCGCCGGGTCTGCCGCCTGCAACTCACGCAGCGGTGCGCGGCGGCGGGTGGTTTCCTGTTCGGCAGCGCCGGGTTCGACCAACCGCAGGAACAGCGCGCGTGCCAGCGTGCGGTGGTCATCGGTGGGCAGCGCCGCATACGTCGCTTCGGCGTGCCGTCCCAACGCGCCGCGTAGCCCGCCTAACGCGGTGTATGCCTCGCGCGTAAGGCGGTTGCCCTGTCGTCTTTCAAAGAGTTGATCGAGCGTAAATTGCAGCAGCGGCAGCCCGCCTGCCTGATCGCGCGCTTCAAACAACAAATCGCCGATCAAGCCCTCGTCGAATGTCAACTGTACATCCGGCAGCGCGGAAGGACCAATGATGGCAGTCCGCAAGTCTTCCAGCGTCAGTGGCAGGACAGGCTGATGATCCTGTAACAGCGTTGCCAGCGCAGAGTACGCCGCCATTGGACGGTCGTAAAAGTCGGCGCGCAGCGTTAGCACGGCGATGAGCGCACCGCCCGGTTCGCTGACGGCGTTGACCAGCAGATGGATGAACTGGCGGCGATCATCCTCGTTGATGGTTTGCGTGAACAATTCTTCAAACTGATCGATGACCAGCAGCACACGCCTGCCGCCTTCGCGGGCGATCTGTGCCGCCAGCAGAAACAAGCCCATACCGTTCGGGTCGTTCAGGTCTTCATCAATCGCGCGGTGACTGCGTTCAGGCAGGGCATTCGCAAGCGTGATGGCGAGGCTGCGCAGGGGGTGTGCGCCGGGAACCATCGGCGGCAAATAGACCCACTCGCGGCTGCCTTTGAGCGCATCCGCGCGCAGCTTTGGTAGCAAGCCCGCCAGCACGATGCTCGACTTGCCCGACCCGCTGGGTCCGACGAGGGACAGGATCCGCGCAGGGACAGCAGCGCCCGCTTTTGCAGGCGCAAGCAGCGTATTGAGTTTGTCCAGCAAGCCGTTGATAACATTTTCGCGCCCGAAAAAGTCGCTCTGGTCGGCTTCACGAAAGGCGTGCAGCCCCTTGTACGGATTGCGGGGTTCAAAATCGGTGGTGGGTGTCGGTGCCAGCTCTGGCGCTGCGCCCGCGATGCCGTTGAGCGCAGTGACCAGTTCTGTCAAGCCGTCGGCGTAGCGCTCGCCGCGCAGATTGACGTACTGCATCTTGCCCATACCCATTGGAATCGAGTCGATCCATTCTTCGCCTTCCACCCAAGCGGGAAAGACCGGGCGGTTATACATCTGGGCAATAGAAAGCTCATCCTGGACATAATTGGAACGGCGCGAGTCTGGCGACGCCACCAGCACGATGGCGTAGGATGCGCGGATGGCGGTGCGTAATGCCTCTTCCCAGTTGCGCGTTCCCGCTTTCAGCCCGTGCTGATCCAGCCAGACAGCAACACCAGCAGCATCCAAGTCTGCCGTCAGGCGTTCGACCATTGCTTTGTCTGAGCGCGCATAGGAAATGAACACATGGCGTTGATCGGTCATCACGCTTGCCTGTCTGGTGAGGCGTTGGCAGAGTGCAGTTGTATCGTTTATGCGCGCAGAAGGCAATAGTTCTACAAGCAGCGCTGGTGGATGCGGATAGTGTTACGCCTCCCCACTGGCATTCGCCCGGCAATATATGAGACAATAGCGCACAGAAGGCTTGTCAAGCAAAAGACTGACGATGATCGAATGACGACGCTGCCTGAATCCACACCGCGCACCCCGCGCGATCACAGTGGGATGCTGCTCGCCAGCCTGGTGTTGGCGGTACTCAGCTGGCTGGGCTTATACCAGTTGGTGACGACCGAGCGCCCGCTGGTGGGACCGCGCTTTATCTTCTTTTTGCTGCTGATGGTGGCAGTCGCCTGCACGGTCATCCCGTTCGTGCGCTATCTGAACGTGCGCTTTACGCCTGTGCATCGCCCGCTGCCGTCCAGCGGCGTGATTGTGCGACAGGGTGTGTGGGTGGGGCTGTTCGTCGTCATGTGCGCGTGGCTGCAAATCCCGCGCGTGCTGACGCTGCCGATTGCGCTGTTTCTGGCGATGGCGCTGGTGGTGGTGGAGATTTTCCTGCGCAGCCGCGAGCTGGCGCACGAACGCGAGGTGGGGTAAAAGTAATCATCCCGTCTGCGCGATGCTGACGACGATGCCCAAACGGTCGGTGGGGAGCGTCCACGCGCGTGCCGCTGTGCCTGTTTCTGGGCTGTTTTTTACCCCGTCTTGTGAGTTACGACATTACCTGATAATACGACAATCGGTTACCGGCAGGGTCTTCAAAGTCAAAGTAGCGTACCACCCCTTCGACCGTCACAATGTCACCAACATCGGACTTCAAAGCCTTCACTTTCGTGTGAATAGCATCTATATCTTGTGTCTCAAGGCGGATAATCGATCCACCAACCTTGAGATCACCGGTGTCGTCAAGTTGCAACCAGGTATTTTCGCTCAGTTGTAGTTCAATCGTACCGGGTGCTGGTTCCATTGTCTCAACATCGCCCAGCAATGCCTTATACCAATTCGCAGCTAGGTTGATATCCTTAACCGCAATGCCAATGGTGATGCTTTGAACGGCTTGTGTCATGACTCGCCTTGTCCTTGTGTTTGAAATTACAACTCAAACACTACCCTACCGCATAAGCGCAACCGCGTATTGTAAAAATGCGACACGTAACTTCACTTGTACAATTGCAAGGAGAGCATTATTTCTTCATTCTCAAATTTAAAGAATTCTCCAGGTGTCATACCCGTGAACTCTTTAAAGTCCTTTATGAAATGCTCCTGATCGTAATAATCGCTGTCGTATGCAATCCGCGATAGATGCTCGGATTGTTGAGTGAGCATCATACTCAGCACACTCTGGAGTCTGATAACTTTAGACAGCTGCTTCGGACTAATGCCAACCTGCGATGAGAATTTCCGCTCAAGCTGACGTCGTTTCGATGTATCGTGTTCCAGCAACTCCCCAATAGTCATTGTGCCACCCGTTGAAAACATCGCACCAATCGTCGCCTTTACGATGTGATCAATCGACAGCTGGTCGCTTAGTTTGTTGAAGAGGAAATCTTCTATCACTGCTATTCTTTCGTCCGTATCTTTTGAATTCATAATTCTTTGGGCTAACGTTTCAGCAGCAGCTTCGCCAAACAACGCGGTCAACGGGGTTTCCTGGTCGGCTAATGCTTTGAGGGGTGTCGATAGGAAATTGGCAAGACCATAAGGATAAAAACGGACAGCAAAAGAGTCGACATAACCTATCGGCTCGATAAAAAACGGTTTGGTGATTTGTCCCAACACCATTGCGCGTGGTTGAATCACAAACTCATCGTTGGAGGTATACCGTTTAATATCATCTCCAAGAATGAATGCCATTTCTAAACAGCCGTCAGGAATGATGCGTTGTCTTTGCGGCGCTACCGTTGCCGGAACCTCTAACGTCCAATAGCATTTCACAAGTGATTGTAGATCTGGATGGGGTGGATATGTTTGGTAGTTCATGGACAGATTCCTTACGAACTCACCTCTGTGGTCAGATTGTCATTCGACACATTACATACTCTGTCCCTCACTCACCCCGTCTGCGCGACGCTGATGACGATGCCCTGGCGGTCGATGGGCAGTGTCCACGCGCGTGCCGCCGTGCCTGCCTCGCGCAGCGCTGCCCGCATCACGTCCGCAATGCGCGGCTGATTCTTGTCGGCGAACGCCACCAGCGCCCCGCTGCGCGTCATCACCACCGCCTGCGCACCCGCCTTGCGCGCTGCCTCCGCCGCTGCTTCGCTGCCCGGCACGAGCGGGCGCAAATGCGGCGCGAACAACCGATCATCCGCCACTTTTGCCAGCAGCCCCAGGTTGCCTTCGCGCAGTGCATCCACCCACAGCGGCAGCCGCGCCAGCGTGTGGAGCGCATCGCTCAACAGCACGCGCTCCGGAATCATCCCGCGCGCCGCCTCCGCATACTCGTCCGCGTCCGGCGCGACCACCACCACTTGGAGTGCCGCCACCGCCAGGTTGCGATAGACCAGCGCGTCATCATCCAGCACCGCGCTCGTCATGCCGCCCAGCATCGCCGCCGTCACCTGATCCGGGCGGCGCGTCTCGTGCGCGGCGATGCCCAGCACCGCCTCGCGGTTGTACGGGTTGCCCATCAGGTTATTCGCGCCGATGATGCCCGCGATCATGTACGCTGTCTCGACGCCCAGCCCGGCGGCGTGCGGCACGCGGTTATCGATGCGCACGTTCAGACCCAGCACCGTCTTCTCCAGCCGCTGGAAGATGCGGATCAAACCGATCACGACCGGATGGCGCAGCCCGACGGCATAGCGCCCAGCGTCTTCGCCCGTCGTTTCGACATGCAGTTGGTCGTCGTTGCGTTCGCTGAATTCGACAATCGTGTGCAAGCCAAGCGCCAGCCCCAGCCCACCCACGCCCGGTCCCAGATCGGTGATGGTCGCGGGCAGCACAATTTTGATTCGTCGCATCGCCGCCGCCTACGCGCTCACGGCGGGCAGGATAAACGTGAACGTGCTGCCTTCGCCCAGGTTCGACGCTACCCAGATGTCGCCGCCGTGCCGCAGAATGATCTTCTTCGCCAGCGTCAGCCCCAAGCCGCCGCCCGTAATTGCCTGCACACGCATATCCTGCGAGCGATACAGACGGTCGAAGATCAGGTGGATCTCGTTATCAGAAATGCCGATGCCCTTGTCCGCCACGCTGCAATAGAAATCATAGCCATCGCCCCAGCCGTGAATCGCCACGCTGCTCTCATGCTCGGAATACAGGATGGCGTTCTCCAGCAGTTGGAAGATCACCAGATACAGCCGATCCGGATCGCCCATCACCATCGGCAGCGGGTCCTGCACCGAGAAGGCAATGGCGATATTCCGTTCTTCCGCTACATGCGCCAGATCGTTAATCGCACGAGCAATCGGCTCCTGCATTCGCACCGGGCGATGCTGCATTGGCAAGCCCGCCTCAATCCACACCAGATCGACCAGTTCCGCCGACACATCGTAGAGCTTGTTCGCCGTCTGGCGGATGCGTGTGATGAAGTGCTTTTGCTGCGATGTGATGTCGCCCATCGACTCGACCAGTTCGGCAAAGCCGCCCATCGCCATCAACGGGTTGCGCAAATCGTGCGCCATGCGCGTGATCAATTCTTCGCGCCGGGCGTCGAGCTTACGCTGTTCGGTCACGTCTTGCAGGATGATCAGCTTGCCGCCGTTGGGCAGCGTGTTGGCGATGCCGAGCGCGATACGGCGGCGCGGCAGCCGCACATCCATCACCTGCTCGCCCGTGCGCTTGAAGAGGTTAAGCATCGCCGGGTTATGACGAAACAGCCACGCGGGCTTGTTTGAGCGCGCCTGGTCGGGCGTGATACCGAGCATGGCAACAGCTGCCGGGTTGATGTTCTCGATCAGCCCATCGGGCGTGATGACCAGCACGCCGTCAGCAGTGCGCTCAAAGAGGTACTGCTGAATGGTGGTATTGACGTTGCGCAGCGCCCCGGTATCGGGACGTGTCTCAAGGCGCGCTCGAAGTTGCATCGATGATCTCCTGCCAGGGCGCATCGGAAGACAGTTCAACGACCTTGCCGCTGGGGAACTGTACGCGCGTCCCGTCTTGTCTGCGTTCGACGATAACTCCATTATGCGCGATTTTTACAGGTTTGTCCCACGCAAAATGCCCGCCCGTCCAGACTTTGGTCGGCGAGATGACGCGCACACCGAGCGAACGCAGCAGCAGGTGCAGCGGCGGCAGCCCGGCATTGTGACCACGAACACCCTCAAAAGGATGTCCGTCTACATTCAGATACCATTCCATGAAGGCGCGTTTCTCACGCAGCGCGTTGGTCTGGGCGTACAACTGCGCACGCAGTACATCGACTGCTACAGTAGGGCGATTGTACTCGATTAGCCCTTCGCCAATCGTTGTCGCCCAGAATGGCGCAAGGTCACTGTAAAAGGATGTGACATCATGCAGGGGATTGCGATGATTGACCATCTCATCAGCGCGCTGGGGCGTGATGCCGACCGACCACAACGGCAGCCAGTCGTCCAAATCTTCCAGTTCAATAATGGGCGTCCTAACGTTGAGCCGGTACACACGCACCAACCCCTCCGCCCGCAGCCGATCCAAGCTGGCAAAGACTGCCTGTGACGTGTAGCGCCCGCGCCCGGTCTGCCAGTGGAAGGCGCTTTCATCGGCGGTTTCGTGAATGGCGCTGCCCTGTTCATCTGTACCGTGCAGATGCAGCGTGAGCCTGGGCGTATGCTGCAAGCCGCCGACGATCTCGACGACGACGCGGTTGGGCGGCGTCAGCGTGGCAGCGATGAATTGTTCCTCGTCGCCAATACCATCATTGAGCAGTGTGACCGCATGACTGCGACGATGCGTATCGCGGTCGCGCGGCAGGTAAGCGTGGCGCTGATTGCTCGGCTGCCAAAACGTTTCCAGCACAGTCTTCAGCCGTTCGATTTCGTCCTTGAGCGGCTGCTCGTGCGTACTCTCATGCAGATAGTAAGCGATGGCGTGCAAACTGGTCGCCTCTGAAAGCAGCATCGCAACGAGCGATGGGCTTTCGATCAGTCGCACGTTTTCCGTCGCGATCTTCAGGTTGTGTCCGCTGCTGCCCATTTGCAGCGTAGACTGCCACTCCGGTGCGCCGTCACCGTCCACATCCAGATCGGGTTGCAGCCAGCGGCGGAAGAACCTGAGCAGCGGCGGAAACACCTCGCGCAAGAACGTACTGTCCTCCGTGTACTGGAAGATGCTCCACGCCAGCCGCGCCAGCATCGGCAGACACAGGTACGTCGAGCGGTCGCCCACGCGCGGCGCGCCGTCAATCGAGCCATCTTCGTGCTGCGCCGCGATGAAGTTGCGTACAACGCCCTGCGCCAGTCCCGCATCCACTGACGCAGCCGCCAGCGCCAGCGGGTAGACCAGCGCCATATCCTGCACCGCCCAGCGCCTTTCGTTGGCGGTCGTGCTAGGCTGACGCTGCGGTAGCAGGATCGAGTGCGCGGCGCGCTCATGGCGAATGAACGCCTGCACAAGCTGCGTGTAGCCAAAGGCTATCGTCGCGTCGAGCGCAGCATCGCCCGTCTCGATGCGCGGCGCGGCGTTGGCAGCGACGGACAGCCGCTTGAAGTGCTTGCCCCAGTCCTGCGTCAGCCAGTGCTGACCGAGCGTGATCGACTCACGCGGGTCGGGCAGCCCGGCGCAGACGAAACGCAGCGCCGCCCGCGCGCCCGCCGCCAGCGACAGCGTCGCGCTCAGTTTGCTGCTGCCCGCGTCGAGCGTATGAAAGCCGTTATCGAGTTGCAGGATCGGGTAGAGATCGCCAATCGCGCCGAGCGCCAGCGCGTGCCGCTCGCCGGGCATGGGGATGATCTTCGGCATCTGCTCCGCGCCTTCCATGCCGACGAACGCCAACATATCCAACCGCAGACTGATGGGCTCCTTAGCGAGGTTGCGCAGGAGGAAGCGCCCGCCGACCGCGCGCGAGTCCATCGCCCAGAATTCGGCGATCAGTGCCAGCGTCGGCGTGATGCGTGTTTGCAATTGCACGAAAGCAGGGGCAAAGCCGCGAATGACGAGGGGCTGTGCATACTGTGCCGCCTGATAAATCACCTGGCGGTCGATGACCCACATCGGCACGAGCGACGCAAGCCCGGCGCGCCCGCCATAGCGGGTCTGCAACGCCAGCGCCGCGCTTTCGCCCGCGCCCGGCACAACTTCCCATACCTGGTCTTCGGCGGCGTCGGTCTCGCTCAGGCGCGCATCCGCAGCGATTTGCAGGGCATACGGTTGATCGAGACCCAGCGTCCAGACGCGCAAATCGCTCATGTTCGATCCTTGGTGTACACGCCTACCCTATCTGCGGACAGGGCATCCCCTGTCCCTACTCCCCTCTCTTTTGGAGAGGGGCAGGGGGTGAGGTGAATTATCCCCCGCCCAACTGCCAGGTGCTGTCGCTTTCGTTGAAGCGGAATTGTTCGCGATACAGACTGTAAAGGATATGATACCCCGGTCCCGGCTCGTAGACACCCTGCGCGTTGACCGTGCCGCCGGGGTGATATTCGTAGCCGCTGAAGTAGCCGAACTCCGGCGTCGTCGCCCAGCCGAGCTGTTCGCGCACGCGCTGGTTCATGCGCCAGAGCTTGCCGAAGCCGCGCGTAGGCTGCAGCAAGCCATCGGGCGGGACGAGGTTGGGATCGACTTCCGGGTCAACGCCATCCTCGAACGTGTCAGGATAGATCGTCCAGCTGCCGCGCCCCTCGCCCGTGATCGCCAGCACCCACAACTGCCCTGTGGGCTGCACCCAGAACATGCGCCCGTTCTGGAACAACTGCTCCGCCACCTGAATTTCGCCAATGGTCGGTGTCGGGAAGACATTGACGGTGGGTGTGGGGGCGAGCGTGGCAGTCGCGGCGACGGTAGGTGTGGGCGATGGCAGCGCGGGTGATGTGGTGATGGAGGCTCCGCTGCTGGTGCTATCCGGGGTATCCGAGGCGGGTGCGGTGGAAGGGGTGGTCTCCGGCTCTGGCGTCGGCGTGACGACCAGCACGATCATCGTGGGCGGCGCGGTCTGGCAAGCCGCTGTGAGCAAAACAAACAGTACAACCGCAACCATGCGCAAGCGCATACACATCTCCAGACGAAGGACAATAATGTCCTGCATGATGTCTCGTTAAAGGCACGATATTCGCACCGCAGCCGATTGTAGCAGAGCGCAGGGCGGTTTTAAACAGGACGGCGCAGGGCGTAGGGCAAGCGTATCTGTGGGCATACCTTGCCGCCCCCCACACAAACGTGCTAAATTAGGCGCATCGCCCTGCCCTATCGTAAGTCGAGTCCCTGCCCATGCTGTCGCAAGCTGATGCCCGCCGCAACCTGGACGCGCTGTTAAGCAAATACTACACGCTGAGCGAGCCGAGCAACTACGCCGAAAAGCGCGCCATGAGCGAAAGCAGCGTCGTGCGCCAGTTCATCGACATTTTGCTGCGCGATGTGCTGGGCTGGCCCATCGAAGACCCGGCGCGCTATCAGTATGAGCTGGTGACGATTGCCGGACGCCCGGACATGACGCTGACGCCGGAAAGCGGCGGCACGATCTTCGTCGAGGCGAAGCGCTTCGGTGTCATCAAGCCGCTGCAAAGCAACACGCGCGACCTGACGCGCCGGGTCATCACGCCCGCGCAAATGTCGCTGCCCGGCATTACGACGGACCGCACCGAAGAAGAACAGCAGGCGATTAACTACGCCTTCAAGAACAATGGCGAATGGGCGATCCTGACCAATTTCGAGGTGCTGCGCCTGTTCAACGCTCGCCGCGACTGGCTGGTGCTGTCGTTCGAGGAACCCGCGCAGTACCGCGATGAGTTCGACATCCTGTGGCAGCTTGCCTACCCCAACGTGCTGAAAGGCAGCCTGGAAGCGCTGAGCAACCAGCGCGTCGCCCCGGATATTGACCGCGAATATCTGGCGTTCATCAATACCTGGCGCGAAAAGCTGGCGCTCGACCTGATGGCACAGCGCGACAAAAACCCCTGGCTGACGGGCGGGGATGGCAGAGTCGATCTGGCGGCGCTGCGCTCGGTCGTCCAGCAGTTCCTGGATCGGCTGGTCGTGATGCGCTTCGCGGAAGACTGGCTCGTCATCAACCCCGGCACGATGCGCGCCATGTACGAGATGCGCAAGAGCAACCCGTACTCGCCGACGATGCGCTACTTCCTCGATAACCTGTTCCGCCGTTTTGACGAAGACCACAACTCGGCGCTGTTCGCGCAGGGATTGGTGGACAAAGCCGTCTTCAACGACGACACGCTGCTGCCACTGATCGAAAAGCTCTACGAAGTCCGCTACCGTGCCATGCCCGCCGACATCCTCGGCAACACCTATGAGCAGTACCTCGGCAAGGCGCTGGCGCTGGACGGCGATGATGTGCGCACGCGCGACAACCTGGAGACGCGCAAGAAGCAGGGCAGTTACTACACGCCGCAGGTGATCGTGCGCTACCTCGTGCGCCAGAGTCTCGGTCGCGCGCTGTATGGCACGGAGGATGGCACGCCGCACGGCACGCCCGTCGCCGGCGAACGGAGGCGCACGACGCAGGATGTGGCGAGCGTGCGCGTGCTGGACAGCGCCTGCGGCAGCGGTTCGTTTTTGATCGAAGCGTACTATGTACTGAAGGAATTCTACGAGCTGGAAATCCCGCGCATCGAAGCGGAGTACAAGGCGCTGATCGCCCGTATCGCGCTCGGTGACGCCATCTCGCTCGATGACCGCGTGGCGGCGCAAAAGCTGGAAAACGAACTGAAGCGGCTGCAAAACTACCCGCGCGTGATTCTGGAGACGCACATCTACGGCGTGGATCTCGACCCGCAGGCGGCGGAAGTCGCGGTCGTCAACCTGATCATGCGGGCGATGGAGCGCAGCACGGGCGACCGACGGCTGCCGCTGCTGCTGAACCAGAACATCAAGGTCGGCAACGGCCTGGTCGGGCTGCGGGCGGACGACCCGCGCATGGCGGAACATGCCGACGCGCTGGCACAGATCGCCGAGCTGCGCGCCCGGCTGGTCGCCACGCCGCACGGCACGGAACACGACCGCATCATTGTTGAATTGAAGGCGGCGACCGACGCCGTGCGCGCCAAGCTGGACGCGCACATCACGGGCTTCAGCGATCTGGAGCGCGTGAAGCCGTTCCACTGGGGGCTGGAGTTCCCGGAGGTGTTTTACGGGGGGAATGCCCTCACCCCTGGGTTCACCGTCATCATCGGCAACCCGCCCTGGGAAATCGTCATGCCGGAAGTGCGCGAATATTATGCGCAGTTCGACGCGCGCATCGAAAGCCAGTTGAACCGCGCGCAGGTTGATACGCGGGTACAGGAACTTGATCAGGAACATCCCGAACGACGCACAGAATGGATCGCGCTGCAAAAGGCGATCACCGAAAGCGCTGCATACTATCGACGGTCAGGCGATTACAAGCGGCAGGGAACGGCACATACTGCCACGCATAAACTCTTCCTTGAGCGCATGTGGGGCTTGCTAACCGACAGCGGGCGGCTGGGGTATGTGATACCGAGCGGGATTTACACCGATCTTGGCACGAAAGACCTGCGCCAGATGCTGCTGGACGAGGGCGCGATTCAATATCTGTTCAGCTTCAGCAATGAACGCTTCTTCTTTAACGGCGTGCATCATTCGTTCAAGTTCTGTCTGCTCGGCACGCACAAGGGCGGGCAGGGCGATGGCTTCTGGGCGACGTTCCGCTTTAACCCGCGCGTGGCAGTCAAGCCCGACGATTTGCCCGCCTTCATCGCGAATAAAGACAACCTGATCTACGTCAAACGCGACTCGATCCAGCGCTTCAGCCCCGAAAGCCTGAGCGTGATGGAGTTCCAGACGGCGCGCGATTATGCCATTGCCGAGAAGATTTACGCTGATCACCCGCTGGTGGGGCAAAAGGTTGACGACACATGGAATGTTAAATTCAATCAGGAGTTTAACATGACCAACGACCGCCACCTGTTCCGCGACGCCGCATACAAGGCGCAGCACGACGCGAACACGGGCATACCATCCGACACGGGGTCAATTGTAGGGACGACGCATGCGTCGTCCGCGCAACGGCAACCAGAGGATCAAGCCACACAACAGGATGCGCAACAACGGACGAGGCATGCCTCGTCCCTACGTCCGTTATTGCCGTTGTACCAGGGCAGAATGATTCATCAATTTGATGCGTTTTATGGTGAGCCGGAATTCTGGATTGCCGATGCAGAGGCGCAAACATTGTCGGCAGAATTGCAGGCGCAGATCAAGACGTATCGCGTTGTCCATCGGCGTATCGCACGGGCGACAGATGCGCGCACATTGATTTCGGCAATTGTGCCGCGCAATGCTGCCTGTGAGGTCAATGCGACGGTGGTGTTGGTAACAGGCAATCCACATGAAGCAACCAAGCTATACGTGTGTGCGCTGTTGAATTCCTTCGTGCTGGATTACCTGCTGCGCTATAAGGTCAGTACCACGCTCAACATGTTTTACATGGAGTCATTGCCCCTCCCCCGCCTCACCGCCGGCAACCCGTTCTTCGACGCCATCGTCCCGCGCGCCGCCCGCCTCGTCTGCACCCGCCCGGAATTCGACGACCTGTGGCGGGAGGTAATGGGGGACGCCCTCACCCCCAGCCCCTCTCCCGAACGCGGAGTACCGCTGGGAGAGGGGAGTCCAGAGGACTCCACAAGCGCCAAACTCCAATCAGGAAGCCAAAGTCCACAGGAGTCTTTAAAAGTCCCTCGCCCTGAGGGAGAGGGATTTAGGGTGAGGGTTCCTGACCGCCAGCAACTCCGCGACGAGATCGATGCGCTCGTCGCCCATCTCTACGGGCTGACGCGCGACGAGTTCGACCACATCCTCGGCACGTTCCCGCTCGTCTTCCCAGACACGGACGACGGGCGGGCAAAACGCGCGCGCCTGCTGGCGGTGTATGATGCGTGGATGACTCCTACAACAGCGGTGCGATCACCAGCGCGACAATCGCCACCAGCTTGAGCAGAATGTTCAGCGACGGTCCCGACGTGTCCTTGAACGGGTCGCCGATCGTATCGCCCACCACCGCAGCCTTGTGCGCGTCGCTGCGCTTGCCGCCCAGATGCCCGCGCTCGATGTACTTCTTGGCATTGTCCCACGCGCCGCCCGCGTTCGACATCATCACCGCCAGCATGAAGCCGCTCAACAGCGAACCGAGCAGCACGCCCACCAGCGTCTCCACACCGATGAACGTCGCCAGCCACGTCCCGCGCCCGACAATCGTCAGCAGCGCGATCAGCACTGGCACACCCACCGCGATTAGCCCCGGCAGCAGCATCTCCTTGATCGCGCCTTCGGTGCTGATGCCGACGCAGCGCTCATAGTCCGGGTCTGCCTTGCCTTCCATCAGACCGGGGATTTCCTTGAACTGGCGGCGCACTTCGACCACGATTGCCTGTGCCGCGCGCCCGACCGCCACCATCGTCAGCGAGCTGAAGACGAACGGCAGCATCGCGCCGATCAGCAGCCCGGTCGGCAGCTGCGGGCTGAGGATGTTGACATTCGGGTTCATGCCTGTCGCCGCCACAAACGCCGACACCAGCGCCAGCGCCGTCATCGCCGCGCTGCCAATCGCGAAGCCCTTGCCGGTCGCCGCCGTCGTGTTGCCCAGGCTGTCGAGCGCGTCGGTGCGGTCGCGCACGCCTTCCGGCATCCCTGCCATCTCCGCGATCCCGCCCGCGTTATCAGCAACCGGACCATAGGCGTCCGTCGCCAGCGTGATGCCGAGCGTGGACAACATGCCGACGGCTGCCATCGCGATGCCGTACAAGCCGCCTGCGCCCATCGCCACCAGCGTCGCCAGCACGACGATCAGCACGGGCGCGACGGTACTCATCATGCCGACGGACAAGCCCTGAATGATGACCAGCGCCGGACCACCTGCCGAACTTTCCGCGATTTTGCGCGTTGGTGCGTAGGTGTCCGATGTGTAGTACTCGGTCATAAAGCCGATCAGCACCCCCGCGACCAGTCCGCTGATGGTGGCGACGATCACGCCCCAACCAAGGTCAAGCAGCAGACCAAGCGCGATGATCGCCAGCACGACCAGCCCGCTCGCGCCCCACACCCCGCGCCGTAGACTGTTGAGCAGGTCTTGCTGCGTAGCATCTTCTTTCGTCTGGACGAGGAACGTGCAGCCGATGCTGATCAGCAATCCGGCCGCCGCGACCAGCAGCGGGAACGCCATCGCAGGCTGCAACTGCCCGAAGTTCACGCCGAGCAGCAGGCGCAAATCTGCCGGAGCGCCTTCCGCGCCCAGCGCCGCGCCGCTGCCCGCCAGCGCCGCAATTGACACCGCCGAGATGATCGACGCCGCATAACTCTCAAATAAGTCTGACCCCATACCCGCCACATCGCCGACATTATCACCGACGTTATCGGCGATGACTGCCGGGTTGCGCGGGTCATCTTCGGGGATGCCCGCTTCCGTCTTCCCGACCAGGTCTGCGCCCACGTCCGCCGCTTTGGTAAAGATGCCGCCACCGACGCGCGCGAAGATGGCGATGGTCGTGCCGCCGAAGCCGAAACCGACCAGCGCGTTCGCCGCCCCTACAGGGTCAGGGATGAGATTGGTGAACAGGACGAACAGCAGCGAAATGCCCACCAGCGCCAGCCCAACGACCGTCAAGCCCATGACCGTGCCGCTGGCAAAAGCAACGCGCAGCCCGCTGTTCAGGCTTTTCGCCGCCGCCGTCGTCGTGCGCACGTTCGAGCGTGTGGCAATCGTCATGCCGAAGTAGCCCGCCAGCGCCGACGCCAGCGCCCCGCAGACATACGCCAGCGCGGTATACGCGCTCATGCCGCTGTCCGGCACAGCGCTCAGAATCAACAAAATCACAGCGACAATCGCCACCAGGATGGCGACGTACCGATACTCGCGGCTCAGGAACGCCTGCGCGCCGCGCTGGATCGCACCTGCGATCTTCGCCATCTTCGCGTCGCCCGCGTCCTGCTGCATAATCCAGTTAGCAGTGTAGGCAGCGAACCCTAGCCCGATCACAGCCGCAGCCAGCGTCACCCAGTTGTAATTACCGACAAAAAAATCCATCCAACCCCTCACAATCACGATGATCGGCACTAAGGGGCAGGAGTCTAGCGCAGTGGCGTTTGTAGATCATGAACAAAAGCCACAAATCGAGGCGTCGAGTTTGTTGTCAATAGTGACTAAAGAATTAGATGCAGCCGGGCAGCTCAAACCAGAAGATCGACCCGCCATCCGCCGGGCAATCCACACCGACTTTACCACCCTGCATCTCGACCAGCGTCTTGACGATCCACAAGCCCAGCCCGGTGCTGCTCTCCGACCCGGTCGGGCGCACGCTCAGCTTGCTGAACATCTTGAACAGGTTGCCGCGCTCTTCAAACGGAATGCCCGGACCCTGATCCGCCACGTTGATGCGCACCCAGTTCTGATCGCCCTCTGCCCACACCATGATGACGCTGTTGGGCGGGCTGAATTTGATGGCGTTACCGACAAGATTGCCCATGACCTGGGTCACCAACCGCAGATCCGCCATCACGTTATGGTCAGAGGGGAACGTGTGCAGCTGCATCTGCTTGCCGCGCGCCGCCAGCCCGTACTGCTTGACGACCTGCTGCATGACATCATGGATGCGCACGCGCGAGGGCAGCAGGTCGAGCGTGCCGGTTTGCAGCAGCGCCGCGTCCAGGAACATCTGAATCATCTCCTGCATCCCGCTGAGCGACATATCGATGTTATCGAGGATCAGCTTGACATCCGGGTCGTGCGCCAGCATATCGCTGAGGATGAACTGCGCCATGCGGATATTGGAAATCGGTCCCTTCAGGTCGTGCGAGACGGTGCGGAAGAACGTCTCTTTCATCGCCTGCAATGTTTCGAGTTCCTGAATGGTTTTCTTCTTTTCGTCGGCAAGCTGCTTGAGTGTCAGCTGCATTGCCACGCGCGCCCGCGCGACTTCGATATTCAGCGGCTTTGCCAGGTAGTCGTTCGCACCCAGTTGGAAGCCGCGCACAATGTCGTCGCTGTCGTGCAGCGCCGAGACCATGATCACAGGCAGGTCCATATGCTTGTGGTGGTTGCGAATGATCTGCAACACTTCCAACCCGGTCATATCAGGCATCATCACATCCAGCAAAATCAGGTCAAACGTGTGATGATCCTGAAGCAGTTGCAGTGTTTCGTGTCCGTTTTCGGCGGTTGTGATTTCGTAGTCCGCTTCAAACATGCGCCGGAGAAGCAGTCGGTTCATCGCATCATCTTCAACAATAAAGATGTGTGGTTTTTTTGCAGTGACGGCGCGCTCGTGGCGCAGCTCAGTGAAACCCGTTGCGAACATGACTTTCGTTTCTCCACTATCCTGATCTCAGCCTTATACCATGAGTGTACGTTAAATCGCGCCAAACAATAATTAAAAATTGAGAATTTATTGTGAATAATTGGCGAGTTTATGCTATTCTCGTACAAAATTTACACGTTTCGTTTATTGAGCGGGGCATTCCCATGATGCCGCAATGTTGAGTACAATTGCATTAAGGTTTTTATGCAAGAGGTGTGAGATTGGCGCGTGAGCTTGCCGGGCTGGTTGTGAAGGAACAGAGCGGGTTTTTCTGGGTAGAGGCAGAAGATGGTTCGACGTATACCTGTCGGTTACGCGGGCGTCTGCTGGAAGCGGCACAGTCTTCCGATGTCGCGGCGATTGGCGACCGGGTGCGCATCGAAGTGATCGATGACGACACGGGCGCGGTCGAAGCGGTAGAGCCACGCACCAGCGCCCTGTCGCGCGCCGTGCGCACGGAAGGCAATCGCGGCGCGGGCGCGGCGGAACGCGAGCAGGTCATCATCGCCAACGCGGATCAGGCGGTGTTCGTCTTCGCGGCTGCCAGCCCGACGCCGAGCCTGAGGATGCTGGATCGTTTCCTGGTGATGGGTGAAAAATCGGACATTGAGCGGCTGGTGATCATCGTCAACAAGGTCGATCTGGAAGGCGCAGCGCCGACGGTGGCGCGCTTCGACCTGTACCGCACGCTCGGCTACACCGTGCTGCACACCAGCGCGCTGCGCGGCGAAGGCGTGACGGAACTGCGCGACCTGCTGAAGGATCACATCTCAGTCTTTACGGGACCGTCCGGCGTCGGCAAGAGCAGCCTGCTCAACTCGATTGAGCCGGGGCTGGCGCGTGTCGTCAAGAATGTCAGCGAGGTGCGGCAGGAGGGGCTGCACACCACCCGTGACAGCGCGCTCATCAAGCTGGCGAGCGGCGGCTATCTGGCGGACACGCCAGGCATCCGCACGCTGACACTGTGGGACATTGAGCCGGAAGAACTCGACGGCTACTTCCCGGAGCTTGCGCCACTGGTGCCGCAGTGCCGCTTCGCCGATTGCGAACACCGCAACGAACCCGGCTGCGCCGTGCGCGCCGCGCTGCAAAAAGGCACGATCAGCCACAGCCGCTACCAGAGCTACCTGAGCATCCGCGACGAACTGGAAGCCGCCCTCGACGCGATGTATTGAGGGCGGGGTGCGGAGTGTCAAACACGTCCTTTATCCGCGAGACAACGACGCCCGCACACATCATGAAGGACGCGCTGAAGGCGGCGTTCGGGTTGTAGAGGGGCGAGGAGTGTCATGCTGCATCAGCCATTGGTGTGGCGTCACGCCGAAAATGCGGTTGAAGTGGCGCAAGAAATGACTATGGTCAAAGAAGCCGACCATCTGCGCGACTTGCGTCACCGTATAACGTCCGCTTTGTAGTAAGGCACACGCTTTTTCACAACGCAGTTGAATAAGGTATTGATATGGCGGTTGCCCGGTTGCTTGACGGAACAAACGACTGAAGTGGGCAATGCTGAACCCAGTCGCTTCTGCCAAGTCGCCCAGCGAGAAGTCTTGATCATAATGCGCATGGATATAATCGAGTGCACGCTGTAAATTACTGTTCGTCATCTCTCTTGGGACGAGCGGCACCATTGGTTTGTCTGTGTAATGATAGAGTAAATGATGGGCGATGCTGACCGCGAGACTCTCGCCGTACAGCCGTGCGCCTTCGCTTTCGTCGGTAAGCAGTTTCGCAACCATATAACCCATTTGCGCCAGTAGGGCATCGCGGAAGTAGCGATGATGCCCAAGCGCATTCACCAGTCGCGTTGGATCGCCCGATGTCACTTCATGGGCAATTGTGCTGATAAGCGCATAATCAAGGCTCAGCGAAAGATTGGTGCAGGGCTTCGTCCAGTGCATCCGCTTTGGTGCATTCATGGCGCTAAAGTGGATGCCGCCTGGCTGCGAAACATGGCGCTGCCAGCGTTTCCCCTCACCCACATCCAGTTGATTCGGCTCGCCTTCGAGATGCATCACCAGTGTGATGCGCGGCCAGTAAACCACTTCTTTCTGAATCGGGAATTCGTCTGGGACAGCCAGTTTGTAAATGAAGGCTTCAACGCCTTTCCAGTTCTGACTTTTGCGCCCCAGTGTGACGAAGGGAAAGCTGCCGATCCGTTCTGCCAGATTGGTCTCAACACTCATGACAGTCCTCCGTATGGGCAAGCAGGCGAAAGCGCAGAAACGTACACCCTATTATGATCGTTTTGTCCTATCGCTGCTCACTCGTTTCCTGCATCCTGAAGTCAGTGTAGCGCGATTCTGTTTCTGGAGAGCGCGTCTGCCCGGTCTGCCGGGCAGATTTCCCGGTGCTTCGGGAATGGTATGGTGTACGATCTTTTCGGATGCGATGCAGCACCGTTGTCGGATCGCTACTGTTCGATGGTTACAGCAGTTCGGTGACGTTCACACCGTGAGCGGCGCGTATGTCATCCTCGCGCCGCATTCCGGCGCAGGCAGTGAAGGCAATATGACGGTGAGTGCGGGGCATTAAGTAGCATCAAACTTTGGGAGAATGACAAACCATGAGCAAAAAACCCTCTTTTCTGGTAAAGCTTGGTGATGGCTTCTACGTTGATAGCGAAGGAAAGTTTCACAATATGCCGGATGGGAGTGTGCCCATCTATTCTTCACTAGTACCCACAAATTACAAGGAGTTAAGCAAAGATGCGAAGAAGGTTCTTAAGGGCATCACTGAAGAACTTAGCGCCGATACATTGAATGATGTGCGAAGTACTCTGGAACCCATGTTAGGTGGCGGAACGAGCGCTGTTATCAGTCTCCTAAAAGGTGTTCGTGTTTTGACATCAAAGCTTTCAACAGTCTTCGTTATCGCCGGTGTTGCTATTGCGATAGCAGACATGTTCAAGTTACTACCTCAAAAAGATGATCAAGTTCTGAAACTTATCAACGAACGCTTTGATCGACTTGAAACGTGGCTACGCGAGCTAAGCGAAACCCAAGATCATATCAACAAGCTGTTATTTGTTAAAGACAAAATGAATAAAGTGGCGGATGCATTAGAGAATGTACGTACAAGTACAGGGATAATGGAATCGGAGCATTTTAACGACGATGCCATTCCTACACTAATATCCAACATTGAAACCGCACGCAATGAGTTTGCAGGACCAAATATAAGAACACTGGTTGATCCCGATACTTGGAAAAGAACGTTTCATGAATCTGTGTACAGTCAGGTTTGGGCATCCATCAAAAACTTTACATCTTTACGGCGCGAACCATTCACAATGGATGAAAGGACGTTCTTCCCTCCTAATCAAGCAAGATTTGATCACCGACTCCTCGTAGAGGCATTATCAGTTGCCATACCTGCATTTCTTTGGATGTTAAAGACCTCACTTCCGGAATATCGTTCAAATGCTGAATATGTAGAAAAACTGCGAACCGTGTTGGGAAGAGGTATCGATCAATCCTTAGAAAGCGGCCTAGACTCTCTCGCCAATGAGCTGCGGCAAAATCTCGCACGCACGGTTTACACCGCCGAACACTTTTCTCAACCTTTCCATGCTAGCAGGGTCGTCATCTATAATAATAAAATGCTTTTGAGCAAGACATATCCAGTTGGTGCTTTAGATTTGTGCGAACACACATCTAAACTAACCAACGCTCGCGTGAATAGATATGGCATGATTGACGCTAATCCTTTACCAACCATGAATTGGAACTGGAGCCCCGGATTGGTCGAGTTTCGTCAGGTCGGTTTTCCTGAAATGCCTGAGTTTCAGGGAAATGTCGGCGGTGATAACAATGTGAATGTGTACTACTTTATCGCCAACCCGCAGGAAGTTGCAGATCGAGCGAATGCTGAGGCTGAGAAATACTTCGCTCAGTTATTGGTGTTAAGCGGTTGGGTGCAATTGACTCAACTTAGCGCGCTGGTGAAACACCTTACGACTTCTCCGGCAGAGTCTGAAACGATTTCGGCTAAGATACCACTTGCCTCCAAGGTTTTGGAAGAAGCTAGTGAGCCAGTCAAAGTCACTGCGGAGGCTATTCCTTTTCAAGACCAGCCCATCACTGCACAAGCTCAACTTGCGAAACGTAGATTAAAGCATCGCCGTTACATGAATACACAACCCCGCACTCGCAGGAAGATCCTGCTGCCTTATCAGATTTATCTATGTACTACCGCTAGTGAAGAGTATCATCCAGAAAGTTGGTACACAGACGATGGTAATGGAAACAAGATATTGGATACTGCTTCACCGGCTGTATTAGGACAGGTCAAGCTTTTTCCACGGCCATTGCGTAACGACGAGCCCTATACGCCACGCGAACATATCAGCTTGAACGGCACGGTTGAACTGAATGCTTTAACATACGATCTGCTCGTTCCGGTTCCAACATGGGAGTTTGATGCAATTGAGTTTTCACCTGTCAATTTAGAGAGATCAGCTATGCGACCTGACATGATTCCAAACGGAAATTTCGCTGCGGTTTTTGGGGAAAAGAAAGATCATTTTCCTAGTGCACAAGATAATTGGCAACGACGAAATGTCAGGGAAGCAACTGTAAGTGTCAAATATCAGATGGAATGGAATGGTCCTGAAAGCAACTTGCATATTACGCTTGAAAACAATCCGGAGGATCGTAACTACTCGGTTTTTTTGGTGATCGAAGAAACGCTTCAAACAAGTGTCGATAGTCAGTGGTTCAATGGTGCAACGATGCGCACACCCTTCTTGTTCCCTGTTTATGGGCAACTGACGCATGTGCCTCAAACGTTTTTCGATGCGATCGAGAATGCAAAAGCCCATGCACAAAAGATTCTGCATGATTTCTCGCGAGATCACACACACTTTCACGACATTCCCCCATGGAGTCCCGAGCCACTCTTTCATGAGTGGCATCGCATCAAAACGTTACCTGAGATTAGAATGCCGTTGGCTACACTACGAGTCCTTGCAACAGATGCTTTGCGGCGATACCCCGAAGATGTCCATGCGGCTGTAGAACGCATCAACCATAAAATGCGTTCCTGACTTTTGTCCGCTTCACACGTTACACTCTGAGGCATCCGCATCCACGAAAGGGGTGCTTATGCCTCAGTTCCCACCCCTCGACACACAATCGTTCCTGACGCTGCGCGCCCTGCTGTTTATGACCGGCTGCCGCGCCGACCTGCTGGCGGTCGCGGCGGCGCTGGACGCGCAGGGGCAATAAACGATCATACATTGGGGCAGGGTGTATCCTCCCCCAACCGTTTGCCGCGCTTTCGCCCATCGCCTATAATCAGCGGTCTTCACCGAAAGGACGGGCCGCTTTCATGAATATCCTCCTGACGAGCGCGGAAGTCGATCCCTTTGCGAAAGTCGGCGGGCTTGCCGAT